>CAZRCI010000025.1:31561-76760 GCA_964598535.1 uncultured Planctomycetaceae bacterium | reverse complement strand
CCAAGGGGCGTACAGAACGGTGCCCAGGCCGACGCCCCCGATCGGGGGCGCGGCTGCAAGGCACTACTTCTGTACAGAGAGTTTGGCGGTCTTCCCTGAAGCAGCGTCTTGACGCTCGCGCGTCATTTCAAGTTGTACGGCTCACCGCGCAAGGGACGACAAACCAGATGCCATCATAGTCGATGGAGGTCGAGGCGAGAACGGTTCTGTCTACGCGGCATGGACGCGATCTTCGATCTCCTGCAGCACGGTTAGGAGTTCAGCGAGGGGAGGGGCGTCGCCGTAGATCATTGCGCGTCGTATCCTGGGGTAATCTCGCTCCAACTCGCCGCAGCTATGATCGGCCGGCATCCGTCGTAACGTTCCTGGAACGGCTTCGTAGAACTTAGCCCAGGGCGGAGAGGCCTGGGCGGCCGTACTCTCCCCGTGTGGGCTTCCGGCTCAGCGGTGTGTCCGGGATCGCTGGCACGGTAATAATCCCTCAACTTGGCGCGTGGCGGTCGCTAAAACCTTCATAGTTTCACAGTTCGCGTTGACCCGCGGCTGGTATCACCGCATGATTAGAGAAGGTGGTTTACGACATTCTCTGTTAGCCTCTTTTGACGTACGAGTATGAATCGCGCTGTCACTCTGATGCTCACGCTGACCGTGATCGGCCATTCCTTGGTTGGTTGCTGCGCTCATCATGCGCATGCCGCCGATGGCGAAGCGGTGGCGAGTTGCTGTCAGACGCACAGGTGTGGTCACGGCGTGCTCGACGCGCAGAACCTCGATGGGCATCGCCTCGATCGCGAGCATGCTGGCGCGACAGGCACCCCGGAGTTTCCGGCGGAGCCGTGTAGCGAAGGCAGTTGCGTTTTTGTACGCAGCGACGCGTTTCCCTCAATGGAGCGAGACGTGGCCTTGGCATTTTGCGATGCGGTTGTCGTCGGCGAGTGGGGGCCTTCCCAGCAATGGGCGGTCGTTGCGAAGACGGATTCGCATCGTGCTTCGCCTCCGACGCGTTTGCATCTTCTTCATCAGATCCTCTTGATCTGATTGCGTGTTTCGCCCGCGCTATTACCGAGTGAACTCGGTTTTCGATGGGCGGGGTAATTCGGCCGTAACGCCTTATCGTCAAAGAATTTGGCCGTGAATTGCCGTTGGGTCGTGATTTGTCGCGCCGTTCCAACGGGGATTCGTCATTCGTTCTTGTATACGTTGTCGCGGGTTTCGGTCGCGCGCACATTTCGCGGTGCGGCATTTTCGTTGGAGTGAGTCATGAGTTTCAGGTTCTTGAAAATCAGTCTGTGGACGCTGGTGCTCCTGATTGGTGTCGTGATCGGCCTCGGCGCCCTGTACGTCTCCAGAGATCGATCTGCCACCGCGATTACGGGGGCCAAGGCAACGCCTCGACCTGCTCATCGGGACGGCGGGCACCGCCATGAATCCGGCCACGATCACAGCCATGCGAGACATGTCGAGGGCAACACGTTGGAGCTGAGTCCGCAAGCCCGAAACAACATCGGGCTGCAACTCGTCACGATCGAGCTGCAACCCTTTGAAAAAACGATCACCGTGCCCGGCATCATTACCGAACGGCCGGGGCGGACCATTATCGAGGTGACCGCTCCGATGACCGGGGTCATTACTCAGATCGCTGCCGTTCAGGGAGAAACCGTGGAGCCCGGGCAGTTGCTGCTGGAAATGTGGGTCACGCACGAGGAACTGGTGCAGGCTCAGGGTGATTTGTTGCGAACCGCCGAGTCGCTCGAGGTGACCAGGCGTGAGATAGCACGTATCGAGGGGCTCACGCGAGAAGGCGTCATCGCGGGCAAAACTCTGATCGAGCTGGATTACGAACGGCAAAAAGGCGAAGCGATCTTGCGCGCTCAGATACAGACTCTCGTGTTGCATGGCCTGTCGGAGGAGCAAGTGTCCGAAATTTTAAAAACCCGCAAGCTGCTCCCCAAGATGACGGTCGCGGCGCCTACGGCACCGCCGAATGATCGGCCGGAAGGCACTCCCGAGGTGTTGCAGGTTCAAGAGTTGCGGGTCGCGCAAGGTCAGCATGTGAACGCTGGTGACGTGTTGTTCGTGCTGGCCGACCACCATGAATTGTTCATCGAAGGGCGCGCGTTTGAGCGAGATGTGCAGGCGATAAACAGGGCCGTTTCCGAGGGGTGGAACGTCTCGGCCTTGGTCGACGACCGTTCGGAACAGCCTGGTGACGTCATTGCCGGATTGTCCATCTTGTACATGGCCAACAAGGTTGATCCCGACGCACGCGCCTTTCGGTTCTATGTGCCGTTGACGAATCGCGTTTTACGTGATCGGCAATCGGCCGACGGCCGTAAGTTTCTCGATTGGAAATTCAAGCCGGGACAACGCGTGCAAGTTCGGGTTCCCACGGAGGTCTGGAAAGACCGAATCGTGCTGCCCATCGGGGCTATTGCTCAGGAAGGAACGGAGTCGTTCGTATTCCAGGCGAATGGCGATCACTTCGACCGCCGGCCAGTACACGTCGAGTATCAAGACCAACTGTGGGCTGTTGTCGCGAATGATGGTTCCGTTTTTCCCGGAGACGTATTGGCGAAGTCGGGGGCTTTTCAATTGCAAACGGCTTTGAAGAACAAGGCGCGCGGAGGCCTCGATCCGCACGCCGGACACAACCACTAAACGTATCAAGTTGCGCCCCTCTTATGCTCAATGCAATCATTCGATGTTCGCTCCGCTATCGACTGGTGACGATCGCCCTGGCGCTCGTGGTCACCGGATACGGGGGGTACGTTCTGTATCATCTGCCGGTGGACATCTTTCCGGATTTGGATCGTCCACGAGTCACGATTCTGACCGAGGCCCCTGGCTTGGCTCCGGAAGAAGTCGAGACTCTGATCACGTTTCCGTTGGAATCGGTGCTCAACGGAGCGACCGGAGTCCAAGCGGTTCGCAGCTCCTCGGGGGTTGGGTTGTCCGTAATTTACGTCGAGTTTGAGTGGGGGACGAACATCTATGTGGACCGCCAGATCGTGACTGAAAAGCTGGCGCTCGCGGCCGATCGGTTGCCGGCAGGGAGCAAGCCACAGCTTGGTCCGATCTCCTCGGTGATGGGGCAGATCATGCACATCGGGATGTGGAGCGAAGGCGGCAAAACGCCGCCGATGGAAGTTCGCACGTTGGCAGACTGGGTCGTCCGTCAACGGTTGCTCACGATTCCTGGCGTCGCGCAGGTCATCACGATGGGCGGCGGCCGAAAGCAGTTCCAGGTGCTCGTCAATCCCGACAACTTGCGCACCTATGGTGTCACGCTCGCCGAGGTCAAGCTGGCGGTCGCCGAAAGCAATTCGAACGCAACTGGCGGCTATCTCAGCCGGGGTGGCAACGAGTTCCTGGTCCGATCCATCGGCCGCATTCAGTCCAGCGGGGAGTTGCAGGATGTCGTAGTGCGGGCGAACGCCGATCGACCGGTTCTCCTGCGTCATGTGGCGCGGATCGTCGAAGCTCCCCAGGTTAAGCGCGGCGAAGCGGCTGTGAACGGCGAACCCGCCGTCATCCTGACCGTCTCTAAACAGCCGGGAACTGACACGCGACGATTGACCGACAACGTGATTGCGGCGCTCGAAGACTTGCGGCCTTCGCTGCCCGCGGACATTCGAATCAATCCCGAGGTCTATCAGCAGAAGGGATTCATCGAGCTAGGGATTCGCAACGTTATCGAGGCGCTGCGCGACGGCGGCATCCTGGTCGTCATCGTGCTGTTTCTATTCCTACTGAACTTTCGGACTACGTTCATTACGCTCACAGCCATTCCGCTATCGATCCTGGTGACTGGCATCGTGTTCAAATGGTGCAACATGTCCATCAACACGATGACGTTGGGAGGGCTGGCCGTAGCCATTGGCGAGTTGGTGGATGACGCGATTGTCGACGTGGAGAATATTTTTCGCCGACTGCGCGAGAACAAGCAACGCGCGGAGCCCAAGCCAGCCCTGCGAGTGGTGTACGAAGCGAGCAGCGAAGTTCGCAACTCGATCGTTTTCAGCACGATTTTGGTGGTGTTGGTTTTCATTCCGCTGTTTGCCTTGGGGGGTATCGAAGGCCGGCTGTTCACTCCGTTGGGAGTGGCTTACATCGTGTCGATCGTGGCATCGCTTCTCGTTTCACTCACGGTGACTCCGGTCTTGTCCTATTGGTTGTTGCCCAATGCGCGGTTCATGGCTCACGATAAGGACGGTCTGCTGCTCCGATGCCTCAAGAACATGGCCGGCGTTGCGATTCGGTTCAGCGTCCGGCACCCCTGGCCGATTCTGGGGGCGGTCGTGGGGGCGGTCGCGGTTAGTTGCTTCGTGGTGACGCAGTTGGGACGCGACTTCCTGCCGCCCTTCAATGAAGGTTCCGTGCAGGTCAACGTGTTGCTGCCGCCAGGCACCTCGCTCGACACGTCCGACCGGATTGCCGCGATGGTGGACAAGCGGTTGAAGAACATCCAGGGGGTCACGGCGTTCGGCCGCCGGACGGGAAGGGCCGAATTGGACGAGCATGCCGAGGGGGTGAATGTCTCGGAAATCATTGTCAGCTTTGATCCTTCCTCGGGCCGTTCGCGCGAGCAAGTTTTGGAAGACATTCGCGAAGAATTGACCCAGGTGCCCGGGGTGGTGATTGCCGCCGAGCAACCCCTCCAGCACTTGATTTCGCATATGCTTTCTGGCGTCAAAGCCCAGATTGGCATCAAGCTCTATGGCGACGATCTGAACGTATTGCGTACGACGGCCAATGAGATGAAAGCGGCAATGCAGGGTGTCCCCGGCGTCAAAGACCTGTTGGTCGAGCAGCAGATCGAGATCCCGCAGTTGCGCGTTGAACTGGATCGCCACAGGCTGGCGACCTACGGCCTGAATTCCAAGGACGTGAATGAGGTTGTGCAAACCGCGATGAACGGAGACGTTGTCTCCGAGGTCGTGCTCGGGCAGCAAAAGTTCGACCTGCTGGTGCGGCTGGACGATCCATTTCGCGAGGATCTGCAGCAACTGCGGCGGCTCACTCTCGAACTCCCCGCTGGCGGCCAGATTCCGCTTAGTGACGTGGCCAACGTGGTAGAGGCCACCGGTCCCAACACGATCAATCGTGAGGATGTGCGCCGCAGAGTCATTGTGCAGTGCAACACGGCGGGGCGCGATCTGGCTAGTGTCGTCAGCGACATCCAACAGCGCGTGGCGCCCATTCAAGCCAAGCTACCGATAGGCTACTTTGTCGAGTTTAGCGGACAGTTCGAGAGTCAGCAGGATGCCACGCGTATGATCGGACTGCTGAGCCTTGTTTCCTTGGCCTGCATGTTCCTGGCGTTGTACACGCTGTTCCGCTCGGTGAACCTCTCGCTGCAAGTGCTCGCGGCGCTTCCGATGGCTGCCATCGGAGCCGTGGGGGCGCTGGTCGCTACGGGGCAGTCGCTGACCGTGGCAAGCATGGTTGGCTTTATCTCCCTGGCGGGAATCGCCTCGCGCAATGGTATTCTGCTGATCGCTCACTATTTACACCTGGTGCGCTATGAAGGGGAGGGCTTCACGCCCGAAATGATCGAACGGGCGGGCAAGGAACGGCTTGCGCCCATGTTGATGACAGCACTGACTGCGGGCATCGCGTTGATTCCGCTCGTGCTTGCCGCGGGGGAGCCAGGCAAGGAGCTCCTCTATCCGGTGGCGACTGTAATCCTGGGCGGCCTTATCAGCTCGACGCTACTCGATTTTTTCGTCCACCCGGCACTTTTCTGGTGCTTTGGCAAACGCAACGCCGAGGAACAACTGTCTAATGAGGACGACGATGACCTTGATGGCTAGCAAGCCTGCTAGGCATCTGTCAACGTTCAGGGATTCGGGGTTTCGTCTTTAGAGAAGTACTCACTTATTTGTTTTTGCAACACGGCTTGCGCGTTGGGGGCATGTTGCACGTCGCCCGAATGAATCGGAGGGACGCTCCACAAACTCTTCCGGGGGTGGCGGGGCACAGCACGAGTGCTTGCCCCACATGATAGCGGACAGAAAAAGCCCAATTCTCGATTGACCGGTTGTTCGGGTTCGTTACAATTCGACTCGGTTTATCAGGCCTGGTTCAGCGGGGCACGGTGTCAACCCGACGAGTAGGCGGTATGTAACAGATGATCGATCGAATTGACGATTGATTTCGGTCAGCGTCACGCAAGCAGGGAACGCTTGTCATGTACGTACACCGGCTAGCGACGAGCGTGGTTGTTCGTACGCCAGCGAAACTGAATTTGTTCTTTGAGCTGTTGGCTCGTCGCGCCGATGGGTTCCATGAGATCGAAACACTCATGGTGCCGATCGACCTGTTCGACTCTCTCTCCGCGCAACCACTGGAGTCCGGGCGCATCGAGTTGGCTTGTCGCTGGGCTGCGCCCGAAGCTCATGGCTCGACGGTGTCCGTGGGCGCTGAATTATTCGGGGAGTTGCCACCGGCCGAGAAGAACCTTGCCTATCGGGCCGTGACGCTTTTGCGAGAGCGGGCCGGCGTCGATTGTGGCATCTCTTTATCTCTGCTCAAGCGTATTCCTTCGCTAGCCGGCCTAGGAGGCGGGTCGAGCGATGCGGCCGCCGCGCTCTTGGCGGCCAACGAACTCTGGCGACTCGGTTGGTCCCGAACGCAACTCTCTGAGGTTGCCGCGGAGTTGGGCAGCGATGTTCCTTTCTTTATATATGGCGGAGCGGCGGTCTGTCGCGGGCGCGGCGAGCGGATCGAGCCGCTCGCGAGCCTGCCGGCAATGCACTTCGTTGTCGTGCGCCCGCCTGTTGGGCTGGCGACTGCGGCCGTCTATCAGAATGCTCGCGTGCCCGCCGAGCCGCGCAGAGTCGAGCCGCTGATCGCGGCGCTCGAACGAGGCGATCAGCGAGGGCTGACGCATCTGGTTCACAATCAATTGGAAGCCGCTGCAGACCGTCTCAGTCCTTGGATTGAGCGGGTACGGCGAGAGTTTGCCGCTCAGGGCTGCCTGACAGCACAAATGAGTGGCAGCGGAACGAGTTACTTTGGCATTTGCCGTCACGCTCGGCACGCCCGCCGAGTCGCCGGACGATTGCATTCGCGGGGCATAGGTTGCGTCTATGTCTGCCGAACATGCAATTAACGCCAGTTCGTAAGGAGAACGGCCGTGGAAATCACTGAGGTCCGCATCAAGCTCATGGAAGAGGCCAGCGAGCGGCTGCAGGCATTCTGTTCGATCACCTTCGACAGCAGCTTTGTCATTCGCGACCTGAAAATTATTGACGGCTCGAACGGGCCGTTTGTCGCGATGCCCAGCCGTAAGCTCACGGCGCATTGCCCCAACTGTGGCTGCAAGAACCATCTTCGTGCCGCTCATTGCAACCAGTGCGGCGGGCGGCTCAATGAGGACCGTTACGTCAAAGACGAAGATGGACGGGCGAAGCTCTACGCCGACATCGCGCATCCGATCAATTCCGCTTGCCGGGAGATGATTCAGGAACGTGTGATTCGCGAATATCGTGCCGAGGTCGAGCGTTCAAAGCTCCCGGGCTACAAGCCCAGCTACGAGGACTACGATCACGAGCTCGACATTCCGGCGCCGGTGGAACGTCCTCGCGAGCTGGCCGCCAAGCGAACCACGCACGTCCAGCCGGCCGAGCCCCAGCCGCGCAGTCCTCACAAGCTGCCAAATGTGCAGCAGTCGAGAAACGCGGGGCCGCACACCCCGCCGACGACGGCGCAACAGCGCGACATTACGCAGGACGGCTTTGGCGCCGGTATCTTCTAAATCACATTAAATTGACAGATGCCCGCCGGAGTTTTTCGCTTGGTTTCGAGCGGGGGGGGCGCCTGGGCGGTGGTCTGCACGCGATTCGCCGATCGACAGGTCACGCCACAAGTGGGGCACGATTGCCCGCGGCGCCGCGCTGATGGCCCTGGTGTTGGTAGCGACTTGCCTTGCTGGGCGGTTGTCTCCCGTTTCTTTTGCTAGCCGCTACAACCGGTTTCTTCCGCAGTCTTGTCCCCCGAGCACTCGGTCTCGCCGTGCAACGCTTCGCGAAGCGTTTGCAATTCGCCGGGCGTGAGCTATGGTTGCGCAGCCCGTCGTTCTCGAGGCAAGGGAATGGCAGGCGACCCCGCCCTTTGTGCGCCGTGGCGCGCGCGAAGTAAGATCCCTCCATTACTTTCCTGCCCGGAGAGAACCATGTACAGATTAGCCCTCCTGATTGCTCTGGCGTTGTTGACAGTCGGTACCACCGGCTGCTTCCACAACAACAGTTGCGGCACGGGTTGGCGCCCTGGCAGCCTGCTGTTTGGCAATCGCCAACCGGCCGCCGCTGCCCAGCCGCTGCCTTGTTGTCCGCAACCGGTCCAATGCTGCGATCCTTGCGCAGGCATGACCACCGTCGGCTCGCCCGTGATTTCGGCGCCGATGGCGGCTCCATGTTGCCAGTAGCCTTATGCAGCCACTCCTCGGTGGCCGACCTTTAACCACCAATCGCGTCTGCTAGCCCGAAGCAATGTGCGAGGCGACATAAATGTCCTTCGCCAGTGCTTCGGGCTAGTTGCTTTTCGGCAGCGTGTCGTGCGGCAGGAGCGAACCGGAGGCAGTATGATACAGGTCGGCAAGGCTTGAGAAACGTAGGCAGGGCTTGGGGAGGCCTGAGGATGTTCGGGGAACCACGAATTGCGCTCAAGGAACTCGCCTCGCTGTGCCGCCGTCTGGGAACCGCGTTGACCGCCGGCGTGGATGTTCGGAATGTTTGGGCTCGGGAAGCCAAGAATGCCCGTGGAAATGCTCGACGCGTCCTGGGCTCGATCAGCGAGGCCGTCGACCGAGGAGATTCGGTGAGCGAGGCCTTGGACGCGACGGGCCGGTACTTTCCTGAGCTATTTCGTGAGTTGGTGCGGATTGGAGAAGAAGCGGGCCAGTTGCCAGAAGTCTTTCGCCAGTTAGCGGACAACTACGAGCATCAGGTACAAGTACGGCGCAACTTTCTGAGCGCGATCACCTGGCCGGTGTTTCAGTTGGTATTTGCGTTGAGCGTTGTCGGGCTTCTGATTTTCGTGATGGGGGCGGTTCCTCAACTTGCCAATTCCAATCGCGACCCGTTGGGTTTTGGGCTCAAAGGGACCAGTGGCTTAATCACTTATTTGACGTTTCTGGCGGCGATCGCCGCGGTCTTCTTTGCGCTGTACCGCGCAACGGTGCGCGGCACGCTTTGGGCTGCGCCCATCCAACGCGCCTTGATGCGAGTTCCCAAGCTTGGCGGCGCCTTGGAAACCTTCTCGCTGGCGCGATTGACTTGGGCCATGCACGTTACTTTGAATACGGGTATGGATACGCGCAAGGCGCTTGCCCTGTCGCTTGCCAGTACTCGAAACGTGCTGTACACGCAGCATACCGAGCGTGTCATGCGAACCATTGGCGCTGGCGATGCGGTATATGAATCGCTGGCGCAAACGGGCGCGTTTCCCGCCACGCTTCTGAGCGCGGTTGAAGTCGGCGAGCATAGCGGAACGCTTGCCGAGACGATGGGCAATATGTCGAATCTCTATCAGGAAGAGGCTCGTAGCGCCCTGAAGGTCGTCTCGGCCGTCTTGGGATTTCTCGTCTTCTCGTTGGTGGCCTTGATTATCGTCTTTCTGATTTTTCAGATATTTCGGAACGTCTATCTGGGGCCGATCCAAGAGGCGCTCGATATGAACGCCAGATAGGGGCTACGCGGCCCGCGACTTCACGGCGCTTTCGAGCAGCGGTCGAGCGGCGAGCGGTGCATCCGTTTCCCGCTTCGGCGCGGTTGCCCACAACGAAAGAATCGCTACCGGCACGGGAATTACGGCAAACGCCAGCAGCGAGAGGCTGAACTCGCCGGTGACGTCGTGCGTTACGCCGGCAACCAATGGCCCGAGGCTCGATGAGGCGACATTGATGGTCGCTAAGATGCCGCGAATTTTGCCCAGATGTCTCCGGCCGAAGTAGCGTGCCCAGAGCGGTTGTGCGGCGCCAAAGAAAATCCCCTGTGACGCCCCGAGCAAACCGGTGGCGAGCGTGGCCATTCGGGCCGACGAGGCGCCATTGACCAGGAACACGCCGGTCGCCATTCCGAACAAGCCCACGGCGAGTAGAAACCGTGAAGGCAAGTGGTCCGCCAGCGTGCCGCCAATGAGTTGCATGACTGCCAGGCTGCCGGCAAACGCGGTTAGCGCCACGGCGGCATCGTGGCCGGTCAGGCCATGCTCCTGGAAGATGGGAACCACGCAGAAAAAAATCGCGGTGTGGATGAGCGAGAAGCAGGCGCTGCCGATCGTTACCACCCAGAACGAAAAGGTACGCGTCGCCTGTTCGAACGTCAGCCCCCACCAGAAGTCGGCCGGCAGCAGATCGTGAGCCTCGGTGGTGTCGCCGTCCAGACGCTGGCCGACCTCTTCGGGGCGGTCGCGATAGGTGAACCAGAACAGTGGAAACGTGACGCACCAGATGACAATTCCGAGCAGCGCATAGCTCCCACGCCAGCCAAACGAATTCAGTAGCGAAGCGTTAATTGCAGGAATGAACAGCATGGCGGCTGCCATGCCGAACAGGCGGATACCTTCGACCATGCCCAAACGCCGCTCAAACCAGTATGGCAAGGTGTTGCCGCTCGTAAAGCCGAGCGCGCCCGGACCGAGCATGCGCAGCAGCGTGAATGAAATGGCCAGGGTAACCCACCCCTGCGCAAACGCCGTCACCAGGCACGCCAGGCAGAATAACGTGAGCGTGACGAGCGTCGTCAGGCGAATGCCGTGTCGATCCATGAGTTGACCGACATAGGTGATTGGCAGCGCACCGATCAGCGTGCCAAGCATGTAGGCAGCCGTGAGCTCACCGTAGCTTAGGTCGAGCGACAGCCGCATCGATTCGTTGAAAATCGAAACGCCAAAGGTTTGACCGGGTGAACTGGCTATCAATGCCGCCATCGACAGCGGCACCATGATCCAGCCATAGAAAAACGTAGGCGTGCGGCGCGATGTTTCCGCCGCGGGAACCGGAAGACAACTGTCGGACAACACGCTCGTCGTGTCCACGGGTGAGAGATTTCAGCGGGGCGGGATCATTCACGATCGCCTCGATTCCTGCAAGACGAGATTCCCAAAGGAACGATTTGCAGGCGAAAGGTTCGCACGCGAAATGCTAGCGGCTAGCGAATTGCTGGGCTTGCGCGACGATGTCCACCCCCACCTGCTGGCTCCAAGCCGCGATGCATGCCGCAAAGGTGAGCCCGGGACGGCCGGTTGCGATCGGTTGCCCGTTGCAGTGAGTAACCGGCAGGATGCACGGTGAGGTGCTGGTCAGAAAGACTTCGTCCGCGCCGAGGACGTCCGCGAGGCGAAGGTCGCGATGAACAAAGGGGATTTCCTGCTCGGCCGCGATCGACAGCAGCTCGGCCTGGCTAATGCCGGGCAAGACTTTTTCCGCGGGGGGTAACACGAGCCCCTCGGCGTGGCGAAAAAGTACGATGTTTGCCGTGGTTGCCTCGACGACGAAGCCCTCGTGGTCGAGCATGATGGCACGACTGCCAGGATGGATGCGGCGCGCGGCGCGGTCGGCCAGATAGTAGTGCATGCGGCTGCGGCATTTCAGGTCTGGAGGCCAGCAGTCCTCGGGCACCTGACGCACATCCGTCGTGGCAAGCCTCTCGCCGGTAGCGTACTTCGCAGCCCAGTGGCCAAATTGCAAGGGAAAGGAATGCAAGCAGACGGTGGCCTCGCCCGACTGCCGGACCATGGCAGGGTAAGGTCCCGGCGTGACAAACATCGCCAATCCGAGATCGTCGCCCGCCGCCAGCATCGGATAGTTATGGCGGACCAGCGTTTCGGCCGTTTCGATGAATCCGGCCCGTGTTATCTCGAGATCGATGCCCACGACCGAAAGAGAGTGGAATAGCCGGTCGACGTGATCTTCAAGCCGGAACAGTTTGCCGCCGAACGTGCGCAACTGTTCGGCGACGGTCGTGCCTTGGACAAAGCCTCCGTCGTAGACGGGCAGCATGGCCTGCGAGGCGGGTATCAATTGACCGTTCAAAAAAGCGAGAGGTTGGGACATTCAAGCGGCCGGTATCGAGGTTGTCGGAGGGTATAACCTTCCTTGATAGGTTTGACGTCGTTCAAGTTCGGCTTCGAACGCCATACGCACGGCCGCCTTATCCAGGCACCACGTGGGTCCTAGAAAATAATCTGGCGGTGCGTCGCCGCTGATGCGTTCGATCATCATGGTCGGCGGCAGCAGTTCAAGGAACTCGATCAAAGTTGCCAGGTATTCATCGCGTTCCATGAGCGTGACTTCACCGCGAGTGAGCTGATCGGCCAAGGGCGTTTTCTTGACGGCATACAAGTTGTGGATTTTCACGGCGTCGAATTGTAGCCGGGCGACTTCGCGCGCCGTGGCCAGCATATCGGCATGCGACTCGCCGGGAAGCCCCAGCATAATGTGCGCACAGATTTCGAACGAACGGCCCCGGCTGCGCTCCACAGCATCGAGCGTGGCGTCGTGGTGGTGGCCACGGTTCATCCAATCGAGCGAATGGTCGTGCATGGTCTGCATGCCATATTCGACCGAAAGATGGGTGCGCCGCCCGATTTCATCGAGCAGGCCGAGCACGTCGTCGGGTACGCAATCCGGACGTGTGCCGATCGCCAGCCCCACAATCGCCGGATGCGCCAGGGCCTCTTCGTAGACTTCACGCAACCGGTCGACCGGGGCATAGGTGTTCGTTGCCGGTTGGAAATAGGCGATGAATTTGTCGACCTTGTGGTAGCGCAAACGCAGTTGTCGAATGCCGGTTTCGATCTGGTCGGCAATTTCGCGCCGCGTAATTCGGCGGCTGGGGCTGAAGCTGCGGTTGTCGCAAAAGGTGCAGCCCCCGATCGCGACGGTTCCGTCCACGTTGGGGCAGGTGAAGCGAGCGTCGATACTAACTTTTTGCACCCGACCGCCATACTGCAGCCGGAGTTGCCGGTTATAGCTGAAGTAGCGCAGGCCGGCGGCTCGCCAGTCGAAACGTTCAGGGATAGCCGACGCCTGGGACATTGCAGAAACCTCGTGAACAGGCTCGCGGCACAACCGCTCGGATGGCCACAAATCCTTATATTGTTATGGTTTAATGCCGGAAAATGGTTGACCTCGTCGCGGCCGCTTCGTAGACTCAAAGATAATGTTTCGACTTGCGGGCAGGGAGTGTTCGCAGGTCGACGTATGTTCGCAGGTCGACTATACGAGTTGTCTAGGTGTCACAAGCTAAAGACGGACGGACATGTACGGCGAATTGATTCCCGTCGGAGGAGGCGATCCTATCCCCCTATTCAAGCAAAACCTGCTTGTAGGGCGCCGTGAAAGTTGCGATATCGTGTTGCGATTTTCCAATGTATCCGCACATCACTGCCAGCTCTACCTCAATGGCGGATACTGGTACGTCAAGGATCAGCAAAGTCGCAACGGTATCAAAGTCAATGGGGTGCGGGTTTCTGAAAAGCGACTCGATCCCGGCGATGAGGTTGCCATCGCGAAGCACCGCTACGAGGTGCAGTATTCTCCGTTCGACAATGGAGCGACGGGGCCACCGCCACTGGATGACGATACGCAGAATGTCATGAAGCAGTCGCTGTTGGAACGGGCCGGGCTTGCGTTTCGCACCGGAAAATCGTCTGACACGCCCAAGGATTCCAAGCGGCTGGGCGGCGGACGATACGACATTCTCGACGATGGCGAAGGCCAGATCAAAGACCCCAATCGTCCTGTTTAAATCCGGAGCGGGTTTAGGTACAGAGAGCAGGGGATGGGGAGTTTCGGGGAGTACCGTGTGAAGCAACCTTCTCTTTTTTGTGCTCGACGAGCGATTGTGCTGCATGGCGGCTAAGAAGAAGCACAAGATCCGCGCACAGTTTCGTAAGAATCGTGCCGAGCGAGCGCGATCTGACCAATGGACTCGCCAATTTCAGGCGGCGGATCCTACGGCCGACGACAAGATCGAAAAGGCCGAACGTATCGGTAAGAGCGAGCTTACTCGCCGCCGCACGGTGCTCGTCGAAGCCACCGATGTGGATGGCGCGTTGCAGCTCGACGTTGATCCCGAGTTGGTACAACTCGGGCTCGTGCTCGCCGTTCAAGGTTTGCTGAGCACCGTGCAGGATTCTGCCGGCGTGATTCGGCAATGCGCTACGCGGCGCTTGCTTAAGACCATGTCCACCGATGAACGCCATGTCGTAGCGGCCGGCGATTTTGTGATGTTTCGGCCGGTCGGCGCCGACGAGGGAATCATCGAGCGAGTCGAGCCTCGCAAATCGGTGCTCTGCCGTACGGTGCGAGGACGACAGCATATCCTGGTTACGAATGCCGATCAGCTTTTGATTGTGGCCAGCGCTGCGGAACCCTATCTCAAACCGAATCTGATCGATCGCTTTTTGATCAGCGCTCACAAGGAAGGGCTGCGTCCGCTGATCTGTATCAACAAGATCGATCTGGTCGATCCGGCATCCTTGATGCCGCTTGTGGGAACCTATTGCCAGATGGGCTATCGGGTGCTGCTGCTTTCGGCCGCGACGGGGTTCGGCATCGAGCGGTTGCGGGCCGAGTTGGCTGACGGCGCCAGTGTTGTCGCCGGGCAAAGCGGTGTCGGGAAGTCTTCGCTCTTGAACGCGGTCGATCCGCAACTCGCGTTACGCACCGCGGCGATCAGCGCAGACAATCAAAAAGGACGTCACACGACCACCACCGCCCGAATGCTGCCCTTAGCCAGCGGAGGCTATGTCTTCGATACTCCGGGAATTCGACAGTTCCAGTTATGGGATGTTGTTCCCGCCGAGGTGGCCGCGTTCTTCCGTGATCTTCGGCCTTATATCAACCATTGCCGGTATCCAAACTGTACGCATACGCACGAGGCGAGCTGTGCGGTCAAGAATGCCGTGGCCGACGGCTGGCTCGACTTGCGGCGTTATGATAGCTACTGCCAACTCTTTGCTGGCGAGGAGGGCTCGTCGCCCCGCGCCTGAACCTGTGCCTCGCGGTGCGTGTCCAACCGTTTGCCACCCGAAGGGCCGTTTCTCCTCGAAGAGAGACGCGAATCGCTAAATCGCTCCAAAAAGGCGAACAAACATGGATGCCATGAGTAGAATAAGATAGGGAAAGATGTGACGGTCATCGTCTGTGAGTCATGAATACTTCTTGGCTCACGGTTGACCTAATTCAACGATCTCATGGATGGGATGGCCATCATGGGTAAATTCAACCTTGTGGAAGCAAACTGCCTGTGACAGAAAAAAATCGAATCGAGAGCGTTGCGAGCGAGGCGGCCATTCTGGTGGGCGTACTGCTCGGTGATCAGCCGGTCCACGATGCCCCGCTGGAGGAGCTCGATGGATTGGCAACTTCGGCCGGCTCGCATGTCGTGGGCCATTTGACCCAACGCCGGCAGACTCCCGATATCACCACATACCTGGGCAAAGGCAAGGTTGCCGAATTGAAGGAGTTGGTCGCCGCAACCGACGCGGACGTGGTAATTTTCGATAACGACCTTTCGCCGGCTCAGACGCGCAACTTGGAGGAAGCCACCGGTGTCAAGGTGCTCGACCGTAGCGAATTGATTCTGGATATTTTTGCTAGCCGAGCTCAAACCTATCAGGCCCGCTTGGCGGTCGAGCTTGCGCAACTTCAGTATTCACTTCCCCGGCTCAAGCGGATGTGGACTCACTTGTCGCGGCTCAAGATGGGCATCGGCATGCGCGGTCCCGGTGAAAAGCAATTGGAAGTCGACCGCCGGCTCGTGGAAAAACGCATTAGCGAGTTGCGGGCCGAGTTGCGGGCCATCGAGCAGCGCAAAGAGCGCGAAGTTGCCGCGCGTAGCGAGCGCATGACGGTCTCTCTTGTGGGCTATACCAACGCTGGCAAGAGTACGCTGTTGAATCGGCTAACCGGGGCGGACGTGTTGGCAGAGAACCGGCTCTTTGCCACGCTGGACACGCGTACCAGACGTTGGCAACTACCGGGCTGGGGGCCCGTGTTATTGAGCGATACCGTAGGGTTCATTCGCGATTTGCCGCACCATTTGATTGCGAGCTTCAAGGCCACGCTCGAGGAAGCTCGGCAGGCGGATCTGCTGCTGCACGTCGCCGATGCGAGCAATCCGGCGGCGCTCGAACAGATTGCCGTCGTGTATCAGGTGCTCGAAGAACTCGGAATCAATGAGAAAGACGCTCTGTTGGTTCTCAATAAGGTTGACCAGACCGACCGTGGCCAGCTCGCGGCCATTCGCAATCGTTATCCGCACGCCGTGGCGATCAGCGCTTATACGGGGGAAGGTGTCGAGCGGCTCTCTCATACGGTAAGCCAAGCCTTGAGCCACAACTTTTTGGATCTGGATGTCGAGACCGGTGTCGAGAACGGCCGTCTGTTGGCGATGTTGGCAAGTCATGGCGAAGTGCTTTCCAAACGCTATACCGACAGCCGGGTGATCGTGCACTGCCGAGTTCCGCAGCGAGCGATGGGGCACTTTCGCGGTGTTGATGCCCAGATTCGGCCCCACGGTGCCCCCAACAGCAACGGTAGCGGTTCGGCGGCGGTCTTTCATGAGCAGGCCGAGGCTCGTGCGCCGCATCTTTCCAATGGCGCCGGTGTGCAGAAATAAAATCTGCGGTTTGTCTATCGTACGGGACCGCTATATTGACGGTCATGGCACGACGGCGAATTGACGGACTCCGTGGTATTCTGACCGGGGCATCGAGCGGCATCGGCTATGCGTTGGCCATCGAGTTGGCACGCCGGGGGGCACGCTTGGTGGTGGTTGCACGCCGCGAGCGGCGATTGCTGGACCTTGCCGCGCAGGTCCATGACGCACCGGGCGCGATTGTGCCTTTGACTGGGGATGTCGCAGACCCTGCATGCCGCCAAGCGGCGGTAGCGCTTGCAGTCGAGAAGTTTGGCGGGCTCGATCTGCTCGTCAACAACGCCGGCATTGGAGCGATGGGAAAGTTCTCCGAGGCGGCGCCAGAACGTTTGCGGCAGGTGATGGAGGTCAACTTCTTTGCCGCGGTCGAGCTGACGCGTCGCGCACTCCCGGCGCTTCGTCAGGGCTCGAAGCCAATCATCGTCAATGTAAGCAGCGTGCTTGGGCATCGCGGCGTGCCTGGTTGCTCGGAGTATTGTGCGAGCAAATTCGCCTTAGAAGGTTTCAGTCAATCGCTCCGCGCCGAACTCGTGCGTGATGGAATCGATGTGCTCGTGGTGAGTCCTGCGCGGACCAAGACCGAGTTCTTCGATCAGGCGATCGACGCCCGCGGCAAGCCCTGGGCGAAGATCCAGGGTATGTGCTCCGAGGCTGTGGCCCGGCGTACCGTGCGTGCCATCCGGCGCGGGCAGCACCAGCTTATCGTAAGCCTGGGCGGTAAGTCGCTGGTCTGGGCCAGCCGGCTCTTGCCGGGCGTCGTCGATCGAGTTCTGGCTCGTTACCATTGATTTTGCCGCAAATCGAGCTTCCAACCCCAGGCTCTCCGGGCTGACAGGCCCTCGGGTTTGCGTTATTCTAGGATCAGCATTCTAGGATTAGCGGCGGCCCTCCGGCCCGCGCGTCCACCAACTGATCTTTCCCACCCACCGCCTTCCCCCGAGGAGCCCCTTCGATGTCCAAGCGTAGCAGGCGCCAGTTCCTGGAAGATTCGATGTTCGCCGCGGCAGCGGCTGTTGCGGCCGCGCCGGCCGCCCACGCCCTGGCGGCGGTGGATGAAAAGCCTTCGAGCAGCCCCAGCGAGAAGCTTGGCGTGGCGGTCGTCGGTTGTGGTGGCAGGGGTGGGGATCATCTGAACGCATTCACCAGCCGCCCGGACACGGAAGTGCTGTACGTCGTGGACATCGACGAAAACACGGGCAAACGCCGCGCGAAAATGGTGGCGGACAAGCAGGGCCGCGAGCCCAAGGTGATCGTCGACATGCGCGAAGCTTTCGACGATCCGGCGGTCAATATCGTCAGCACGGCGACTCCCAACCATTGGCATTCGCTGGTCGCGATCTGGGCGATGCAGGCCGGCAAAGACGTCTATGTTGAAAAGCCGGTAAGCCACAACGTCAGCGAAGGCCGCCGTTGCGTCGAGGCCGCTCGGAAGTACAACCGCATCTGCCAGACGGGTACACAGTGTCGCTCGAATCCGGGAATGCGCGAAGCGATTCAGTACGTCCATGACGGCAAGCTCGGCAAGGTAAGCGTGTCGCGCGGCTTGTGCTACAAGCGTCGGCCGACGATTGGGCCCAAGGGCGAGTACCCGATTCCCAGCGGCGTGAACTACGATCTTTGGCTGGGCCCGGCGCCTATGGCTCCGCTCACGCGCCCAAGATTTCATTACGACTGGCACTGGCAATGGCCCTACGGCAATGGTGACCTCGGCAATCAGGGCATCCACCAGATGGATCTCGCCCGTTGGGCATTGGGCGTTGATCGATTGAGTGACTGGGTCCTGAGCTACGGGGGCCGGGTTGGCTACGAGGATGCCGGCGACACGGCCAATACGCAAATGATCCTGCACGGCTACGGCGATCAGACGCTGGTGTTCGAGGTTCGCGGGCTGGTTACTGAACCTTTGAAGGGGGCCAACGTCGGACTGATCGTCGAGGGGGAAGACGGTTACCTGGTGATGACCAGCTACTCGGAAGGGGCCGCGTTCGACAAGGACGGCAACAAGGTCCAGGAGTTCAAAGGCGGGGCAAACCACTACGAGAACTTCATCAAAGCCGTCCGCAGCCGCAACTACAAAGACTTGAACGGCGATATCGAAGAAGGGCATCTCTCGAGTGCGCTTTGTCACTTGGGTAACATCTCGTACCGCCTCGGTGAGCAACTCTCGATTCCCGAAGTTGCTGAGCGTCTGCAAGGCGTCGAGTCGTCGGAGAACGAAATTGATAGCTACGAGCGATTCAAAGAACATCTGGCGCACAACAAGCTCGACCTGGAGCAGGTCAAGTTGACTTACGGCCCGAAACTGGCGTTCGATCCGGGGGCTGAGAAGTTCGTGGACAACTCGCAGGCAGACGTCATGCTGACCCGAGAGTATCGGGCGCCGTTTGTCGTGCCGGCTGCCGGCGCCGTGTAAGTATCCCCTTGGTGGTTTAATTCAGGCGGAAGGCCGGAGGACGCGATTCCTGCGGCCTTCCGTTATTTTATGGCAGCAATTCCGAGCGGCTTCGGCATCCTTTTCGAAGACGAGGCGATCCTGGTGGTAAATAAGCCATCGGGGGTCACCACACAGGCGCCGCGCGCTTTCGAAAGTTTGGAATCGCGAATTCGCGTCTATCTTGGCAATGCCGCGAACTGCCTGTCAGAAGACGTGTATCTCGGGATTCCGCATCGGCTCGATCGGCCTGTTACCGGCGCTATCGTGTTCGCCAAGACACGGCGAGCCGCCCGACATTTGTCCAAGCAATTCGAACGCCGCCGGGTGCGCAAAATCTACTGGGCGTGCGTCGAGCGTGTCGTCGCGCCGCAATCGGGCACGTGGATCGACTATTTGCATAAGTTCCACGGCCAGCCAAAGACCGAAGTTGTGCCGGCCACGCATCCCGAGGGAGTGGAAGCCATTTTGCACTACCGCACGGTAGGCTTTCATCAGGCCGGATCATGGCTGGAGGTGGAGCTGGAAACGGGACGCACGCACCAGATTCGCGTGCAGTTTTCGTCGCGAGGCCATCCCCTGCTAGGGGACGAAGCCTATGGAGCGCGGCTGGCCTTTGGCCCGCGCGAGGAAAACGAACGGCTGCGCAGAATTGCGCTGCATGCCCGTTCGTTGACGTTTTATCATCCGACATCGAAACAGCAGATGGCGGTCGAGGCTCCGTTGGCGGACGCCTGGTCCGATCTGGTGCTCACGCCGCGCGAGACGGCAGAGCGGTTATCGCGCGATTGCCCCCAGTGAATAAAGGAAGTTCCACAGCCAGGGGTGCGTCCAAGGATTCCACGTCGGATAAGCGGCCGACATAACGCTTAAGGCGAGTAATGTCGAAGCAAAGATCCTTCCCCCGCGACAGCACCCCAGCCGCTCGACCGCTGGCAGCAGCGCTACCAGCCACAACGGCGCAAACCAGAACATCCAGCGAAAACCGCTGGTCATGCCGCCATAGTTACGGTCGATTTCCGGCCGGGCCAAATAAAATGCCAGGCAGGCGGCCGAGAGCAAGCCGATGAAGCCGGCGAGCGCGGCAACGTCGCGCCGCCACAAGAGCCAGATTCCCCACATGCTTAAGCACCAGATCGGCGTCAAGGAAAAGATGCCGTGGTGGCCGATCGTGGCGTGTAGCAGATACGTTCCGGGGCTCGGTTCGCCGCGATCGATGCCTTGAGGATTTCGCCAGTAGCTGTCGCGTACGGTTCCGCGAAGCGTGTAGGAATAGTCGTACCAATTGTCTTCGGGATCGGTCGCGCTGCGGTGCATGTACGGGGGACGCAAGCTGGCATGCGCGATGTAGTTCGTGCCTAGCATTGCCCCGGCGACCAAGACCACGGGCGGCAGGAAACCGAGGACCGTCTCGCGCGGCGCTCGCCAAAACAGCATGGCGCCGGTAAGCGCGAGCAGCGACAATGCCGGAAGCTCGTTGGTCACGGCAAATGCGGCGCAAAAGCCGGCCAGCGCGAAGTAACGCGTCCGCCGCTCGCCGTCGTACCAGATACGCACGAATGTCCAGAGAACGACGGCGGCGCACACGGCCGCGGGCAGGTGGTTGTTGATCGAGATGACGAACGTCGTGAGAAACGTCCCGAAGCAGGCTGCGGCGAGCATGAAGATCCGGCCCCAATCGGTTGTTCCCAACCGCTCGGCCAGCAGCGCCAATATCAAAAAGTACGCCACCAGAGGCACGACGTTATAAAGCACGATCAGGCCGCGGCCGATTTCATAGGGATGGCTGCCCAGCGTTGCGCCGGTGATCCGGTTGATTGCCCAATAGGGGCCGGCCATCAGCGTGGCCATCAGCGGAGGCTTGCTCGAATATTGGTGCAGATCGCCATCCCGACCGCGATGCTGCACCATGTCGATGGTATCCCAGCCACGCTGCTGAATCACGTCGTCGATCGCATACGTGCCATGCTCGACGAGGGCGCGAACGGTTGCCCAGCGACTCCGGTCATTGGCGCTCAGAAACGGGCGTTGCCGCTGCCAGTCCTTCTTGCCCTCGCGGTGTAGTTGAATCTCAACCGCCTGGACGTCGACCGAGGTGACGGCGAAAATTCGTCCGAGCATGGCGCCCGTCGAGATCGCAATGAGCAGCAGATAAATGCTCCAGCGCAATGCGCGGGCTTGCTCGGCGAAGTCGTTCATGAGCGGTGGGGGGCGTGCTGGTCGGCGTGGTCGGAGGTGCGCTCGGCAACCGAGTAGGTTTCCGTGTCGCGCACGTGGTAGGCAGTAATCAACTCGGCCAAAAAACCCATGGACATGAGTTGTGCGCCGAGCAGCAGGGCCCCCAGAGAATAGACGACCGCGGGGCGCTGGTGCAAGGGCGTGATTTCCCAGCCGGGGATGGTGTGCCCTAGCACCCAGTTTACGGCCAGAGAAGCAAGCCCCAGGAAGCCAAGGGTAAAGGAAACGAGACCGATGGTTCCCATCACGTGTTGGGGGCGCTGGCCAAACCCGGTGAGGAATTTCACCGTCAATAGATCCAGAAAGCCCTTCATCAATCGGCGCATGCCATATTTGGAGCGGCCGAATTTGCGCGCCCGATGCTGGATCGTGATTTCTCCGATTGCGAAGCCGCGCGCCGCGGCGAGCACCGGGACAAAGCGGTGTAATTCACCGTACAGCCGTACTTCTCGTAGCACCTCGCGTCGGTAGCATTTCATGCCGCAGTTGTGGTCGTGCAGCATTACGCCCGTCAACCAACTGACCATCGCGTTGAAGACACGCGACGGCAACACTTTGTGCCACGGATCATGACGCACTTGCTTCCAGCCGCTCACGACGTCCAGTTCCTCGGAGATGGCAGCCAGGAATCGCGGGATCTCGCGAGGGTCGTCCTGCAAGTCCGCGTCGAGCGTCATCACCAGTTCACCGCGGGCCGCGCGAAAACCGGCCGACAGGGCCGCGGCCTTGCCAAAGTTCCGTCGAAAGCGAATGCCTCGCACGCGCGTATCGGTCGCGGCCAGCCGTTCAATGACGCGCCACGAGCCATCCGTCGAGCCATCATCAATGAAGATGATGTCGAGATCATACCGCTGCGCGTTGCCCACCTCGACCAGCTCTTGGTGCAGAGCTTCGAGACTTTCGCGTTCGTCGCAAACGGGAATAACGATGGACAACATTGCGCACCGCGATATTTGAAACCGGCCCGAAAGTGAAGTCAGGCCTCTGCGGTCAACTCGGCTTCGACGTCGCGAACCGCGGGCATTCGCCGCCAACCGACGATATATAGGATAATGGAAATTCCCAGCTCCGACACCACGAGCACCAGGCGGTAAAAAATCGCCGAGACGATGGCCACGCTCGGCCCATAGATGGGTTCAATGAGCTGGGCCGAAACCCATTCGCGAACGGCCAGTCCTCCGGGGATCTGCGAAAGAAAGCCGGCGACGACGCTCAACGCGACAGCCGTCGTGTGTAGCGAAAGCTCGTGAAACGGCCCGTGTTCGGTGGCGCCCAGACCACGGAGTGTTGCCCAAAGGCTGGCGCCTTGCAGTAGCCAGCCGACGGCCAAGATGATCCATCCCCCGAATAGCATGTTCCAGCTAATCTTCCGAAATTTTCGCCCCGCGGTCGGATTGAGTCGTGTCACGCCCAACTTGCGGAGTAGAAATTCAAACAAAAAAGGAGCCGTGGGGGCCCCGAGCAGCACCACCGAGCCCGCCGCGGTGGCAATGAGCGGTAGTTGGCTTGGATGCCAGATGACCAGCACGATTGCGGAGATTGCCGCGCCGACCGCAAGGAATGTGAACGTTTCAAAGAACACGCTTGCCGCGACGACGGTATGCTCTACCTTGCGATCGCGCAGCAGCACGCGGCGGAGCAAGATCACCATCCACTTGCCGGGGACATACTTGCCGAGCTGCGAGATGTAGTACGCGCGGACGGATTCACCAAGCGTGACTGGCTGATCTGTGGCCAGCAGGATCCGGTACCAAAAGATGGCGGGCGGGATCAGGCTTGCCAAGTAGATCGCTCCCGAGGCGACCAGCCACCAGGGCTCGACGTGCCACTCGTGTTGGCTAAGCTGCTGGTTGCCCGTGGCAAGCGCATGGTAGATCGCGTAGCACAAGAGGGCGAAGATCGCCAGCTTAAGCCCGGTTACCAGGTGCCGGGTCCAGCGCTTCGAAGTATCGCTCAAGAGAGAGTGTCCAGTCGATTCGGCTGCAAGCATTGTTAGTTCAGCCCGGTATTTTGGCCCCCCGGGCAATTGTGGACAAGATGTGTCGCGTTTGGATACGTGTTGGAACCTGTTTGCCGGCTACTTCTGAAGGGGCCGGACTGCTAGGATATTTCTAGCATGTAACTGCCCTCCTATTAGGTGCTTTGCTATGAATGCGCTGATTGTGCTGGTTGCCACGGCGGCATTGGGAATTGAAGTGGGCTGGGAACCGCTGCCTGGCGGCGGGCACGAGTACACGATTCAGCTTGAGCCTCAATTGCTCACCGTGCTCGAAGGCGGTCAGCAGGAGATCTTTAGCGAAGTGCCCGAAGGCGTCGACGTACGCCGCTATCGGATTGTGGTGGGAGTGGGCAAGCTACGCCGCGAGTATGGTCCGCTTCAGGCCAAAATCGAACAGCCGCCCTCCGCGGTGATGCCTCAGGCTTCGGCGCCCGTGGCGGCGGCTCCGCAGCCTGCCTTTGAGCAACAAACGCCCGCACCAGTCAACGCAGGGACGTTGCCCGAGCCCGCCGCTGGGCCGGACTTTGCGCAGGCCGAGGATCCTTTGAACGTTCCGTATGCAACCCCGGACTTAGCCGCGCTCCCACCTGCGAGCGCTCCTGAGTCGGCCCCAGATTTTGGCGATTCCGTGCCGCGTGATGTCGAACCGAAGTTTCCCGTTGCGACCACACCACCGTCGGACACGACGCCTCCGGTCGC
Source organism: uncultured Planctomycetaceae bacterium (assembly GCA_964598535.1). GTDB lineage: Bacteria > Planctomycetota > Planctomycetia > Pirellulales > PALSA-1355 > JALHMI01. The sequence goes on along the minus strand of CAZRCI010000025.1, from coordinate 52,723 downwards.
GACCGAACCGGAACGGCCATTCGCAGATCCCTGGGCTGAAGAGACGGCGCAGGCTGCACCCGAGGGTAAGCAGGATGTTCCTGCGACGTCCAACCTGGCACAGGCGCCCGGTAAGCTGCCGGCCGCGCACAACCCTTCCGCGCCGATCCAACCGGCCACGTTCGAAGAGGGCAAGGCAGCTCCCATTGATGGTGTGCGCGACACCGGTAAGCCCGAGTTGGGAGACTCGCCGCCGGAATCACGGCCGTGGGGCGCTTTGGTCATTGCCATCGTGCTACTGGCATGTTCTTTGGGTGGGAATGTCTTCCTGGGTTGGATCGCCATGGATGCCCGGGCGCGATACCGTGCCACCATAGCCAAGGTCCGCGGCGCCGTGGCCTAAGTGCTTGTTCTCATCGTCGGGAGCACTTCCGGTAACGCGCGGGCGCTAGAACTCGAGCGATCGAAATGACTTGAGCCCGAGCCGCATCGGAATGACGGTTGCAATGGCCCCGGTGAGAATCGCGGCCGCGATGCCGGCTAGCAACCAAAACTCGTAGCGAGCGGCGTCCGCTTCCGTTCGCATCACCAGATAAAAGTGCATGGGCAGCGCCGTCAACAAGACAATCACCACGATATAGATCGCGCTGACCACGAGGTTCAAGGTGCCTCCGAACCCGGCCGCGATCTTCGAGGGCGATTCTTCTCGCAGATCGGGCATCTTGGCGCCCAAGCCGACGGCAATTCCGGACAGTCCCAGGCACAATAGCAAGCAAGTTAGCTGGTGAATCGCCATGACCAGCGGCGATACACGAAGCATGTAGTCGCTGAGTAAGATCAGCAGGCAGCAGGGAACCGACGAGCCGACCGCCGCGAACAGAAATTTTCCCCAGAGCACCGCCTCTCGCCGAACGGGCAGCATGCTGAGGATCCAGAATCGCCGGCCTTCGAGACTCAGCATCGGGAAGATAAATCGCGTAGTGAAAGTCGAAAGAATCAGTCCAACCACGGCGAGATTGAGGAAGCTGATCATATTCACCCAAGCCGTGTAGTTGACGTCATAGCTGAAGCGGCGGATGTTGGTGAAATACAGCGCGAGTAGCCCGAAGAAAATCAAGAATTGCGACCATTGCACGGGATCGCGGCGAAAGAGCCTTAGATCCTTGACGATAAGCAAACGCATTTGCGGTGTCAGCAACGGCACGAATCGGGTTACGACACGATCGAGCCAGAAGTTGGCTCGCGGGCGGCGTCGCGCATGATCCGTGCGAAGTTCGCTATAGCTGGCGCGATAGATTCGCCCGCCAATGGTCACCGCCAGCACGCGCAGGAACAGGGCGTTTGATATCAACAGCGACAAAAACAACAGGCTTTCAGCCCAGGGGGCATTGCCTGGCGCCCCCACGTCGTTACGAGCGGCTTCCAGCAGACCTGAGCTGAGCCACCAACTCGGCAATAGCCGGTGTTCGCTATATTGCAGTCGCCCTAACATCTCTTGAAACCAGTTGACGGTCAGCAGGTTTCCTTCGGTTTTGGCGACGATTGCCCAGATGAGAAGTAGGATGCCGATTCCGAGTATCAGGCTCGCGGTCACCAGGGCCTGCCGTCGCAAGCGAGCCAAGTGATGCACGAACAGCATGCACAGGATTGCGCCGATTCCTCCCGGGATATAAACGAACGCCGCCATGAATGGAAGCAGCAACCCGTAGTAATACCAAGGCGCGTCGACTTGTAGCCCGTAGGCCACGAGCATGGGGCTTCCCAGGAGCAAGAATCCCCAACTGCTAAACACGATCGCCTCTTGAAACTTGTGCAGCACGATTCGTTCTGGCCGCACGGGCGTCGTCAGCAGAAATTCCGCCTCGCTCGAACAGTAGAGCCCACCATACAGGATGATCGCGGATGAGAGCACCAGCATGACCAGCAGGGACGCGAAGAACACGTTGTACACGGCTTGGACTGTCTGGGCCTGTGTGACCGGGTGATCGATCGTCCACGCCAGAAAGCGGAATCCCTCGCCAAACAAAAGAAACAGCCCATACCAGAAGAAGATACTCAAGAACACCACCAACGTGACGCGTAGCCTGGCCGTGGTCAGGGCCTGACGAATCATGGTGCGCACCATGCGCATCCGTACGCGCCACAGAAGTTGCGCCTCGTCCGCGGGGGTGAGCAACAGGTTATCCTCCGGCGCCGCGACGGCAGGGACATTCCAGATATCGCCAACGCTCGTCATCGCTCACTATCCCCAGCCAGTTGGGATCCGATCCTACCCTCCGCGGCATTGGCATCCGACGCCGTGAAGCTCAGGTACAAATGTTCGAGCGACGTGTCGTTGCTCGCGACCGTCGCTCGTAGCTCGTCGATCGTGCCCAGGAATTGCAACCGTCCTTGATCGACAATGCCTACGCGATCGGCGATTTCCTGGGCGATTGATAGCAGGTGCGTGGACATGAAAATGGTCTGGCCGGCACGGGCTTTTGCCCTCAGCAGATCTTTCATAACCCGAACGTTGCGCGGATCGAGACCGACCATCGGTTCGTCGATTACTAGCACTTGCGGGTCGTGCAACATCGCCGCCGCAAAAGCGAGCCGCTGTTTCATGCCGTGCGAATAGCTTTCCGTCAGGTCGTCGATGAAGTCTTGCAGTTGGAAGATTTCGATTTGCTGAGCGATGCGTTCGTCCGCTTCGCGAGCATCGATGCGATACATCTCGGCGATGAATCGCAGAAATTCGCTGCCCGAAAGCTTGTCGTATAAGTAGGGGACGTCGGGCACATAGCCTAAGAGGCGATTGGCGGCTGTTTGCTGCTGACCGACATCGTGTCCACACAGGCGGATCTCACCGGAGCTGGGCTTGAGCAGCCCCACCAGCATTTTAATGGTCGTCGTTTTGCCGGCGCCGTTGGGGCCGAGAAACGCGAACAGTTCTCCCGGTGGAATGCGCAAGTTGAGGTCGTCGACGGCAAGCTTGGCGCCATAACGTCGAGTAACGTGTTGGATCTCGATCATCTCGCTACCGGAGCTTGGGCCTCTTCGTCGGAGCTAGACGTAGATCCTTCCAACGGTTCGCCTGGTGGTTCGTCTTCGCCGACAAACGCGGCGTTTGCCGGGGCTTGGAGATTTGCCAGCAGCCGACGTGCCAGGCCGGCGAGCATCGGCTGCCGCCAATTTTCCGGGAGTTGAGCCCGTAATTCGCTGGCTACGCTTTCCGGCACCCGCTCGAACTGGATCGGCGAGCGAAAGGTTGTAACCTCCTGCCGGAGCACATTACCGTCTTCGTCGACCCACATGCGCCCGCGCATCTCATTGCTGCCGCGTCCGCTTCCTGGATCTCCTCGATAGACGACAAGCCGAACCGGAGTTCGCTCGCCATTCCAGCGAATGGACTCCTCGGCCTCGACCGTGGCCTGAAGGATGTCAATTGGACTGCGCGGTGAACGAAAGGGGGTATATAGCGGAACCGTCCAGGTTTGGCCTACACGCAGATGGGGCATTCGCGACTGCGGAGAAAGCTCGTCGTTCACCAGAGAGTTCGCGGCGAGCGTCTGGTAGAGCGTAGCCGATACGTCTCCCGATCGGACAAGTAGCTTGAGCTGCGATCCTTCCACGGTTCCCTGAAAGCGAATGGCATCGGGAATGCCCGCCAGACGAATACGCGATTCGAAATCCGACAATCGCCCCAACGGATCGACGATGAACCAGCTTTGCTTGTCGACGTCCAGCAACTCAAGGTTCGAGAGCACGGGCCTGAGAACCGTCGTGAGCCAGCCCGGCGCTAGTTCGTCGAGGGGCAATTCAGCCAGGTAGACCCGACTGTAGAATTCGCTGATTCCCTCGGGGCGGCGTACGTGCCAGTTTGCCGCCCAACCGATGGTGCGCCCTCGCATGCGAATGGCCCAGCAAGCGGGCGGGTCGTCGCGGCTTTCGCGGGCAATGGAACTGTAACTTGGTGGTTCTCCCACGCGTAGCGGAGGCAGGATCTTGGCCACGACCAGCCAACTCATCGTCGACAGCCAAAACAGCACCACGATGACGTTAAATGCAGGATTACCCATGCCAGACGGTGCGCGCCAAGTGCAGCAAACGGGGTCGTAAAAGCAAGGTTTTCCTGGAAAACAAGGGCGAAATGACGGGGAGTTTCTTCCCTGGTTCCTGGTTTCGCCGGGGGGGCCTGGGGAATTGCCTCTACAAACTCAAGCCCTCGGACGCCTTTAGTTTAGCCAATGACTCTCGGGCTAGCGAGCGATTGCGACAGCAGTATGCGAACCGCACGGTCCGGTGACGTGTCCTGCTTGCGCTGCCCCATTTAACGCCAAGATTAAGCCCCGAACCTATTCACGTTCCTTCTGGCGACATTGTGAATTCTTTCACTAGAAGTCCAGCCGCATCGCCGGCGCAAGCGCAAAGTGAGGTCGTTTTGATTGCTGAAAACCGGCAAATGGTCTACCATGACGGAGCTTCAAAGCACGGGCAAGGTAACGGAGGTGCCGCCATGTCGCGAGCGACGTATTTTGTGCAGGAATGCCCCACGTGCGGTCGCAGTCTACAAATCAACGTTGAATATTTAGGGCGTCAGGTCGTTTGCCAACACTGCCACGGCAGATTTGAAGCGAACTCGTCAGCCCCGCAGGAACCGCGTGGCGTGGATTTGCTGCGCCGGGCCGAGCAACTGCTCGAATCGAGTTCGTTGCATCACCGCCAGCCGCCGGCGGCGTAGTGGTCTGGTCGCGAAGCGCCGGCATGATTTGGTGGTAATGCGCCGGCCAAAATATCATCACGTGAAGCATGCAGGGCTGTGCTCGGTCGCATACCACGGTCGCCTTCCGTGCTCTCGTCACTGTCCTGCGATATTATTCCACGCGGAAGCTACCGCACATTTATCGCCATAGGCTCCAGTTCCGACCGTCGTAGGGGCGGCTAGAGCGGGCATCACGCATCCGCTAGGAACTGCGAAGCAGCGCGAGATCATGCCAGTACCGTGGATAAGTCTTCCCCACGCACTCAGGGTCGTTAATGACGACTCCTGGTACGCGCAGGCCGACAAGCGCCAGACTCATTGCCATCCGGTGATCGTCGTAGGTATCGATCGTTGCCGCTCGCAGCACGCCCGGGACGATTCGCAGGCCATCGGCGGTTTCGTCAACCACGGCGCCAAACTTGCGCAGTTCTGTGGCCAATGCGCCGATGCGGTCGGTTTCCTTATGGCGAATATGGCCAACATTGCGGATCGTCGTGGGACTGTCGGCAAATAACGCGACAGCGCCGAGCGTTTGCACGGTGTCACTGATGGCATTCATGTCGACATCGATGCCGTGAAGAGGACCGCCGGCGACCAGCGTGCCACGAGAGTCTGAGGAAACGCGGCAGCCCATCCGAGCCAGGACATCGCAAAAGGCAACATCCCCTTGTAGGCTGCCGGGCCCCAGCCCTTCGACACGGACCTGTCCGCCGGTGATCGCCGCGGCCGCCCAAAAGTAGCTGGCAGCCGAAGCGTCGGGCTCGATTTCGTAGTTTTGGCCGTGGTAGCCGGTTGTCGCGATTCTAAAGCTGCGGAAATCGTCGCTGCTTTCCACTTCGGCGCCGAAAGATCGCATTACCGCCAGGGTCATCGTGACGTAGGGAACCGAAACCAAGGGGCCGGCGATCTCGATCACGAGCGGCTCGGCGGCCGAGCCGCCGGCGCAGGGAGCCGCCAGCAGCACCGCGCTCAAGAATTGGCTCGACACATCGCCGCGAATGGTGGTCTTGCGGATCTTCAGGCCGTCGGCATGCACCACTACCGGCGGGCAACCGGTCGCCGATTCGCTCTCGGCTTGGACACCGAGTTGTCGCAGCGCATCGAGCAAGTCCTGGATTGGCCGTTCGTGCATGCGCGTGGTACCGTGTAAGCGGAAACGTCCCTGCGCCAATGCGACCAGCGCGGTTAGGAACCGCACGCTCGTCCCGCTATTGGCGATGTACAGGTCGGCGCTCGTGACGCGAATTTTGCCGCCGCAACCGTTTACCGTGGCGGCGTGCGTCTCGTGGTCGGCCCGAACATCAATCCCGAGCGACGAGAGCGCGTCGAGCATCACACGCGTGTCTTCGCTGTCGAGAATGCCCGCGAGCGAAGATTTTCCGTGGGCCAAGGCCGCACAAATCAGCGCGCGATTTGTGAGGCTTTTGGAACCCGGAGGACGTACGCTGGCGTCCGGCAGAGACGCGAGGGGTTCGATTTCGATGCTCGACATGAATATTCAGATCGGACGCCACGGCGTCACGAGAGTTCTGTAGAGGTGGTTATTGGTCCGCAATTTTCCACAGGTTGGAGTCGCTACGAATGTAAATTGCGCCATCGGCGACGGCCGGCGAGCTCTGGATTTCACCGTCGAGTTGGCCGCCACCGATGAGTTCGCCTTTGTCGGTGTCGGTTCCAATCGCAACCACGAGCCCTTTGCCAGCTTTATTAAAGGCATACATCTTATCGCCCACGACGGCAGGCGTGCCCCAAAACTCACCCTCCAGGCGAACTCGCCACGCGGGCTTGCCATCGGCTCGCCCTGCACAATTCAGCACTCCCGCCCGATTGATGATGAACAATCGCTCCTGGTTAACAATGATGCTGGCTGCGCCGGGTTGCAGATTTTGCGAATTCCACACCACCTCGGGTTCCGGATTTTGTCCGGCACGCAAAGCCGTCAAACCTTTCGAGGCCACATAGACCATGTCTCCGGATGACGCGGGAGACGAAATGGCGTCGCAGGCGGTCTCGTAGTTCCAGATTTGTTTACCATCGCTGACTCGATGCGCGGTCAAATACTTGGGCGATTGGAAGAGTATCAACTCGGAGTGGCCGGCCACGACCACGGGAGAGGCCCAGCTTGCCTCGCGCGGGCGATCCACCTTCCAGCGAGGTTCGCCAGTATGCTTGTCGATGCCGGTTCCGAACGAGTCGCCTTGGCATTCGACTTGCGCTACAACAATGTCGCCCACCACGACCGGGGAACTCGACATGCCCACGTCGTTACCTGCCGCGGGATAGTCGTGGGCGAGCCCACGAAACCATTTCAGGTTGCCGTCCAGGTCGAGGCAAATCAGATCGTTCGATGAAAAGAACGCAAAGATCAATTGACCATCGCTGGCCGGAGTCGGCGCCGCATTGGCGCTGCTGGGATGGCTGAGCGTGCGGCCGGTCGCCCAGAACTGGCGTTCCCAGATCCGGTGTCCGTCGCCGGCATCGAAACACAGCACATGCAGCCGGTCTTGCTGGATACCGCTCGAGGCGGTGACGATGATCTTGCCATTCACGACAATCGGGCTCGATGGTCCGCGGCCTGGTAGTTGAATTTTCCAGGCGATGTTCTGACCGTCGGCATCCGACCATTCCGTGGGTGGCTGCTTGCCTTGAGCGACGCTTTTGGAGTCTGGCCCGCGAAACTGCGGCCAGTCTGCCGCGTGCGAGGCCACCCCGCAGGCCCAGGCGAGTAACGTCATCCCAATCAGTCGTTGCATAGCAAGGCTTCCGTGAAGCAGCAAAAAACGTCGAACAGGTTGAAGCACGGACAAAATTCACGCATGATTTTAACAGCGGCACAAGAGCCCGTTTTCCTGCGGTAAGGTTACAGCCGCCGAGGGGGACTTAATTTAGGGAGCATCGGCCGACGCGGTCGCGTCGGCTTTCTTTTGCGTGGGCTTCGCCGCGGGACGATCCTGGGAGAGGATTGCCTTGCCGGACGAGTCGCAGGCACGCAGTTGGAAAGACCAGCTCTGAGCCCAATCGACCGTTCGTTCATCCTGGCACGCTTTGACCAGGATAAGGTTCTTGCCGGGCTTGAGCACGCCGCGCCCAATATATTGGTCGATTGCCGAGTTGGCGTGATACGCTTCGGCCTCGCACAGCTTCTCGCCGTTGAGCCAGATCTGAATGGCGTTTTCAGAGCCAAGCCGTAGCTCCACAGGCTGCTCGCTGGGCGACTCGAATACCGCCAGTGCGTAACCGGCGACGCCCATATGCTTACCGAGAGCCTTGTTCAGGTCCACTTCGCCATACTCGTGGTCTGTTTGATAAGGCTTCCAGTTCACGTTGCCCGCCACGCCTTCATAATTTGCCGCCAGGTCGACTGTCTCCTCGGGAGGGTACACCGTTCTGAAGCCCTTGCCGCCTCGATTATCGAAGGGGCCGATGACCTGCCAGTCGACGATAAATCCGTAGTGATGCGCCAGATCAACAGGCGCTCCCAATTCGGTCAGCGCTTCGGTAATCGTCTTTACCTGATCCAGATCGCGGGCGAAATCCAACACTTTGCGATAGGCGGCAATTGCATCTTCTCGCTGGTTTGCTTTGCGAGTGGTTTCGGCCACGACAAGCAACCTCGAAACGGCGTCGCGGCGGAGTTCCGGACTAGGGTCGTTGGCCATGTTCGGTATCAGGCGATCTGACGCGTTCTGATCGACACGCGCCAGCCACTCGTAGGCGAGACGCCGGGCCTTGGGATTGTGAGCCGTTTGCGTCAGGAATGCCTCCAAGCGATCGACGGGCAACGTGCCTGTCTGCTGAACGTACCTTTCTGCGACAGCATCGACGGCGGCCCGCAGCCAGTTTTCCGCCAGCGGACTTGCTCCGTCCATGCCTTCGAGAATCGTGGGCAGCGAGTTGGCATCGGCGCTTTGTACCAACCGTCCCCAGGCGGTACTCGCTTCACGATGTCCCACCCCTTCGGGTTGAACCTTGCGGAGCGTCTCGACGAAGGGAGCTAACTTGCTAGAAGTCGCATTGCTTTGGGCCAGCGTATGAGAGGCGGCCGAAAGTATCGTTAGAACAGCTAGGCAAACGCTCGTCAGTTTTCGCATGCGATTTCGTGCTCACGGTCCGAGGGTGGGACGATCTGGCCGCTGATTGTATCGTACCCCGCCGATCTTGGAAAACGAGCCAGTGTCTGTCGCTAGCAGTGGAGCAGCAGCGGACGCAGGGCAGTGGGGAGGACACGATTTTTAAGCGAAGGCGGCGCCGGCGGGAGACGCCGCTCGAGATCAGTGCGGATATGCCACGATGAGCATTATCCAAATGGAAACCGGGCCACATGAGCATAGCCTTTTCGGCGCGCGAAACAGGCGTGAAGCGGTCTCGAAAGCCTCGGCCAAACGCCGGTAACATATCTGGGGACGAACGAAGAGCAAAGATCGTCACCGGGGGGCGATCGCGATGATCCGGACATCCTTGGGTACCTGGGCCGGGGCGGAACTAGAAACTAGAATAATGAGGTGGTTCCATCTCGCTAAGGAGCGGTCATGAAACAGGTTAATCGGGGCGGGGGCTGGCCAGCCATCTGGTACACGTTGAGCAAGGCCCGCGAGGTGGGCGGCATCGTTAAATTGTGGAAGGCGATGCGCACCAAGAACGCCTGTAAGACCTGCGCGTTGGGAATGGGGGGCCAGGACGGCGGCATGGTCAACGAGGCCGGCCACTTTCCCGAGGTCTGCAAGAAGTCGCTTCAGGCCATGGCCTCGGACATGCAGGGCGCAATCCGAGACGAGTTCTTTGCCACCTACTCGCTGGCGCAGATGCAGGCGTTCTCGCCGCGCGAACTCGAATATTGCGGTCGCCTGACGGCGCCGCTGATCCGCGAGCCGGGCTCTCAGTATTACCGGCCAATCGGCTGGGAAGACGCGCTGGGGAGGATCGCCGCGAAACTCAGGCAGCTTACTCCCGACGAAACTTTCTGGTACGCCAGCGGGCGAAGCTCGAACGAAGCCGGCTTTCTGTTGCAGCTTTTGGTCCGCCTATACGGCACCAATAATGTGAACAATTGCAGTTACTACTGCCATCAGGCCAGCGGCGTCGGGCTGGGCACCGCGGTCGGCGTGGGCACCGCGACCACCACGCTTGAAGATGTCGAGCAATCCGACCTGGTATTTGTGATCGGGGGGAATCCCGCCAGCAATCATCCTCGCTTAATGCGTACCTTGATGCAGGTCCGTCGCAACGGCGGCGAAGTGATCGTGATCAATCCGGTCGTGGAAACCGGGATGGTCAACTTCAGCGTTCCCAGCGATGTGCGAAGCCTGTTGCTGGGCTCGCCGATCGCCAGCCTGTACGTTCAACCGCACATCGGCGGAGACCTGGCGCTCTTGGCCGGAATTGCCAAACGCATCGAGGAAGTCGGGGCCGCGGACGAAGCGTTTCTGAACGAGCACTGCGAAGGCTGGGAAGAATTCAGGGCCTTTCTGCGGTCGCTGGCTTGGGACGACATCATAAGCTGCTCGGGCGTCGAGCTGCGAACGATCGATGAAATCGCGGAACGTTATTTCAAGGCCAAGTCGGCGGTCTTGTCCTGGACCATGGGAATCACCCATCATCTGCACGGCGTGCAGAACGTGCAGGCGATTGCCAATCTGGCGTTGATGCGCGGGATGGTTGGTAAGCCGCATTCCGGCTTGCTGCCGATTCGCGGACACTCCAACGTACAGGGAATGGGCTCGCTCGGAGTTACGCCTGCGCTCAAGGACGCGGTGTTGCAGCGATTGGAGCGGCACTTTGGCGTCGAGCTGCCAAAGGAGCCGGGTCTCGACACGATGGCTTGCATGCACGCCGCGGCCGAGGGCAAGCTGAAGTTTGGCTTCTGCCTCGGAGGCAACCTGTATGGCTCGAATCCCGATGCGACGTTCGCCCAACATGCGCTCGCCAAGCTCGACATGTTGGTTTATCTCAGCACGACCTTGAACACCGGGCACGCGCACGGCCTGGCCACCGGCGAAACGTTCATTTTGCCGGTGCTCGCTCGCGATGAAGAGCGGCAGCCAACGACTCAGGAGTCGATGTTCAGCTACGTTCGCTATAGCGATGGCGGACCACAGCGACATGCGGGCCCCCGGAGCGAGGTCGAGTTGATTGCGGACATTGGGCGGCGCATCCTCGCCGATCGGCAAAGCCCGATCGACTGGCAACGGCTTTCCGATCATGGGCAGATTCGCGAGGCAATTGGGGCGATCATTCCGGGATGGGAACAAATTCGCGATATGGATCGCACCAAAGCGGAGTTTCACATCCCCGGTCGCCGCCTGAATACGCCCAAGTTTCCAACAGCGACCGGCAAGGCCAAACTCCATACCCACGAACTTCCAAGTTCGCGCTTGGCCGCTGGTGAGCTGCGGCTGATGACCGTGCGCAGCGAAGGGCAGTTCAACACGGTCGTCTATGAGGACTATGACCTTTATCGCGGGCAGGATCGCCGCGACATTGTGCTGGTGCATCCGGACGACCTCGAACGTCTCGGACTCGCAGCCGACCAGCCCCTCGTCGTGCGAAGCCAGGTCGGGGAGATGCGAGCGATTGCCAAGGCATACCCAAAGATCCGCGCCGGCAACGTCCTGATGTACTATCCGGAAGCCAATGTTCTGGTTCCACGCGATGTCGATCCCGCGTCGCGCACACCGGCCTTCAAGAACGTGGCCGTGACGCTCGAACCTGCTGTTCGCGCCGATTCGATAGGTTTGCGGGTTGTTGCTGATTTGGCAGCCTCGGGGTCGTCGCGAGCCCAGATGCGTTCGTGCTGAAGCGCATCCCAGGGCCTCAGGCCGTCAGGTGCGGAGCCGACCCCCCAAAAAGTCAAGAAATTAACCGGCTCCGATCTGTTCAGAGGGGGTTTGTCGGGTAAGATGGCACACGCTCCAAGCCCTTGGAGCCGCCAGCCGCCATGTCCACAAATGGCAGCTCGCGTCGCGCTCGTGTTTTGTGTGGAGGGAGAGTAAACGCTATGGCGTCGGGTAAGATCAAGAAGTTGGTACAAGAGAAGGGGTTCGGTTTCATCCAGACGGAGAACGGTCAGGACGTGTTCTTCCATCATTCGACGGTGGCCGACCGGGGATTCGACAACCTGACCGAAGGTCAGCGCGTCGAGTACACCATTGACGAAGGCCAGTCGAGTGCGGGCAAGGGCCCGCGGGCGGCATCTGTCACCCCGGCTTAAGAGCGCAGTCATCCCCCCCAGGATAAGCGCATTATTCAACCTGTAAATGAAGCGAGCCGGACGGTACGACGTCCGGCTCGCTTCATTTTTCTAACAGACCGCCAGCTTTCTAACAGGCTGACAGCGGCGACAACGCGTGATTTGACGGTTACCATCGAGATCCGCTAAGAAGTTGGTTTAGCGCTCCGGTGAGAGCCTGCGCGTTGCGCGGTTGTCCGAGAAGCATGCCAGACCGGCAGAGCTGTTTTCAGGCGAATGATCTCGAAATGTCCGTGACGATTATTAGCGGGTATCAGTAACAAACGTCTTGGAGCGCCCCATGATTCGCATTGTCCTATCGCTTCTGATGATCGCGTTGTCCGCTGCTCCTACGCTCGCGGGCAAGTACAATGCCGTGCTCAACGTTGGCGATGCTGCCCCGGCCTGGAACGATTTGCCGGGCGTTGATGGCAAACGCCATTCGCTCGCAGACCTGGCGGATAAAGACGTGGTGGTCGTTGTCTTTACCTGCAATAGTTGCCCCGTGGCGACGGACTATGAAGACCGTATCCTGGAGTTCTCCCAGAAGTTCACCGGACCCAAGGGCAAGGTCGGCCTCGTGGCAATTTGCGTGAACACGGTGCCGGAAGATCGACTTGAGAGACTCAAAGAGCGGGCCGAAATGCGAAGCTTTGACTTTCCTTACCTGTATGACGAGACGCAAGCCATCGGCAAAGCCTATGGAGCCGCTTTCACGCCCGAGTTCTTTGTGCTGAATAAGGACCGAAAGATCGCCTACATGGGTGGGATGGACGACAGCAGCCTCGCGGAAATGGTGAAGACCCGCTATTTGGAGCCCGCCGTCGAAGCGCTCCTGGTCGGGAATCCGATTGAGATCACGGAAGCCCCGGCCATCGGTTGCCGCGTACGCTATGCTCGCGAGCGGCGGCGGAGCCAATAAGCCGCCTCTCCAGGGGCCTCTGCTCGCTATTTATCGCCTTTGTGAGCCAAGAGTACCCGTCTAGGGACTTGCCGGGCGCCGTGGCGATTTCCACAAGCTTTTCTCTCGACTTCTGCTTGACGTTCATGGCGGGGGACGACACAATCAAAATAGAATTAGAATTCTAGTTCAATTACGGCGGGTCTTTTCGTCGACCTAGAAAGAGAATCCGTGTTCTGATTCTGTTTTCTTTCGGAGCGATTCTGTCGTGTCACGAACGCTGGGACATAACGTCGAGTGGGTTAAGCCCACGCATCAGGTTCGCAGCCAGGAAACATTGGAACGGTTGCTTGACGCGGCCGAGGAACTCGTGGCCGAGCGGGGCTTCGACGCGACGACCGTGGCGGAGATCGTGCGCCGGGCAAATTCGTCAGTGGGCGCGATGTATGCGCGTTTCAACGACAAGGATTCGCTCCTGGTTTGCTTGCACGAACGGTTTTGCGAACAGGCGATCGCGACGGCTGAGATGGCTCTCGATGCGGAGCGTTGGGAAGGCTACTCGATCGCTGAGATTCTATCGAGCACGATTCCCTTTCTGACGCACACCTATTACCATCGTCGCGGCCTCGTGCGGGCGTTTATCGCGCGATGCAGTTGCGACATGAGCTTTGCCGAGCGTGCCGCGCGGGTTGGCCGCGAGATTTCCAATCGGCTGGTGGATTTGTTGCTTATGCGGCGGGGCGAGATCAAGCATCCTGACCCGCTGCTGGCGGTTGATTTTGGAATGCGGCTCGTGTTCGACACGCTCGATCATGAAACCATGTATGCGGATTTGCAGCGCAGCAGGCTACAGCTTTCCCGTGAACAGTTGGCAGAGGAGTTGTGCCGAGCGTTCCTAAGTTATCTCGGCGTGGAGTCCCCCCAGGCTTGGGAAAGTCGGTCGTCCGACTAACGTCGGCGAGGATATTTTTCCGCGCATGGATATCGATCACTGAGGATGGAGGTTTCAACGATGGGCATTCGCCTGTTATCTCTGGGCACAGCGCTCACGCTTTGTTTGAGCGTCAGTGTTGCCTCCGGTGTGGAGGACGCTCCGGTAGGCAAGAAGGTCGAAGGATTCACCGCCAATGACTTCCGCGGCCAGGAAGTTTCGTTGGCCGACTTTGCCGGAAGCAAAGCAGTGGTCATTGCCGTGGTCGGCACCGAATGTCCGCAGGCAAAGCTGTATGCTTCGCGCCTGGTGGATCTGGCCAAGCGTTTTGAATCGCACGGCGTGGCATTCCTGGCCATTGATTCGAACCAGCAGGATTCGGTCAGCGATTTGGCCCATTATGCCAAGGAACACCAGATTGAGTTTCCTCTGCTGAAGGATACGGGCAACAAGATTGCCGATCAGCTCGGGGCGGTGCGCACGCCGGAAGCCTTCTTGCTCGACGCAGACCGCGTCATTCGCTATTGGGGCCGCATCGACGACCAGTACGGTTTCCAAACGGGCGGCGTCGCCTATCAGCGCGAAATCCCCCAACGAGAAGACCTGGCGATTGCCATCGAAGAGGTGCTGGCCGGCCAGCCCGTCACGCTGTCCGCGGCGCCCAGCCAGGGTTGTCATATCGGCCGCGTCAAAGAGCCCCTCGCCGGTAGCGACGTGACATACACGAAGCACATTGCCACGATCCTCAACAATAATTGCGTGTATTGTCATCGCGAAAAGCAGATCGCGCCCTTTTCGCTTACGAACTACGAAGACGCCGTGGGCTGGGCCGAGATGGTTCGCGAGGTAGTGAACGACAATCGGATGCCGCCCTGGCATGCCGATCCAGCGCACGGCAAGTTTTCGAACGATGCTCGTCTGAGCGATGAAGACAAAGCCCTGATCAACAAGTGGGTTGACAATGGAGCGCCCGAAGGCGATCCCAACGATTTGCCCGCTCCACCGCGGTTCGCCGAAGGCTGGCAGATTCCTGAACCGGACGAAGTCGTTTGGATGCCGAAGGAATACGAAGTACCAGCCACTGGCACGGTCGAGTACCAGCGGTTCATCGTCGATCCCGGCTGGAACGAAGACAAGTGGATCAAGGCCATGGAGTGCAGGCCGGGCAATGCTTCGGTCGTGCACCACATCATCGTGTACCTCGTTCCGTCGGGGGTAACTCCCACGGGCCAAGCTGGCCGGCTGCGCACCAACTGGTTGGGGGCTTTTGCTCCTGGACTGCGGCCGCAAGTGCTCTCGGATGATATGGCTCGATACGTGCAAAAGGGGACCAAGCTGCTGTTCGAGATGCACTACACTCCGAATGGCAAGGCGCAAAAAGATCGCAGCTACGTCGGCTTTAAGTTTGCCGATCCGAGCAAGGTGCAAAAGGAAGTCGCCGTGCAGAACGCCGGCAACTTCACGTTTAAGATTCCGCCAGGACACCCGAACTACAAAGTGGAAGCCGATTACATCTTTCGTCAGAACTCATTGCTCCTGTCGGTTTCGCCGCACATGCACGTCCGCGGCAAGGATTTTCGGTACGACCTGATCTTTCCGGACGGTCGCAAGGAGACGATCCTCTGGGTGCCTCGCTATGATTTCGGGTGGCAAACCACGTATATGCTCGAGGAGCCCAGGCAACTCCCGCGTGGAACCAGGCTCCACTGCGTCGCCCACTTCGACAATTCGGAGGACAATCGGGCCAATCCGGATCCAACGAAAGAGGTCACCTGGGGTGAGCAGACCTGGGAAGAAATGATGTTCGGTTGGTTCGAGGTCGCCTTGGCCGATCAGGATCTGACAAAGCCCGCCACGGAGAATGCGCAGCGGGTGAAGGAATTCCTGGCCGCGGCGGACACTATTTCCCTTGATGAACAGATCAAGGCTCTGGTGCGTAATGCTCTGAAGGACGACAAGTCGTTCGAAATTGTCAGCTATCAGCTCATGGATTTGGTGCCGCAGGTCGATCGAATTTGTGTCACCGGGCTGGAGAAGGATCGCATTCGGCTCAAATTCCTACAGGAACGATTGGGCCTGGACACCTCGTTCAAGAGCAAATCGACCGTCATTCGTGCCAACGGGCAGTCGTTAGCCGACTACATCCAAGGCAACGAGATTGTGGTTAACCAATCGCTCGAAAAGACACAAGGCTCGGTCATGGTCAACATGTCACGGAAAGACATTCGCTCTAGTCTTCACGTGCCGGTTGAAATAGATGGGGCCCGGGCAACGATTAACTTTTGGAGTTCAGAGGCCGGAGCTTTTCCGGCCCCGGCGGTAAAGATTCTGGAAGAGATCGCAAGGCTGATGGCCGAGGGCCCGACGAAAGTCGCCACCAACCCATGAACTCGGTTCTGTAAACCTATGACGTATTGATGGATACCCACCTGGGGGGTGGGGGCAAGTGGAGTGTCCCGCGAGTCGCAAGGCTCGCGGGACACTCGCGTTTACGAGCCACGCCGTGCGCGTGCCGCCAGCGACAGCGGGGGCTTGCAAAGCACCGTTGTCTGAGGATCAGCGGATGACGCCCGTCAAACTACTTTTTTCCGAGGCACCACAGGTGCTCGTGCGTGCGAATGAAAATTTCGCCATCGGAAATCACCACCGACGAATTGGTTTGTTCGTCGAGCGAGTTGGCCTCCAGCCTTTCGTACTTGGGACTGGCCTTGAGGACGAACGTATCGCCTCCTTGATTGAGCATGTAGAGACGCTCGTCGGCGGTGAGGATCATCGACGACCAGGTATCGCCGGTTCCACCGGCGGTTAATCGCTTTTCCCAGACGGATTCGCCCGTCTGGAGATCGAAACACTGCGCCACGCCTTGCATGTCGTTGACGTAGAAATAACCTTTGTGAATGACGCCCGAGCCAAGCCGCAGCTTGCTTTTGGGCTGTTGCCAGACGACGTGGGTGTCTGTGACATCGTCAGAGCCACCAGGCCGAACGGCCACACAAGCACGATGATATCCGCCCAGAGCCACGAGTATGCCTTCTCCCCACATGGGTGAGGTGTAAACCAGCGAGCCCAATCCGCCCGCGCGCCAGAGTTGCCGACCGCTCCTGGGAGTCAGGGCGACGACCTCCTCGGGCAACGTAAGAATCAGTTCTTCGCGGCCGGACGCGTTGATCACCAGGGGAGTACTCCAACTGCCGCGCAGATTGTCGTCAGCCTGAAGCTGTTCGGGTGTCGGCCGTGGCAGCATGTAACGCCAGACTTCTTCGCCCGTGATTTTATTGAGGGCGACTACGAACTCGTTCTTACCTGGCCCAAAATTGATGAAGCACAGGTCGCCATGAATTACCGGAGACGCGGCATAGCCCCATTCGTGTTCTTGAATGCCCAGATCGCGGTGCCAAAGCTGCTTTCCATCGAAGTCATAGCAGAACACGCCGGCCGAACCGAACCAGGTGATTACACGCTGGCCGTCGGTAACTGGCGACGCCGAGCAAAACGGATTCGTGGAGTGTGTCGGCTCAGAGGCTTCGTAAGTCGTGCCCACCTGCCAGAGCAGGCTGCCGTCTTCGCGATCGAGGCACATCAACGTGCGGCGATTTTCGACGGGCTGAGTGACGAAGATGCGCTTCTCCCACACGATTGGCGTGGAATTGCCGCGTTCTGGAAGCTTGACCTTCCAACGCACGTTCTCCGTCGGACTCCACGTGAGGGGCAGATCTGTCTCATTGGAAATTCCCAGCCCCTGCGGCCCGCGCCACTGCGGCCAATTTTCGGCCTGCGCGCGATGTGTGGCAGTACCGCAGATTGCCAAAAGCACAACGAGCTTCGAAAGCGAGAGGTAAATCATCATGCTAAGCCTTTGATTGGAAAGTACAGCCGATTCGCCGAGTCCCGGAGGCAAGCACACCCTTTCTCGCTGAGGAGCCAAGACGGTGTCGACAGACAGTTATCCTTCCAAAGCGAATGGGGCTGGTCCCCTTTGTCAAAGGACTCGGCAGTCCTCCAGGTGGGAAGCATAGCCGGGAATGATTGGCGTGCTTGACATATTCTGTACGGTGGCGGCATGATTGTCGATGCAATGACCAGGGCCAATGAACGCAAGAGCATCGAGCATGGCAAGACTGTGGGGCGGAATCGAGGCGGGCGGAACCAAGTTCGTATGTGCCGTGGGGACTTCTCCCGAGGACATTCGTGCCGAAGTCCGCTTTCCCACCACGACTCCTGAGGAGGTATTCGCCCAGGCTGTCCACTTCTTTCGCGAGCAAGCGACTGCTCACGGTGGGCTCGCGGCCGTCGGTATCGCTTCGTTTGGGCCGATCGATCCCAATCCCTCCTCGGCGACATTCGGCCAGATCACCACGACACCCAAGCCGGGCTGGGCGAATACCGATTTCGCCGGAACAATTGGCCGTGAGTTAGGCGTGCCGGTTGGTTTTGACACCGATGTCAACGCGGCGGCGTTGGGAGAGTTTCGTTGGGGGGCGGGCCAGGGAATCGACAACCTGATCTACTTCACGATCGGGACTGGTATCGGCGGAGGCGGCTTGATCAATGGCCGGCTGATGCATGGGCTGGTTCATCCCGAGATGGGGCACATGCGATTACCGCACGATCGTTCGGCAGATCCGTATGTCGGCCATTGTCCATATCACGGCGACTGCTTCGAGGGATTGGCCTGCGGCCCAGCCATCGCGGCACGTTGGGGACAGCCTGCGGATTCGCTGGCGGATGATCACCCGGCCTGGACGCTTGAAGCCCATTACATTGCGTTGGCCCTGGCCAATGTTATCTGTACGCTTTCGCCACAGCGGATTATTCTCGGTGGTGGTGTCATGGCGCATCCGACGCTGCTGCCGAAAGTGCAGGGGGAGACGCAGCGGCTACTAGCGGGCTATGTCCAGGCACCGGTGATCTTATCGGACATTGACCGCTATATCGTCGCGCCGGGGTTGCGGAACCAGTCGGGCGTGCTCGGCGCATTTGCGCTGGCCGAGTTAGCGGCGAAACCGTGAAAATACTTCGGAGATCGTAGTGCTGCGCGGACGGCCGCAGCCTACCTTCCCGACCTGCCGCACCGGAGTTTCCTGCTTGGCCAGACTGCGAATGCTATGCAAGCGCGGAACGTGTATAGACCCGCGAGCCAGGCAAAATGGCTACCGGCTCCTAGACATCGCGAAGGCTGTTTGGGCCCCTCCGACCTGGGATTCTGCGCCTTCCACTTGCCTTGACAGTTGGCGTGGGGAATGATATTTTTCGATGCTTCGGCGGCGCAAGTACCGTGTCCCGATCGGGGGGGATTAGCTCAGTTGGGAGAGCGTCTGGCTGGCAGCCAGAAGGTCAGGGGTTCAAGTCCCCTATCCTCCACTGCCTGATGGATAGTCGGCAACGCGATTGCTCGCTTGACGTTGACCATGTTCAGGCAAGTCGAATGCCTTACATCTGAAGTCGCATGCCTGCGGGAAGAGCTGCGGAAACTCAGCTCCCCTGGGGTCTGAATTACACAAAAAACAGTTAGCTCCGAGGCGCATTAGCCTACAACGCGACGGTGTGGGAAAGCCGCAAGGCCCCCGAGGTTGATTCATGTCCGTGGACCACCTTTAGAGCACCGTCGCACTTAAGCGGGAGTGGGCGGTACCCGCGAGGGCCGCGCGGCCGAGATCTAAACGCTCAGCAGCCGATTGACCACTCCCGCCTTTTCATTGCTTGAGTCGAACAACAAGCGACCGGGAGTGGCCGCGTCCGCGAGGCCGTGGGCGGCTGAGTGCATACGCTACTTGGAGCCGTGTTCAACCACTCCCGATCGCTTGATTTTCCATAACGTATCCGTTATCCTCTAGGCATGTCAACAGCCGTGATTACCGACGACGAAGCCCGGTACAACATCGGCCACAATATCCGTGCCCTGCTCAAGACCAAGTCATGGTCTCAGGGCGAGCTGGCCCGGAAATCCGGAGAATCGGCGATGAATGTATCTCGGATCATTAACGGGGTACACATTCCCAACGCCGCCATCTTGGCGCGTCTGGCCGAGGCGCTCGAAGTCTCGACAGACTATCTGATTACGAAGCACGGCAGGAATTCCAAGAAATCCGCCTGACGTCCTGTTGACGCGACTGTAACGTATTCGTTATAGTGCTACTCGCTGGTTGAACGTGTGCTTGAACACGCATGCTCAGCCCTGATTCCAAGTAGCGTCTCTGGGGCCCGCTGCCCACCGACGCACCATGTTCGTCGCGTTTACCGACTGGTGCTACCCATGAAATCCCCGCGCGCACAGTGCCCGCATTGCGGCCGCCTGGTTCGTGTCGTCCCGAGCAACGGCAATTACACGCCGTTTTTCTCGACGCACGTGATCGGCAAGTCGTCGCATCTGGCCACGCGCGGCGGATTGTCGCCGAGGGCGAAATGCCCCGGCTCCCTCATGGCCACCCACCTCGGTTGGTAAGCGCCCGTTAGTGCCGATCGCCGCGTAGGGCTCCGCCGCGCCGCCGCTTCACCGCGCCGCCGTCGCTGCCCTGCGCCCAACCTGGGAGCTGGGCCCATGATTCGTCTCGCGAAATCCGTCAAGGATCCAACCCTGTGCCTCGCGCCAGGGTGCTCGTCCACCGCCGCAACGCGCGGCCTTTGCCGGCCATGCTATGCGCACGCCGTACGCGCCGTGCGGTCAGGAATCGTCAACTGGGAACGGCTCGTCCGAATGGGGCTGGCCAAAGAGTCCGCCTACCGGACGAGCCCCTTCCAACTCGCGCTCGAAGCCGCCCTGCGGAAGGAAGCCAAGAAAGCGAAGTAGATCCATTCCCTGCCGGCCGCCCTGCGGTCGGCACATCCTCAACCCCTCATGGAGCTGGGCCATGTCCACGAACGCTGCCGGCGAATACACACCGATTCATCAATGGACGCACGACGGCGACAAAGTGCTGCTCGTCAAGTGCGTGAATCCGGGCGGCGAGTCGTCGCGCGGATTCGTTTGGCCCAAGAGCGGCGAGGTGCGCACACCCAACTGGTCGCCGGAGCCGACTTGTGCGAGCGGCGGCCTGTTTGGCTGGCCATGGGGGCTGAACCTGGGCGGCGGTAAGAGTCCGGATTATGGCGGCGACTGGATCGTATTCACCGCGGCTCCCTCGGACGTAATCGACTTGGACGGCGGTGATAAGGCCAAGGCCGGCCCGACCGCCGAAGTCGTGTTCTACGGTCCCTGGCACGGAGCGCTGCGGTTCACCGCGTCGGGCCGCGAAGCCTGGCTCGAACACCGATTCGCGGCCGCAAGAGCCCAAGCGGCACGGTCTCGCGGCAAAGTCAGTGACGAGACCAGCGGCGCGGCCACCGCGTCGGGCACCAGCGGCGCGGCCACCGCGTCGGGCTACAGCGGCGCGGCCACCGCGTCGGGC
>CAZRCI010000025.1:17271-31461 GCA_964598535.1 uncultured Planctomycetaceae bacterium | reverse complement strand
GCGGCGCGGCCACCGCGTCGGGCTACAGCGGCGCGGCCACCGCGTCGGGCTACAGAGGCGCGGCCGTCTGCACCGGCGAGTTCTCGGCGATCGAGGTGGGTGGCATGGGTAGCGCCGGCCTCGTTACCGCGGACGAATTTTTCTGGATCGTACGCTACGGCGCGGTCGTCCTACACCGCTGGCTCGGCGGACACGTCGTTTTGCAGCCTGGCGATTACGCCGACGGGACGAAGCTCCGCGTAAAACGCGGCGAGATCGTCGAAGTCATTTCAGTTCCCGAGACCAGCCAGGACGGCGAACAATCGCCCGCGGACGGAACGGCGGGCCAGGATGGATCGCGGGACACCTCGCACGGCGGCGACCAGGATCGCGCCGCCGTGCCTTCGAATACGGAGCGCACGCCATGAGACAGCGATTCCTGAACCGTCTCCAACGCCGCTGGCCGCGACCCATCCGCAGCCGCGTGGCGCTCGCCAAGAGCGACTTCACGTTCGTGCTCGTGATGGATCGCATCGAAGCCGCGGCTGGTGGCGCCACGCCGTTTGAGCTGCTCCGGATCGCGGAACGCGCGGCGGCAACGCTCGGTCAGTGCGGCGTTCCCCAAAGCGAATGGGAGGTACGCCATGCCCAGGACTGAGTATGTCCTCGATCGCGATCGAGCGTGCGGCTCGGTCACCGTCGAAGTCACCGAACGCTACACGCTCGCACAAACGCTCAGCAACGGGTGCGTGATCCGGCACGACGGCCACGACCTGTGGCTGGCCGGCGGGTTTAGTTGGCACGGCCTGCCGCCGGTCCTGTGGGATCCCGCGCAGGCCGCGCCCGAGGCCTTCGCGAGGACGTACGACCAGACCTACGACGTGAGCTGATGAAACGACGTAAGAAACGATGCCTCTGCCCGATCAATGTCGCCTGGCTGCGGTTGCAAAACGGCACGCTGCGAGTCGACCTCGATACGAGCGAAGTCTTTTCGCTGATCAAGGGACAGTGGAAGAAAGTGTCCTTCTGGCGGACGAAGGATCGCACCCAAGCAGGAGACACGCATAGCGGTGGCTACCTGTGCGCCAAGCTGCGGATCACGATCGCCGGCGTGCGCTATCGCCAGAACACGTTCCTGCACCGCCTCGTGTGGATGGCGAAACATGGCGAAGAACTACTGCCCTCCGAGCAGATCGATCATGGAGCGGCAGGGAAAGCGTGCAATCACTGGAGCAACCTCGAAAAGGTGACTCCCCAGGAAAACTGTCGGCGCCGGAATCGGGTCAGCGCGGAGCTGGCCGCGGCGTACGGCGAATTCTAGGAAAGGGGTGGGGGATGGCAGAGATCCTCAAGTTCAGAACGGCGAGCGGTTACGAAATGCTCGCGAAGAGCACACAGGTCATTGCGGCAGTTACGTGCAGCGGCTTCAGTCCGCGGAGTGCGGCACAGTTCGTGGATGTGGGTGACTACCTGGCTACGCTTACCGAAGGAGATGCGAGGACACCCTCGGCGATGCACCTGGAGAGGATCATCTCGAAGGAGATCGTCGCTTCCGAGGTCGACGCGGCCGGTACGCATGCCTAGGCGAATCACAATGTCGGAAAGACCTCTCCCCCACTGCAGCGCTCGCCTAACCGGTGACCGGATCGCGATCGAAGTACCCTTCTCCTTCGGCGCGGCCGGGTTTTTTCAGTCGTTCGGCTGGCCGCGCGAGTGCCGCGGCGGCTGGACCGTCGCGGCCACGCCGTACAGCGCCGTCCGGTTACGCGCGGCGGGCGTCGATCTCGACGCAGACCTGTCCGCGATCGCCGATCGCTGGGACTGGGGCGATGCCCGTCCGGGCTGCGGGTGCGTCGACCCGCAGCTCAAACTGCCGCAGTGGGCGCATCAGCAGGCCGCATTTCGCTTCGCTTGGAACCGCTGCGCCACGCTCCTCCCGATCAAGATGGGAGGCGGAAAAACAAAGATCGCCTGCGACCTGCTCGGCAACTGGGGCTCTCAGCGCGTCCTGATTCTCTGCCCGACGACCGTGCGCCCCGTCTGGACCAAGGAGTTCGCACGGCATTTCCCGGGCAGCTACCGCGCGGTGATTCTCGACGGCTCAGCCGCCAAGAAGCTGATGCTCGCGAGGCAAGCTTGCGAGATGACGCCGCGCGGCGTGTGCCTGGCCCTCGTCGCCAGCTACGAAAGCGCCTGGCGCAGGCCGCTCGCCGATTTTCTGCTCGGCGAGCGCTGGGACGTCGTCGCGCTCGACGAATCCCACAAGATCAAGGATCCGAACGGCCGGGCCAGTAAGTTCTGCGCACAACTGGGCCTGCGCGCCGAGCGCCGGCTGGCGCTGACGGGCACGCCTATGCCGCACTCGCCGCTCGACCTGTATGCCCAATACCGATTCCTCGAACCGGCGATCTTCGGCACCAGCGTCACGCAGTTCAAGTCGCGCTATGCCGAGCTGTCGCAGTACATCCCGAACAAGGTCGACCGCTGGGTGAACCAAGACGACCTCAGCGAGCGGATGGCGCTATGTGCCGTCCATCTCGACGTCGAGCTGGATCTGCCGCCGGTTCGGCATATCGATGTCCCCGTCACGCTCTCACCGAAGGCCCGGAAAGTCTACGACCAGCTCGAAGACCAACTCGTCGCCGATATCATCGACTCCGAGGAGAGGTTCGGCACGGTGAAGATCGACAATCCGCTGGTCAAGGTACTACGCCTCCAGCAGGTCGCCTGCGGCTTCGTGAGCGCCGCGGCGGATGGCCTGGGCATCGAAACGGTGCAACTCGAACTGGACACAGCCAAATCCGACACGCTCGCCGAGTTGCTCGACGATCTCGATGCCAGCGAACCGGTGGTCGTGTTCTGCCGCTTCCGGCACGACCTCGACCAGGTCGCCGCCGTTGCGGCCAGGCTCGGCCGCCGTTACGGCGAACTGTCCGGCCGGCGCAACGATCTCACGTCGCAGGCCACGATGCCCGCCGACGTCGATCTGCTGGGCGTACAGATCCGCAGCGGCGGCGCGGGAATCGATCTCACGCGGGCGTCGACGGCCGTCTTCTACTCGATCGGGTGCATCTCGCAGGGCGACTTCGGCCAGGCGTGTGCCCGGCTCGATCGTCCGGGGCAGACCAGGCCCGTGACGTTCTACCACCTGCTCGCCGTCGACTCGGTCGACGGACGAGCCTACGAAGCGATCCAGAGTGGCCGGGAAGTCGTGGAGTTTATTCTGGCCGCGCTGCGCGGCCGCGTCCTCAAAACTGCCGTCTAGGAGGGCAATATGCAACTGTTCAAAACCGCGGGCAAGTTCGTCATCAAGCTGATCAAACGCGAGCACCAGGCTCTCGACGAGGTAATCGGCCTCGCCGAAACCATCGCCGCGCAGAGCCACACCGCTGCTGCCGCGGCCAGGGAAGTCGTTGCCGCCGTACAAAAACTCAAAGACGCACTAGCCGACGACCCGACCGATACGCCGTCCGCTACGCTGCCCTGACCTTTTTTCTGCGGGGTCGCTGGCGTGTCCTGGTGCCCAGCACTCACCGGGCGCGCCGGCGGCTTCCCCACACTTTTCCAAGGAGCAACGCAATGAGCAACGCAATGACGACCGAAACCACCGAACACACGGCGCCGGGGCTCGTCGCCGACATTCGCCGACTGATCGAGCTGCGGCGGATGAAGGACGAGATCAGCCAGCGCGAGAAACCGGTCAACAGCGAAATCGCGGCCATCGAAGCTCGCCTCGTCGAACAGATGGGCGTCGACGGCGTCGATTCGCTCGGCGTCGACGGCTACACCATCTCGCGCACGACCACGCCCTATGCCTCGGTCCGCGAAGGATGCAAGGAGTCGCTGATCGAAGCCCTCGAACAGATGGGGCTGACTGAAAAACTGGTCACCATCAATCACCAGGCGTTCAAGTCCCGAGTGGCCGAATGGATCGCCGCAGACGCGGTCCCCTCCGGCCTGGTCCCCTTGATCAAAATTTTCGACAAGCATGGCCTCAGCGTCCGGAAACGATAGTACCGGCAGGATGCCAGGTCCGACGAAGGGCTAACCCGCGAAGCTGCTCACCGTTACTCCTACTTCGCGATGAGCCCACTGGACGGTGAGTCGTTCGAGCCGAAGCCATTCCCCACGCCGCAGGGCGGAATCGACGACGCGGCACCCCTTTTTACGACGTTCACTTTTGAAAAAGGACAAATCTCATGTCAACCGAAACCGGATTGAGAGTGCTGGAGAAAAGCAAGTACCTGGCGATCAGGCCCAATAGCGACATTGCCGAGGCGCTCGAGGCCAACCTGGCGGGCGGCGAGCGGATTCGCGAAACGGATCTGACACGCGTCAAGATCCCCGCCGGCGGCGGCACGCGCTGGACGATCCCGGACATCAAGGGAGACCAGCACAGCGACGAGATCATCGGCATACTGGTGCATTACGGCCCGCGCGGCGTGCTCTGGCCTAGCGAAGACGTGGGCAATGCCCTGCCCGTGCTGATCAGCGATGACTTGCGGACCGCCCGTCGCGTCGGCGAAGAGATCGGCGACCTCGACGCTACGATTCTCGACGCCATGGCGCTCCGCGATGGCCGCTACGATTGGCGCGGCAGCGACGAGGCCGGACCGAACAAGTACAACGACTTCGGCACGGGCCGCAAGGGCATTGGGAAACGCTGCAAAGAATCGCGAATGCTTGCGATCCTGCGCGAGAACGACGCCTTTCCGCTGCTGGTCAACGCGACTCCGGGGTCGCTAAGAACGATCGTGCCGTTCGTCAAGAAGTTGACCGTGCCCCATTTTCGAGCGGTCGTCTCGCTCAAGCTGCAAAAGCAAAAGAGCAAAGGCGGGCAGGATTATGCCCAGATCGTCCCGACGCTCGTCGGCGAGATCTCGCGCGAGGAGGGCGCCCGAATCAAACAGCTCTATACAGATCCGCTGCGCACGGTAGTGACGAGCATCGTACCTGATCAACGGGACTACTTCGGCGACGACGACGAGTAAGACCAGCCTGTGGCCCGCCGCGGCTTCTTCTTCCTCCTCGCAAGTCGATCGATCGACCGATCCGAAAAGGGCATGGACAGCTCCGCATGAACAGCCAGGAAGCCATTCAACACGCGGCGATCCGCTACGCCAATCGTGGCTGGCACGTCGTCATACTGCACGCTCCGCACGCCGGCGGCTGCACCTGCATGAACGGCCGCGCCTGCGAGTCGCCCGGTAAGCACCCGCGCGGCAAAGCCTGGCAGGTCAACGCCACAACCAGCAACGAAGAGCAACTGCTGGAGCTGTTCGATAAATGGCCCAAATCCAACATCGGCCTGCTGCTCGGGCCCAAGAGCGGCGTCATCGACATCGAGTTCGACAGTGACGCCGGCCGGCTGGCGGCGGACCAGTATCTCCAGGAAGTCTACACGCCGACGTATCGTTCCAGTCGCGGCATCCACCGGCTCTTCCAGTGGACGCCCGAGCTGCCGCAGATCACCAAGGCCGACGTCGAGGGACTCGAAGTCTGGATCGGCGGCGACGGCGACAAGGCCACGCAGAGTGTCCTGCCGCCCAGCATCCACGGCTCCGGCGCCGCGTACGCCTGGCTGCCCGGCCTGTCGCCCGAGGAGGTCGAGCTGGCCGAGCTGCCCGCGGCGATCCTCGCCCGCCTGTGGAACGTCGGCGCGGGCGACGACAAGATTCACGAAGCCAAGCCCTCGGCGCGCCAGATCGTGGGCGCGCCGATCTCCGAAGGCGGCCGCAACGACAAGCTGTACCGCTTCGCGTGCAGCCAGGCCCGCCGCTCACCGAATATCGACGACGCTACGGAGCAGAGCGATCTCGTCGAACTGATCCGGGCGATGAACGTAGCGCAGTGCGTGCCGCCGCTCGACGACTCGGAAGTCAAGAAGCTCTGCACCTCGGCCATCGGGTTCATCCGGCGTGAGCGCAGCCAGGCCGGCTCGCGGACCAGCGGCTACACCCTGCACGGGCTCGTCTACGAGCACGGCGAGTGGTGGCCCGGCGACTGGGAACTGACGATCGTCCTCAGCGACCCGCCGCATTACCGGCTGCACGTGCCGGCCTGGCAGGAATATACGGTCGACGGCGCCGGCGACGTCACGATGACCGTCGACGCCTACCGCGATCCGGCCAAGGTGGCCGCGGCCGTGCAGGCCGCCACGCGGAAAATCATCCTCGACGAAGTGCCGCGGGTGTGGCCGGCGATCTGGAACGGGCGAGAAGGCAAGCGCGCCAACGACGAAGGGCCGGCCGAGCCGCCGCGCCGCGGGCTCAAGGCCAAGCTGCTCGACGCGGCCCGCACCGAGAATCCACCCACGATGGCCAAGCGGCACGTGATCGTCGCCGAGTACCTAGCCGAGAAACTCAGCCAGATGCACGACGCCGACAGGCCGGATGACCTCGGAGGGCCGGTGCGAATCAAGCCCGAGGGCGCGCGCGACTACGAGGTGTGGTTCAAGTGGAGGAAACTCTGGCAGGACGGCCTGATGACGGGCCACATCGCCAAGCCGGAGCCGGCGGAACTCGCCGCGCGGCTGGGCGTCGCCAAAAACGACCAGCGGCTCTATCCACCGCGCGGCGCCGCGCGGGCCAGGTACACGGTGCTGACACCCGCCCATCTTACCAAGCTTGAGCAGTTACTCGAAGGCGAAGATCGCTTGGCAGCCACTACGGCGGCGATGGAGGGCAGCGCGCCGTGAGACACCAAAACCTTCACCGCGATAGGGTCGACGCGCCAGCGCCAGCGTGCGGTGCCTTCGCGCGGCGTATATCGGCTCGAAGCGTTGGCGACCGACGTGTGTCGGGCGCGCACACGCACACACCATTTGGGTCCCCAAAAGTGCGCGCTGTGTGCGCGCCTTTAGTCCTTGCCAGTCAACGGCTTAACCGGGGGCGCGCACGCGCGCACGGCGTTTTGCCAAGATGGCATGGGGGGGCTAAAGGTTTGAGAAACGACGTTTCATTGTGCGCGCGGCACTTAAATCCTTATGAGATAAGGCCGCAATGCGCGCACACGATCCGCAAATCCAGTGTGCGCGCTTCGACGCAAGCCGTTGGCATTAAAGGCCGGAGAGCGCGCACAACGTTTTGGACTTTGATTGTGCGCGCTGTGCGCGCCGCCTGTGGGAATAGGCGGTCTAGAAAGCGCTGGACGACCGCGCGGCGATTTTTGCCCAGCTTGCCATGCACGTTAGTAAAGGGCCAGAAAGGCCGCAAGGGCAATCGCCAAGGGGGCTCTCCATGAGGCGTACGGAGCCCTGCAACCTGTGTCCACCTGAATCCTGGGTCGACCGGCCGGCGCCAGACCGGCCGGGCTATCTCGTCACGCACTGCCAGCGCTGCGGCCGGTGTCTCGGTTACCGGCCCGTGGTCACGAAGGGCAAGCGTCCTGACGCGGAGCCGCGGGGCGTACTCGCCAACCAGTATTACCTCGGGGGCATGTGATGGCGACGATCGCGCGACTGATCGGCGGCGCCGGGACGGGCAAGACGACCTGGCTCATGGACACGATGGAGAGGATCCTAGACGCGGGCGTGCGCGACCCGTTCCAGATCGGCTTCGTCTCGTTCACCCGCGCGGCGCGGGAAGAGGCGGCGACCCGCGCGGCGGCGAAGTTCGGGGTCGAGGCGAGCGACCTCTCGCGCGAGGGCCACTTTCGCACGCTGCACTCGGTCTGCTACAAGGCGCTCGGCGTCAGTGGCGACGCGCTGATCACGTCGAACAAGGCCAGCGGAAAATGGTTGACGGAGTGGCTCGAAGAGGAACTGCGGCCGGTCGACGACCAGGGCACTGACTGCAACCTGGCCGAGGTCGCATTCGCGCAGGAGTCACCGACCGGCCGGGTGCTCGCCATGTGGGGCGCGGCGCGTAACCGGCTCGTCGCGTTCGAGACGATCTGGCTGGAGTCGCGCCGCTGCGACGACCGCTGCCCGTCGCTCGACTTCTGCCGCGACATTGTCGAGCGCTACGAGCGCGGCAAGCGGCTCGATAGCAAGCTCGATTTCGTGGACCTGCTCGGCCGGTTCGCCGGCCTGAAGTTCGGATTCGACGGCGCGAGCGAGTCGATCGGCGGTCCGCAGGGCGATGTGCCCGGCGTGCCGGTCTGGTTCTTCGACGAGCAGCAGGACGCCTCGCCCCTGCTCGATCGCGTGTGTCACCGGCTGATCAACACGCCGCTCGTCAAATGGGTGTACGTCGTCGGCGATCCGTTTCAATCGATCTACCGCTGGGCGGGCGCCGAGGCCGCGCTGTTTCGCGCGTGGCCGGCGGCCCAAGAGAAGATCATGCCTCGGAGCTATCGTTGCCCGGACGCGATCCTGCGAATCGGCGAGCGGCTGCTCTCTCGCTGTAGCGACTATTTCGACCGGCAAATCGCGCCGGCCGATCACGAGGGGAGCGTGCGCACCGAGTGGGGGCTGGGCTTCGTCGAGAGCTTGCGGCCGACCGAGTCGACACTGGTGCTCGCACGCACGAACATGCTGGCTGCGCGGCTGGCCGCGAAGCTCGACGCGGCGGGCATCCCTTGGGCGCCGACGCGAGGCCGCGGCGGCTGGCTGGCGCCGGTCCGCAACCTGGGGATCAGCGGGCTTTATAACCTCGAGCGCAACGCGCCGGTCTCCGGCCAGGAGTGGGTGCAGATTCTCAAGCTCCTGCCGAGCAAGCTCGATGGCGAGGAGCTGCTGCTGCGCGGCACGAAGAGCCGCTTCGAAGCGTCCAACGGCGAGGCGGAACGTTATCCGTGGGTGCTCCCCGCCGAGCTGACGCAGCTCGGCGCAACGCCGAAGCTCCTGGAGCTGATCACGTCCGGGTCCTGGAAGACGCTCGTCAAGGACGCACCGAAGGTCACCGCCGCAATCGACCGCTATGGGAGCGAGGTGATTACCGACCCGAAAATCAAGGTCGGGACGATCCATAGCGTGAAGGGCCAGGAGGCGGACAAGGTCGTCCTGCTTACAACGACCAGCGGCCCAGTGGCCCGCAGCGCCGAGACGCGCGAGGGATACGACGAAGAGCAGCGTGTCGCGTATGTCGCTGCGACACGCGCGCGGCATGAGCTGATCTGCCTGCGCGAGCGGAGCGCGATGCACTGGATGGAGGTGGCATAGCGCCACCTACTCGAACCTATCGCTATTCAATCGAAAGGAGTGAAGCATGACGCCGTGCCCCAGTACGTGCCCTGATCGAGGCCAGGCCGATCCCCTCACCGAACTGTGGATGCTTTGGAGCGACGTGACTGGCTGGGTCGAGGCTCTGGATCTAGAGGGCGACCCGCGGCTGGCTTTCCTCACCGAAGAGGGGGCCACTGAGGCTGCCGCCTATCACCGAGACGAACTCAGCCTGCCATGCACACCGGTCAACGTGCTGGCGAGACGATGATTCCCTTTCCTCTTTCCCCTTTCATGGAGGATTTTTCACATGCGATTTATGATTGCATTTCTTTTGCTTGCGAGCGCCGGTCAGGCCGGCGAGGTTACGGTGACTCGTGGCGAGTGGTCTCGGACGATCCGCTGCGCGGACTTTTCGGCGCTCGAAGCGGCCATCGAGGTCGACGGACAACCCGGCGACAAGGTGCATATCGTCGGTGAATTCGTTGGCGGCCCGCTCGATATGCTCGACCTGGGCCCGATCGCTGGCGGATCTCTCACCGGCGACGGCCCCGACAAGTCGCGGCTGATACTCACGGCCCAACATGATCGGATTGGTCCCGAGGACAATCCGCAAAAGCCAGGCGGTCCGGCGATCATGTTGCCGAATAACGGCGAAATTCGGCTCGCGGGCCTCTATCTCGAAAACACGCCGGCGAACATCCACGAAGATGGCGCATTAGCCGGTTGGCCGGGCAACACGACCGGGTTCTCGATCGCAACCTTCGAAGATTGCGAGGTGAAAGCGCACGATTGGGGGCTGATCTACGATTGGTCGCTCCGCGCGAATCGGACCGTGACCCTGCGCCGCGTGAAGGGCGTCGCGGCCCGGACGTTCGTGAACCTGGTGCATAGCGCGTCGACGTACCGGCTGCTCATGGAGGATTGCAACGTCGGGATCGACGGCAACTTGTCGCGGAGCTACGGGGCCAGCAGTGCCGCCGATCCGGTGACGGGCGGCGTGCTGAGCCCCATTCTCTTACGCGCGGGGGAAGGGCACGTCGAGCGGTGCACGTTCTGGGTGCGCGGCCTGGAGCCGGCGCCGGGGCATCCGGCGGCCTGGATACCCCGCCGGATCGCGGCGATCGCCACCGACCAGTATTTCTCCCAGGGCGCGAAGACGACCCGCTTCACGGCCCGCAACTCGCGCGTGCTGTGCGTCGAGCCGGGCGCGGCGAACGTAGTCAGCGATCTCGATTTTCGCTGGGGACTATCGCCGGTCCTGGATAATGCCGAGCTGGTCGCGCAGGGGCGCGGCGGCAGCGGCGTGGATGGCGAGGTGCGCCTTTGGAAGAAGGAGGACTAGATGATGGCTCCTAAAGCCGAGTCGAAAATCACCGGCGCCATCATCCAGATGATCCGTCGCCGCGGTCACTGGGCACGGAAGGTGCATGGCAACGCGTTCCAACAAGCGGGCATCCCCGACGTCGACGCGGTGGTCTATGGCCGCAGCGTCCGGATCGAGGTGAAGCGTCCCGGCGAATCGCCGACCCCCCTGCAACTGCGCGTGCTAGCCGAGCTGGAGCGCGCCGGGGCGTTTGTCGCCGTCGCCGACAACCTGCCCGACGCCGTGGAATTCATTTGCTCGGTCGAATCGAAAGTCCCTCACTGAAAGGAGTCTGCGATGAGTCAGTCGCTCAAGAAAGGGAAATGTCCGCGCGTGCTCAGACGCATGATCACAGTCCGGTTGCCGGCCACGCTGCACGTGGAGCTGATCGAGAGGTCTCACGAGCTCCGCGTTTCGCTGAATCAATTATGCGTATCGCTCCTGATGAGGCACGGAGAAGATCCTGATGGGGCACGGAGAAGATCGAAGCGTTAGCTGGGTGGTCACCCGCAGAATCGACGGCGAGGTTGTCGGCGAATTCTTCAGCCGGGAGATCGTCGCGAAAATAGATCCGGAAAAATACCTAGTCGAGACGACCGAACGGTATCTAGCCCGAATAAACCGGGAGCTTCGCTCGGCCCGCTAGGCCAGGAAGGAGATCGGAGTTATGCCAAGCGTGGAAACGACCGTCGCGCACGGGGTGACGATCGACCTGTCGCGACTCGACGTGCGTGCCGTGACAGTGGTTCGGGCGACACGAAAAAACGTGACAATCCGCATCCATCCCCGCCGCAGAGACACGCGGATGCTCTTGACTCAGGACGGCGGGCAGCTACAGTTGCGGGAGAAATAATCTTGACCAAGAGCCGGCAAGCCGGCCCGGACTCAGCACACTGCCGAGCCGTTTGCCGTGGGAAATCAGACCCCACGGTGAGCGGCTCGGTTTTTTTGTGCCCAGGGAGGTTCGTATGCCTGACGAAGATTCTCGCCTCGACGACACGGCCGTCATGAGCGCCGAAGATCATCCCGAAGACTCCCCCACGCTGCCGGCCGTGGGTGACCACGTCCTGTACCGCCTGCCCACCGGCCCGGCAAGGGGCGAGTATCGATCGGCCCAAGTGACTTACGTGCACGGAGACGGCGCCGTAAACCTCGCCGTGTTCTGCGGACTGGCCAGCGACTTGCCGGTCTTCCCCGTGTGTCCCGCCGAACACGTAACGCACGGCGGGGCGCTCGGCCACTACCTCTGGCTGAACGAAGTTCCCGCTTAGCATTTTTCCACGGGGGCTTGAGTTGGTCGTCTGGGCGGTTTGGAAATCGCCCTTCCCACGCGCACGGAAATCCTGCGATGCCTCGCACGTATATACCCCTGAACGTCGCCGAGCCGCACCTCCGGGACGCGGACGTGCTGAGCTACCGCAATGGCCCGGCGCCGGCTAGCCCCTGGGCGTGGCCCGCGTGGCTATGCGGCACGGCGATCGCGATGGGCGGCCGCAACGACGACGTGCATACGGGGCTCGTGTGCCGCGACAACGGGCACGTCGTGGCGCTCGGGATGCGGCTGGCCCGCCAGAAGCTCAAGCTACTGAGCGACGAGGTCGCGGCGCATCCGGGCCTGATCGACGTGTACCGGTACGTCGGTTACGCGCGGTGGTCCGGCGTGCCGCCGCATGCGGCTCCGCCGGGCATCTCGGACCTGCGGCGGCGGGCGATCGTCAACGAGGTGCGGCGATTCGCGCTGCACGACGCCTACGGCTGGTGCAGCGTGCTGCTGACGAGCGGCTCGTTCGTGCCGGGGCTACGGTGGCTGACGCCACACTTCCCGGCGGTCGACGACCTACGCCGCCCGCCACACTGTAGCCAGGCCGTGAGTTACGCGTTTCGGAAGCACGACGCGCCGCTGCTCAAGAACCGCCCTGACCGCCAGGTGCTTCCCGGCGACCTGGTGACCAGTCCGCTGTTGTTGTATCTGTTCACGCTCGCGTCGGCGGATGTCCAGGCGAAGCCGATCGAGCATTACTACGACGTCGCCCGCCGCACGTCGCCGGTGATCCTGCAATACCCCAGCGTGCTTACCGCACCGTGGCGAGTGCCTGGGATGGATGGGGGTGGAGTGTGAGCCACGATGTGAATTACGACAATGTCACGCGTCCGATGCACGCGCGCGTCGCCTTCGAGCTGGACGGCTTGGAGGCCGAGGTCGTGGCGGCCGCTCTGGCGATCTACGCTTCGCATTTACGGCGTGGGGTGGGGGGCGGGATGCGGGATCCTGAAATGCACTGCGGCATTGGATTCAGGGAGCCACCCGTGGAATCTGCGCCGCACCGGGAACGCCGGTTGGCGTGTGAGCATTGGGCCCTGCGTCACGACGTCGCGCAGCGGCTGTCTGACGAACTTTTCCAGAGGGCGGCCATCTGAGCCAGGCGATCCTCAGCCGCTGGTGCTTCGTCGGCGCGATCCTGCTCGCGGGAGCCGTGGCGTCTTGCGCGTCCGGCCAGAGCGTGCTGTTCGTCTTTGAGTCGGCCGATTGCGCCGCGTGCCGATCTCCGCAGATGCTCGCCACGCTCGCGCAGCTTCAGGCGGAGGGCTACGACGTGCGGCCGGCCGACATTGCGATTTACGGCGAAGCCTTCGAGCGGCTGCGTCACGAAGCGTACCGGAGCGTCCCGCAGTTCGTCGTGATCCGCAAGGGCCAGGTGGTGAGCCGGGCCGTGGGCGTGCAGCCGATTTCGGTGTTGCGGGGGATGCTGGGTCAGGGCGAAGACCGGCCCGGTGCGCTGCGGAACGCGGTGTGCCAGGTTAGCGTAGCGACGGGGCCGGCCGGCGACGGAGGGCAAGGCTTCGATCACGGGAGCGGGGCGATTGTGGCGCCGGGCGTCGTACTGACGAATTGGCACGTGGTCGACGGTTGGCGCCAACAACCGGGCGGCATCGTGGTCACGTTCTCGGACGGCGTGCGCCGTCCGGCGACGCGCGTTCTGGGGGCGGATCCGCACCTCGATCTTTGTGCGCTCGAGGTGGAGACTGAACGCCGACCGGCGCTCGAGCTGGCCGCTTCGTCGCCCGTCGCTGGCGAAGGGATCGTGGCCGCGGGCAACGCCCGCGGGGCGTATCGGGAGTGGGCCGGTCACGTCGCCGGCTATGCAGGTTTGGGGAGCCCGCCCGAGTGGATGCAAGTGACCGTCAACTGTCCCGTGCGGCAGGGGGACTCGGGCGGGCCTCTGATTGACGGACGTGGGCGGCTCGTCGGTGTGCTCTTCGGCCAGCGGGAGCACATCGTCTACGGTGCGAGCTGCGGGCGCGTGCGTGAGTTCTTGCGCCGCGTGCTTGGGCGGGAGCCGCAACCGCAACCGCAACCGCAACCGCAACCGCAACCGCAACCGCAACCGCAACCGCAGCGACAAAACGTCGCAGCGGTTGCTCCGGCCCATTCGCGAGCGATTCCGTCGCCGGCTCCGGAATCGCCAAAGTCTCCGCCGACAACGTTTGCCGATTCGCCGGCGCCGCTCGAACCGCTCCCTCCAAAGCCCAGCGAAATGCCGCTCCCGGCGGCGCCCGTCGTCGAGATCCCGCGTCAGCCCACGTCGAGCGAGTCGATCGGTGTGACGTGTCCGGCGGTCGAGATCGAGGGGGAATCGACGACGGCGCCCGGTCGCGCGACCAGGTGGGCGATCACGCGGGGGCTGGTCGCGGCGGGGGTGCCCGCCGGTGCCGCCGCGGTCGGCGCTTCGGCGGCGATGTT
>CAZRCI010000025.1:0-17261 GCA_964598535.1 uncultured Planctomycetaceae bacterium | reverse complement strand
GGCGGCGGCGGGGGAAGCTTCGTGAATCGCCGGCCGTGTTGCCGTCGACGGTGCCTGGTACTCCGGAGCCAGTGACCTCGGAGCCGGAGCCGCGTGATCTTGTCGCGGAGAACAGGCGGCTCCGCGAGCAGCTCGCAGGCGCGCAGCAGGCCGTGGTGTATAGCTCGCCGCCAGTCGGCGACAACCTGCCCCGCATGCGGCGGGCGATGCAGCTGGGCAGCGAGCAGCGCCCCGAATGCCGCAAGTGGGTGAAGTTTTTCGAGGACATCTACAGCCAAATCCTAGGAGGGGAGATTCATGCCGGATCCAACGCCCATGCAAACCGTTAAGCTCGACCCGAACAAGCCGATCTTACAGCCGGCCACCTACGGCCCTGAGGTTGGGCATCGGTTCACCAGCTCCGAAATCCTGTGGTGGAAGAATGGGGCCTGGGGAGAGTGCGGATACGCCATCCCGAACGACGGCGGGAAGCCGACGACCGCGAACGAGGCGATCTTTCGCGTGCATGACTTTATCGGGCAGCAACTCTTCACGCTGATGCACCGCGCCGACGTGAAGTTTTCTCGGCCGTTCAACGCTGAGTGGCTGTACGATCTGAACAAGATGTTGACTCTCGGCATCAAGCGGATGGCCGATAGCGCGGTCGGCTGGACGGACAACCGGGATGGCGATGCCCGCCACAACCTCAATACGCCGAAAGCGTTCCTCTATTACCCGGTCCCGTTCTTTGGAAATCGCGTGCGACAGAAGGACGCCTTGTCGTGGTGCGGTCAGATGCTGAAGTTGCTCGGCGAGATCCAGCAGCACAGCGACAACGCCTACGACGACAACGTGACGGACTTCTTCTGCTCGATGGTTCAAGAGGCCCTGGTCCGGGTCCAGAAAGACATGGCTCTAAAATATCTCGGCTATGCTCGCGAGGAAGTCGACGCTCCCGGCTTCACCGTGCCGGCCGAGAAGTTCGCCAAGGGCGTGTACGATCCGTCGCCGCTGTTCGTCGATAGTGAGCTGGTCGAGGAGCTGCCGCCGCAGCAGTGGTGGCCGAGCACCAACGACCTGACGCCGATCGCGGGCGTGGCCGCCAACGTCGCGAACGTGTTCGCCGCGAGGTGGCCCGTCGCGGACGGATTTTACGGCGACGGCGGGGCGGTCGAGATGGCATACCCGGGCGGCGGCACGGGGGTCATCGGGAAGCCGGGCGCGCGCCGTAGTTGATCGGGCGGTCCTTCCGGCAGGACGCCGCGAGGCGGGACCGCCGCGAATCCCGCCAGGCTCGGCACGGACGTCGAGCCTGGCGACGTTTTAACCTCGGAGATTGTTATGGTTACTTGCCTTTTGTATCTCGCCCTGCTGGGCTGTTTGGCGGTGGGCTTCGGTGCATGCGTGCAGACACTCCCCGCGGGGAGTGGGACGTTGTCGTTACTCGGGGCAATCGTCCTGCTTGTCGCCATCGACCGCCGCTTGACTCGGAAGACGATCATCGCGCTGCTGCTCGTCGGCGTGCTGCTATCGCCGTCGCTGCTGCTCGCTGGTCAGCCATGCTGTACGGCGACCGGCTGTGTGGTCGCGGCGAACTGCGAATGTCCGGCGGGCTGTTGTGCCGTCAAGCAGCCCCCGAAGCCGGCGCGCGTCTCGAAGGTTCGGCCGCGGCTCTTTAAGCGGCTCCTGTTTGCGCGCCGGCAATAAGGGCCCGGGCGAGGAAGGTACATTCCGCGAGAGCCCCGCGCTCGGCCTCGGTCGGGCGCGGGGCGTGTTTAGCCGGAGGCGAGGCATGACCCAGGATCAGCAGGGACGCTGGCGCATGGGGCCGAGGGAATGGATCGCATTTTCGTCGTTGCTGGTGGCGATCATCGCGCATGGCGTGCTCGTCGTGGCCTGGGTGGCCAGGCTGGGGGCGGAGGTGGCCGCGGCCCGGCCCATCTTGCAGCGACTCGACGATAAGCGCGAGGAGAACGCCGCCCTGGGGCAGCGCGTGAACGACCACGATCGCCGGATTGGCAATCTCGAAGCGAGGGCCGCCCCGTGATCCGGCCGACGTGCGAATCTTGCGGTCGTCAGCTCGAATACGACGACGAAATGGAATTCGGACAATGCGAGTCGTGCCGCGCAGCGGAGTTCAGCGAAGGCTTGCGCGATCTCACCGAAGAGTTCGAGTAAGGCATGCGGCATGAGGACGACAAACAGAAACGCGGGCCGGGCCGGCCGCGGACGTTCGCGGACGACAAGTTTCGGCGGCTGTTTCTCATTGGCCTGCAATCGGGGCTGAGTCGCACCGCCGCGTGCAAGTGTTTTGGCATCGACAAGCACACGCTGCTGAATGAGTGTCAGCGCAGCCCTGAATTCAAGGCCGAGGTCAAGTATGCCGTGGAGCGCGGCAAGCTCCAGATGCTGGCCAAGGTCATGCGGTCCAAGGACTGGCGGGCGGCGGCCTGGTACCTCGAGCGCGTGCATTACGAGGAGTTCGCGAAGAAGCACCCGGACGTCGTGACGAAGGACCAGCTCAATTCGACGATCGCCGCGGTCGTCGCCCTGCTCTTTTCCGGAAACGTGCCTCGCAGCGAAGTCGAGGCGCTCGCCAAGATCCAAGGCCAAATCACTCTTGAGCAATCTCCGCCGTCCGATCCCGCTGCGTAAGGTTGTCGCCGGCGCGATGGCCGGTGTGCTGCGCCAGCGATTGCAGCAGGCGGAGCAGCTCCGGCAGCAGGACTCGCGGGATCGGACGGCGTATTCAGGCCTGGAAGCTTGGGCTCGGCATTTCCTGCCGGTGCATTTCTCGAAGCCGCCGTCGGCCATGCACCGGTGGCTGTTCGCGCGCTGTGACGAGTTCGCGCGTTCACGCGGTTTCCGCGTGAACGTGATCGGCCCGCGCGGCGGCGCGAAGAGCACCATCGGCACGACGGCCCTGGTACTACGCTCGGCCGTCGAAGGCCTGGAGCCGCTGATCTGGATCGTCATGGAGACTCGGGACCAGGCCGAGGAGGAGCTGCGCAAAATCAAGGACGAGCTGGTCGAGAACGACCAGTTGCAGCGAGCCTATCCCGACGCCTGCGGTCGGGGCGGCGTGTGGCAGAAGGGGCGGATCAAGCTGCGCAACGGCGTCGTGATCGAAGCGTACGGCACGGGGCAGAAGATCCGCGGCCGTAAGGCCGGCGCCCATCGCCCGTCACTGATCGTGTGCGACGATATCCAGGGCGACCAGGTGATGGTGAGCGGTAA
This sequence comes from uncultured Planctomycetaceae bacterium, assembly GCA_964598535.1. Taxonomy (GTDB): domain Bacteria; phylum Planctomycetota; class Planctomycetia; order Pirellulales; family PALSA-1355; genus JALHMI01. The sequence goes on along the minus strand of CAZRCI010000025.1, from coordinate 14,045 downwards.
CCGCCGCGTCCACGACTGGACCTGGTTCGACGGCACGCTGCTCAAGTGCGGCGAAACCACGACCAACGTGCTGAACCTGGCGACGGCGCTGCACCGCGATGCCATCGCGCTGAAGCTGGACCGTACGCCAGGCTGGGAAAGCACGGTCTTTGCGTCGGTGACGCCCTGGCCGCCTCCGCACATGCGCGCGTGGGAAGAGTGGTCGGAGGTATACTTCGATTTGTCGAAGATCGAATCCGAACGCAAGGAACGGTCTCGCCAATTCTTCGAAGATCGCCGCGCGCAGTTTCACGCCGGCGTGACGGTGCTCTGGCCGGAGAAAGAGGGTCTGTACGACCTGATGCAGCAGTGGGCCGTGAATCGCTCGACGTTCATGCGCGAGAAGCAGGGACGCCCTATCAATCCCGAAGACTGCGAATGGCCCGAGAGCTATTTCGAGGACGTGTATTTCGACGAGTGGCCGAAGCAGTGCGTCGTCAAGGCCCTGGTGCTCGATCCCTCGAAGGGCAAGGATGCCAAACGCAGCGACTATTCGGCGTTCGTATGGGGCATGTGGGCCGGTGACTGTCTTTATGTTGACGCGGACCTGGCCCGCCGCCCGCCGCGGCAGATCGTCGCGGACGGCGTGTCGATCTATCGCCGGTTTCGGCCGCACGTGTTCGGCGTTGAGGCGAACGCGATGCAGGAGTTGTTCCTGGATCAGTTTGAGCGTGAGTTCGTGGCGCACGACATGGCCGTGAAAATCGCGCCGATTTTCAACATGGGCAGCAAGCGCGTCCGGATCCGGTCGCTCGACGGGCCGCTGAGTGCTCGGCGAATCCGCTTCCGCCGGGGTTCCGAGGGTGTGGCCCTGCTGCTCGGGCAGCTCCGCGATTTCCCCGATCCTCAAAGCCACGATGACGGCCCCGACGCCCTCGAAATGCTGGTGGCGATCGTCACGCAGTGGTTTCGCGATTGCCAGGAACCTCCTCAGGAATCAGACCATACGTTAGTGGGAGCGGGCTGATGGGAGTGAGTGGCCGGCCGATCGATCGCACGACCAAGGAACGCATCAAACGCTTGGTGGATCAGGGGTTCTCGCGGCGCGCGATCATGCACGTGGCGGGCGTCTCGCGGCGAACGGTGGATAAATATGCTCGCGACAAAACGGCCGTTGCAAAGTAGGCCAGCTTTGTGGGATCGTGCGCCGCATGGACGTGGCACCCGCGATCGACGAGCTGCGCGAGAAGGCCGAGGCTAATGCGCTGCGCCTGCAAATTTACCAGCAGGAAACGGTGCTACGCACGATTGCCCACGCGCAAATCACCGACGCGCAGGAGTCCTATTACGATCCGGCGAACTTCGTCAACGTCAACGATTATCTCGGTGAGGGTCGTCGGCGCGCCCATAGCTCGCTGTCCGCCTGGCCGACGACGAAGAGCGACCGTGAAGACGGCCGGATGCTGCCGATCTTCCAGACGGAGCAAGAGCTGGCCACGATCCGCGGGGCGGCGCGGGTGCTCGCCGCGTGCAACGGCCGGATCGTCGGCGTGCTGAATAACCTGGCCAATTACATCATTGGCCAGGGGTTCGAGCATAAAGTCACCAGCCAGACGGACCCGTCCCTGGCGGCGCGGGCTCAGGCGATCCTCGATCGGTTCAAGAAGGCCAACGACTGGGCATCGCTGTCGCGCGAGCTGTTCGTGCGGTCGCGCCGCGACGGCGAATACTTCCTGGGACTGTGGGCGACGGGCAACGGCCAGGTTGCGGCGCGCGTGATCGAGCCCGACCAGGTGACCGAGCCGGGCAATGCGCGCGGCATCGAAGAGTGGCTCGGTTGCGACGACCGCCCGTCAAGCTGGAGCTTCGGCATCCACACGGACGGCGACGACGTCGTCAGTTCGCACGGCTTTTACGTGCAGTGGTCGAATCAGCCGAGCGACTGGGACTATATGCCCGGCGGGCGCGAGCCGCTGGTGCCTCCCGGGCCGACGAGCCGTTCGCACGTCGAACACGTCAAGTGCAACACGGACTCCAACGTCAAGCGCGGGCTGAGCGATCTGTTTGCGGTCGAGTCGACCGCCGAGCTGGCGCGGAAGCTGCTGCGCAATACGGGCGAAGGCGGCGCGTTGCAGGCGGCGATCGCCTGGATCCGCGAAGTGCAGACGCCGGACCGGGCCACGCTGGAGGACGCGGTTGCGCGCCGCGCCGACCTGACGCAAACGGTTCGCACGGCCAGCGGCGGCACGCGCACCAGCTACACCACGCAGTATGAGCCTGGCACGATCCTTACGCCCTCGGCCGGGACCACCTACAAGCCGGGCCCGATGGGCTCCCAGAACGCTCCCAATCTGATTACGATCGAAGAAGCGCTTCTGCGAGCCCTGGCGGTCCGGTGGAACGCTCCGGAACACATGATCTCGGGATCGGCGCACAACAACAACTTCGCGTCGATCCTGGTCAGCGGCGACCCGTTCGTGATCTCGGGAGAAGTCGAGCAGCGGAAGTACGCCGACGCCGAAGAGCGCATCATGTGGAAGGTGCTCTATTTTGCCTGGCTCGATGGCGTGTTGAGCGCGGAGCCCTGGCACGTTGTGCGGGAGGCGCTCGAGCTGGCCGTCAAAGGCGCCGACATCGCCGTGCGGGATCCGGACAAGGAAACGGCCCGGCGCGCGACCCTGCACGGAAAGGGGATCCTCAGCGCGAAGACCTGGTCCACGCTGGAAGGGCTGGACTACGACGAAGAAACGGCCAACGGCGTTCAGGTGACCTGCCCGTCCGATCCCTCGTTGCGCGCTCCCGAGTTCGCGGCGGTCACGGAATCGGCGCAAGAGCCGCCTGACCGCACGTTGATTCGGCGGATCCTCGACGCGTTGACGTGGAGGAACTATCCCTGATGGATTTCGCCGCGCGCACCCAGCATGAGCAGGATCTTGAAGACGCGGTGGCCGCGGTGCTGGCGGCGTATCGCGCGCAGCTCGCGGACGGCCGGGAGATCTCGGTCGACGAGCTGGAACGAGAACTGCTGTTCGTGCTTCGGCTGCGGCTGGCGGGTACGTTTCTGGCGGCGGCGAGGCAAATGGCCGAGGCCTCAGGCGCCGCGGGATTCGACGACCTGGAGAATCACGCTGAGCAGTACGCCGCGGAGCGCGCCGCCGAGCTGGCTCGCGACTTCGCCGATCGCGTGCGCGAGGAGCTGTACCAGGAACATGTGCGCGGGGTTGCCGCGCGGCGAGGCGTCATCCAGCTCGCCGATGCGCTGCTACCGAGCTGGCGGGCGGAGGCGATCGCAATCACCGAGACGACCAGGGCGGCATCGCACGGCATGAACCTGGCCGCGGCGGCCCTGGTGACGGGGTCGCTGATCGTCGCGGCCGCGGTGGGGGTGGGGATCCTCACGAATCGATTCTGGCGCACGGCGAGCGATGATCGTGTATGCGCGATCTGTTCGCCGCTGGACGGCCAGGAAGCGCGCGTGTGGGCGGGGCGTTTCCCGGCCGGACCGCCGGCGCATCCGAACTGCCGCTGCTACGTGACTTATGGAGGTTTGCTGTGAGCCAGCCGAAGCGGGTGAACGTCCTGGAATACGCCGGCGGATCGAAGCCTCACCGCGTGGATCGCGAGAAGGGCATCATCCACGAAGTCAAAATCATCGGGCACGTCTCCAGCAGCGGCCGGCGGTATTCGCCCACCGCGCTGGCGGAGGCGAAGAGCCTGTACGAAGGCGCCCGGGTGAACGTCAATCACGGCAACCCCGCCCGACCCGGCGAAGACCGGAATTTCTACGATTGGTTCGGCGCGCTGCACAACGTGCGTGAGAGCCAGGACGGTCTGTACGGTGAGCTGCACTACCTCAAGACGCATGCGATCGCCGATCGCGTGTGCGAAGCGGCGGAGCGCTTTCCCGACAAATTCGGCTTGAGTCATGACGCGGTTGTGATGGAGTCCCATCATGACGGCGTGACGGTTTACAACACGATCAGCCGCGTACGGTCCGTCGACCTGGTGTGTAAGCCGGGGACCACGCGTGGGATTTTTGAGAGTGAAGGGAGTCAAGCAATGGACCCAAGTACGCCCGCGGAAGTGGCCATCGAACTGCCTGTCGCCGATAGCGGCGACATGACGTGGGAGATGTTCGTTACGAAGGCTCGCGAGATCTACGACGGCGAGGGGGATGCGTCGTCGAAGGCCGGCCAGATCGGTAAGCTCGCAAAGACCTTGTTCAAAATCCAAGACCAGCTCGAAGAGGTGCTCAACGGTTCGGAGTCAGAAGACCCGCCGTCCGAGGATCCGCCGGCTGGCGGCGAGGATTCGCCGTCGACCGAAGAAGACCGGACCGAGAGCGCCAAGGATGCGGAGCTTGCCCGGCTGCGACGGCGTGACGCGGCCCGGAACGTGCTGGAAAGCGAGGGCGTCCCCTATGGCCGGGATCGCGAGATCCAGATCACGGCGCTCGCCGGACTGGCAAACGACGACGCCCGCCGCAAGCTGGCCCGCACGTGGAAGTCGCCGGGCGGTGTTGTCAAGCCGCGTAGCACGCCGGCCAACGTGCTGGAGAGTCGGGGGGACTCGCCGCCTCCGAAGGCTAAGTACGACGATCCGAAGCAGGCGGCCGCGGCCCTGATGGGCCGCGGGTAGGTCCGCGCTAGCGCGCCTGTTCACGTCATTTACGCAACGAGCAATCAAGGAGACTCACGGATGAGTCAATTTACGCAATTCATTGAGCTGGATCACGTGAACTACGCGTTCGACGGATTTAGCCCGGTTGCGATCAACGACCTGATGTACATGGAGGGTGACGACGTCCGCCCGGCGCGGGCGATGGCCGATCAGGGGACCGAGGCTCTGAACCAGCGCCGGTTTGCGCGCAGTTTCGCGGGCGTGGCCCAGGAGCGCCGGCTGGCCGCTCAGGATAACGCGGGCCCCTTGGGGACGCTGGCCGTCGCGCCGACGTACATCGGGGATTTCCCGTGCGCCAATGCGACGTGGGAAGTCGGCGACCTGGTCGCGGTCGACGAAGCGGCGAATGGTACGGAGCTGGAAAATCAGAAGCTCGTGAAAACGACCGATCCGGACCTGGCCATCGGGCGCTGCATTCGGCGGTCGGGGTCGGCCACTACGACGGTCCGGGTGATGCTGCTCAGCCGCCAGGTGTACGGCGAGGCCGTCACGATTGCGAAGTGCGTCAGCCAGCAGCTCGCGGTTGCCGGGTTTACGGACAACGGCAATACGACCGGCTACGTCGACTTCAATGCCGACGTGCTACCGGCGGGGGCGCTGGTGCTCGGCTGGCTCGCCGAGGTCACCGGGCCGTTCGCCGGCGATACGTCGGCCGCGATCAGCGTGGGCGCCGCTGGCGCCGTGAGCCGATTTTCGGCGGACACGGCGCAGAGCGCGTTTACGGTGGGTCAGCGTGGGTCGGCCTCGGTCGTCGCGACGTCCTTCTGCTCGGCCGCCGTTACGCCGCGTGTGACGATCACCGGGAACGCCGACTTCACGTCGATCCTGAATAACGGCAACGGCGCCATGCGGGTGACGATCTTTTACCTGCCGCTGCTGCCGGTCAGTTAAAGCGAAACCCGAGCGCTGGGGGTGGATGCGGCCGCTGAAACCCCCGGCGAGTTTTTGATTCAGGTTCACTCGGGACAAAGGAATTGCACCATGTACGGTGTGTCGATCAAGAACATGTACGATTCGCTCGGGCCGGCCGGATTCACCCACAAGGTGTACCAGCTCCTCGGGCTCGAAGATCCCGGAACGGGCCAGCGCCGGTTTGACCCGATGCTGGGCCGGAACGTTCTCGAAAGCGCCGCGATCAAGCCCGATTCACTGTCCTTCCAGGCGCTCGCCGTGGGAACGATGGGCTTCGAGGCGGAGCGGCTGCTCAAGCGCGGGCTGCGCTCGCACGAAGAGATTAACGTGCTCGAAGCCGCCGGCACCGCGGCGGTCGAGCCGTCGACGTTCGCCAACATCTCGGCCTTCAACAGCGTGGCCGCTGGCCTGCTCGAAGCGAAGATGCTGGAGGTCTATCAGCGTCCGGAGTTCATCGCGGAGCAGCTCGCCGAGACGATCCCGACGAACAAGCGGTCGGAAAAGTTCCTCGGCATCGCGGGCGCCGGCCCCGATTCGGCGGAAGAGCGCAAGCCTGGTCATCGGCACCCCCGCGTCGGGCTCTCGGAACGCTATAGCGTCACTCCGGAGACGACCAACTATGCGAACGGGGTCGACGTCACGGTCGAGGCCGTGCTGTTCGATTTGACGAAGCAGGTGATGACGCAGGCCGAAGCGGCGTCCGAATCCCTGGCGCTCAAGCGAGAGAATCGCACGCTCGACGTGTTTCTAGGGATCGTGAATCCGTACAACTACGGCGGCACCTCCTATAACACGTACCTCGAAGCGGGAAACTGGGTGAACGACCTCCAGCGCCCGCTGGTCGACTGGCGCGACATCGACGAAGTGCTGCAACTGTTTGCCGAGATGGAGGATCAAGAACATCGCGAACCGATCACGGTGATTCCGAAAGACGTGCTCGTGATGCCGCGGAACCACCTCAACGCCAAGGGGATCCTGAATTACACGGGGATCGAGCGGCACACCGGAGGGGGCGCAGAAATCGGCCTCGGCTCGAATCCCGTGCAGGGCGTCCTGAACCTGGTGGGGCCACCGACGTATCCCTACGCCTATCGGCGGGCGCGTGCCGCCAACGGCCTGGGCTACAGCCAGGCCAACGCGGCGGGCCTCTGGTTCGTCGGCGATTTCCAACGGGCGTTCGGCTACAACCAGAACATCCCCTTCACGGTCGAGAAGATCAACGGCGAAGGCTACGAGAGCAAGGACCGCCGATTGATTTTCAGCATGTTCTGCGACGAGATGGGCGTGCCCTTCGTCAAAGACCCCCGTTACGTCGCGCGCGCCCGCGTGCAGGCGCTCTAGTCGCTCCCGTGCCCTAGTCGCCTCCGTGTAATCGCTTTTTTAACGACCGTTCATTCGGAGACCGAACGTCATGACGACGACTGAATTGAGCAGCGCCCCGGTCGGGGCGGAACGACCGCTGCCAAGGGGCTGGCACGTGCAGCTCGACGGCAATCCGCAACTGCTGGTGCCGACCGAGCGCCAGCGCAAGGCCGGCGTGAAGATCCCGCGCAGCGGGGCCGAGGCCTGGGAACTGTATGCCCAGGCGATGGGCATCACGTCGACGGTCCATCCGTACGACGCCTCGCCGGTGTACGACGAGTAGCGTTTTTGTGCAGGAACTTCGGCTCCGGCGCTCCCGGCGAGCGCCGGAGCCTTTTCCCGGTGCGGTGTAGCATGGGTGGCGACGGCGAGTTCTGGCGGCAGGTCAAGGCGAACCACCAGGCGGAGTATCTCCGGATCTCCGATCCGGCGAATTCGCTGTTGTCGTACAGCATTGACGGCGAGTCGATGGACTGGACGGGGTACAAGCGTTACCTGCTGGAGCAGATCGCTTTCGCCGATCAGCAGATCGCCGTGGCGGATCCCTGGGAGATCGAGCAGCGAGGCGTGACGTGAACACCTACACGCATCCGGCCGGCAACTGGCGGTGTTTTCCCGACGTGCGGAACGTTACGCTTCGCCCGCAGCTTCCGCTGCAAACGGAGATCGCCGGCGTCAAGGCCAAGCCGCGACCACTCAGTGGCGCGGAACTCGCGTGGGCGGCGAGCGTGGGGCTGTCGGCTGAGACCCTGAACTGGATTCTGTGGACGGAAACCCTCGGCGGCGCTAAGCCGCAGGTGCTCGACGAGATCGTCGACACGGACGGCGTGGTGTGGATCGTTCAGCGGCGCAACGAAGTGACGCTAGGCACCCGGTGGCGCTGCACCTGCTCCAGAAAGGGGGCGTGATGGTCCGGCACGTGGAAGACCTGCCCGCGATTATGGCGGGCGTGAAGGAGGCGATCTCCAGGAGCGACCTGTCGCCGGCGTGGGCGGAGATCATGCCGATTGCGCGGCATGGCTTCGGCGCGAACTTCATGGACGGGGGGAGCCATCTTGGCCCGTGGCCTCCGCACGCACCGGCCACCGTGCGCCGCTACGGGCCGCATCCGCTGCTGATACTGAGCGGTAAGCTCTACGAGGCGGCTACTAACTCGGCAGGGCCTGGGCACGTCGAGATTCTCGACGTGCGCGAAGCAGCGATCGCGATCGACCTAGCTGTAATTCCCTATGCGCGAGCACAGAACGAGGGCTATCCACCGGGTAACCTGCCTGCGCGAACGTACTTCGTGCTAGGTGACTTCGTCGCCAAGGAGGCCTCGGGGATCCTCCGGACGCTCGTGCGCACTGAGATCGTGAGAGGGCTGTAATGCGGCGCATTGTTTTTCTTCTCGTCGCCTTCTCGGCTCCCGCCGCCCTGGCGCAGTTCAATCCACTCGACCACCAGCATTTGCTGTACTACGTGCCGAACGTCGCGGATGAGCCGGGGAGTTATTTCGTCGGGAACGCGTCGAACGGCGGAAATGCCACGGCGCCGGGCGACCTCGTGGGGTCCGTCGCAACGGGGCTCCCCGGAGTGGCGTTTCTCGCTTCCAGCATAGCTCCCGGCACCGAACGGCGTCTTTCGCTAGCCGCAGATGGGTTCGGTAACTTAGCCCTACAGGGCTCGAGCGCTAGGACGATCCGCCATAACAGTACGTCCTACGCCAACACAATTCACCAAGCCCGGCGGCTGTGGTTCATCGTGGTATTCCAGTTAGATTCGGCCGAGGCGTCGAGGCCGATCTTTGATAACACCAACTTGGCGAATGACAACGCCACCGGTGCCCAGGGGGTGACGATCGGGACGCAGGCGTTTGTGCCCGGCGGGTCGACGGGGGGCATCCCCAGAAAGACCAATGGCGCCGTGTGCCGTGTGAGGATCAAGAATGCCACGGCTACTCCTATTGTCCGTCTGGTCACCGAGGAAGAACTCGCTGAGATGGCCCCCAGCCGGCACGTGCTCGTTGGCTACGTCACTCCGGACGGGCTCAGTCACCTGCGCGTGGATCGCGGGCGCAGGGTTTACGGCCGCGTGGTTGGAGCGGCGGGGACGGGGGACGCGGCCTTTGGGATGTTCCTCTTGAATCGCGCGACCTCGGACGCCCAGCACTTCCCTGGCAAGCTCCTCGCGGCGGGTGTCTACTCAGACTACCCCGGTGACGCGGCGGTAGCCGAATGGCTGAATCGGTGGCCGCTGGGATCCATCGCTGGGAGCAGCGAGATCCGAGTTGGCGGGTGCCATCTGAATTTTTCTCGCGACCAGGCTGGCATGCCTTATTGCATCTGGTACAACGCGCAGCGCGTGTCCGGGGTTTCGCCGTCAGACAACGAGGAGGGCGGTAACGTCGTGTTCAACGACGGGGTGAGCACGGACTATTTGGGCGGGGAGGCTGGTTGGTGCGGAGGTCCTCACCGCAACGAAACCCTGCACGGCGCCACGGTCTCGATCGACGGCGCAGCGCCGACTACGTACTCGACGGGGCACCTGTATGTTGGGCAGTCCTCGGTTAGGGTTACGCGGCACACGACGCTCGGGATCTCGTTTGATCAGGTGGAAACGGCGACGATCGGGAAGGACTATCACCGGGTCAGCACCGTGCTCACGCGAAAGGGAGATTCCCGGACGGTCAATCCGCTCTACTTTCGCACCTCCCGAGACAGCACCTACCAGGATTTCGTGGCATTCAATCTCGCCGGCGAGGTCGTTCACGACAGCTCTGTGACGTCTACGGACTTCACCTGTGATTCTGGCGTGATCGCCGTAGCCCAATACTCACCGTCCGGCATCCTGGCACTGACCGTTGTTACGGAAGGGAGAGAGCTGAATTTCACAACGACCATCTTTTATTCCGCGAACGCTTCACGGCGAATCTATCACCGGCTCAACGTGATCCCGGAAGGCACGGGTTCGGTAACGTTTGAGACCCTTTCTAAGTTCGTGCCCGCGACCGCTGGCAACTGGAAATCGCTGGCGGCCAGCGAGCTCCTGAAAATCCTGAACCCCGCCAGGAGCCGGCCTAGGATCTCGGTCGGCCTCCAGAACGGGCTGAGCCTTCTTAAGTAGGAGTAGGACATGGCGCGCATCAAGGAATGGTCGGGAGTTCTGTCGCTGGTTGCGGTTGTTCTCGGCCTGCTGCTCGGCGCCGCGCAGAACAACCACCCCGGCACGCGCGGTTACGAGTTGACGGGGCCGGCGACGGGGGTATTCGTGCCAGCTAAGAGCGACACGGTCGGTCTCCCCTTCGTGGCCCGCGGAATCCACGCGCACGCCGATGGCACGATCGCCTTCCGGAGCGTCGACGGCACCGACGCCAACGAAGTCGTACGCGCTGGAGACGTACTGCCGATCCAGGTGGACTGGATCTATGCCACTGGGACGAGCCTGGCGAACGACGAAATCCGCTGCTGGAAGTAGACCGATGAACACGCTCACCCTGCAGCCCGCCGAAGCGGAGAGCGTCGATTGCTCCATTACGAGTGGGGCATCCGACGCGCCCTATGATACGTCGTTCCTGCTGGCTGGCACGCTGATCGGATTCGGGGGACCTGGGGCATACTATCGATCGCTGTTCAGGTTTGACTTGACGGGCGTGCCAGCCAATGCCCTGGTTGTGTCGGCTAGCCTGACGCTCACACATGCTGGTGGAGCGATCCTCGGGACGCCTACCTTTTACTGCGACCTTCTGGCGCGCACGGACTTCACGGAAGCGGCGACCTGGCTCAGCTACGATGGTGCGAATGCCTGGGAGACGCCCGGCGCTGACGTACTGCCGTACGGTCGCGAGGTGATCGAGCTTGGCTCTCCGAATGGAAACGTCGTGTTCGGCGGACTGCGAGACGCTCTCCAGCTCGGCCTCGACAGTGGCCAGGACGCGGTCGGCCTGCGCTGGAGTGGTCCCGAAGTCCCTGGCGCTGACAATTACAAGGCGGTGTACAGCGCAGCGGCGGATCCAGAAAAGCGGCCTAAGCTGGTCGTCCAGTACATCGACATGTCGTCGACCCACCACGCGCTGCTGGGCGCGGTGCGACAGGAGATTGTAGGCCTTTGCGACGGACAGCAGCTGCCCGGCATCGCGAGCGTGCTCGATCGTCTGGTACCGATCGCCAAGGACATCGGCACGGCGCTAGACAAGCCCTATAAATTGCCGGCGGTGCTGATCTTTCCCGGCGCGAACGAACGGTTTGCTCCGGCCATGAACGACTCCCAGGACGTCGGCTATCCAGTCGTCGTCGCGATTATCGAGGAGACGGCGGGAGCCGCGCAGGTCAATGTGGACCGCGGCCGGTTCCTGTTCTGGCGCGAGCGCATCATCCATCAGTTTGTCAGCCGGTATCTGGCGATTAGCTCGCCGGATGCGGTGTTCCACGATTGTCTCGTCGAACCTGGCCCGATCGTCGACTGGAATAAGTGGGGTGAGGGCCTGCGCGTCGGATCGTTCACGCTTCGATTCGTGATTCGAAAGACAAACCGTCACTAGGAAAGGATACCTCCATGCCTCCTTCAATGGGCCACCAGTCGGTTTTGGGCGCTGGCTCGACTACGCCGGTCGACGAAGCCTACGAGTGGAATACCAATACCGTCGGGAAAACGACGACGCACGTCGAGACGGACGGCCTGCGCGGGATCCGAGAGCACATCAGCGAGAACGTGTCCGAGGGGCTGTACGACATCGGCGGCGAATTCTCGCTGCACCCGAACACGGCCTTCCTGCGCAAGTGGCTGCCGCGCATCCTGGGAGTCGCCGAGAGCGGCACCGATCCGTACATCTACGCCATCGGGCAGACGGTTCCTGAGTTCTATTTCCACGTCAAGAAGGTCGGCGCGAGCTACCTGTATTCAGGATGCAAGGTGAACAAGGCGACCTTCCGGAGTGCCAAGGGACGGCCGCTCAACCTGTCCATCGAACTCCTGGGCAAGACGGAGGCCAGCTCGGCGTTCCCGGCGATCACGTTGTCGACCGGCCAGCCGTTCATGCACCATCACGGCGTCTTTACCCTAGTCGGCGGCGCCCGGCCGTTCGATGACGTTGTCCTGACAATCGATAATTCGCTCGTCGCCGACCGCTATTTCAACAGTCAGACGCGTACCGACCTGCCCGAGCAGGACTGCCTCGTGACGCTGTCCTGCGTCGTGCCGTTTACGAGTACCGAAGTGTCCTCGCTGTACGACAAGGGCGTGGGTGCGCTCACGGGCGGCACGCTGGTTTACACGAATGGGACCGAAGTCCTCACCTTTACCCTCGGCGCGGTGCAGCTTCCGCTGCAAAAACCGACACTCAACGGTCGCGGTGAAATCCTGCTCCCGCTCAGCGGTACTGTCCGCCGCGTCAGTACGACACCGAGCCTCGCGGCGCAGATCGACCTCACGTGATTTTACTTATTTCGGAAAGGATGCAGCGCATGACTGACCCCACCGTTTACCGAGACGGGTACACTCGCCCACTCCGGATCAAGGCCCGCAAGGGGCTGCACGGCGAACTGACCGGCGAGTATCGTCCCTGCCTGCCTGCAGAGCGTGACCGCATGCTGTCCGTCGCCAAGCAGGGCGATCCGGACAAGACGAACGCCGCCGCGATCAAGCTGCTGCTCGATAAGCTTGTCTGCTGGAGCGCCACTTTTGTGTCGGACGACGGCGTCATCAAGCCAGCGACGGTCAATGCGTTCTGGCTCGCGCACCTGGCCCCTGTCCTCTACGATCGCCTGTACTGGATCGTGCTCGGCGTCGAGGCCAGCGACCCTGACGACCCGACGCCCGAAGCGACCGGCAGCGAGGACCGGGACTACCTTGACCAGATCGCGCGGGCCGACACGGGGGCCGCGGACGAAAAAAACTGATTTGCGGGGTGCGGCTGCTCATGCTTCACCCCGGCCTATCGCGATTTTCCTGCGCCCAGTGTCAGCAGTATTCGTATGACTTCGAGACGGGGGAGCGCGATACTTTCCTGGGGGCGGAGGGCACGCGATTGGATGTGATCCGGTCTGTGCCACCGCCTTGCGAGACCTGTCCGAAACAGGGCCCGGAGCGAGAGCGGGACTGGGTATTGTCGGAGAAGAACCTGGCGTCGATGGTTTTGTATCGCCAGGTGAAGGCGACCGGGGGGCTGTGCCTGACGCCGCGCGAGCGGCGCGATGCCGTGCTGGCGTACAACCTGGCCGTGATCGACGGCGTCGTGCAGGAGTGCGAGCGGATTCTCGCCGCTCGCAAGGAGCGTGAGCGGCTGCGTGAACTGGTGACCCTGGCAAGGATGCTGTGATGGTCGCGGAAGACGACAAGGCGATCTACTTCCGGTTCGGTACCGAGCTGGTCGATGGCTGGGATAAGGTCTTCGACCGGATCTACGAGCACGCGAAGAAGACGCAGGACAAGATCGATCGTGCTCGATTCAAAATGCCGCCGGTCGATACCGGGGAGGCGGAGCAGTCCCATGCAGCGAGCATGGCCCGCATGGCCAAGTCGCAGAAAGAATCGCTCGGAGATCAAGAGCGAGCGTTTCGCGAGCATGTCCGTAAGATGATTGAGACTGATGAGGAGATCGCAGCTGCGCAGGAGCAGGCCAACAAAGAGAAGTGGGAATCGCAGTTGAAGTGGGGGGCTGCGTTGGCCAAGCAGCTCGACAAGGATCTGGCCGCGCAGAAAAAAGCCGAGGCTGAATTCGCGAAGGACTCGCAGAAGCTGGCCGAGTCCCTCGCCAAGGCCCGGGCGGAATGGCTCGCACAACAGGAGACGCAGGCACAAAGGACGATCGAGCGCAGCTCGAAAGCGATCGAGGCTGGCAACAAGAAGCTCGAAGACTCGCTCCTCAAGGTGGGCCGCAGCACGCTCGACGTCGCGCGGGGACTGACGTACCTCGGGGCTGTCGCCGAGGACGATGCGGAGAAGATCCTCAAGGTCATCGTACGTTTCGAGGCGTTCCACGCCGTAGCGAAGGGCGGCATCGGGATCGTGCGCAACCTGACCGAGGTCTGGCAGCGATACATGCAGGTACGCGCCGCGGCCGCGGCGATCGAGGGCGTGGCTGGTGCGGCGGGGGCCGCCAGGACTGCCGGCAGCCTGGCTGGCGCGGCGGGCGG
>CAZRCI010000024.1:0-77298 GCA_964598535.1 uncultured Planctomycetaceae bacterium | reverse complement strand
CGTCGACGCCACCCGCAAGCGTGGCGGCACGCTGGGCCACATCCTGTTCGACGGCCCGCCCGGCCTCGGCAAGACGACCTTTGCCACCTGCATTCCCCGCGACATGGGCGTGGCCGTCCAGATCGCCAGTGGCGCCACCCTGCAAGCGCCGAAGGATCTCGTGCCCTACCTTACGAACGCCGAGGAAAACTCGGTGCTGTTCGTCGACGAAATCCATCGCTTGCCCAAGGCGGTCGAAGAGTTCCTCTATCCGGCGATGGAGGACTTCCGAATCGACATCATCTTGGGCGAAGGTGTCAACGCTCGCACGATCAACATGTCGCTACGGCCGTTCACGTTGATCGGCGCCACGACCCGGGCCGGGCTGCTCTCGGCGCCGCTGCGCGACCGCTTCCAGATCCGCGAGCACCTCGACTTCTACACGGTCGAAGAGCTTACCGAGATCGTCGTCCGCAACGCCAAGAAGCTCAAGACCGAGATCGCCCTCGAAGCGGCCCGCGAAGTCGCCTCGCGCAGCCGCGGCACGCCGCGTTTGGCCAACAACCGCCTCCGCTGGGTACGCGACTACGTCACCAGCAAAGCCGATGGACGCATCACGGTCGAACTGGCCCACGCCGCGCTCGACATGCAAGGGATCGATCGGCTGGGACTCGACACCCAGGACCGCCGCTACCTGGAGACGATTGCCCGAGTGTTTCATGGTGGGCCGGTGGGCGTCGAAGCCGTGGCCCATACGATGAACCTGGCGACCGACACGCTGGAAGACGAAATCGAGCCGTTCCTCTTGCGGAGCGAACTACTGATTCGCACCCCTCGGGGACGTAAAGTCACGGCCAAAGGCTTTGAGCACCTGGCACTCACACCCCGTTTGTCCGACGATCCGCAGCGATCGTTGTTCTGAATTTTTCGCCCCCCTCGGATATGTCCCAACGTGGTTCCGGATGTGCGGAACCTGCGTTTTTTCCCGCGAAAACGGGCTTATTGGTGTAGTTACACATACCCGCCTCGTCTATGGTTCCAACCGCGACATCCATCTGGCCTACCTACCGTTTGGTAGGCATAAATCGTGGTGAGCGTTTGACTTACTTCGAGAAAATTTTTTTCAAACGCTTGCCCGTTTCGTGCGTATTGCAGTAGATTGAATACCTGACGCGAAGGGACTCAGATCGCTTCTGAGAAATGCGTTTAATTGGCCTATCTTTGACATCCGTCACATCTCCAACGCGGAATAAACCTGGCAGGCAGGGGCGAATTGTAGGGAGCCTGTGCCAGGGTTCATGTCGAAGATCAAGGCCTCCTGGACGGGGGTGCAGAGCGTGGCACTGACACAGGCAGCCTTCGATGACCTAGTTTCCGAACATAGCACGGCCCTGTATCGCATGGCCTACCGTATGTTAGGCGACAGGCACGAGGCAGAGGACATTGTGCAAGAGACTTTTCGGTCCGCATGGAGCAGCCGAAAGGGTTACGAAGCGGGCCACAGCCAACGGGCATGGCTCGCCTCGATCTTGCGGCGAAGAGTCGTCGATCGTTGGCGGAGGCATCCAGCCCCCGCGGCCACCGGCGGCGACTTCACCCTGGATGTCGAAGTGAATGGCGTGGACCCCTTGGCCCACGAGTTCACCGACGAAATGCAACACGGATTGAGCCGCTTGCCGAGCGAACTTCGAGAATCATTACTTCTCGTGGTCGTCGGCGAACTGACTCACCAGGAAGTGGCCGATATGTTGGGAGTACCTTTGGGAACGGTACTCTCGCGAGTTAGTCGTGCTCGTCAGCGGTTGCGTGAGTATTTACTGCTCTCCGCCAAGAGCATGGCTGGCTAGGACAGTCGCCGCCCGGCGGTGGCTCCCCGCTGGAAACGCCCTGCCAGAAAAAGTTACGAACGAGATGCCAGACCACGGCTTCGACGACTGGATGGACGCGCAGTTGCGCAAGGTGCCCGTGCCGCACGACCTCGAAGTGCGCTTACGGGACATCTCCAGACCGTCGGCCGATGGCCTGGAACCGGCAAGACCGCAACTCTCCCCGAGCGATGCGCGCATCGACCGCACGATCCGCAGCGTGGAAACGCCGCGCGGACTCGAACGCCGGTTGCGGACCATCTCTCGACCGCCCATGCTCGCCGCTTGGCGGCGCATTCCGCGCGACATGTGGGCCGCGGCCGCGTCGGTCCTGATCTTTGCCGGCGCGGGAACTCTGCTCGCGTTCTGGAACACCGAGCAAGCGCCGCCTGCCCTTGCCCAGCAAGAAGCTGCCCAACCGCAGGAAGCCTCGCCCACGCCGGCTCAACCACCGGTCCAAGCGCTTGCCGAGAGCAAGACGCCCCGCCCAACCGCGTCTCGCCCTGGCGCCGGCGCTCCCAAGCTCCAGAAGCCCGTAACCGTGGCGCTGGGCGAGCAGCCGCAGCCGTCGGCCGGTCTGGTCGACAACATGAACGCCATGGGAACGGCATTGCGGCGCGCGATTGAAGCCCAACAACGGGCCAAATTTGCCCTCGGATCGTCCGGACAATTCGAAGCGGTACCGGCCTTGGCGGCGATCGAGCCCCACGTGGCCCGTGGCATCACGCCACCCCGAGTTCACGGCTACGACCATTTGTTCCAACTTCGCCACACCGAACACCCGATGGTCATACCCGCGGCCAATAAGACTCTGCAAGTCAGCCGCGCGCCGCTCACGCTGCAAACATCCAGCTACGACCGGACGACAGCCCGGGTCGCCGCAGGCCGTCTGCCGGCCAAGCAAGAAATCCGCGTCGAAGATTTTCTAGCCGCACAAGACTATCAACTTCCCGCCGCGCAGCCCGGCGACGTCACGCTGCATGCCGCGGTCTGCCCCGCCCCGTTGAGCAACCACAACCGGCACCTCCTGCAAGTCATCGTGCAAGGCGCGCCGCTGCCGCGACAAGAGCGACCCGCCACGCGTTTGATCGCGGTCGTCGACATCTCGAGCGCCATGAACGACAACGCCCGCGCCAAGCAAGTAACGCGGGCACTCGCCAAGCTCGGCCGAGAGATGCACGAAAACGACCGGTTGACGCTCATCGGTTATGGCGAAGCTCCCCGCGTCCTGCTCGAAAATGCTTCGGGCAAAGACCTGATATTGCTGGCCGCCTCGGGCGGACTCGAACCGAGCAGCACGCCGGGCGATCTCCTCTCGGCAATCCAAGCCGCCGCCGACGCGGTCAGCGAATTGCCCCGGAACGAAACTCGCCGCGTGCTCTTCATCCACGCCGGCAGGGAACTTGACGGCGTTTCGCAAAAGATGGCCCAAAACTCGCTCGCCAAGCTGGCCGCCAGCGGCATTCCGTGGTCGATCGTCGAGCTGCGCGGCCACGGCGGCGAATCGCCCTGGCAAGACTTGGCGGCCGCGGGCGGCGGCCAGGCCAGGATCTGCGACTCGGCGGAACAACTACTGGCGCTCTGTCTCGAAGCGCTCCACGGCCGATCCACCTGCCTCGCCCAGGATCTTTCCCTGCGCATTCATTTCAATCCCAAAACCGTGGCGGGCTATCGTCTGCTGGGGCATGAATCGGCCACGCTGACGGGCGAGGCCGGTGATCCTCTGGAGATCGATCTCCACGCCGGCCAGACTCCAACGTGTATCTACGAACTGGTGATCAACCCTCCAGAGCAAACGAAGAAAGGGCCCGCGCCCCTGAACTTGGGCACGGTCGAAGTAACCTGGCGTCATCCGGTCACCGGACAGCCCCAGCGCCAAGTGCAGACCCTCGGGCAAGCCCACTTAGCCCCTTCGTTCGCCACGGCGCCGCCCTGGTTGCAACAAGGTATCCTCGCGGCCCGCACTGCCGAATCACTCAAAGGCGGCTACTTCGTCGCAAACGTCCGCCGCATTGGCCAACTTCTGGAACTGGTCAGACAAGTCGATCCGCAAACCGCGCGAACGCCGGAATTCCGCGAACTTGTGCGGCTCATCCAGCAAGCCGATAGGCTGCGCTAGGCTTATCCAGCAAGCCTGCGTTAGGGCAACCGCCTTCCTCAGCCAGTCCGTTGAAATATTCAACAGACTATCAGCGCACCGTGCCGTCTTTGCCCGCCTGCTGCTGCCCTTTGGCGATGTCCAAAGGCGCAATGATGGCCCAGCCCACGGCGAAGAACAACAGCAAGCTTAGAATGGCCCAGTTGGGGCTGCCCGTGTGCTTGAGAATCTCGGTGAACATGATCGGGCCCAGCATGCTGAAAGCCTTGCCCGAAAGGTTAAAGAAGCCGAAGAACTCGCCTGTCCGCTCCTCGGGCGTCATCAGCCCCATGATCGTGCGGCTGATGGATTGCGTGCCGCCCATGACGAGGGCCGTCACCGCGGCCATCACCCAAAACTGCGATTCTTGCTCGATCACAAAGCCGCTCAAGAGCACGATCACCCAAATCCCCAGGCAAATATGGAGGGCGTTCTTCTGGCCGATCTTGGTGGCTAGCCAACCCAGGAACACCGCCCCCGGCAGGGCCACGAACTGAATCATGATGAACAGCGGCACGAGCCTGGCTTCGTCCATCGCGAACTTCTGCTGGGCATAGACCGAAGCCTGCGAGATAACGGTCATCACACCGTCGTTGTAGATCAGAAATCCGATCAGAAAGATCGCCAGCATCTTGTAGCGGCGGATATCCAACAACGTGCGTTTAACATCGCGCAGCCCCACAAACGCGGTATCGACGAACGATTTGTCGCCGTTGCGCGGCACGGCGCGGTCGCGCACGATCAGCAGCATTGGCAGGCTGAACACGGCCCACCAAAGGCCCATGACCAGCAGGCACAGCCGCGGTAGAAATCCGTTCTCGGTGGGCAGGCCCAGCGCCTCGCCATATTGCAGAATGACCACGGCCACGACCAGCATCAATCCGCCGCCGATATAGCCCAGGCCGTACCCCCAGCCGGAGATTTCGCTCATCCGGCTATCGTCGGTGATTTCCGGCAAGAACGCGTTGTAAAAACTCTGCACCAGTTCGTAGTTCAAGTTCGCGATCAAGAACATCGCCACGAACCACCACCAGTAGTCGGGCGTGCCGAAAAACATCAGCGCGGACGCGCTCGCGCCGAGCATGGTGGTGATCGCCAGCCAGGTGCGTTTGTTGGCATGCGCGTCGGCAATCGCGCCCAACACCGGCGAGAGCACCGCGCAGCAAAGCGTGGTAATGCCAATCCCCCAGCCCCACACGGTGAGTCCCGCGTCGCCGGGCAGAACGGCCCGCTGCAAGTAACCGACCAGCACCGTGATATAAATCGTCGAGTAAGCGCTATTGGCCCAGTCGTACATACACCAGGCAATGATCTCGCGGCGCTGATTCTTGGGCGCGGCGGACGGCAGGGGATCGGCGGCGGACATGCGCGGAACTATCTGTGGGCCTGAGGGGGGGGAAAGGCGACCGCTGAGTTGCACCTTATACCACACGCCGCCGGGGGGAACCATGCGAGCGGGAACCCCCGGCCCCCGAACTCGATCAAGCAGGCCGCGGCCTTGTCACGAAGGAATGGGGCGATGGCGGCCTTACCGATCTTTTGCCTCCCCGGTTCCCAGCGGGGATAAAACGCTCCGTCCCGTCAAACGCGAACCGCCCGCTGTGCCGGCAAGAGGCCACGTATTCCGTGGCTTTCTCGCGGGCACAGCGGGCGGCCGATCGTTGAACGGATCGTTCCATTCAAAGAATGGTCAGCGCTCGCCAAGGTGTCCCCAGATCAGGTTCCAAACTCGGGCCGGCGGCGCTGGAGTTGACCTTGCAGACGCTGCACGATCGAGCTGTGCATCTGGCTCACGCGGCTTTCAGAGAGATCGAGCGTGGCGCCAATCTCCTTCATCGTCAGTTCCTCGTAATAGTAGAGGATGATGATCAGCCGCTCATTGCGATTGAGCCCTTTGGTCACGAGCCGCATCAAATCGTGCTTCTGGATGCGGCGCGTCGGGTCTTCGCCCTTCTTGTCCTCGAGGATGTCGATCTCGCGAACATCTTTATAGCTGTCCGTCTCGTACCACTTCTTGTTCAAGCTGATCAGGTTGACCGCGTTGGCCTCCATGACCATCTTCTCGAGCTCGGGCACCGAGATCCCCATCTGTTCGGCAAGTTCGACTTCGGTCGGTGCGCGGCCGAGCCTGGTTTCCAGCGTCTTGATGCTTTCGTTGAGCTTGCTGGCCTTCGAACGCACGAGGCGAGGCACCCAGTCCATCGTACGCAGTTCGTCGAGCATTGCGCCGCGAATACGAGGCACACAATACGTTTCGAACTTCACGCCGCGCGACAGATCGAAAGCGTCGATCGCGTCCATCAGGCCGAACACGCCCGCCGAAACCAGGTCGTCCAACTCGACGCCCTCGGGCAGACGCGACCAAATGCGCTCGCCGTTGTACTTGACCAGCGGCAGATAGATCTCAACCAGGCGATTGCGCAGATCCTGATTGTTAGGATCCTGCTTGAACTCTTGCCAGAGTTGCGCCACGTCTTCAGGCGCCAAAGTGGTCATCGCCATTCCAATCCTCCGTGATTCTCGCGTCGGGCGTTGTCTTATCGCTGGATGCACTCGCGGTCCGAAAACGTCATCCTGACGTCAGGCCCGCGAGCCCGTGTGATTTCTTTGCCGTTAAGTTAATTGTGAAACCGAGCAGCCCTGCCACGATCGGCAAGACCGCACTACTGTCGAGTCATTGCGCCGTCAGAGGCGCGTGTTCGCAACCGTCGCCGCGGGACGAAAATCCCCTGAAGAACCTCGCGCGTCGCATCATCGCGGGGCGTTGAGCCTCGGCTGCCTGAACGGCGTTCGCGCACGTGATCCTTACTGCTTGCTCGGCGGCAATCTTTTCGTAACCGTCAAAGTTTATCGACTGTAGCGGTTGAAAGAGGTGTCGCATGGTATCGGCGGAATTGGGGACCAAGGTTGAAGTTTTCCTACAGATTCTGGAACCCGGTGGCGTCCGTGGCGCAATCCTGCTCGGCGCGGACAATCGTGGTCCACAGTAGCTCCGCGGCCAGGTCGAGTTGCCCCGCCGGCGAGGACTCGTTTCGCGTGGTCAACTCGACCGAACCGTGCTCGGCTCCTAGATGCCCCGCGAACGTCGCCTTCAGATCGAGAAACCGCCGACACGCCGTGGCGATGCGGCCAGATACGCATGCCGCTTCCGCCGCCCCGGCCCGGTTCACGAACGAAAGCACCTCGCTCCCGCCGAGTTGGGCTCGATGTTTCTTGATCGCCGCGTAGCCGCGCAAAATCGCCTCGTCGGCCGGTGTGACAACCACGCATACCGCATGGGCCGCTTGCCACAAAGGTGCATGCAACGCATGCGGTTCGCTGCCGACGTCAAGTACCACGACCTCCGCGTGGGGCGAAAGGCTCGCAAGCTGCCGCCAGCAGCGGGCCTGATCGCGTTCCGTAAACGTCGCCTGGTGGCCGCTCACGGCATGGCGAATACATTGAATTCCTTCAGGACCCCGAGTAAGCACCTCGTGGACCGTGCGCCGCCCGGCCAGCACGTCGGACAGCGCACCTTCGTATTCCGAGAGCGGAGCCTGCGGCGCGTCATGCGTCAGATCGGCGTTCACCCAAATGGCACGGAGGCCATGCCGAGCAAGCGCTTGCGCAAGTCGCCACGATACCGTGGTCGCTCCCGCGCCGCGAATGCCGCCGTGAACCACCACCAGGGGCGCGCCCGTGGGACGCAGGGCGACCAAATCTTCGACCACGTCGGGCGCCGCCAGCGGCCGTACGCCCCGAGCCAGGTAATTCGCCACGCGCGGCGCCGCTTCGCTCGCGCTCGCCCGACTTTCGTTGGCGGCGTCGAGCTCCGTAAGATCGAGCCCCGCCGGCGCCTGGGGCGCCGAAAACATGCTGGCTCGACCAAACGGATCGGTAAACCGGCCCGGAACGGAAACGTTGTCCGATGCCACGACCTCGACCATCGTTCCCCCGTTCCACAATCGCGAAAGACCACGCACCCGCACTTCGCGGGTACGCAACACCGCCGCCTGCGAGCCCAGCTCGGCGCGCACCAGCGCCAGGGCTTCTTGCATCGTTCGCGCTCGGTAGGTTTTCACAGTCATGTGCGGCAAGAGAGATGAAGTTCTTCGTCGTTAGGCGTGGACAGCTTCCAGTTCGATAAGCCCCAGCGATTCCAGCCGCGTGTCGCGGGTAATTTCGTCGTAGCTCAATACGATCAGCCGCGGCAACGCGCCAGCGGTCAGTTGCTTGACGGCCGGCCGTAACTCGGGACTCACCAGCAGCACGGGCTCCGTTCGCGTGGCGCCGGCATGTTGGGCGAGTGTCTGGCCGATTCGCTGGCAGAGCGCTTCGACGGCTTGCGGCGCAAAGCGGACGCGCGCCTCGCGTTCGCCAGACTCCATGTTCGCCAGAATCCTGTCTTCCAGGACCGGATCCAGCGTCAGCACCGACAGCCGGCCCGTCTTGTCCCGATAGCGCGTCGAGATCACCCGGGCCAACCGCTGGCGTACGCGTTCGGCGAGTTGTACGGAGCTTTGGCCGTGCGGCGACGCTTCGCCCAGCACTTCGAGAATCAAAGCCAATTGCCGAATGGGCACCTGCTCGCGCAGCAAGAGTTGCAAGACCTGTTGCACTTCGGCGAGCTTCATCTGCCCGGGAATCAGTTCATCGACCGCCGCGGGCGAAGTCTTGCGCAGCTCGTCGATGAGTTGCCGCGTCGCGTCGCGCGTCAGCAGTTCATCGGCGTGTGCTCGCACCGTCTCGGTGAGATGCGTGATCAGCACGCTGATCGGTTCCACGATCTGATAACCCTGCGAGTCGGCCTGGCCGCGCGCCGAGCGATCGATCCAGGTCGCCGGCAAGTCGAAAGCCGGCTCGCGCGTCGCAATGCCGGTCAACGTGCCGCTCGCGCCGCCTCCGTCGACGGCCAACAGCATGCCCGGCTGCAATTCTCCCTCGGCCACCGTCAGATCAGAGATCTTGATCCGATAGTGCCGGGCGCCCAGCCGCAAATTGTCGCGGATGCGCACCTTGGGCATCAGAATCCCCAGTTCCGCGGCGATTGCATGCCGCGCCCGCTGAATCCGATCGAGCAGGTCGCCGCCACGTTGCGGATCGGCGAGCCGAATCAAGCCGGCGCCGATTTCGAGTTCCATCGGATCGACCGTCAGAAAATCTTCAACGCGCTGCTCGCGAGGCTTGTCGGCGGTCGGCGCGGCGGCGGGCGAGGCGGTTGCGGCGGCCGCTTCTTTTTCCCGCCGCGTGAGCAGCAGCGCCAACGCGATACAGCCGCCTCCCAACGCCACCAGCGGCAACGCCGGAAGTCGGGTGAAAATCAACAGCCCCAGAAAACCCGCCGTAACGAACAACGTCTGGGGCTTCGAGAAAAGCTGATCCAGAAACTGAACCGGCAGATTGACCCGGCTCGAGCTGCGCGTGACCAGCAATCCCGCGGCAAGCGAAATCAAAAAGGCTGGAACCTGCGTCACCAGACCATCGCCGATCGTCAACCGGGTGTAAAGGTCCGCGGCCTCGGCCAGCCCCATGCGGTATTCGACGACACCGATCACGAGCCCGCCAAGGATGTTCACGAGCGTGATCAGAATGCCCGCGATGGCATCACCGCGGACGAACTTGCTGGCACCGTCCATCGCGCCGAAGAACTCGGCCTGTTGCGTGACCTCCGCGCGCCGGGCCTGGGCTTGAGCTTCGTTGATGTTGCCCGCCGCCAGGTCGGCGTCGATTGCCATCTGCCGGCCGGGCATTCCGTCCAGCGCGAATCGGGCCGCGACTTCGCTGATGCGCGTCGCGCCTTTGGTAATCACGACAAACTGAATGACGACAATGATCGCGAAGATCACAAACCCGACCACGAGCTTGTCACCCGCCACGAAGTTGCCAAACCCTTCGACCACGGCCCCCGCGGCCGAGCTTCCGTGGCTGCCGGCATCGGACAGGATCAGCCGGGTCGTCGCCACGTTCAGCACCAGCCGGGCCAGCGTGCAGGCCAGCAGCATCGTCGGAAACACGCTGAACTCCAGCGGCGTGCGCACATAGATCGTCGTCAGCAGGACCAGAACGGCAATGCCGATGTTGGCCGCCAGCAGCATGTCGAGCACCGCCGGCGGCAGTGGCACCAAGACCACCAGCACGCTAGCAATGACCGCCAACGGCAGGACCAAATCCTGCCATCCGGCAAACCAATGCGATCCACGAGGCACGGCGGCAGTTGCCATCCCTTGAGATTCCTAGGGAAGTAGATGTTCAAGTCAGAGCGACGGGCCACGGTGGCCCAGATGGGAGGCGGGAAGTTACTGAAACCCACTGGGGGTGTCCAGGTCGGAATTGCGCCAACCTGCCATGCGAAAATTTCCGAGCTTGCAATCTTCTAACATTCCTGCAAGTTCTCGCTTCAACAGGCCCCGTTTTGCTAGCACTCCATCGCCAGCAGCCTCGACGGCAACCGGCGCAAAATACGGCGACAGCGAGGTACCCGCGCCCGTGCCGTCAAGTCCGCCAGCAGCCTCGGTCGATAAGCCGCTTGGAACCTCTCGGCGCGGCCCCCATTCTGCCGCCGCTTCACAGTTCGACCTTTCATAGCGTTCCCTTCCCTTGCAATTTGGCGCCATGACGTTCACCAAGATTCGCGCCGGCGCGGTTATCGTGCTGGCATTCGTTTGGGGATGCGAAGTTGGAACGGCTCCCCCGGAGTCGACCGCCCCGCCCGCTAAAGCCGAGCGCAATGCACCGCCCGCATTACAGTTCATCGACGGCTACCAGCAAGGCTTGGCGGCGGCCGCGCAACAACGCAAACCGCTGCTCGTCTTCTTCACGGCAAGCTGGTGCGACTACTGCCATCAGATGGCGGACGAGGCTCTCCTCGACCCCAAAGTCGTTCGCCTCGGCCAGCAGTTCGTCTGCGTGCGGGTCGACGCCGACGCCGAGCCCAACGTCTGTCGGCTGCTGGAAGTCGCAGGCTACCCCACGTTGCTATTTTTGTCGCCGCGCGGTGTCCCGTTGGAACGGGTGGTCGGCAAGCGGCCAGGACACGAGGTGCTGATAGCCATGCAAGCGGCCCTGCAACACGTGGCCCGGCGAAACAACAACCTCGAGGTCCAACGATAACAAGCGGGCGGTATCCGCGATCGGTAGTCTCGCCAGCAACCGGCTGTTATGTTGGACGCTGGCCGGACCGCCTCACCCCAAAAAAAGCGAGGCGGCAACGAGCCATGACCACAAATCGAAACGCGAGCCTGAGTGCGGAGTTACGAATCTGGCCCGAACCGGCTGCCACCACCCCAACTCCGCCGGAGAGAGGCATGACCACGAGCACCCCCGCGAAAACCAGCGGTGAACCCAAGCCCAAACGCGTTGAAGTAAACCCGTATCACTTCTGGAACGCACGCTTCTGGCACGGGATGACGTTCGGCACCTGGGCCCGGCTGGTTGCAAGAAACCGTTTTCGCGTCGGCCCCACCAAGTTGGGGCTGGCGACCACGGTGACCATCGCGTCAGTCATGAATTCCGCGCTGCGCCCGCTCCAACACTTTCTGTTGGGAAAGCATCTCGAACGGATGCAGATCAAAGACGCCCCGATCTTCATCATCGGGCATTGGCGTTCAGGCACCACGTTGCTCCACGAGCTGATGGTGCTCGACGGACGCTACACGTTTCCCACAACCTATCAGTGCTTGGTGCCTAGCCACTTCTTGATCAGCGAATCGGTCCTCAGCCACTTCAAGTTCCTGCTGCCCGCAAAGCGGCCGATGGACAACATGGCGGCCGGTTTTGACAAGCCGCAAGAAGATGAATTCGCCCTCTGCAACCTGGGCTTGCCGTCGCCGTACCGTACGATGGCCTTTCCAAACGAGCCGCCCGCCGACCAGAACTATTTGACCATGCAGGGGCTCAGCGACAAAGAGCTCACCGAGTGGAAGCAGGGGTTCGAGTGGTTCTTGCGCCGCGTGACATTTCGCGATCCCAAACGGATCATCCTGAAATCGCCGCCGCATACCGGCCGCGTCAAGACGCTGCTCGAAATCTTTCCGGACGCCCGGTTCGTCCACATCGTGCGCGATCCTTACGCGCTCTTCGGCTCGACCGTCAAGCTCTGGAAGACGCTTTATAAGTTCGAATCTCTGCAAAACGCCCGGCACGAGAAGCTCGAAGAGTACGTGTTCTCGTGCTTCGAGCAGATGTACGGCCAATACGAACAGGACCGGCATCTGATCGATCCCTCGCGGCTCTTTGAAGTGCGGTTCGAGGATCTCGTGCGCGAACCGATCGCCAAGATGGAACAAATCTACGAGCACTTCCACCTGGGTGAGTTCGAAGTCGCCCGGCCCAAGCTCGAAGCTTACTTCCAAGACCGCCAGGACTACCGGACCGGAAGCTACCAAATCGACGATACGCTGCGCGAGCAGATCGATCGTCGCTGGGGCCCCTACATGCAACGGTTCGGCTATTGCCAACCCGCTTCCCAGCAGGCGGCCGGATAGAACGCCTCGCGCTCAGCGAATCGAGTCGACGCTGCTGATGCTCGGCGGCGTGGTCGCTAACGGTCGCCGTTCGGTGGTCAGCGACTCGCCCGGCATCACGCCGCCGGTCGCGCGCTGGCGTGCCAAATCTCGCCGCCGCGCCGCCAATCGCGGATCGCCCTGCATCTCGCGCAGCTCCTCGCGAAACTCTTGCGGCGACATTTGCAGATCGCGTTCCAAACGCCGCCGCTGATACAAATAATCGAGCGCCGCCAGCCCCAGCAGCGCCACGCCCATCTCCACGCACGAGCCCAGCAGCAGTTGCCAGACGCGCGGAGGCAATTGCGCCATATCGACGGCCGCCAGCTCGCTCACCGCCTCGCGGCGGCTCCACAGCCCGACGGCTCCCACGGCCAGCACCACGGCCACTTTGCCGAGTCCAAAGGCCAGCCGCGACAGATTCGATCCTGAAGCCAGATTGCCCGCGCCGCGAGCAGGATTCACGCGCGACAGATCCGGCATCACGCGGCCCGGCAGAAACAGCAATCCCGACTGCACGAGATGGGCGGCCAGCGCGAGCACGCCGGCGCCGCCCAGCAGCGGCAGCAGCTTTCGCCCCAATTCGAGCGACACGCTTCGCGAAGTCTCGACAACGGCGTCGCGCACCGACCCGGCCTCGAACGTCTGCTGCCAGGCCCCGCCGCCCAGCGAGTATCGCAGCAACTCGGCCAGATAGGCGAGCAGGTTGCCGCCGGCGAATACAAGCATTCCGGCCGATCCTAAAAACAGCACGGCCGACACCAGGTCATGGCTCTTGGCAACCTGGCCGGCCTCGCGCGCTTGTTGCCTGCGGCGCGGCGTGGGGGCAAGCGTTTTGTCTTCACGATCGGCCATGCTGTCCCGCTATAGGATGTCCAGCTACCGGGTGCGAAGCGCCTCGAACGTCGATTCGAGCGTCGGGCCAAGCGCATCCTGAAACAACCAGCATGCGCCGCCCAGCGAGACCCCAAACGCGACCAGCGCCGTCAGCACATTGATTCCAAAGCCCAGCGACATCACGTTGAGTTGCGGCAAAGTACGACCCATGAACCCCACGATCAGCGCCGCCAGCAGCAGCGCCATCACAGCCGGCACGGCCGCCCGCAGCCCGAGTTCGAAACTCTGTGCCACGAGAGTGGTCACTCCCTGCACGGCCGACGCGGTGAACGTGGCATGCCCTGTCGGCACTCCCGAAAACGAATCGAGCAACGCTTCGATCATCTGTCGATGCCCGCCCACGAGCAGAAACACGGCCGTCGCCACAAGCAAGAACAACTGCGAGAAGACGGGCGTATTGCCCCCCAGCGCCGGGTTGAAGACCTCGGCCAATTGCAGGCCGCTCATCTGGCTGATCAAGCCGCCGGCCACTTGCAGCCCGGTGAACATGATGCGCACGCCGAGCCCCAGCATCAGGCCCACCAAGGCCTCGCCTCCCGCCACCACCAGCCAGCCGTCGAGCGTTGCCGGAGGCGCATGAACCCGCCCCACGGCGAGCGGCGTCAGCAACATCGCGATCGCCGCCGCCACGGCCAACCGCCAGCGGGTCGCCAGCTCAAACGGACCCAGCAGCGGCGCAATGACCATGAGCGCGGCGACACGCACGAAGATCAGTCCGCCCGCGGACAAGTGTTCGTTCAAGTTTTCCGGCGACCAGGGCATGATCTCCCGCGCGAGACTCGCGCCGCCTACAACGTGTTCGGAATATTGGCAATCAGATCGTGCGAGTACTCCACCAGCCGATCGATCAACCACGGCAACATCAGCACCAAGGTGGCCACTACCGCCGCAAGTTTGGGCACGAACGAAACCGTTTGCTCCTGCACTTGGGTCATGGCCTGTAGCAAGCCCACGACCACGCCGACGGCCAGCGCCACGAGCATCACCGGGCCGCCAAGCATCAGCGCCACCGTGGCGGCCTGCCAGCCCAAGTCAACGGCGTCTTGAGGATTCATCGCGATGGCCCCTTAAGTAACGATTTGGAAACTATCCAACAGCATCCCAACCACCAGATGCCAGCCATCGACCAGCACGAATAGCAGCAGCTTGAGCGGGAGCGACACGAACGCCGGCGGGAGCATGAACATCCCCATCGAGATCGTGACGCTCGCCACCACCAGGTCGATGATCAAGAACGGCAAGAAGATCTGAAAGCCAATCAAAAACGCCGTTTTAAGCTCGCTCAGCATGAATGCCGGCAGCAGCACCGACAACGGAACGTCGTCATAGCTGTTGGGGGCCGGAGTATCGGCCGGCAGGTATTTGTAGAACAGCCACACGTCGGCGCTATTGCCCGTCCGCTCGATCTGAGAGCTCATGAACAAGCGCACCGGTTTGACGCCCGCGTTCCAGGCTTCTTCGACCGTGATCTCATGCGAGGTGTACGGCAACACCGCGTCGTCATACACGCGCTGCCACGTCGGAGCCATTACCAGCAGCGTCATGAACATGGCCAGCGAGGTCACCACCTGGTTCGAAGGAAGCTGTGTGCCGAGTGACTGCCGCAGCAACCCCAGCACCAACGCCATCCGCACAAAACACGTCGTCATCAGCAGCACCGCGGGCGCAAGGCTAACCACGGTCAACAGGGCCAGCGTCTGAAGCGCTGACTGCAAACCCTCGGGACTGGTCCATTCGGCCGGGCCGCCCAATCCGCTCGGAAGCGCAAACGCATCGCTCCGCCGGGCGGCCTCCAGCTCTGCCGGCGCCACGTTATTCAATGGCGGCTGTGTGAAAGTCGGCTCGGTGGGCGGCGGGACCGTGGGCTCGACCGAAGAAACCTGTACGGGCTGTTGTCCAACGGCCGGTTGCACCTCCGGCTCGACCGGCAACGGAGCCGCATAGGCCGCCGCTTTGGGCAGCCGCGCTGGAGCTTGCGAATGCGTCGTGGTAGTGAGCACCTGTGGCGCCGCGAGCGGGGCCGACTCCGACGTCATCGTCGGCTGCGACATCGGCGCCGCCAACGATGAACGCGCCGCCAGCGCAAACGTCGTCAGCAAGACGATTACCGCCAGCCGGCGACAAGGGCACGTCGAAGCGAATAGGGGCTTCATGCTCCAGCCTCCTCAGGCTCGGCGGTAACTCGCGGTCTGCATGGAATCGAAGTCGAGCTGCTCGGCGTGCATCGCCGAAAACGACGGCGCGTTCACCCGACCGAGTAACTGCTTGAACGCGCCGACCGGCGCCGACGAGTACCGGCAAATCTCTTGCAACCGGGCAACTTCGGCAGGATCGCTGATCTCGGTCAGCGCTGAAACGCCCGCGCCGCTCGCGCTGAGCAGCACCAGCTTATTGCCGCATCGCACCAGATGGACCTGCTGACGACCGCCAATCGTTGTACGGCCCAACACTTCCACGGCTTCCGCGGGCAGCACTCCGGTCCCCTTGGTCATGCCGCGGCGCACGGACCACACCACAAGTAGGAACAATCCCAGAACCAACCCCAGGCTCGCGGCGCCCGTCGCCAACGGCTTCAGGTTCGGCTTATCGGCATCCGTGCCAGGCATGGTATTCGAGGGCTTTGCCAGCGGCAGCGGAGACTGCAACGGAGCCGGCGCAGCGTTATCCCCCGGCGGCGACTGATAGGTGGTCGTCGTGAGCCGGCGTGGCTCGTTCAGCGGCGGAGTCCCCTCGGTCCAAGGAACTCGGGGCGCCGCCGGACGCGGCTGCGCGTGGTCGAGCGGGCGCGGCGGAAGCTGCGCCACGGCCGATGTGGCAAAAACCGCCACGCCAAACGCTACCGTGACGAGGCGCAAGAGCTTGATGTTGAGCGGCATCCTTGCCATCTCCCGACATTCTCGTTCAATGTAAGGGCGTCATGCCCGGACGAGACACCACACGCTATACGCTAGGCCGTCTTCGGCTCCCGCGGCAAGTGCGTCACGCGGATGCAAAAGCAACCGTCCAGCACCAGGACTTCACCACGGCCCACTAGCCGCTCGCCAACGAACAGATCCACCGGCTCGTCGACCAGATTCTCCAACGAGACCACCTGGCCGGTGTGCAGATCGGCAACCTTCTCCCAGGGCAAGTGAACTCGCCCTAACTCAATACGCAGACTTCGGTCGCTCCTCGGCGACGGCATTCGATCGACCATGCTTCGTGTCCTGACTAAACCAACCCGTTCGGCTGCCGCATGCGCGGTCGACAGATTCCGTCGAGCCGCCAGGTCGTGCGTACGTCCGCTCGGGCCGGTGAATGGGTAATGAATAGAAGTGGATAGAGAAGAACTTCAAAATGTCGAAAGACTCGCCTTTGGCAGAGATGGGGTTGGCCAAAGGCGGCGGAGTTGTCCTCGAAATGACATTTTGAATCAAGATCAAGTCCGCCAAAACCGACATCGCTTCGAGCACCGACGTTGGCTCCGGCAGACTGGCGAAGCGTCCAATCCAATCCGTCCGGACGACGCGCAACCAAACGCGCAACGGGTTTGGCGCAAGCAAGGAAGCGAGCGCTCCCAGAAAGACTGCGCCCGAAAATGAAACGTCGACGGAGCCACTACGCCGCGGGACGATGGCCGCGCATCGCGGCTTCGTCAACCGCTTTGTCCTCGGCACGCGCCGTTTGCTGCCGCCAATCGGCCTCGCGCCGGTCTCGCAACTGGACAATCGCCTGATACTGGCGTTCCGCGATAGCAAGCTGCTGCTGGCGCTGGTCGACAAGGTCCGCCGCTTGCGCGTGAGCTTCCGCCAGCCGGCGGCGTGTGGCGATAAGCTCCGCGCGGCATTCGTCCGCGTGGCAAAGCGCCGCGGCCGCAAGCGTCGTCGAACGACGGAGTTCCCGATCCCTCCGCTGCTGCTCGCAAAGCCGAAGTTCGAGCGCTCGCTCCTCGGCTTCCAGGCTCGTTAACCCACCCAGCGCCAGGGCGAGTTCTCGCCGCGCGGCGTCTCGTTCGGCCTCGCGTAGCCTAAGCAACACGTCCAAGCGAAAGCGAAAAGGCCTCATGCGGCCGCCTCAAGCTGCTTGGCAATTCGAATCAGCTCCGCGCGCGTATGATCGAGCGGCGACCGCTCGTCCACAGCTTGCCGCAACAGCGTCAGAAGCTTGCCGCGCGAGTCGACCGCCCGGTCGACTTCGAAGTTGCTCCCCGCGCGGTAGGCGCCGATCGAGATCAGGTCTTCATGGTCGCGATAGGCGGCTAGCGAGCGTCGCACCGCGAGCGCCGCGGCGGCATGCCGCTCGTCCACAACATGGGGCATCGTACGGCTCATGCTCTCCAGAATATCGATCGCCGGGTAGTGTCCCGCCGCCGCCAATTTGCGCGACAGCCAGATATGACCATCAAGCAACGAGCGAGCGGAATCGGCCACCGGCTCCTGCGGATCATCGCCTTCGACCAGCACCGTGTAGATGCCGGTGATGCTGCCCGCCGCCGCGCGACCGGCTCGCTCCAGCAGTCGTGGTAGCAGCGCAAACGTCGAGGGCGGATACCCCCGCGTCGTCGGCGGTTCTCCCGCGGCCAGCCCTATTTCGCGCTGCGCCAGCGCAATTCGCGTCAGCGAGTCGACCAACAATAGCACGTTCTGCCCGCGATCGCGAAAGTATTCGGCAATGCTCGTGGCCGCCAGCGCCGCCTGCACGCGCGCCAGCGCGGGCTCATCGCTTGTCGCCACCACGACCACGCTCTTGGCCAGCGCCGTGCCCAGATCGCGTTCGATGAACTCGTTGACTTCGCGGCCGCGTTCGCCCACGAGTGCCAGCACGATGACATCGGCCGAGGTCCCCCGGGCAAGCATGCCCAGCGTGACGCTCTTACCAACGCCTGCGCCGGCGAAAAGCCCCAACCGCTGCCCGCGCCCACAAGTGAGCAAACCATCAATCGCACGAATGCCGGTCGTCAGCGGTTCGCAGATTCTCGGTCGGCTGGTCGCCGGAGGCGCGGGCCGATCCAGCGGCACGCGTTCGGCCAGCGCTGGCGACGTGCGTCCGTCGATACACGCGCCGCGCGCGTCGATCACGCGTCCCAGCAGCCCTTCTCCTACGCGCAGGGAACGCACGGCATTCACGAGCCGCACGCGATCGCCATGACGGAGCCCTGCCGCGGGATCGAGCAAATAAACCAGCGTCAGGTCGTCGACAAAGCCGATCACTTCACCCGCCAGCGGAGCCCCGGCATGCCGTTCGATGCTCACCAGCGCGCCGACCGGCGCGGGAAAGCTCGCCACGGCCGCGGTCAGGCCGCTCGTCCGCACGACGCGCCCGCGCACCTCGGTGGGAACAACGTCGCGAAGTCTGTCAGCGATGTTTTGGCACAGTAAATTCATACAGTAAATTTATAAAGCCGCGCGGCCAGGCCGTGCGAATCGGGTCAGCGCAGTTCTTCTTCAATCCGCGCAAGCTGAGATTCCAATTGCTGGTCGATCGAGCCCAGCCGCGTATCGAGTCGGCAACCGCCTCGCGAGATGTTTGTATCCGGAGTCAGCGTCACGCTGCCCGCGCAGCCACACTCGACGAGCAAGGCTTCAAGCTGCGTTCCAAGACCGGCGATATCGTCCGGATGCAGGTGCAACTGGGCCTGCCCCGGCGTGACGAGTTCGAGCGTTTCGCGCACCAGCGTGAGCGCGACTTCGGGGGTGCGTTCGATTTCGCGGCGCACGATCCGCGCGGCGATCGCGGTAGCCACGCCCAGGGCCGCGCCCTCCCACTGGGCCAGCCAGGCCGACTTGCTGGCCGCCAGTTCGGCCACCGCGCTCCTCAACGTGGGAAGCCAGTCGTTGAACTTCAGCGTCGCGGCTTGCTCGACGAGCGCGTCGAACTCGTGCATCGCCGTGGCAAGCCCTTGCTCATGCGCTTCCGCGCGAATCCGTTCGACCTCGTCGCGCGCCGCGGCGAGCATCTCCTCGGCTTCCCGGCGAGCCGCCTGCGACTGCGCGCTGGTCGATCCCCAATCGTCGAACGAAAAACGTCCGGCCGGGACCGGCGATAGTTCTGATGCCTTGAGAACGCGTGACATGGATCATTCTCAGTTGCGGGTTTCTCTGCCTGAACGGCGGCTATACGGCCACGCTTAAATGTTCGCGCGATTCCGTCTGAATCTCGCCACGCTGTTGCAGCCCGTGGGCCAACTCGGCCAGTTGTCGCTGAGCCGCCTCGATATCGCTCATCCGCATGGGCCCCAGCGTATGGAGCGCGTGCCGCATGTCCGCGGCCGCGGCCCCGAGCAGCCCGAGCACGCGTTCGGCAAATTGCGGCGGCGCACCGGCCAGGGCCAACAACAAGATCTGCTCGTCGGCGTTCCGTACGAGCACCGAAAGCGACATCGCGTCGAGCGTCTCCAACTCGAGAAAGCCGGTCGAGCTCGGCAGCACGTCCAATCCATGGGCTAACTGCCGATCGTGCCGTGCGAGGTTCGCCAGGATGCTCTGCCGCGCACGCGGATCGGCCGCGTCTAAAATCGCGGCTAGCGGCGTTTGCGAGCTACCCCGTGGCGCGGCGCGCGTTTGGGCAGAAAGCCACGACTCCAGCCCACGCTCGACCTCGCGCAATACATCGGGGTCCGTCTCCTCGAGATCGACCAGCCTCCGTGCGACTTCAATTTGCAACCCTCCGGAAAGATGCGCCAAGATCTCGGCCGCCCGCTGAGCTGGCAAATGCGACAGCACCACGGCCACGGTCTGCGGATGCTCGCGTTCGAGGAACGGCACCAACTTGCGCGGCGCAGCCTCGTGTAAAAATCGAAAGGGCGCCGTCGACTCAAAGTGCGAGCCCGGCGGCTCGACGGCGCCCAGCTTCAGCTCGCGCGCTGGCTGCGCGTCCAGCTCGATGCCGGCCGAGTCCGCCACGGGCGCGAGCGAAACCGCGCGAAAGAACTCGTCGATCGCCGCCTGACGCTCGGCCTCGTCAATGACCCCCAACTGGCCGAGCATTTGCCGCACGGCCTGATTCTGAACCGGCGTCATCGCATGCAGCAGTCTCGCGGCCTCTTCGCCGTCGAGACTGGCGAGCAGAATCGCCGCTTTGCGCAGCGTCTGCCGAGTTGTTTGACCGTTAACTTGCATTTCCAATCCAGTTCTTCAGGACACTGGCAGCCGCCTCCGGATCGCGGCGAATCTGCCGGATAAGCTCTTCATGCTGCGAATAGCCAGCGGGCGACGCTACGGACGGCTCCGCGGCAGGCAAATCGTCTTCCATCACCAGCGACAACGACTGGGCAATCTGAATCGATTCGGAGCTGGCCGCAGAAGCCGGTCGCAGCCCGCGAAACGTCGAGCGAATGAGGAACACCGCGACGATCACCAGGCCGCCAAGAACAAGGTTCTGCCAGTTGGCCACCAGCCACTCGATCGCCAGCCGCTCATACGGAGAACCGCCGTTCACCGTCGGCGCCGCATATAGCGTGCTGACGGAAACCAGCGACGAACCGTCACTCTCGTCGCCCGTCGAGAGCAGCAGCGGCACGATCGCCTGTTTGATCCGCTCGTGCTCGGCGCGTTCCAGCTCGCTGAACTGCGCCGCATCTGGCGCAACCGGCCGAGCGCGCCCTGCCGCGGCATGCCGCTCTCCCCAGATTCGGGAAAAATGCTCGCTAGGCACGCTCACCGCCACAGACACGGCGCGGGGCGCGCGCCCGTCGCTTGCCAATTCGACGTTCGCCGTTACGACCGTCCCGGGAATTCCGACCAGCCGGCCAATCTTCTCCTGCCAATCGTGTTCGAATTGCCGCTTGAGCTCCGCATAGTCGCCCGCGGTCGGCTCGTTGTTCAAGGGGCCCGTAAACAGACGCCGGCTATGCAGATCGACGACCGTCACGCTCTCTGGTTTCAGCCCACCCCAACTTTGAGCCACGATGCAACGAATGGCCGAGGCCGTGCGTTCGTCGAGCGGCTGGCCCACGGCTGGCCGCACGCTCACGGACGCCGTGATCGAGCGCGCGCGTGGAAAGCCTTGGGCGGCCTCTTCGGCAATCTGCACCGACGAGCTTTCGATGCCTTGAAACTGGTTGATCACGGCTTGCAGCTCTTGCTGCATGGCCACCTTGAGCTGCGCGGCCTGGCGCGAGCCCGAGAGCAAAAAGCCGTTCTGCTCGACGGCCGCTTTCAAATGATCGCCAAAGTTGGCCGGCAACGCCCGGGCCTCGGCCAACGCGGCCATATAACGGGCCTGTTGCCCGTGGGGCACGCGAACCCGCATCCGATCGACGTCGTATTCCGTCAGCCCAGCTTTGCCCAACGCGGCCTCGATCTCGCAAAGCTGCGCGGCCGAGAACGTTTGCCCGTTCATCAAGTACGTCTCGGT
The DNA here is from genome assembly GCA_964598535.1 of uncultured Planctomycetaceae bacterium. Classification (GTDB taxonomy): domain Bacteria; phylum Planctomycetota; class Planctomycetia; order Pirellulales; family PALSA-1355; genus JALHMI01. The sequence goes on along the minus strand of CAZRCI010000024.1, from coordinate 55,606 downwards.
CGGGACGGCGATTTGGCGCCCCCAGCCCCAGACGGCCGCGGCGATCAGCCCAACCACGGCCACCGTCCCCACCAGGCGCGCGCCGGGGCCAAGCCCCGCAATGAGCTCCCGCAGGCGCACGATGCCCTGGTTGAAAAATTCCATTCGTGGAACCTGACGAATCGACCGTTGTCCGACCGCACGGCACCCAAGGTGCGCGCGTGGGCGTGAAATGGGGGGGCCCACCCGCGTGGGACCCAACCGGTGCAAGCGGCGAGACTTGTACTGAAAACAGCCATTTCGGTCAATCCGGCGTTGGTGAACGTGTGGCCCTCGGGCCGGACAAACGCTTCCAGAAAACGCCGGACCTGGTCATTTCCCCCGAACAGCCGGGATAGCATTCGGCGGAAGCTTTCCTATAATGAGTCGTTTCCCCTTTGTGAGCGGTCCCGGACCGAGCTATCGCGAGAATTCAGAGTCATGGCCAAGCCCCACCGTAAACTGAAGAAAGCCAACCACGGCAAACGTCCCGCCAACAGCAAGGCCCGGCGGCTCAAGCGCAAGGACATTCGCACCTGAGCGGCCGTGCTCCGGCCTTTTTCCTATCCCTTGGTAGTTCCGCGAGAGATTTCTCGTTCTTTGCTGCGCGCTTGGCGACTTTTCCAAAGCGGCTCGCCCCAGCACCTGCTGGTGCCCCGATTGGCTGGTGATCAGCCGCTAGGAAATGTCGTACTATGCGCCGCCAGGCAATCGCGTTTGCAATGCGCAAAAGCCAGCCGCACAACCCAATACGAAGTTGCCGGCTCCGCAGGCAAGGGCTAGAATCCCCAAGTGAATTGGCTCCCCAGAAAGCGATGACCGCGCGGAGTTTTTGAAGTGTCGAAAGAACTGCTCCTGGATTGGTCCGAAATCGATTTCGACCACGTCGTGGCCAACCTCGACGAGATCCGGAAGTTCAACCCCCAGCGTTTTGAGATGGAGCAGCTCACGACGATTTGCTTCGACGACGCTGAGCGGATGATCTGCGCAGGATACAAAGACATCACCGACCAGGAATTCTGGGTTCGCGGACACATGCCGGGCATGCCGCTGATGCCCGGCGTGCTGATCTGCGAATCGGCAGCCCAGATGTGCAGCTACTACGCTCACAAGCACCAACTGCTGGGCAATTGTAAGGTGGTTGGTTTCGGTGGCCTTGAGGACGTTCGCTTTCGCGACCCTGTCCGCGTAGGCGATCGCCTGGTGATCGTCTGCCAGCTCGTCAAAGTTCGCCTCGGCGCGATTATCGTTTGCCGGTTTCAGGCGTTCGTCAATCAGCATCTGGTGGCCGATGGCAAGATCAAGGGCATCCCGCTGCCCGTCGATGCGCTCACCGGCGTGCCACCGGCGACGCCCTAAAGCCGCAATTTGCGTGAACTTCAGCCGCGCGGCGCGGCCGGTTCCAAATCGGGAGCTCGAGCCATGCTGCCGCTGAAAGATCACAACCCCACCGTTCGCACGCCGGTCGTTACCTACGTGCTGGTCGCGATCAATTCGCTCGTGATGCTCTATATCAGCGTGCTCTCGCCAAACGCCCAGCAGGAGTTCTCGATCCGGCACGGATTCATTCCCGCCCGAATCGCTCAGCTCGGCCACCCGCAAGAAACGTTGCAAGTGCCGGTCGTCGAATTGGTGATGCTGCCCAACGGCACGCCCAGCCGACGTGTCGTAGACAAGGTCGTGCTGGAGTACGACCCTGGCGCGGTCGCGCTCTCGGCGCTGACCTGCATGTTCCTCCACGGCGGCTGGATGCACCTCGTCGGCAATATGTGGTTTCTGTTCATCTTCGGCAATAACATCGAGGATCGCCTGGGCCCCCTGCTCTACCTGGGCTTCTACCTCGTTGGCGGACTGCTGGCGACGGCCTGCCACTGGGCTTACAACCCGCAAAGCATCGTGCCGGTCATCGGCGCGAGTGGCGCGGTTTCGACCATTCTCGGCGCCTACGCCGTCACCTTCCCCAAAGCCACCGTCAGCACGCTGATCTTCTTTGGGTTCATTACGGTGATCGAGGTGCCGGCCATCGCCTGGCTGCTGATCTGGCTCGGCGGACAACTGACCGATGCGTTCTTAGCCCGCGATCTCGGTGTCGCCGTCTGGGCGCACATCGGCGGGTTCGCCGCCGGCGCGTTACTGATGCCGATTCTCTCGTTCGGCTCGCCGCCGCCCGGCAGCTCGTGGGCGGAAGAGCTCAAACGGCGTTTCGACTTCACCACGCCGCCAGACGACCGGCGCTAATCGACTTTTCGCATTCAAAGGGGACGCGCAAGACCGTGGGACGCAGGGCTCTACCTCGTATCAATCCTGAACTCGATCTGGCGAGCCACCTGCTGGAGCTCGAACAAGTGCCGCAGCCATTCGACGCCGCCGGCCTGTTTGGTCGAACGGCTCCGCTGGAGATCGAAGTCGGCAGCGGCAAGGGCCTGTTTCTCTCGGCCGCCGCGACCGGCGATCCGGCGGCCGACTTCCTCGGCATCGAGATCATGAATAAGTACGCCCGATTCATTGCCGCCCGACTGGCGGCGCGCGAGCTGCCCAATGCCCGCATCATTCACGGTGATGCCCAGCATTTCTTTCGCGTCTGGTTGGCGGCCGACAGCGTGCGCGCCGTCCACGTTTATTTTCCCGATCCGTGGTGGAAAGCCCGGCACAAGAAGCGTCGCGTCATGAACGAAGCTTTTGTGAAAGACGTCCAGCGCGTGCTAACGCCCGGCGGACGGCTTCACTTTTGGACCGACGTCGAAGAGTATTATCACACTGCGCTGGGCACGCTGGCTGAACACACGCGACTCGCCGGACCATTTCCGGTGCGAGAAAAGCCGGCCGATCACGATCTCGACTACCGCACCCACTTCGAGCGTCGCATGCGGCTCCACGGCCAGGCGGTATATCGCGCGGAATTTGAAAAAGCGTGAAGCGCGCGGCGTCGAAGCGGAAGTCGCCCCGCCTTACTCCGGCGCTCGCTCGGCCGCGGTGACGACCATCTTGCTCTCGTAGGTCCGCTTCGATTGCCCGTTCTGATTGTGGGCCTGAGCGATCTGATAGAGCGCGCGTCCGGCGGGCGACGGATACTCGCCCGTCAAACAGGCCTGGCAAAGCTGATCGGCGTCGAAGCCGATCGCCCGGGCGATCGATTCCACCGGTAGATACCGCAGCGAGTCGGCTCCCAGCGCCCGAGCCATCTCGTCTTGGGCTTCTTGAGTGAGTGGCCCGCCCTTGAGAAAATTGGGGGCGAACAACTCGCTGATCGTCGACATGTCGATACCGTAAAAACACGGGGCGACGATCGGCGGGCAGGCCACGCGAACATGAATCTCTCGCGCGCGGCCCATCTCGCGAATCCGTTTCAACAGCACTTTCATGGTCGTGGATCGGACAATCGAGTCTTCAACCAACAGCACGCGTTTGCCTTCGAGCACTTCGCGAAGCGGCGTGTACTTGGTCTCAACCTTGCGCTGCCGATTGCCGCTGCCTTCGATAAACGTGCGGCCCGAGTAGCGATTGCGGATCAAGCCTTCCAGCGAGGGAATGCCCAGCTTGAACGCCATCGCGTCGGCGGCCGCCTTGCTCGTGTCGGGCACCGGCACCACGATCGTATCGCGATCGATCGGCACCGTTTCCTGCCGCGCCAGCTCCTCGCCCAGCGATTTACGCGAAAGGTACACGCTCCGCCCGTCCATCGTGCTGGCCACGTTGGCAAAGTAGATCCACTCGAAGAAGCAGTGTGCCCGGCGCGGGCTGCGCGCGAATGTCTGAATCTCGAGCTCGCCATTGGTGATCGTGATGGCCTGTCCCGGCAGCAGCGACTTCACATTCTCGGGCGCAAACCCCAGGTTCACCAGCGCCACGCTCTCGCTAGCCGCGGCAAACAGCGGGCCCTCGATCGCATAGCACAGCGGCCGCAGGCCCAGCGGATCGCGGGCGACGATCATATCCCCCAGGGCGTTGAGCAGCACCAGGCAATAGGCGCCGTCAAACTTCGCCGCGATTGCCCGCATGATCTCGATCAGGCTCGGCCGGTTGTTCTCCGACAACTGGCGGCCGATCTCGTGCATGATGATTTCGGTGTCGGTATCGCGGGCGAGATAGTTGTCGCCGTTCTCCAGCAAGCTTTGCCGCAGTTCTTGGTAGTTCGCCAACTGGCCATTGAAGGCAAAGCTGAACCACTTGTGCTTCTGCACGTGATGCCGCTCGAACGGCTGGGCGTAGCTCCTGTCTTCCGAACCGCACGTGGCGTAACGTACCTGGCCGATCGCCGCGCGGCCGGCGTACTTGCGCATCAGGCTTTCGAACTTGCCACGATGACTGAGGCGAAAAACCTCGCTGACGCTGCCCAGATCCTTATACGTATCGAGCAGTTGATTGCGCCGCGGGTTGTAGGTCGTGATGCCGGCCGAGAGCTGCCCGCGGTTCTGGATGTCGAGCAGCATCCGTGGAATGAGCCGAGAAATTTCCTCGGGCCCTTGATCCGGATAGAGTGAGTTTACGCCCCGGCCGGGGAGATGATAAACCGCGGCCACACCGCATTCGTGAAACAGTTCACTCATGAAGATTTGCCGGCGCGGCGGAGAGAGTCCTTGCCGCTCATAGCCCCTGGGTGTTCCCTTCGAGAGCGCAAAACTGCGAATGGCCGAGAAAGGACGTGCGGCCGCCCCCGCCGCAAGAAAATCAACCGCCCGACCACCCGAGCCCTTATTGTAGAGGCCGCCGGTAGGATTAACAACCGGCCAGCATGCGTGGCGTGAGCGAACGCCGGAAATCGCTGAGAAACCGCGGCGAGCCGCCGGGCTTGCGCGATTATGACACGCGTTTTCGCTCCGGCCACCTGGCGGCAGTGTGCCTGGCGTTTGGCAACCTTGCACGGCACACTGCCGCTCCGGCCGGGGCGCCTATTCCAACCGCAGCTTGTAGCTTGCGATGCCCAGCATATCCCCCACTTTGTTGCCGGGATGGCACAACACGCACTTGTCGTTGATCGCCGGAACGAGCGTCGCCGCCCGCAGGTAGCGCTCACTCCCTTCGGTGATAACTTCGTCATAATACGTCTCACCGCCCTTGATCTTCTGAACCGCGATCTTCTCAAAGGCGTCGCGAGCCACGTTTTCGTCGTTCACCGGCTCGCCCGTGCCGTCGACCAGCCGAGCATCGTGCCACCCCTTTTCGCGCATCGCGGCAAACATGTCACGGGCCGTTTCTCCGGCGGCGATGCTGCTGGTATCCTCGACATACACTTCATTCATGTACACAATTGCGACTTTGTAGAGATCGTCGAGCAGCCGAACCTCGCGGCGGGCCTGCTCCAGCGTCAATAAGCTCTTAGCTGCCTCGGGCTTGTCCGCTGCCCCGACATAGACCGCCAAACCGCCCAACGCCAACACAACCGCGAACGCCGCCGCGGCCATCGATAAACTCCGCCTCATTAGTGGTTACCTCCGCCTAAGGAAAATACAGGAATGCAGCAAAATTGGAGTCGATACCGTAGAGTCCGATTGTGGTGCGTGCTATTATGGATGTCAAGGTCCAGATATCTTGATTGTCGCAGGTGCTTCCCATGATTTCGCAAACCGCCGAATATGCCCTGCGCGCTATCGTCTACCTCGCGGGCCAAAAACTGCCCCAAACCACCCAGCAGATCGCCGCCACCACACGGGTGCCGGCCGGCTACCTTTCCAAGGTGCTGCAAAACCTCGCCCGCGGCGGCCTGGTCCACTCGCAGCGCGGACTGCATGGCGGCTTTACGCTCGCCGCCGACGCAGCCAAGCTGACCGTTTGGGAAGTCATCGAAGTGGTCGACCCGATCGAACGGATCAAAACCTGTCCGCTCGGACTCAAGTCCCACGGCGCCAACCTTTGTCCCATGCACAAACGACTGGACGACGCGTTGGCCGCCATGGAAAAAGCCTTCAAATCGTCGACTGTGGCCGAACTCCTGGCCGACCCCAATCCCAGCAAGCCGCTCTGCGACTTCCCCCACGTGGCGACCAAAAAACGCTGAGTTCCGCTCCGGTTAGCCGGCCCTGCCTCGACGAGCCGCCAGCCGCTATGATGCCTAATGCTCGGCGACGGTTCCGGGGGGAACCAGGCGGGGCGAGATTCCCCGTTCGCCGCTCCTCCTGTGCCGACGCTTCGAGCTTGGTATTCAAGCGCGACCGCACTCTCGATACCTCGCACCCATGACCGATCTGGTTCGACAAGAAGTTGCCACCGCCGCCCACACGATCGTGGTCAAAGTTGGCACGCGCGTCCTCACGGGTGCGGGCGGATTGCTCAACGGCGAACGCATCGCCGTCCTGGCCGAAGAACTACACCAGCTCATGACTACCGGCCGAAACGTCGTGCTCGTAACTTCCGGCGCGGTGGGCGCGGGCTTGGGACAACTCGGGCTGCCAAAGCGGCCGACGAATCTCGCGCAGCTACAGGCCGTAGCCGCCATCGGCCAAAGCCATCTGATCGAAGCTTACGACCGCGGCCTGCGAGCCCACGGCCGGCACGCGGCCCAAGTGCTGCTCACGGCGCGCGACCTCGACGACCGCACCGCCTACCTCAACGTGCGCAACACGATTCGGGCGCTGTTCGAGTTTGGCGCCGTGCCGATCATCAACGAAAACGATACTGTCAGCGTCGACGAGCTGATGACCACGTTCGGCGACAACGACCGGCTGGCCGCGATGGTCACCAACCTGATCCGCGCGCCGCTCTTGGTACTGCTCTCCGATGTCGATGGGCTCTACGATGGCGATCCGCGCGAGCCAAGCTCCAAACGCATTCCCACTGTCTCGCGGCTCGACGAGTCGATCTTCAGCCTGGTGCGCGACAGCCTCACGGGGCTGAGCAAAGGCGGCATGGCCAGCAAGCTCAACGCCGCCCGAATCGCAACCACCGCCGGCGAAAACGTGATCATCGCCAACGGCCGTGTGCCAGGAAATCTGGCTAAGATCGTGGCTGGCGACGATGTCGGCACGCTCTTTCTCGCCCAGGGGCAGATGCTCCGCTCGTTCAAACGCTGGGTCGGCTTTACCGCCCAGCCACGCGGCGTGCTGGTACTCGACGCCGGCGCGCGAGAAGCGGTTGAAAAGAAAGGCCGCAGCCTGCTCGCCATCGGCGTGGCCAATGCCTCGGGCAGCTTCAAAAAAGGAGACGTTGTCTCGCTGCAAGATGCGACCGGCCTGGAGTTCGCCCGCGGGCTGACAAACTATGCCGTCGAGGACGTGCTCAAGATCAAAGGTCTCAAAACCGACGAAATCGCCGGCGTGCTGGGGCGCTGTCCCTATCACGAGGTGATCCATCGCGATAACATGGCGCTCACGCGCGAGGCATAAGAGCGATACACGCCGCGCATGGCTAGACCTGTCCACGCGTGCTAAAATCGCGGCTCCCCCAAAGCCCCTTTCATCTGGCCAGAGATCTCCCGCCATGACCCGAACGTTGCTCTGTCTCGCGGCACTGCTGTTTATCGTTTCCACCGTTACGTTTGCCGCCGACGCTCCCAATACCCTCACGACCGACGAGCTGAATGACGGGTGGATTCTGCTGTTCGACGGCGAAACCACGTTCGGTTGGAAGCCCAACAGCGACGCCAATTGGACCGTCGCCGACGGCGTGATCTCGGCCAACGCCGGCACGAAGGGCCTGCTCAACACCACCTCGCCGTTTGCCGACTATGTATTGAAAGTCGACTTTCGCGCACCGCAGGGAACCAACAGCGGCGTCTTCCTGCGGACACCGCTCGAACCCAAAGACCCCGCCACCGAATGCTACGAACTGAACATCGCCGACGAATCGCTCAGCCCCTATCCGACCGGCAGCTTCGTCGGCCGTGAAAAAGCCGCCGCCACGCACCACGCGACCGCCTGGCGCACGTTCACCGTAAAGGCCGAAGGCGGGCACTTCACCGTCGCCGTCGACGGCGAGCAGGTGCTCGACTACCTCGATCCCCAGCCGCTCGCGCGCGGCTACATCGGCCTTCAGTTCAATCAAGGAAAGATCGAGTTTCGCAACATCAAGCTCAAACCGCTCAGTCTGGAAAGCATCTTCAATGGCCGCGATCTCACCGGCTGGCAAGAGTATCCCGGCAAAGCGAGCAAGTTCAGCGTCACGCCCGAGGGTTGGCTAAACGTCAAAAACGGCAACGGCCAGCTCGAATTCCAACAGCCCGTGGCCGACTTCGTCCTTCAGACCGAAGTCATCTCGAACGGCTTGTTTCTCAACTCGGGGATCTTCTTCCGTAACATCCCGGGCGAGTTTTGGCAGGGCTACGAAAGCCAGATCCAAAACGGCCATTTCGGCGATCGCACCAAGCCGATCGACTTCGGCACGGGCGCGTTCTATCGCCGTCAGAAGGCCCGCAAAATCGTCTCCGACGATTTCAAGTGGTTCCATAAGACGCTCGTCGTCGCCGGCGACCACATGGCCACCTGGGTCAACGGCTATCAGGTGAGCGACTGGACCGACGACCGCGAACCGAACGAAAACGCCCGCAACGGCAAGCGGCTCGCGGCCGGCACGATCGCCATCCAAGGGCACGATCCTAAAACGGACCTCTCGTTCCGCAACATTCGCCTGGGGGTTATCCCGCCGCGAGACTAACGTCTCTAAAAAGAATTCACCGCCGAGCCCCTCGGATCACCAAAGGCATCGCCTTCCTTCCGATCCTTGGCCGTTCTTCTCTCGGCGTTCCTCCGTGTGCCTGTGGTTAGCCTTTCTCTGGCTCACGAATTCAACCGTGCCATCCATCTATTGATCCGCGCGGCCAGCGTGTCGTAACAGCCGGTGTACTGGTGGTCCGCGCCGGCGATCACGCCCACCTGCAACCGATTCCGCTCGTTCGCTAGGCGTTCGACCTCATCGGGCATTCCACGAAAGGCCTCGTGAGCCTGCACCTCGCTCGAACCATAGGTCACCAGCGTCGGACACCGCACGCGATCGAGCATCCGCAAAATGTTGTACCGCTCGGCCGGTCCGTAACGATCGATGAATCCGGCGGCGGTCACATAATAAGGAATGGGAAACTGCACGAGCATCAGCGCATCGCCCTGCCCCTGGGCAACCAGCCGTTCGGCCGCGTTAAAGCTATCGAGAAACTCAGGCCCGCGCCGCGACTGGCGGAAGTGTTCGAACGACAGCCGCGGCGGCGAGGCGGCCACCAGCAGGGCGACTTGCGGCGCGTCATCGCCGGCCAGCGTATAGAGCGCCTTGATCGCACCGAGACTGTGGCCCAGTAGTCCCACGCGGCGATACCCACGCTCGGCCAGCAGCGCGAGCCAGGCCGCGATATCGAGCGGTGTCTCGCTCACGCGTTCGAACGCGGCTCCGAGCAGCGTGTGCCCACCGGCGGATGGGCCGGTGCAAATGATGTCGTGCCCCCGCGTATTGGCGCGCAGCACGGCGGCGCCGGCAGCCAACAGTTGTGGCGCCAGGCCGCCAAGCATGGCGCCGGCGTAAAAATTGCTGCCCGTGCCATGCAGGCAGAGCCAGACATCGACCGGCCGCGAAAAGTCCTGTGCTGCCGGAGCCTCTAGCGCACCGTGCAGACGCACGCCGTCGGCGGCCGTGACTTGAACCAGATCGACCAGCACGAACCTAACCGCCTCTCGCGGTGGAAGCTACCAAAAATACACGCGTTACGAGATGGTTGGCCTTACGAGCCAGACCCCTACGAATGAGACTGCGCGGGTGCGCTCCCCAACTGGGCCAGGATTTGCAGCACGCCGTTCAAATGGGCAAGCCGCGGACCATAGCGATCGACAAACTCGTTGAGCATGAACTCACCGTCCATGAGCACGTCCGAATTGTCGCGAATCTCGTGCGTCATATTACCGAGGAACTCGACTTGTACCTGACTCAAGGTTTCGGCGGCCAGGCGGCAATTGCGAGCCAGTTCCGGATTGGCCTGCTTCCACTGCGCCAATTCCTGATTGCGCTGCTTCTGGGCGGCGCTCATCTGACTGACCAACTCCTCGAGCAGCTCGTTTTGCCGATCCTGCGCCGCCAGAATGCTCTTGAGCAAAACGGTTTGCTCCTCGGCCGCGGCATCGGCGCCCGCCGCCCGATCAACCTGGGCGCCGGCGGTAATGTCGACCTGGGTGAACAATGCAGGCGTGGGACGCGAATTCTGACTCATCGAGTCGCTCCTTGAGGAATTTTTCTCCGTAATGGTCGATTTTAATCGAACCGCGTGCGGGTTACCACTGTTTGCGCATTGAATGCCGGCGTTGGCAACCCAAAGTCCGATTGTAGCGGTCAGGAGGCCTGCAAGCTGATTTGAACGCCCTCCGCCGGCCGATCGGGCATGCTGTCATGCTCCCGAATCTGAAGCTGGGCGAAACGCGACAAGATTGCCGCCACAGCGGGTTTAGCTCGCGTCCGAACGACCCGCGCCGCTGCTAAAGTCGCGCTCGCATCAACCCGATGCAAACTCTGGGCGGGGCAAGTGCGTGACGCATTGCCGCCCCACACAGCTTTGATGCTTGCAACTGGGAAGAGCGCAGCCACACAGGAAAAGCCGAATGACTCGTGCCGAGGGGACGACGCCTGGCCACTTGGGTTTCTTGACCGTGCTCGAGCACGAGCAGCTCGGGCTGGTCGGCGGATACCTGATCCTCAACGCCGCCGGACGACCGCTCGAATTTCACTGCACCGCGCCGGTCAAGCCTAACCGCGCGCAGCAGATCCTGTTCGGCCCGACGTTGAATGCCTACCTCTATGGCGAACAGATCGGCCAAACGCTGCTCGCCAAGGGCTCGCAACAACCCGCCGCGGTTTACACCGACTCGGAACGCGTGCTCGCCGTGCGCGACTTTGTCACGATGCCCGTGGCGCTCGTGCTCCCTGTAGACGACAACGCGTTCGACCAAACCAGACATCCCGCCCCGACCAGCGGCGGTTGGCGAATCGATGCTCCGCAACGGCCCGGAAGCCATCTCGCCGAGTTCACCCTAGGGCGCAATCGCCTGGCGGTGCTCGCCGCCCGCGGCCAGGACCGCGAAACCCTGACCGGCCGCAGCGAAGAACTCGGCGGCTTCGATCTGGCCGAACCGTTCGAGCGCATCCGCGAAGCGGTCGAAGAAGCCCATAAAGGCGGGCGCGTCGACCAGGCCGCGTGACGATCGGCGACCGGCAGAAAATTCCAACCGCCACCCCCAGAGCCTTCGAGGGACTCGCTCCGTGTCAGTGCTTCCCGGCGACGAGCCGCAAGTCACGAGTTGGCAGAATGTGCGGATCGCGCCCCCGGTAGTGGCCGCGTCGAGCGTTCTGGCAGCCGGCGCGCAACCGGACATTCAGACACCGTTCGCGCGGGAACTTGTCGCGGCCGCCCCCGTCCGCAGCATGCGATTCGACGGATCGCTGGCCCCGGCCATTTCGCTGCCAATCACGCCGCCGCGGTTGAAGGTACAAAGCTACCAGTTCGGCGCCACCGGCGCTTGGCGCAATCACCTGCCCAAGGTGCCCGTCGATCCGCAACCGGCGTCCCCACCACCATCATCGGCGGCGGTCCCCGACGCCCCTCCGCAGCCGCGCACGCGCATCCAACCGCCCGGCGACGTGGTCAAGCTGGCCGATCGGCTGTTTTATGTGTTGCAACCTTCGCTGGAAGCGATGATCGGCGACAGCGCGTTGCAGTTCCCCGCGCACCCCTTCCCTTATCAGTTCGAAGGAATCGCGTTTCTCTACCCGCGTTACTCCGCGGTGCTAGCCGACGAGATGGGACTGGGCAAAACCATGCAGGCCATCACCGCCGTGCGGCTGCTGCTGCATGCGGGCGAGGTCGAGCGCGTGCTGCTCGTCTGTCCCAAGCCGCTGGTGACCAACTGGCAACGCGAGTTTGCCCACTGGTCGCCCGAGCTTCCTGTCGCGGCGATCGAAGGCGACCAGGCCCGCCGCCGCTGGCAATGGCAGCAGGCCGACATCCCGGTGAAGATCGCCAACTACGAAGCTCTGGCGCGCGACCGTGAGACGATTGCCGAATTGGAGCTGGAGTTCGATCTGGTCGTTCTCGACGAGGCGCAGCGCATCAAGAACCGTTCCAGCGCCACCAGCCAGTCGGTGCGCAGTCTCTCGCGCCGCCGCAGTTGGGCCCTCACCGGCACGCCCGTCGAAAACAGCCCGCAAGACCTGGTGGGCATTTTCGAATTCCTCGCGCCCGGCTACCTGAAAGACGAGATGAAGCCGCGCAAGATGGGGCGGGCCGTGGCCGACTACGTGCTGCGGCGCACCAAGGACAAGGTGCTCACCGAGATGCCGCCCAAGATGTTCCGCGACGCCGAGATCGAGCTCAGCCCCGCACAGCGGATCAGTTATGAATTGGCTGAAAAAGAGGGCGTCGTGCAGCTCACCGAGATGGGCGACGAAGTCACCATCCAGCACGTGTTCGAGCTCGTGCTGCGGCTCAAGCAGATCTGCAACTTCGACCCCGCGACGGGCGACAGCGCGAAATTCGAGCGGCTGGCGGCCGATCTCGACGAGGTGGCCGCCAGCGGCCGCAAGGCGCTCGTCTTCAGCCAATGGGTCGACTCCCTGGAGACGATGGCCGCCCGGCTCAAGCACCTGCACCCTCTGCTCTACCACGGCGGCGTGGCGTCCAACCGCCGCGACGAGATCCTCGACCGCTTCAAACACGACAAGCGGCACAGCGTGCTGCTGCTCAGCTATGGCGCCGGCGGCGTGGGGCTCAACCTGCAATTCAGCGAGTACGTGTTCCTGTACGATCGCTGGTGGAACCCCGCCGTGGAAGACCAGGCCGTGAATCGCGCGCATCGCATCGGCGCGGCCGGGCCCGTCACCGTCACGCGGTTCATCGCCACGGGCACGATCGAACAGCGGATCGACCAGATTCTGCGCGAGAAACGCGAGATCTTCGACACGATTTTCAACGACGTCGAGCCCTCGGGCGACAAATCGGGCCTGACCCAGAGCGAGATCTTCGGCCTCTTCAGGCTTCGCTGCCCCAGCGGACCGATTGAAGTCGCGGCGTGAAGCCGTTCAGGCTCGCTTCTCGGCCGGCTTCGCAAACCGCACGCGATCGATCGCCTTCTCCACGCTCCGCCGCAGCTTGGAGTTCTTATCCCGGGCATAGTCATTTAGCGCATCCTTGGCCAGGTCTTCGAACGGATGCGCCAGGTCGTTGTTGAATCGCAGGTCGCGCAGCTCGGCCTTGAGCGAGATGACTTCGGTGCCCGCGAATCCGCCGCCGCTCATCGCGGTCGAACCTTCGAGCTCGACCACGGCCAGAAAGTTTCCGCCCACGCTGGCCTGCCCCAGCTTCGGGATCCGGCCCCAGGCCTTGAACCGGGCCTTGGTCACCGCGCGCACCGTGAACTCGGCCCGGCCGTTGACCACCGCCAGCCGCGCGATCTCAAGCTGCAAGGTCTCCTCGGGATTCTCGAGCCACAGCCAACTCTTCGACTGCTCGGTCCAAGAGGCCAACCGAATCTTCTTGCCCAGCAGCTTGCCGCTGGTCCACGATTCCTTGTTCTTGCTCTTCTCGTTAATCCAGGCGGTCTCCTGGTCGCGATGCTGGTGCAGCTCGGCCACGAGCTGCTCCTCGAGCAGCCTGCGCATCAGCGGCATGTCCTGCGCAAGCGTTCCTGGACCATAGGCCACACACGCGATGCACGCCAAAATCGCACTGCCCCGGTTCATCGAAACATCCTTCCGGAGGGATGACGGGCTGACAACGCCTTTGCCACAGCAAATTCTAGCTCACGAGTAAAGGGCCGGCGATTCGCCTCCGTGGCCGTCCGCCCCGGAAACGCACACCGCAGCCCATCGACGGGAAACGCATCCTCAGGCCGCGGGCATGCCAGCAACTTAATCGTTCGCCCCGGGCGGGCCAAAGCCGACATCCGTAGCTTCATCGTCGAGCCGCCCGCCATCGTCTTGAAGATTCTTTCCGACCGAGTATACCACCCAACCGGCCGCGGTACGCTTTGCATGCAGCGGCTGGCCCGAGAACGGGTCGATCGTCACCTGTGCCGGCAACCCGAGCTCGGCAAGCGGCGTCTCTAGCCCAGCGTCGGTATCTCGGCCGTGCAACGCGACCAGCACGCGCAGGCAGCGCGTCTGGGCTTCGTTCCGCGTGACGGCCCTTTCCGTCGCCTCGATAGCCGGCACGAGAGCGTGCGTCAGCACATCCGCCCGATCCAAGATCGCCTGCCGTTGCGCGCGGGCCTCTTGATCGTCCAACGGCCGGTCGGCCGTGGCAATCAGGTGTTCGATCAATTCCAGATAGTTCATCTGCCCGCGTTTCCCGCTTGGCAGCCCCGTATAGGCCATCATCAACCGGGGGTCGTTGAAGTGGTCGATCCCCACGGCGCGTTCGCTTCGCAGCGCATCGCGAAACGACTCGCGAATCCGCAGCCCGGCCAAGGTCTCTTCGAGCCGGTCGCGAGCCGCGGGCGAAAGCCCCTGGGCATGCAACACGCGGTTGCTCGCGTCCAAAGCCTCGCTACGACAAGCAATCGCCACGAGTTGCCCCACCAGCGCGGGCCCCTGGGCATAAAGGTCTGCAAGCCGCAGCAGCGCAAGGCACGTGTCGAGCGCCTCATCGGTTTTGCCTTCGGCGAGCAATAATCGCACGCGATAATCCAAGACACGAATCGCGGCCCGTTGCCCACGGAACTTCTGCAACAATTCCTCGATAAACGCGGTGGGCTTTTCGTTCCTGTAGTCTACGTTCAGATGAAAGCGCGGACACTGCGACGCTTTTACCAGCAAGTCGACCGCCTTGGGATGCGTCGCGAGCGCGGCGCGATACGCATCCAACATCACGGGGCTGTCGTCGAATGAATCGTCGGACTCGGCGCCCGCCTTCTTGCGCTCGGCCGCTTCGCGATCCCAAGTCTTGGCCACGGCCTGCTGAATCGCCAGGCAGTCCTGTGCGGCGCGATCGAGATAAGCCGCCGCGTTGTCCTTGGCCCGAGGCGCATCGGCCCCCAGATCGGCAATCGAGACGGGCTCGCCGGCGGCGCGCAGCTTCTCGATCTTTTCCGCGAGCTCGGCGTTCAACGGCGCGTTGGCGACGGCCAAGCCGATGAGCCCGGCCCCCAACAAGCCAAACACGCCCAGGGCCCCGAACTTCAAAACTCGCAAGAAGCGTCGCATGGCCATCGCTCTCCTCAAGAGACTCAACTCGGTTAGCCGGGGTTGTTCGCCGACAGCCCGGCCAAGTATCGGGTGTAGTATTTCTCAAACGCTTCGGGCCACATCTCATCACGTTCGGATTCCCGGGCGACTTGAACGCCACGAGTCGACCGCACGTTTGCCAATTCCCGCGACGCCGCGAAGCCCTGAACGGCGCCAGCGATAAGCTCGCCGTTCAGCACCACCCCCAATACGAACGTCGCCGCCACGCCCAGTTCCAGCAGCCGCTCCCAGCGCGGCTTGCCCCGGGCGGCGAGCTCGCCCGCGACGGCCGACAACACGCGCCCGCGCAACGCGCCCGGCGCGGATGGCGGCGTCCAACGGGCCAGCGGTTCGGGCAATTCTTCATTCATGGCACTTATCACCATTCATTCCTGGCAACCATCACGAACCAGAGCTTCGCGCAGCCGCGTGAGCGCCGCGCGGTAGCGCGTGGCCACGGTTCCGGCCGGCAGCTCGGTCAACTCGGCAATCTCACGCAGCGTCAGGCCGCCATAGATCTTCAACGCCACGACCTCGCGCTGCTCGGCCGGCAGCCGCTCCAGCGCCCGTTCGATGAGCTCGGCATTCTCCACCGACGGCAGGGGCACATAAGCACCCTCGCCTATCGGCCGGACCTGTCGCGCCGTTCTCTTGCGCAGCCGGGCCGCCTCGTTGCGCGCGATCGAAAATACATACGCCTTCAGATTCTCCACACGGCGAAGCTTCTTCCGCGCGCGTGCCAGGCGGACGAACGTCTCTTGCACGACGTCCTCCGCGTCGGCCGCCGACCGTAAATGCACCATCAACCAACCGTATAGCCGATCGGCGCACGCGTCGTACAACTCGGCGAATGCCGCCGGCTCGCCGCGTGCCAACCGGTCGGCTAACTCGTTCATCGTGGCTCATATCCCGTGGTCTTTTGGAGAAATGACCTCCGAGCAGGCCGGATTTATTGCGCCAAATACTCGGAGACTCCAATTTTTCTCGAGCGGAGATCTTCCTCTGCCACACTGCTGGCGAGCAACAAAAAAACGCCGCTCCCGAGATCGAAGCTCGGTGCGGCGTTCTTCTCTGCTATTCGAAATCGTCCGAAATTCCTACGGCGTGATCGCCCGCAGCAGGTTTCGCACGGGCTGACCGGCATAGTATACCTTCGGGTTCACCCAGGCGGTCGGAGCGTAGTACGTGGTGACGGGCGTCGACACGACGCTGGGCGCGTAATACGTCGTGACGGGCGTGCTGACCATGCTCGGGGCGCTTACCATGCTCGGGGCGCTTACCATGCTCGGGGCATAGTACGTCGTTACCGGCGTCGATACCGAGGGAGCATAAAAAGTCGTCACCGCGGAACTGGCCGCGGGCGCGTAATACGTCGTGGTCGCGGCCGGAGTCGCAACTGCGGGAGCGTAGTACGTGGTCACGGGCGTCGTCACCGGAGCATAATACGTAACCCAATTTTGGGCCGCGGCCGGCATCGCCAAAGCCGCCAGCACCAACAAACTCAACGGAAAGCAGCGTCGCATGATGAAAGTCCTCCTTCACAATCAATCCTAACAACGCAGCCTGGCGTTGCAAGTTTTGTGAAGGCACTCATCTGCAAGCATTGTGCCAAGCAAGGCGAAATGCATGACGCGGCTTTTGCCGCACGGCCAATCGTCCCGAAGCTCCCAAACCTCTACCGCTGGCGTCCAGAATTGGGAACCATGTCCAAACGCCGGACAATTCCCAAGCCAGTACACGGCCAGGATGGCCGCACACGCCCCCGATATCCATAAAAAAAGGAGAACGCTTCAACGTTCTCCTGATTAAAAATGGCTTTCATTCGTTCGATGCCGCACGTTCTCATCTACCAGCCCCAACGAGCCCAGCGACGGGCCACGCGGGGGGGCACATAATAGACGGCGGCCGGAGCGACGGCCACGGCTGGCGCATAGTAAGTCGTCACCGCCGGCGCGTAAAAAGTCGTCACTGGCACACTCGCGGCCACGGGCACGCTCGGGGCATAGTAGGTCGTCACCGGCGTGGCAACCGCCGGAGCATAGTACGTTGTCACCGGCGCGCTCGGCGCGTAATACGTCACTGTCGGTTGCGTCAGAATCACTTCCTGAGCTGCTGCCGGAGCGGCCATCGCAAGGCTGCCCAGCACTGCAAATGCTGCGAGATATTTCATGGTGCATGGCTCCACAGGTGAGGGGTCAATGGCGCCGAAGGGCTCCCCGGCAAGCAAGCGTAGGTTATGACCCCTGCGTTTACAAGCGCCCTGCGCGCATATCGCAGCGTGCGGCAACCAAACCAACAGGCCACAAAAAACCCGTAGCTTTCACGCGTTGCCAAAAGGCCACATGCTGCCAAAAAACAGCGCAAGCTAGCGACTCTGGGACACCGGCAACAGGATCGTGAAGATCGCGCCGCACGGATCCCCCTGCGCAAGCTCGATCGAGCCGCCATGTATGGCGACTATCCGCCAACATTTCGAGAGCCCCACGCCCAGCCCGCGGCCTGCCTCGCGACCGCTGAAGTACGGTTCGAACAGCTTTTCGCGCGCCTCGGGCGAGATCCCCGGCCCATTGTCAGAAACGCGCAGCCCGACGCGTGGCTCGTCCGCGGTAGGCGCGAGCAGTTCGACTTGCAACCGTCCGCCACGCACCAGCGCTTCCAACGCGTTGACGCACAACGATCGCAGCGCCACGCCTATTTGCGTCGGATCGGCCTCGATCGCCACCGCCTCGGGCGGCAAACGCAACGTG
Organism: uncultured Planctomycetaceae bacterium; assembly: GCA_964598535.1. Lineage (GTDB taxonomy): Bacteria > Planctomycetota > Planctomycetia > Pirellulales > PALSA-1355 > JALHMI01. The sequence goes on along the minus strand of CAZRCI010000024.1, from coordinate 37,721 downwards.
AGCTCGGTCTGCTGCTCGTCGGCCTGCGGGCGTAGTTCTTCGCACACGCTCCGCGCTAGCGCGGCCAGTTCGATCGTTTGCCGTTTTGGTTCGGGCGGCCTGGCAAACAGCATCATGTCGGCGATCATCTCGTGCGCGCGAAAGGCCTGTGCGTTAATCGCCGCTAGCGCGCGCCGCCGCTCCGGATCCGTTTCGTCGGAAAGTAGCGTCTGAGCCCGAGCCGAAATATTCGCCAAAGGGTTATTGATCTCGTGGCCCGCGCCGTAGGCGAACTCCTTGATCGCTTCGAGCTTCGCATGCTCCAGCGCGCGTTCAAAGTCAGACTCCAGCCGCCAGCCGCGCCAAAGATGCTCGACGAGCGAGGCCAGTCGTTCGGGCCACGGGCCGCTGGCCGCCCAATCCCTGCCGCGTGACTCCCAGCGGCCAATCCACTCCGCCGGCACGCAATCGAGCGCGCGCCATGCATCCTCGGAATGAGAACTTACCACAGCCAGGGCCTGGGCGACGCAGGCCACCACGATCGATTGCTCGGAACGCGGCCGCGAAACCTCCAAGCTGTCGCGCAGCAGCCAAGCAGGAAAAAGCGAACTCTCGTGACGAGGCCGCTCGTCGCCGCCGATTTCGTGCAGCCACGCTGGACCAAGCAGCACCAGCCCCAATAGATAGGCACGTCCGCCGGCGCCGTGGACGGCATGTGCCAGATGTTCCGCCAACTCCGCGGTCGCCAGCGAACAACCGGCCGACTCGGCAAGATCTAGCAGCGAGTCCCCCGGCTCCGCGGCGACCGCATCACCGCCAATTCCCCGGAAAAGCTCCAAGGGCGCCGCGGCGAGCCAGCCCGCCAGACCGCCAAGATGCGCGGTCACATGCTCAGGCTCCTGCGATGCAAGCACCAAGGCCCATACCGCAAGCAACGGATCGCCAGCCAGGGCCGCGCGAAAAGCCCTGCGCCGGCGTTCCAACTCCGACTCCAACAACGCTCCGGCCAAACGCTCTGCCGTACCGTCCGCAAGCGGCAGCCGAAACGTGCCTGAACTGGTATTGAGCGGCGGCAAGGTGTGCATCAGCGAAAACGCAGTTTCAAACCAGCGTGCGACGCACAACGGCTTCCGCTGAAGCAATCGCTCGAAGCTATATCCGCGACGACGCGTACCGCACACGATCGCACAACCTTGCAATCGGCGCGGCCGGCCGGCCCGGGGCGCCTACGACCGCGAGCTCAGCGCTTCCATATCGAGTAGCGTGCACATGCGTTCGATCAGCGTTTCTACCTCGAACGGCTTGTGCAGAAAATCGTTGGCCCCCGAGGCTTTCAGATCTTCGATCTTGTCCTCTTCGACCATGCCCGAGATACAGATGATCCGCACGTCGTCCATCGACTTGTCGCTGCGCACGCGCTGGCAGACTTCTTTGCCGTTGATATCCGGCAGCATGACGTCGAGCACGATCACGTCCGGGTGATATTCCTTGACCATCATCCCGGCGTCGAAGCCGTTGTTGACGGTGCGGATTTCAAAACGGCCGTCCTTCTCCAGCACATCGACAATCAACTCGACCAATTCCAGGTCGTCGTCCACGACCAGGACCTTCCGCTTGCCGCTTTCCAGGGCGTCGGTCGGAATCCCATTGTCGCGCATGAAGGCGTAAAGCTGCTCGCGGGGAATGCGGCGAAATCGGCTGCCCGGAACCCGAAATCCCTTCAGTTGCCCGGAATCGAAGCAACGAATAATGGTCTGCTGGCTAACCTTGCAGATCTTCGCGGCTTCGCCTGTGGTAAACACAGTTTTCATAGTTGCTAACCACCCCTCTCCCTAGCCGATGGTAAGGCTAGTCTAAGCGGGACCTCCATGTGATTTCACGACGACGGAAACCACCGGAAGCTCCTAGTCCTCCATGTCACGCTAGACGGAACCTAGCCTTTTAGCTTGCTGCGTCCCTAATGATTTGTCCAGTCGGTTTCAGCAGTGCCTTTGTTCGGTTCCTACCAATTTTACCGAAATTGCCATCAAAGCCTATTATAGCCCCCACCAGGGTCCAGTCAATATCGATCATATACACGCAAACCAAACCCACACAACAACTTACGAAATCAACATACTTTCCCGGCAATTTCGCTTGAACCGTGTTCGCCAAGCCCCCTAAAACACTTGATTGGGACAGACTCACGCGCAACCACCATTTTTGCGGTGTGGGCGATCGTCCGCTCGGTCCGAAAAAGACGCCCCCGACCAAGTCTTTTAATGGCCCAGATGCACGGCCAGTAGGGCCACGTCCGCAGGCGTGATTCCGCTGATGCGACTTGCTTGACCCAGATTCTCAGGTCGGACGCGCATCAGCTTCTCGCGCGCCTCGGCGCGCAAATGGCGGATCGCGGCAAAGTCAAAGGCCGTCGGAATACGCCGCTCCGCCAACTTTCTCCGGCGTTCCAGCTCGGCCTCCTCACGTGCGATGTAGCCTGCGTATTTAACGTCGTAGGTTACCTGATCGGCAACTTCTCGCGTGAACTGCGCCAGCGCTGGAAGCCACCCGGTTAATGTCCGCCAATCGATCTCCGGACGTTTCAGCCACTTGGCCAACCCGGCGCCTTCATGCACGGTGGACTCCAGCGTCGCCAGCGCAGCGGCGATTTGCCGTTCTTTTTCCGCCAGACGCCCCGCGCGCTGGTCATCAACCAACCCCACACGGTGCGCAAGCGGCGTCAGCCGCCGGTCGGCATTATCCTGCCGTAGTAAGAGCCGGTGTTCAGCGCGGCTAGTGAACATGCGGTAAGGTTCGTCCACGCCGCGCGTCACCAGGTCGTCGAGCAACACGCCGATATAGGCGTTTCCGCGGTCGAGCACGAGCGAGTCCGCGCCGCGCAGCTTGAGCGCCGCGTTTGCGCCGGCCATGAGCCCCTGGGCCGCGGCCTCTTCATAACCCGTCGTGCCGTTGATCTGGCCGGCAAAGTACAGTCCCTCGACGCGTTTCGTCTCGAGCGAAGGCCGCAACTGCTCGGGCGGCGAAAAATCATATTCCACAGCGTAGCCGTAGCGCATGATTTCAGCCCGTTCGAGCCCCGGCACCAGGCGGATCACGGCGTCTTGCACATCGCGCGGCAGGCTTGTCGAAATGCCGTTCACATAGACTTCGTGCGTGTTTCGGCCTTCCGGCTCCAGAAACAATTGATGCCGATCCTTGTCGGCGAAGCGTACGATCTTGTCTTCGATCGAAGGGCAATAGCGCGGCCCGCTGGAGCGGATCTGCCCGCTGTACATCGGCGCACGATGCAGATTCCGGCGAATCAGTTCGTGCGCGGCCTCGTTCGTATACGTGATCCAGCACGGCAATTGCTCGATCTCCAACCGCGACGTCAAAAACGAAAACGGCTGCGGCTCGTCGTCGCCCGGCTGCCGCTCGGTGCGGCTATAGTCGATCGTGCGGCCGTTCAGGCGCGGCGGCGTGCCGGTTTTGAATCGTGCCAGCTCAAACCCCATGCGTGTTAGCGCGCCGCTGATGCCGGCCGTGGTCCCCTCGCCCGCCCGACCGCCGGGCGTCTTGGCTTCGCCCGTATGCATCAAGGCCTGCAAGAAAGTCCCCGTCGTCAGGATCACCGCCCGAGCTCGATACGTCGCATCGCCGCGCACCAGCACGCCGGCGATGCGCGTCTGACCGCCGACGTTCTCCGTCAGAATGTCCTCGACGGTTTCCTGCCGCAGCGAGAGGTTCGGCTGTTCCTCGACGATTCGCTTGACCTCGAACTGATACGCTTTCTTGTCGGCCTGCGCGCGGGGGCTATGCATGGCCGGCCCCTTGCGGCGGTTAAGCATTCGGAACTGAATGCCCGTGGCGTCGATCGCGCGGCCCATCACGCCGCCCAGCGCGTCGATCTCGCGGACGATGTGCCCCTTGGCCACGCCGCCAATCGCCGGATTGCAGCTCATCTGCCCGACCGTGTCGCAGTTGGTGGTCAATAGCGCCGTGCGCGCCCCCAGCCGGGCAGCCGCCAGTGCCGCCTCGGCGCCGGCATGTCCGCCGCCAATTACCAGCACGTCAAAGTCATATTCAGAACTTGCCATGCCTCCATAATATCAGCGGAGCAGCTCGGCCCCCAGACTCCTCGGGCACGCAGCCTGCCCTCAACGCTTGGCAGCCTCCCTCAGAACACCACCTGCGCCCGCACCCCCACGACCAGCGCCGGATCAATAGCTTCGAGCGCCGGCACGATCACCTGCAAGTCTGGGGTCACATAAATCGCGGGAGTGACGGCATAATTGTAAAAGCATTCGATGCCCTGGCCGTTGCCGACCGGCCCGAATAGTGCCTCGATGACGGGCGCCACTTGCGCGCTCGTCGACGCGTAGTACCAGCCGACGCCAAAACGATCCAGCGGCCGCGAAGCAATGGGGCTATTGCCCCCGACGCCGAAACTCAAAAACCACGCCAGCGGATTCGTATTGTCGTCGGCGATGCCCGCCCGGCCGAACGGCCCCCAACCACGCCCCGACGCCTCGTCATACACCAGGCATTGATCGAAATTCCAGAAGATCGACCAACTGCCGCGCGTCGGCGGAATCGAGATGTCCGGATAGTCGATATACGCGTCGCCCAGCGAGAGGTATGTCCGATTGTTCCAGGTGCCGCCCAGGAGTTGATGCCCCGGCAACCCGAAGAAGCGCGTGGGCGCCCGCACGTAGGCCGAGAGCAACACGCCGTCGTTAAACAGTTGCTCGAAGCCGCTGGTGCCCGAAGTATCGGTCGAGTTCAACACGGTCAGGCCCGCGACGGCCTCGCCTTCTTCGAGCCAGACGAAGCCGGCTCCCAGCGTGGAATAGGGCACCGTGGCCGCGACGATCGGATTGAACACGAAGGCCAGGTTCGAAAACTGCGTTTTTCCTCGTCCATGCGCAAAGGCGTTCATGTCGCCATCGAGCGTGTCGAGTTTGCCCGCGAACAGCGCCAGCCGTTCGCCGACCATCTGCGTGAACAACACGTTCGTTAGATACAATCGCTCGCTATTCGCAACGGGCAGATCCGCGAGGATGGCCGGCGAGAAGAACGCTCCGACATCGCCGACGAGCGTCTCACCATAGCGATGCTCGGCCTTGAGCTTTACCGAGAAGCCTTCCCACTGCCAGCGTTTCGCGCCGTCGATGAATACGACGTAATCATTATGCCCGCCGAAATCGAAGTCTTCGCGAACGCCGCCGGTCGTGTTTCCAAAATAAAAATTCGTGCTGTCCGAAAGCACCGTGATCCCGCGCTCGGCAAGTGAATCGCGCGTTCCCCACCAGTCGCCGGTCAACTGCGGGCGCGCATACCAGGCGTCCGCCGCTTCGCTCTGCGCGCGTGCTTGCGGGGGCGCGTAGCATGCAACGGCGATTGCCACGAACCACGAACAGGTCACAAGCCGCGAAAGTACCCGCAGGGACATCATCAACCCGCTTGGATGGATGAACGTAGGTGCGCACCGCCCGCGTCGAAGGCTGCACGGTGCGCCATTGGGTACACTCGGCCGAAATGAGGGTCGTCCTTACAAGAACGGACGTTCGTGCGTCCCGTGGCACGGCGCCCGTACCGACTAGGTAAGCTTTACCGTTTGCGGGGCTGCCGAGCCCCCGAACGACGCATGTGTCTGCCGTGAACGTGGTGGCCAGCGCATTGCGCTCAATAGCCCCCACAGATCCGTCGTTACCAGATGCCTCCGATCGTCGGACCAGCGAGTCGACTAACCGCGCCGGCCGCGCCCCGAGCGGCCATGCGGCCCACCGTCCGCCCGACCGTCGATTGGCCCATAGAAGCCGAACAATTGATTGACGCCGGGCGGGTTCGCCGGCGGACGCTTGCCCTTGGTCGCCTCGCGCATCAAATGCACGAACCGCTCGGCGGCTGGCGAGAGGAACTTGCCTTTGCGAATCACCAAGCCGTAAGTTCGCTTGGGAAAATAGCGCGCCAGCGGAATCGCCACCAACTCTTCGTCGCCGCTCAGGCAGATGCTCGTCACGATCGAGATCCCCAATCCCAGCGAGACGTACTTCTTGATGACTTCCCAGCCGCCGGCCTCCATCTTCACTTCGTACTTCAGCTTGTGCTTGGCGAACGCGTAGTCCACCACGCCCCAGGTGGTCAAGTGGCTCGGCGGCAAGATCAACGGATACGGAGACACATCCTTCAACGTCACCCGTTTCCGCTTCGCCAGCGGATGATCGAGCGGAACGATCAGCATCGGATCGTAAGTGAACATCGGCTGATACTCGATGTCCTCGCGCACTTCGAGCATCGAGCCCACGGCAAAGTCGGCCTCGTCCGAACGAACCATCGCCAGCCCGTCGCGCCCCGTGACGTTGTGCAGCTTGAGCTCGATGCCCGGATACAGCTCGGCGTACTGCTGGACGAATCGTGGTAATAGATAAAGCGTCGTCGATTCGCCCGCGGCGATGTCGAGCCGGCCGGTTTCGATGCCGCCGCGGCGCGCGGCGAACGTATCGGCCAGGGCGTCGATCTCCTCGACCAGCGGGGCTGCCAGTTCGTACAGCGTCTTGCCGTCGGGCGTCAAATTGATCTTGGGTCCCCGGCGTTCGAAGAGCGTGGTCTTCAACTCCCGTTCCAAGGCCTGGATTTGGAGCGACACGCTGGGCTGGCTCAAAAACAGCTTCTCGGCGGCTTTCGAGATGCTGCCCGCCTGGGCGGCGCAACAAAAGCCTCGCAACTGCTGGAGCCGGTTCTGCTTGTAATACTGCGAACTGGGGGCGTTGCTCATCGCTCGTGAATGCTCCCGGAAAATTGAGCCACCTGCGGCCCGTATCCACAAGTATAGCGCCTATTAATATAAATCATTTCATTGATAAATTCAATGATTGGTATTGAAAGGATTATTGTGTTCAATTCTTGAAATCGTCATTAAAGTGCGTTCAGCGATGCACGCAGAACTTGCGTGGCGGCGTTCCAGGGCGGACTTCTCATTAGGGCGGCAAGGGCGGTTCTCGACAGGCGACGGGCCACACAAAAGCCCGCGCGGTCAAATGCTTTTCTCCTTTGCTCTCCCCAAGACGGTCCCGCTTCTTCGCGGCCTCGCACGAACTCGAACGGCACGGCTTGTGTCTAGGATCGCGAGCATTCGCTACCGACCGACATTAGGGACCACCAGGAATCAGGAAGCTCCCCATGTGCGCCACCGCCACCAAGACTGCCGCCAAACAAGCCTTGCCATCAGGCGTCCAGCTCACCGCGCCGACGCCTGACTGCGCCCAAGACATTCTCTCGCCCGAAGCGTTGGAATTCGTCGCCGGCCTGGAACGACTCACCCGGGCCACGCGAAAGCAGCTCCTCGCGGCCCGCCAAACGCGGCAAGCCCGGATCGACGCCGGCGACCTGCCCGACTTCCTGCCCGAGACGGCCCACATTCGTCAGGGCGATTGGACCATCGCGCCGATTCCGGCCGACCTGCAAGACCGTCGCGTGGAGATCACCGGGCCGGTGGACCGCAAGATGGTGATCAACGCCCTCAACTCGGGCGCGCGGACCTTCATGGCCGACCTCGAAGATTCGCACTCGCCCACCTGGGAGGGCACCATCGCCGGCCAGGTCAACCTGCGCGACGCCGTGAGCGGCACGATCGAATACACCGGCCCCCAGGGCAAACACTACACGCTCGAAAAGCAAACGGCCGTGCTCATCGTCCGGCCCCGCGGCTGGCACCTCGTGGAGAAGCACGTGCTGGTCGACGGCGAACCTGTCTCCGGCGGCATCTTCGACTTCGGCCTGTACTTCTTTCACAACGCCCAAACGCTGATCGACAAGGGCTCCGGTCCCTACTTCTACCTGCCCAAGATGGAAAACCATCTCGAAGCCCGGCTATGGAACGAAGTTTTTCGCTCGGCCCAGACGACGCTCGGCATTCCGCAAGGCACCATCAAGGCCACGGTGCTGATCGAAACCATCCTGGCCGCGTTCGAGATGGACGAAATCCTCTACGAGCTACGCAATCACAGCGCCGGCCTGAACTGCGGCCGCTGGGACTACATCTTCAGCTTCATCAAGAAGCTGCGTAATCGCCCGGGCATGCTCCTGCCCGACCGCGCTCAAGTGACGATGACCACGCACTTTTTGCGGTCGTACTCGCTGCTGCTCATCGAGACCTGCCATCGCCGCGGCGCCCATGCCATGGGCGGCATGGCCGCGCAGATCCCAATCAAGGACGACCCGGCGGCCAATTGCCGCGCCCTGGCCAAGGTCCGCGCCGATAAAGAACGCGAAGCCACCGACGGGCACGACGGTACCTGGGTCGCCCATCCGGGCCTGGTTCACGTGGCCCTGGAAGTGTTCGACACCCACATGTTCGGTCCCAACCAACTCTTTCGTCGACACAAAGATCTCAAGATTACGGCGACCGACCTGCTGGCCGTTCCCGAAGGCGAAATCACCCGCGAGGGTCTGCACACGAACGTCGCGGTGGGGCTGCGATACCTCGAAGCGTGGCTCCGTGGCAACGGCTGCGTGCCGATCTTCAACCTGATGGAAGACGCCGCCACGGCCGAGATTTCCAGGGCGCAGATTTGGCAGTGGATTCGCGACGAGCGCGGCCGCTTTGCCGACGACACCAAAATCACCGTCGCCCTGGTGACCGAGGTGCTGCGTCAGGAGCTCGCCAACATTCGCGAGTCGCTCGGCGCGGAACGCTACGCCAAGACCAAGTTCGACGCCGCGGGCAAGCTGTTCCTCGAGATCAGCACGGCGCCCGAGTTCGTCGAGTTCCTCACGCTGCCGGCCTACGAGCAACTCGACTGACCGCCACGCTTGCCGCGATATGTGTTTGTGTCCCGAGTTTTTGTGTCCTGATCGTTACTCCCTGTAGTTCGCTTGGAAGCAAACTCCCCGTTTCTTGCCTCAATTTTTTCTAATTGCATTTTTTCAAAGGGTTTGTCCACCATGCCAGAGCCACGCACCGCCGCTGAATTGGAATCCGATTGGGCCGATCTTCCCCGCTGGGAAGGCATTCGCCGCGATTACACCGCGGCCGATGTCGTCCGCCTGCGGGGCAGCATCCACGTCGAACACTCGCTCGCTCGCCGCGGCGCCGAGCGGCTCTGGCATCTCGTCAACTTCGAGCCCTACGTCAATGCCCTCGGCGCGCTGACCGGCAACCACGCCGTACAGATGGCCGAAGCCGGCCTCAAGGCGATCTATCTCAGCGGCTGGCAGGTGGCGGCCGACGCCAACAACGCCGGCCAAATGTACCCGGACCAGAGCCTTTACCCGGCCGACAGCGTGCCAAACCTCGTGCGGCGGCTGAACAACGCGCTCCGCCGCGCCGACCAGATCCAACACATGGAAGGTCGCGCCGACACGGATTACTTCCTGCCGATCGTGGCCGACGCCGAAGCCGGCTTCGGCGGCCCGCTGAACGCCTTCGAGTTGATGAAAGGCATGGTCGAGGCCGGCGCCGCGGGCGTTCATTTCGAAGATCAGCTCGCCAGCGAAAAGAAGTGCGGCCACATGGGCGGCAAGGTGCTGGTGCCCACGCAGCAGTTCCTCCGTACGCTGTCGGCCGCGCGGCTCGCCGCCGACACGCTCGACGTGCCCACGGTGCTCGTCGCCCGAACCGACGCCAACAGCGCCCAACTGCTCACCAGCGACATCGACGAACGGGACCGGCGGTTCATCACCGGCGAACGCACGCCCGAAGGCTTCTTCCGCATTGCCGGCGGGCTGGACATCGCCATCGATCGCGGTCTCTCGTACGCCCCTTATGCCGACCTGCTATGGTGCGAGACCTCGACGCCCGATCTCGACGAGGCCCGCCGTTTCGCCGAGGCGATTCACGCCGAATTCCCGGGCAAGCTGCTGGCCTACAACTGTTCGCCGAGCTTCAACTGGAAGAAGAACCTCGACGACGCCACCATCGCTCGCTTCCAGCGCGAGCTCGGCGCGATGGGCTACAAGTACCAGTTCATCACGCTAGCCGGGTTCCATGCCCTGAACCTCTCGATGTTCGAGCTGGCCGCCGGCTACCGCGAGAGCGGCATGACGGCCTATGCCGCTTTGCAACAGCGCGAGTTCGAACGCGAAGCCGACTCCGGCTACCGTGCCACCAAGCATCAGCGGTTCGTAGGCACCGGTTACTTCGATGAAATCGCCCAGACGATCGCCGCGGGGAAATCCTCGACGACCGCCCTCTGCGGCTCGACCGAAGAAGAACAATTCGAGGCCCAGCCGGTGGGCTAGAAAAAAAGGGGTTAAGAGACAGGGGGTGAGGGGTTCGAGTAGAAGACAGCCCGCGTTAGCAATGAAATCGTGGGCGTGATTGGCCATCCAAGAACGAATTCTTTTCTATTTCGAATCCCCCACCCCCAAAATCCCTACCCCCTATCTCGTTGTCCTCCCAGGGACAGGAATGGTCACAGGGCTTCTGGGGAGTAGCCCTTGGTGCCGCGCTGTGGACTCGATGTCCACAGCGCGGCCCATTCCGTTTCGGGTCCGCGCTTGCATCGCACGAGGCAGTTCCTCACGCATCCCGCCCCAGACCTCGCCATCGCCGCCCGCCAATCGCCTCGCCGTCTCTCTCGCACGTCAAGCGGCCCTGCTTCCACCGGCTCGAAAGAACTTCTTCCCGCGAACGGCGGTTGATCACTACTCCTCCCTCTGACTACGATTCAACCTTCACCACGGTCTGCTTGGCGGAAGGCGAACGGCCCGAGATGACGGCGAGACCGGAGAAGACGATTTAAGATTTCTGGCAATCGTGGCTCGCTGGGAAATGACGATCGCGCCGGTCCGACCGGGTCGCGCCCGATTTCTGACCGAGCTGTACGCCCGACCGCCCGAAATAATCGGAAGGGAAGCCGCCTAAAAAAATTTAGCGGAATCCGTGGCCGGATGGTGGCAGTCTTTACGCCTTATTAGTTGAGTAGGCGACTGGCGAGCTACCGAAGCATACTTTATTACCATTCACATCCAATACAGGTTCACAATGCCCAGCCACCTCCTGCTGACGGGAGCCACCGGCCTGATCGGAGAATATCTATTAGCGGGGCTCCTCCTGAAAAACGTGCCCCTGGCGGTATTAACCCGAGCAAAAGACGGAAATTCGCCCTCGAACCGTATCGATGAAGTGATCCGTCGTTGGGAACAGACTCTTGGGAAACCCCTCCCCCGTCCTGTCGTGTTGACAGGTGAAACCAATCGGCCCGGCTTGGGGCTGACAGAGGAGGGGCGTCGGTGGATTGGCCGGCATTGCAACCGAATCCTGCACAACGCGGCAAGCGTTAAGTTCCAAGGCGGTGACCGCGCTCAAGACCCGTGGCTCAGCAATTTGACGGGAACTCAATGCCTCTTAGACCTCTGCTCGGAGCTGGGAATTCACGATCTGCATTACGTTTCAACGGCCTACATTTGCGGAGATCGAACCGGGCGAATCTACGAGCGAGAATTCAATTGCGGGCAAATCCTGCGCAACGACTATGAATCAAGCAAATTCGCGGCGGAACAATTGGTCCGAGAGGCGCACTTTCTCGAGCAGCGAACCATCTACCGCCCGGGAATCGTAGTCGGTGACTCGCTTACCGCATATACGTCCACCTATCGCGGCGTTTATTCCTATCTTCAATTCACCTGTGCGATGGCGCGCAATGCCGACCGCGATGCCCAAGGACGATGGCACCATCCGGTTCGCCTGAATCTAACTGGCCAAGAATTTCGTAATCTTGTGCCCGTGGATTACGTCGCTGCCGTAATTCTCAAAGTGCTTGGTGACCCTACCTTCCAGGGGCAAACCTATCACATCACGCCCCCGGAGCCGACAACTTCCCAAGAAATCGAAACCGCACTCGCGCGACTCTGCAATTATCACGGGGTGGAATTTGTCGGCCGGCAGCCGATTCCTTCCACGTCGATGAATGCTTCTGAAGCGTTGTTTTACAGTGCCGTTGCCTCCTATCAGCCCTATTGGGAGGGCGATCCGATCTTTGATCAAACCAATACCGAACAAGTAATGCAGGATGCGGCCTGCCCTCGCATTGACGTTTCGGCGCTGCTGCGACTGTTCGAGTATGCCGCGAGTCGAAATTTCGGAAGGCGGCGGTGTTAGCTCGCGAAATGCGTTCCTTCGCGAAACGCTGCACCGGATACCAATCACGGCCTGTCGCATGTCAACAGAACCAATGTTGCCCCTGGTGCCCTGGGAACAATACATGTTGCTCGACGACTGTCCACGAGGGCCGATGACGTTCCTGTTTCGGTTAAGCTTCGTGGGCCAGCTCGATCGGCAGCGTCTCGCGCGAGCGTTAGCCGTCGTCGTGGCCCGGCATCGGCTTTTAGCGGCAAAAGTGGTGCGCAACCGAGGGCGATTCAAGTGGGACTTGCGTTTCGAACCTCCTGGCCCGCTCTGCGACGTTCCGCCTTCATTGGAAGTCCCATTCGCCGCAAATAAAATGGATCTCCTGTCAGGCAACGGCTTTCGAGTTGGAATCTGTGAAAGCCGAACTGGCGGACAATTATGGTTTGAATTTCACCATGCGGCGTGCGACGGTTTGGGGGCCGTGGAAGCGATTGCCGAAACAATCCTGACCTACCGCGGCACGGCGAATGAATTGGCTCCCGCGCCGACGGCTTCGCTTCTCGCGCAACGCGCCTACATACCGCTCAAACCGCTGGAACGCGTCACCGGGATGCCAAGAGACCTGGCGCGAATTGCGAATTTTTTTCGCTATCGAATCGAACCCTTGGGGTGCGGCGAGAAGCACTCCGCCGCCGAGTTCCAAACCTCCGGATTCGCGACGCATCGATTCTCCGCAGAAGAGACGGCAAGTCTGCTCGATCGTGCACGAGGCGTGAACGCTACGCTGAACGACCTGCTATTGCGAGACCTTTACCTGAGCCTGCACAAGTGGATGCTTCTTCGTCGCGAATCCGACTCAAGAGTATTGCGCATTGCCATGCCTATCAGCCACCGTCTGCCAGACGATGGCCTGGGAGCTGTCAATCGGGTGAGCATGGTGTTTCTGGATCGAACCGCGAAACAAATCCGGCAACCGGCGGAAATGTTAACGTCGATTGCTCGAGAGACCCGGCAGATCAAAAAGCACCGCATGGGCGTTGTCATGCTGCGAGTCCTAAAATGCCTGTCCTTCAATACCGCCGCGATGCAGCGTGTCTTGCGCCACCCGAGATCTCAGGTCACCTGCGTCCTCAGCAATCTGGGAGTCGTTCTCAGCAATCTTGCAGGCTCCGGAAATACCGAGAACGAGCTCCAATTCGACGCGATCGAGTTCATGCCTCCCATACGGCCACAATCGCCCGTGAGCATCGGAGTGCATACCTATCGCGGGTCGCTAACGCTTACGCTTCGCCACGACTCCGCGATCCTGAGCTCTCATGATGCAAGCGTCTTGCTTCGTCAATATGTCGACGAATTGACGATGTCGATTTCATCCGTGACTCGCGAAAGCCGCGGGCGACAAATTCCGAACACCGGCGCAAATTAACTTCGGGAAGTCTCTTGGGCCGTTTGCGATAGCTGCTGGACGTATTCCTCCAGCATTCGTCGCGTGTCGCTCGAATCGAAATGCAGCGGGTCCGTTCGAAAGCAAATTGTCAATTGGCGCGCGTAGATGCCCACGGTCATCCCGGCGCACGTGCCCGGTCGAAGAGGCGGCGCTCCAAGAATCTTATCGACAACGACATTTCCCGCAATCACGCGGCCCTCGCGGCGGCGCAGCTTTGCCGCGAATCTTCGCGACCGATCGCCAAGATTGCTGAACACGGCTGTCGCCAGACAGGTCCGCCGGTTGACCAACCACGACATCGTTCCCACTCGCCGGGCTACAGCCAGGCCCTGCAAAAGCACCATCGCTTGCCGGCGTGGCGGGTATCTAACCGCCTGCTCTTCGAGATCCGCCAAGAGCGGCTCTTCCAGCTCGCCGTTGCGAACTCGCCAATCGGCAAAGGCATAGCCAAGTCGATTGCACGCGGGCAGCCTCGCGTCGATGCGCTCGCGAAGATCAACGGGCACCAGAATCGATAGTCGCTTGAGCGGCTTTACAGCGTGGGGCATCGACCACCGATGCAAGCATCGTAATAAATCTCGCAGCATCAGCGTATTCAATGTCACGCCACGGGTACGCGACGCCTGACGCAAACGGTTCGTGTCGTCCGAACTGAAGCTGTGGACGATAAATCCAGGCACGCAAACAGGACGCTGTTCGCCAGCCGTATGAGGTGCGGCCAGCGGAGTAGCCTGACGCCATAGATATCGACTCCACCAAAGCGCTACGCTGCGGCCCGTGTTGACAATTGCCATACCGATATTTGTCGAACGGACCAGCCTCCGAAGTCCTAGTTGTTCGAATTCCAAAGGCCGTAACCCGGTTGCCTGTCTGCCTTCCCCCAACAGGCAATCATAAGCGACTAGTAGATCGCCTAGAAACGACACCGCCCCAATCCCGTCACAGCAAGCATGATGAAATTGAAACGTGACGGTCGCCTTTTCGCCTTTGCACTGTCCCCAAACCCTCAGCCCGCTCTCGCGGGTCAAGTCGAACAGAAATTTTTCATTCAATAGAATGGGCCTCTCGTCCGTCTGCCAACCGCAGGGGACCGTCCAATCGGCATCGAGCACCCAGTGACCGTCATATGCCCCGCGCTTTTCCAATTTGGCGCGCAGCAAGGGATGCCTCCAACTTGCCCACTCAAGCGCGCGGTCGAACTGTTCGCGATCGAGTTCTCCGTGCAGTTCCAACTGCATGAAAAACACCATCGGGTGCGACGCGCTCTCGTCGGCCAAAAAGAATGCCTCGAAAGGAGTTATCCTCAAAGGAAAAGTGGCCAACGCAGCAACTCTTAACGTTTCGATTTGGTCCATCAAAATGGCTTCCATGAATACCGGCTGCTGGGGCAGCAAGCACCTGTCTGTTTGGTGGATGCCCAACACGCAGGTCGCTAGGGATGCACCTCGCGCCTATTTCAAAGCATCTCCGACTCCTACCTTATCCACTCCACGAAAGGATGGGCTGATATCAGGGGGGGACCTTTCCGCATCCGAACGAATGGCGGCCCAAATCGGGTTGTGAGTTCGGGGCAGCCGCTTAGCCGACCCGGCGTCAGCTTTTTCCGGTAACTATAATCGGCCAGATTATTGCCCGTGCGTTTCCCGGTTCTTGAAATATACCCATTTGCTTTTCTGAAAGCCGGTTTATTGGCATTTGACGCCACGACCAAGTGACTCCAGCTCAGCCCATTGCGGCTGGCGTCGTCCACCGTCACAATCAAGCCGCCGCTCGACGTCACCGATCCGATCGCGTCGTAGTACACCTCGGCGATCGCGGCCGCGTAGGCCGCCGCTTCGGCCAGCGACTGCTTGCGCCACGCAATGAAGTCCTCGATGCCATCCTTGGAACTATTAACAAGGTGCTTCCGAAAATGCTTGCTAAAAGCGGAACGTTCGACGGCCTTCTCACGTGCCGCGCAGCAACTGCGAGGCGGTCCGTCGTGAAGTGACAACGCCTGCTTCCGGCGAAGCGGCTCTTTTTGGGCGATTGAAAGCAGGCCAGGACTTGTGCTAACCTCCTCGTACTCCACGATGCACTCGTGGGGCCGGTCACCCTAAGTGATCGGGGTATCCGAAGAGCTCGACGCGGACAACGAGTATCCAAAGAGCCCGTAATCGGCACGCGCTGCAAAGCGCGCCGAGGACGGGCTCTTTTTTATGGGCTGCCTGGTAAGGGGAGGCTTGAAGCCATGAATCACGACCATCGACGCTCGGGAATGGAAACACTTGGCAACAGCGCGCAAAGCCGGGCTCGAGCATTTGCGCAAGCGCTGCTCGGCAAGCGAATTCCAGACCTAAACCCTGCTTCCAACCACGTACGTCATGCGCGCGAAGTGCTCGAATTTTCGGCGAGCATTTCCGATCAAGCGTTTGGCAAGCTGCGCCAAGCACAAGCCAGCGACGCCCAGGCGCAACGCGAGCGAGAGCTGCTGGAATGGTTGGCTTTGATTTCCGACAGGCATGCCCGCGAGTTACGGGCGGTTCAGCTTCGCGAAGCCGAGGAACGCTTCGAACAACTGGCCGAGTCCGGGGATTTGCAGGAGGCACAATGGGATCCTGCCAAGCATCCTCGCCGCGGCACGGCGCCCAATGCAGGCTGGTTCGCGCCGACTCAAGGCGCCGGCTCCGGATCGCCGACCTCCGGCGACGCAAGCGTCCGCGGGTCGAGCGACGGGCATTCGGCGTCCGCGGCGCCGACGAACGTACCGCTAGGCGCCGCCTCATGGGACGCGAACCAAGAGCCACCCGCCGCCGAACGCAAAAAAATACCCGCCGCGCCGGCGGTCCACTCCGGCCGAAAACCGCTTCCGGCACAAGACGTGGCCGCGAAAGGGAGCGGGCACCATTGGGTTCCGCAATCGACATTCGGCCCGTTTAAAGGCAGAATGACAAACGACGCTTTCGATATCTTCGTGGCAGGGACGAAGTCGACCGACCCGTATAGACATGGCTTCGATACCTGGAGCGGCGTGACGCACCGCGATTATATTGGCGACATACGCAAGCTGCTCGATGCCTGGATTCGGTCGAAGGAGGGAAAGCTCAATAAGGATGACGCGGCAGAGTTTCTGTCCTGGATTGCAACCGGAACGTACGGCAAGTCGGATTTTGCATCGAAACACAAGAAGCTCTTTAAAAGAATCTTCACATGGCGCAGGGGCTTTCTCCAGAGCATCGTCGTCGCGCACGCGGCAGCCGAGATAAACCCGAAGCTGACGCCAGCGGAGCTTAAGGCGATCGCGCAGCAGGTCGTGAATGGCAAGCCAACCCAGCCGCTCTCCAAAGCCGCGGCGAAAGTGGCGCGGCAAGTGATCTCGGGCGGTAAGCCGTTGCTCAGGGCCGTGGCGAAAAGGATTCTTCCTGGACTGGTGTTTTTCGGCACGGTGGCCGCCGCCAAACGCGGTTGGGCGGGCCAAGGCCATACGGGCGATGGAGCATGGGGGGCATTCAATGAAGTGGCCCGCGATCTGGTCATCGCCGACGTGGTTGAGCCGGTTGTTTTTCCGGCGGTGCTTACGACGATCGACGGCATTACCAACGCCATTGTACCGGGCCTTAACGCTCCCGGCAGAAACCGCTATATTCGCAGGAATGGCCGGCTGCTCGACCTGGAGACTGGAACCTTCATAGACTGACGCGCCGGAAGCAATGCCGCGCGGACACCCCCATGACTAGTGCGCGTAACAGCCGAATTGCCCAGACGCTCCAGTATCTTCGCCTTCATAATCACGGCTTTGAATTCGACGTCCAGGAACGCGTCGTCCGGGTCGATCTCAATGCTTCTGACGTTGCGAATGCCGATGAGGCCGCCTCGCATGTCGCCAAGCTACGCGACGTCGAGAAGCTGAAGTTCCATGCGGCCGGCCCTTCCGATCGTGGCTTGAATTTTCTGGCCGGCGCTACGAACCTGCGAGAACTATCGTTCGAAGGTTCGGCGGTTACCCCCGCCGGCTTCGCGCATCTTGGCACGATGCCGCTGCTTGAAGAGCTCCGTATTCGCAATCCAGGCAACTTCGACGCCGTGGCATGCGAGCACCTCGCAAAAGCCACTAGCCTCCGCTGTTTGGGGCTTCGTAGCGGTAAGTCTAACGATGAAGATCTGGCGCCGCTGGCGGGGCTCGTCAATCTCGAAGAACTTTCCTTGGAGGACAATGTCCATGCTCATGGCACCTTTTGCGAACATTTAAGGGGCCTGTCAAAGCTGCGCGAGCTTAGGCCCGGTGAGCAGGTTACCGACGAAGGCTTGTCGTGCATCGCCAAGCTGTCGAGTGTGGACTATTTGAGTATTGGTGGGCCATTTACGGATGCGGGACTGTGGAATCTGTCCGCTCTCCAGAACCTCGATACTCTTTTCATCCGTTCGGATCACGTCACGGCCGAGGGCATCGCCGTTGTCGCGACGCTTCCGAAACTACGTGTCCTTTACGTGGATACGCTTGATTTGGCCGATGCCGCCATTGCGCCGTTGCTAAGCTGTGGCGCCTTGGAAAGACTTAACTTCTGGCGTTCCGCCCTTTCCGACGCCGCATTGCAACAATTGCGGGACGGCCTGCCGAGGTGCAGCGTCGGCGACCTGCAGCGCGACGCGTGGCCGTCCGAGCCGGAGTGCGATTCCGGGCCCCGGCTCGAGAGCGATACTCCGTTCGAAGTGCTGCTGGCCGAGGCGTGCGATTTTGATTTGGTGAATAGCACCTTCATCAAGATCGGGGCTCTGTACGACCACCTTGTCGACGCTTCCCAGTACACGCCCGAGCAGCGCGTGATCATGCTCGTCTGGCATTCCGCTGGGATCATTGGCATTGGGGGGTTCGAAGATCTATTTTTCGGCGAGTTCCCGGGCGATCCGGATTTTCGAATTACCGCCGAAACTTTTCGAACCGCGGGGCTCGAGCGCAGCTATGACGCGTTTCAGGCGGCGTTTCGCTTGTTTCCGGGCGGCGTGGCGCCGTGCGATCCCGAGGAGCGCAGCCGCCTGTACGACTTGGCGAACCGATCGGCCCGCGACGCGCTCAATCGGCAGGTCTGGCACGACTGGCATGTACAGCTCAAGAAGAAGTTGGCGGAATTTATCCGCCGGCACGCGCCGCTCCTGCGCACCCAGATTCAATAGAGAACGAGGACATCCGATTATTCCCTCGCTCGCAATCTCGCACGCCGTGCATCGCAGCCGTTGTAAGGCAGTCCGAATTGTCGGTGGGCGCCGGTGCACAGCCCGTCAGCTCAAAAGACGCTGGCCGCCAGGCGGGTTGTGTCCCCGCTTTGCCTGAAGTCCTTGCCGCGATTCATCCAAGCCCATCGCGCCGCCCACAGCACGCCACTCGGGCGCCAACTTCGATTTGCAATCGGGCCAGCGATTCGGGTAGCGTACGTTCGATGCATTCTCTACCGCGAACGAAACGAACCAACCACCTGCGCAGCGCCGCAAACGCCACTGTCAAACGAGTGAAGATACATGCGATCGACACCCCTCTCTAGAGATCAATTGTGGCT
Source organism: uncultured Planctomycetaceae bacterium (assembly GCA_964598535.1). Classification (GTDB taxonomy): domain Bacteria; phylum Planctomycetota; class Planctomycetia; order Pirellulales; family PALSA-1355; genus JALHMI01. The sequence continues at coordinate 18,712 of CAZRCI010000024.1, read as the reverse complement.
GCGAAGCGATGTGTGTGCGCGCTCCTGGACATCCACAACACGTAGTGGTCAGTGATCCGTGGTCAGTGGCTAGAAAATCGAGAACATTTTCCAACTCTAGTCACTAACCACGGATCACGGACCACTAGCCACTGACCACTACTAAGTTCTTTGAAAATTCGACGCCTCTGATTGGCCGGCGTTCCGGGCTCAGAGGTATAATGCTGCGCCGGGATACTTACGCGGACTCCTTCTAGCGAGGGCGACTCATGACCAAGCCGGTCACTATTTCTATTCCCCACAAGCTCGGTCAGGACGAAGCCCGCCGCCGCATCGAAGAAAGCTTCGGCAAGATCCAACAGCAGATGACCGGCGGCCTCGGAATCATGAAATTTCAGCAGAATTGGACTGGCGCCCACATGGATTTCTCGGGTGGCGGGTTGGGACAATCGTTGAACGGCCGGCTCGATGTCGGTCCGGATTCGGTCAACATTCAGATCGATCTGCCGGACATGCTGGCCGCCATTGCCGAGCAGATTACGGGCCGGCTACGACAATCAACGCAAACGCTGCTCGAATGAGTCGGGTGCCTCCCGACCAACCCGGTCGTATTTCTGCAAATCCTGGCGGTTCGCCCAGAAGGGCCGGCTTTCTCCCTATTTGTAAGACGCGTACGTGCTCGCTTCGAGAGCAGCCCGCGAAAACCGGCAACGCCGATTCGTGAAATTCCTCACAAGCAACGGTGGCTGTTCAAACGAAAATTTCGTGACCGAATTGCACCTTTTCGGCGTCGAATGAGTAGAATGGAAGGCAGCCGCAGCCAGCGGCGCCATTCGAAAAAGTTCACTTCCCAAGAATGACGCTGGTTGGCATTCCAAATGCGTCTAGCCTTCACGGCGAGTGCCGCCTGAGAGGTGAAGGACGCGGTTCACGTCTTGTTTTTCACATCTGACCCTTCGGAACGTACGGAAGAGGAGCCTCTCTATGTGCCCTGCCCTGCTGCGCGCCGGTCTCGCGTCGGCCGCGATGTTCGTGCCAGTCGTCTGCTTCGCGCAATCGCCGGTCGTCGCCGAGGAACGTACGAAGGCCAACTTGCCGGACGATGCCTCGGTAGCGTACGACGTCGCCTCGGCGCCGCTGGCGCCGGTGAATCTGAACATCATCGACCAAAAGCTCGCGCTGAGCCTCGCAGTCGATACCTGGGGGCAGATCGCGGCAAACGAACGCGCGCTCGAAGCGGCCACCAGCGAACCACTGCGAACGTTGATTGCCCGTCGATTGGAAACTCAGCGTGCGTTCTCGACGCTTCTCGATACGCTGACCGGGGGCAGAACTTCCACCGCAATCGAGGATGCGCGTCGAGAAATCGCGGCCGATGCCGCCCCCTCGCAAACCAAAGTGGTTCGATTTCGTCCGCTGGCACTCCACAAGAATGCAACGGCGATGATGGTTCGTATCCGCCTGGAGATTCTTGAAGAGTATCTGGCCAATGTGCAATCAGGCCTCCAAACGCAATCTGCGAACGAATTTGATCGGCATTTCCTGCGTGGCGATATTCTTCATCAGATGCAGTTATTGGCGATGCTCGAGGTATTCGAACGCCAGGCTTCGAACGATTTCGCCGCGGTAATCAAGCAGGAAATCGACGCTGCCAGCGAACATCTTACTCATAGTCGCCAAACGCTCTCCCAGCTCGAAACGGCGCCGCTGGCCGGCGCGCCGACGGCCGTCATTCCCATCGACCAACGCTAGAATTCTTCTAGCCAATCGTCCACGAACCGGAGCCTCCTGCGGCTACCCAAGCCAGGAACCGCTCCGTTTCGTGGACTTCGGCTGGATCTTCAACCACGCTGGCCCGCTTCGATGATTCCGTGATTCCGGGCGCTGCTCCGCGCAATCGCGGTTTGTGCCTTACCGCCCGAGGCTGAAGTCCGGCGGTTTGGGCTCCCATCTTGCCCGGGGCAATGTCATCGCAACCCCGTCTCCAACCCCCGACAACGATCCGGACGCGGGACGAATGCGTTGCCGCGATACTGTAAGCCTGTTATTTTGACTTGCGGAAGTCTATTGCCAGCGCCCCTCTCCTAAAAGGAGTCGAAGATGATTCTGTTGCACGAAGACGCCGGTGGAAAACTGTTCACGATTCAATTGAGCAACAAACTTACCAAGGAAGACTACGAACAATTCGTGCCTCGGGTGGAAGCCGCGATCAAGCAGCATGGACAAGTTCGCATGCTGGTGCGGATGCATGATTTTCATGGCTGGGAACTGGGCGCGTTATGGGAAGACGTGAAATTCGACGTCAAGCATTTTGCCGATATCGAACGTTTGGCGCTCGTGGGCGATAGTAAATGGGAGGCCGGGATGGCCGCCTTCTGCAAACCGTTCACCACGGCTTCCATCAAGTATTTCGGCCACTCGCAAGAAGCCGACGCGGAAGCCTGGATTCGCGAGGGGCTGGCGCCGTAGCTCACGTTGTTGTTGACTCTTCCAAGCGCAGACGCCGATTGGTGGACGGTGTTTGCTGGTACTTTCCCTGCAAGGAACCTATGCCCGTCACACTTGTGATCTTCGGTGCGTCTGGCGACCTAACCAGCCGCAAGCTAATTCCGGCTCTTTACCAGCTTTCGCGTAAAGACCGACTGCCGGCCGGCACGCAGATCGTTGGCTTCTCGCGCACCAGATTTGATGACGATGCCTGGCGCAAATCTCTCGCCGAGACGACCGCTAAGTTTACCGGCAAGGATTTCGATCAAGCGGCTTGGGATCAGTTTGCGTCGTTGGTTCACTATCAACCTGGTGATATCAACACCCAGGAAGATTTCGAGGCCCTTCACGCCCGCCTGCACGAACTCGAAGGCCGCAGTTCCAGCAAGCCTTCTGATCTGACACGCGTGTATTATCTGGCTACGGCCCCGCAATTCTATGCCGAAGCGATCGAGCGACTTGGAGCCAGCGAGCTCGCAAACGAAGCGAATGGGCCCCGGCGCGTCGTGATCGAAAAGCCGTTTGGCGAGGACCTGGCAACGGCGAGAAATCTGAATGACGCGGTCCACAAAGTTTTTGACGAGCGTCAGATATATCGCATCGACCACTACCTGGGCAAAGAGACCGTGCAGAATCTGATGGTGCTCAGGTTCGCCAACACCATCTTCGAACCGGTCTGGAACCGCAATTACATTGACCATGTGCAAATCACCGTGGCCGAGGAAGTTCTCGTCGGGCGACGCGGGGCCTTCTACGAAGAAACCGGAGTGCTGCGCGACATCTTTCAGAACCACTTACTGCAACTGCTGATGATCACCGCGATGGAGGCCCCGGTTCGGGTCGAGGCAGATGTCGTCCGCGATGAAAAAGTGAAAGTGCTACGAGCGATTTCTCCACTCACGGCAGACCAGGTTGCCAACGATACGATTCGCGGGCAATACGACGGTTACCGCCAAGAACCGGGAGTAGCGCCCGACAGCCAGACAGCCACCTTTGCCGCAATTAAACTCGCGATCGACAACTGGCGCTGGCAGGGAGTTCCGTTCTATCTGCGCAGCGGCAAAGCGATGAGTTGCCGAACCACCCAGATCGTGATTCAGTTTCGCAGCCCACCGACAATGCTGTTTGCCAATGGCAAGCCAGGCGATCTGTGCGAAGCGAATCGGTTGGTGATTCAGATTCAGCCCGGAGAAGGCATTCAACTCCACTTTCTAACCAAAGTGCCAGATCAAGGCATGAAACTTCGGCTCACCGATCTGGAATTCGATTTCCATCGTGAATTCTCCGGCGTCATGCCCGAGGCGTATGAACGCCTGTTGCTTGATGCCTTCCAAGGCGACGCCAGCCTCTTTGCTCGAAGCGATGAAGTCGAACTCGCTTGGGGAATCATCGATCCGATCCTGAAAGCCTGGCACTCCGCAGCCAAACCCCAGCTTGACATTTATGAAGTCGGATTATGGGGTCCCGAAAGTTCGACGACTTGGATGCATGCCCAAGGACGGAACTGGTTCGACACATGCCCGGTCATTACGTAGCAAGATCCAATCAAACAGTCGACAGATTAGGCGGTCGCTCTGATGTCCAGAAAATTGGCGACAATGTGGTTGGTTCTCGTAGCCTACTCGACAGGCCTACTGTTCGACGGCCGAACGGAGGCAAACGAGACAGCCGCCACTGGCAAACGTCCACCCAATGTGGTTCTCATCTTCGCTGACGATTTGGGGTATGGAGATCTCGGCTGCTTCGGACATCCTACGATTCGCACGCCTCACCTTGACCGGATGGCCCATGAGGGGTTGCGGCTTACGCAGTTCTATGCGGCCGAATGCGTATGCACGCCCAGCCGCGCGGCACTGCTCACCGGACGACTACCGATCCGCAATGGAATGTGCAGCGATACACGGCGAGTCCTTTTTACCGACTCGCTCGGCGGGCTACCGAGCGAAGAAATCACGCTTGCCGAGGTCCTCAAAGCTCGTGGTTATGCAACTGCCTGCGTAGGCAAATGGCACTTGGGACACTTGCCGGAGTTTCTACCCACCAGGCAAGGCTTCGATTCATACTTCGGAATTCCGTATAGCAACGACATGAAGCCGACGTATCTCTTGCGCGGCGAAATCAAAATCGAAGATCCCGTCAATCAGACGACGCTCACCAAGCGATACACCGAGGAGGCCATCAACTTCATTCGCACCAATCGCGCGAAGCCGTTCTTCCTCTATCTGCCACACAATTTTCCGCATACTCCTCTTCATGCTTCCGAGCGGTTCCAGGATACCAGCCGCCGCGGACTGTATGGTGATGTGGTCGAAGAGCTCGACTGGAGCGTCGGCCAGGTTCTCGAGACGTTGCGTCAGGAGCAGCTCGCGGAAAATACGCTGGTCTTCTTCACCAGCGACAATGGCCCCTGGCTAATCCGCAATGAGCATGGCGGCTCGGCAGGCTTGTTGCGCGGCGGCAAGGGCAGCACCTGGGAAGGTGGGATGCGCGAGCCGGCGATCGCCTGGTGGCCGGGAACGATTCCGGCCGGACAAGTTTCCGCGGAACTCGGTTGCACGACGGACCTCCTGGCGACGCTCTGTGCGTTTGCCGGCGCGCAAATTCCCACCGACCGCACGCTCGACTCGTTCGATCTACGACCTCTGCTCTTGGGAATCGGCGAGAGCCCTCGCAAATCGATGCTTTTCTACCGCGGGCGTCAACTCATGGCCGCACGGCTTGGTCCCTGGAAAGCGCACTTCAAAACGCAAGCGGGCTACGGCCAGCCAAAATATGAAGAACATGATCCTCCGCTGCTCTACCAGCTCGAACACGACCCAAGCGAAAACCATAATCTTGCGGATCGTCATGCGGATGTCATTGAAAAGATCCGCAAGCTCGTGGCCGAGCACGAAGCAAATTTGGTCGCCCCGCCATCGCAACTCGAAATTCGCTAACCGCGCAGGTTCACGCACCGAAACCGCAGTCCGTCCGCAATGCTTGGAAAGTACGCATCGACGTAGCCCGACGCAGCAAGTTGCTTGGCCGACGACCGGTGTGGCGGATCAGCCGATTTCAGCAGCACCAGCTCCGCGGCTTCCAGACGGCGGGCGATATGTGCCGCGATCGAATCGCTCGAGATATGCCAGCCCTCAGCAAGTGAGCCGCCGCCTCCTTGCTCTGCGCGCAACACTGGCTCGACGTCGAGCACCATCAATGCTCCGTCAAGCGAGTTGCGAATCACCGAAAGCGAATCCACGAATACCGCCTCTGGAAGTAATTCCGAAAGAATCCGAGAGGTAAGGCTCATTGCCTGAATCGCCAACCAGTGGGACCCTACCGATGAAAGTTGTTGCGCGCCGTCAATCGCACGCAAACCATCGACGATTAGACCGCCACCAACGATGAGTACATTCGTGGCGGGTGGTTCCGCGTCCAACCACCGATGCAGACGCCGTCGAAGCTCCGGCCAGTCGAGCAAGCTACCACCGAGTTTGATCACGCGAATGGACATTTCCTGAACGTCCCGTGGGAAGCGAGAGGCAAAGCCCGCAGCGATGTTGCTGCGGCCGAACTCGGCAACAACTAGCCGATTGTCACTTTGGGCCCTCTTGCGCAAGCACCGCCAGCGCGTGCGCCGGACCACACTGCGAAAGCTCGGGGCCCAACTCGCGAGCAAGCGCCACGATGTTCGCTTTGATCTTTGCGCGTTCCAACACACGCCGCGCCAGAAACTCTCCTTGCCCTGCAAGGACGATGGTATGCGGTGACTGCTGTAAACGGGCAACAAGCTGCGTGATGATGCCCGCAATTTTGCTGCACTGGGCATCGGCCAGCGCCGCGGACATCGCGATCGCATCTTGCTCGCTGAACGATTCACGGTCGCTACAGATCGCTCTTGCCAGCCGATCGCGTGCGCACTCGCGCGTCGCGGGCCGACGATCGGCCGTATCGCGACGGTTGGGTTCCTCGGGAAGTTGCCCCAGGGTGAGATAGGCGTCCCACATCGTGGCAAACCACTCGTGCGCGAGCGGGCATTTGCGCCCTCGCCAAGGGACTAGCTGAGTAATCGCGCACACCGGAGTCCGCTGTACGCCGGTGTAGATGAGCTCGCCATTGATCATTCGGTTCGTATCGGTCTTTCCGATGGTGACCGGCTGCCCGTCGACCAGCGGAATCAAATCGCAGGTCGTCGAGCCAATGTCCATCAAGAGCCCTAAGCCGGAAGTCACGTAACGTCCGGCAAAGCGTGCCAAGGCATGCCAGTTCGAGGCCGCCGCCAGGAGCGGCTGCCTGCGAGCAACTTGCAGAGAAACCAACTTGCCATTGGTAAGATACACGCGAGTGTGCTTGCCATCGGCCGCCGTCGAAAGGGCGTCGAGAATAAACTTCACCCCCTCGCCCTTAGTGACGAAACAGTCGGCGAGTTCACCGGTCATCGTGGCCGCCACATGCGTCACGCGCGGAACCAATGCAATCAGAGCCCGCAACGAGTCAACCAGATTGCGCGAGTTCTCCCACATCGGAAACGGCTGCGATACAGCGAAACCGTTGCCGTCGGCTGCCTTGAGATTTGCACCACCAATGTCGAGAGCCAACCACTTCATAGAACCGATTCGCCAACCGGCAACACCTCGCAATATCCAGCCGACGTGAAACGCACACGGGATACATTCCAGCATAGCTCGGCATCGCGGCCTTCGGCTACGGCAATCATCGCGGCGGCCAGATTCACGCGAGAAAGCCGCCGCAATCCCACATACGACGTCGTCAACCGAGGGTTCACTTCAATGACAAAATCCTGTCGCCCAGACGCTTCTGGCCCGAGCACCAGATCAACGCCAAGATAACCACACGGGTCGGGAAACGCCGCGATCGCCGCGACGGCGAGCAGCCGAGCGCGGGCGGCACGCTGAGAATCGATCGGTAGGCTACCGCCGTAATAATCGAACTTGTATTCTCCGCCCAGGCGTTGCAAACAGGGTTCGAGGGGAATGATTCGCCCTGCACCGGCAAGACAACCAACGCTTGCAGCCGCACCGGGACAATACACCTCGAGTCTGGAAGGCTCGTTCAGCACCGAGCTCCGATCGCAGGCATCAAAGTATCGCACCCCGAGCGAACCGGCTCCGTCACGCGGCTTGAGCACTCCGGGATAAGGAAAGTCTGTCGGTAAAACCGCCCCCAGGTTCAGGGCAATACCGTTCGGAACAGGCACGCCGCGATCGCCCAAATATTCAGCCGTTGCCTGCTTGTCGGACGCCAACGTCACCAAACGAGCGTTTGGCGACAGGAGGCGTCCTCCGGCACTCTCGACAAGACACACGCGACGAAGAAGATGCCCATCGAACTCAGGCGCGATAACGAGTGTCCAGTCCGCCTGCGCGGCAAGCTGCTGTACAACCTCCTGTTCAACCGAGGCGCTCGTCACATCATGAAATGTTACGCAGGAAAGTGACGGACGATCGAGTCGAACATCATGAAGAACGTCGACTTTACAATCGGCGATTGTCGCGAAGTCACTGGCGACCGCGGTGAGCATTGCGCGGCCTTCCAAGAAAAGTGAACCCGAGGGCGGCTCTCGCTGGACACTGAACCAACCGCCGCCCGTGACGAATTCATAGACCAGAATTCGCATGGGTGACCGTGTTGATACTCGACGGCGCTCAGAGCAACTAGTACGAACCGCCAGGCGGCAACGAATACGGATTGCTAGAAAATTCCTAACTGATCGCGCGCGTCCTCGGTCATTCGATCGGGCGTCCAGGGCGGGACCATGACAATCTTTACTTCAACGTCTCCCACTCCTTCGAGCGAGCCGACCACCTTCTGGGCGTTTGCCACCAACTGCGGCCCCGCCGGACAAGCGGGGCTGGTCATGGTCATCTCGATCTTGACGCGATCTTTCTGCTGCTGATCCTCGGCCTCGTATTCTTCGACCGTGACCACGTAAATCAGACCGAGATCCACGATATTGACGAACAACTCGGGGTCGATAACCTGTTTAAGCGCTTCACGAACGGTTTCTTCGCTGACGGCCATACTGGACACCTTTCAAACTTGCCGAAGCTGGATGAATACCGTATCCCCTTCGATCTTAACCTCGTGCGTTCCCGTGGGGCGCGTGGCGGGCATGGTCAGCGCGGCGCCCGTCTTGACATCGAACTTCGCACCATGACGAGGGCAGGCAATCGTGCAGTTTTCGAGTTCCCCTTCGCCAAGCGGCCCGCCATCGTGCGTGCAAACATCGTCGATGGCATAAAACGCTCCCTCGCAGCGCACCAGCACCACAAGCTGACCGTCGACCTCCACCAGCAGCTTGCCCGCCCCGGGAAAATCGGAAACCTTGGCAACGGCGTGGAAAGAAGGCATAGGAATTAGTACTTCGTGATCAGTGGCTAGAAAAGACACGGAATCCTGACGATCAATCGCTCCTGGCACATCGCGCTCCAGTGGCCATTGACCACCAGCCACTACTCATATTCTCGGATTCGTCGTGCAATGGCCAGGCCAAGCGCTTCGCGGACGCTGTCGATCGTAATGCGGTCGAACACCTGTTGAAAGAAACCGGTGACGACCATTCTAACTGCCTCTTTGCGAGTCAGGCCGCGGCAGCGTGCATAGAACAATTGCTCGTCGTCCACCCGGCCCGTGGTCGAACCGTGCGTGCAACGTACGTCGTCGGCCAAGATTTCCAAGCCCGGAATCGAGTCGCTCCGAGCGTGCTCCGAGAGCATCAAATTGTCGTTACGCTGATAGCCATCGGTTTTTTGCGCGCCTTCATCGACACGGATCATCCCGCGCCATACCGTGCGGGAGTCGTCCTGCAGCGCGGCCTTGTACAACAAGTCGCTCCGACAATGCGAAGCCTCATGATGCTGCAAGGTGTTGTAGGCCAAATGCTGACGGCCTTCGGTGAACATGACACCGTTTACCTGGGCGGTCGCGCCAGGCCCGGTGAGGGCGACGTGCTGGTTTACTTTTGCAAGCTTTGCGCCAAGTGCCGCGATCGTCCACTGCAACGAGGCGTCGGCGTCAACGAGCGCCTTTTGATGGGCGAAATGCCAGACCCCGGACGACCAGTTCTGGAAATTGACATAACGCAGCCGCGCTCGAGGCCCAACCAGTAACTCGATACCGCCAACGTGCAGCCCGGCGCCGCTCTCCGCCAAGCTGACCGTCTCAGCCAGCAGCGTCGCCTCGGCTCCTTCCTCAAGAATGACCAGTGTGTGTCCCATGTCAACCGCGCCATCGTTCAGCGCCGAAAGCATGTGCAGCGGCTGATCGATCGTCACCCCACGAGGCACATAAAGCAACGTGCCGCCGCTCCAGCCGGCCGCGTGCAGAGCAGCGAATCGGTCATATCCGGGCGAGAAGGCGCGAAACAGGTGTTTTTGAATAAGGTCGCCATGCTTGCTTACGAGTTCGTCCAGGCTACCGAACAAAACTCCCTTGGACGACCACTGCTCAGCCAAATACGCGGATTTTGAGCGACCATCCACGGCAATCGTCTGACCGCCCAGATCGACTCCTTCGGTTAAGAGTCCCGCGGAAATGCCGGCAGGCGATACCACATCCCCCGGCAAACCGAACTTCTCCAGCCGCAAGGTGCGGATGTCCGTTCGCATCCACTCTTCATCGCGCTGGCTGGGCATCGGCAGCCGCTCGAAGAGTTGCCAGCTCTCGCGGCGCAGTTCGCGAAGCCAGTCAGGCTCCTGACGCGATGCGGCAAAACGCTCGAACGATTCCTGGGTAAAACCTGTAGCGGAGGTCGTTACGCTCATGGACAACAAGCATCCCGAGGCGATTCCTCCCCGGGCTTTCATGAGTAAGTGACACGGAATGTCGCCGGCGCGAATATTTTTAGCCGACGGAACCTTCCATTTGCAGTTCGATCAGACGATTCATCTCGACGGCATATTCCATCGGTAGTTCTTTGATCAACGGCTCGATGAATCCATTGACGATCATGGTGCTAGCCTCGGCCTCTGAAAGCCCGCGGCTCGTGAGATAGAACAATTGTTCCTCGCCAATTCGCGAGACGCTGGCCTCGTGGCCGATGGTCACGTCTTGTTCGTCGATCTCCAGATACGGATAGGTATCGCTCCGGCTGTTGGAATCGAGAATCAACGCGTCGCACACAACGCTCGACTTCGACTTGTGCGCGCCGTTTTCCACCTTGACCAGGCCGCGATAGCTGGAGCGGCCGCCGTTCTTGGAAATCGACTTGCTGATGATGCGGCTCGACGTGTTCGGCGCGGCATGCACCACCTTTGCACCGGCATCCTGGTGCTGGCCGGCGGAGGCGAACGCGATCGAGAGGATCTCGCCCCGAGCGCCCGGTTCGAGCATGTACACCGCCGGATATTTCATCGTGAGCCGGCTACCCAGGTTGCCATCGATCCACTCCATCAGCGCGCCTTCGTAGGCGACGGCCCGCTTGGTCACGAGGTTGTAAATATTGTTGGCCCAGTTCTGGATGGTTGTATAACGGCACCGAGCGTGTTTCTTGACGACGATTTCGACCACTGCGGAGTGCAAGCTTTCGGTGCTGTACATCGGAGCGGTGCAGCCCTCGACGTAGTGCACTTCCGCGCCTTCGTCGACAATGATGAGCGTTCGCTCGAACTGTCCCATGTTCTCCGCGTTGATGCGGAAGTAAGCCTGGAGCGGAAACTCGATCTTCACGCCCTTGGGCACATAGATGAATGAGCCGCCCGACCAGACCGCCGAGTTGAGCGCCGCGAACTTGTTGTCCGCCGGTGGGATGATCGTGGCAAAGTATTCGCGCACCAGATCTGGATGCTCGCGAACCGCGGTATCCGTATCCGTGAAGATCACACCCTGCTTTTCGAGGTCTTCCTTGAGCGAGCCGTAGATCACCTCGCTCTCGAACTGAGCCTTCACGCCGGCCAGAAACTTTTTCTCGGCCTCGGGAATTCCCAGGCGATCGAAGGTTTTCTTGATTTCCTCGGGAACTTCTTCCCAAGTACGTCCCTGACGGTCCGCCGGCTTGAGATAGTAGTAGATATCCTGAAAGTCGATGGCGATATTCCCGCCCCAGCGCGGCATGGGTTTGGCGTTGAAGATCTCGAGGCTCTTCATCCGGAAGTCGCGCATCCACTTCGGTTCGTTCTTCATCTCGGAAATCTGCGAGACGATTTCGGCATCGAGCCCCTTGCGCGCCTTGAAGACGTACTTCGAATCAGTGCGAAAATCATACTTATTGATTTCGCCGATGTTCGGTTTGGAAGTTACGTCGGTTGCCATATTCGCACTTATGCTTTCGGTAAAGGAGTGTTCCCGTTGTTCACACCGGCACCAGAGACAGACTGTTAGTGAGCTCCGGCCGGCTCATTTTCCTTCAGGGCCGCATCCGCCGCGGCCGCATCAGGATACGCCGCGCGAATGCGGTCATATCCCTGCTTGTGCAATTCGAGCGCCAGTTCGGGTCCGCCCGTCTCGACGATTCGCCCGCCCAGGATCACATGGGTGAAGTCCGGGCGATTATGTTCGAGCAAATGTTCGTGGTGCGTGATGATCAGGATGCCCATGTCTTTGCCACCGATGTCCGCGATGCTCTGGCTGGCGAGGCGCACGGCGTCGACGTCCAGCCCCGAGTCGGTCTCATCGAGAATCGCGAACTTGGGCCGCAACATGGCGAGTTGCAGGATCTCGGCGCGTTTCATCTCGCCGCCGGAAAATCCATCGTTCACGTAGCGGCGGGCAAACTCCTTGTCCATGCGGAGCTGCTCCATCTTCTGGTTAAGCTCCTTGCGGAATTCGCGCATCGGAATCAGCTCTTCGCCTTCCTTACGGTCTGGCCGGCGAACGTTCGTCGCGGCATGCCGCAAAAAGTCGGCCATCTTCACGCCCGGAATCGCCATCGGACGCTGGAACGCGAGGAAAATTCCGGCGCGGGCGCGCTCGTTAGGCTCCATGGCCAATACGTCCTGGCCATCGAGCGTGATGCTTCCCTGGGTCACTTCGTACCCGGGATGTCCCATGATGGCGTAACCCAGCGTGCTCTTTCCTGAGCCGTTGGGGCCCATCAGGGCATGCACTTCGCCACGCTTGATTTCGAGATTTACCCCGCGCAGGATCTCCTTGCCTTCGGTGGTGGAGACGTGCAGGTCTTTAATGGTCAATGTTGCGGTCATAATCGCTTCTTTGAAAGGTTGAGAGCGAACGGGACGAGCAAGGTCCACGCTCCACCGCCCCGGTACCCCGTGATCTCGTTACCCCGTGATCTTCTGATGATCAAATACCGGCTCGTCTTCCGGAGCCGCGACAAACCCCGAGTGGTGCGGGATCGGCAACTCGTCGTCGAGCTTGGTTCCGGCCAGTTCGCCGGGCCTGCGCCCGATCTTGTGGCCCATGATTTTGTCCTGGATCCGCATCAAACCTTCGAGCAAGGCCTCTGGCCGCGGGGGACAGCCCGGCACATAGACGTCGACCGGGACAACCAGATCGACGCCCTTCACCACATGGTAGCCGTACTTGAAATACGGGCCGCCACCGACGGTGCAGGCGCCCATCGCGATGACGAACTTGGGATTGGGCATCTGGTTGTAGAGTCGCCGAACGCGGCTGGCCATTTTGTAGGTAACGGTTCCGGCCACGATCATCAGATCGGCTTGGCGCGGGCTGGCACGAAACGCCCCGGCGCCAAAACGGTCCATGTCGTAGCGGCTAGCGCCGGCGGCCATCATCTCAATGGCACAACAGGCCAAGCCGAACGTCATCGGCCACAAGCTTGCCTGGCGAGCCCAGTTGATGCCTTGTTCGACCGTCGTAAGAATCAGGCCCTCTTCAAAGCGGCCTTCGATCCAGGGTTGGGTCATGGTTACGTTTCTCGATTTGTCGGAGGCTTGCAAAGCGACAGGAAACCCTTCACTGTACAGCCTCTGCCCCCTCTTTTAAAGCACCCGTCCGAGCCTCGAAGCGGCAGCATTCCCCGCCATCCAAGCGACATTCGGCAAGGCGCAAACTTTCTCCCACCAACTCCGAAAACACCATCCGTTCCAATGCGCAAATTCCGCGGTCTTGCTCCGCCAAGTCCGGATAGGGACAAGCCACGGCCGTCAGAACCGGCAACTCGCTTCCCCCCTCCACTTCAAAGGGCACGTTTCGCTCGGCCAAAACTCGCGAAACCGAGTGCATTCGCTCCACGGTCGAGGCGCCCGAAACCTGGGGGCGATACATAGCCGCCAGCGCCTTGGCAATCCGCGCCAGCAGGCCTCGCCGGACCTCGGGGTGCTCGATTGCCCGTACTTCGTGCCATAAAACCAGCGCCAAATCCGCAAAGTTGGAACCCGTCTGACGCCGGCCCTTTTCAGTAAGCGCATAGCGATGACCGGGTCGCCCGCGCTTGGTGCGACTCACCTCGCGGTCCACCAACCCTTCGGCCATGAGCCGTACGAGCCGCTGGCGCACCGCCGTAGGGGTCACTCCCGTGGCCTTGGTAAGCTCGGAAATGCTCAGCGCCCCCGACTTGCGTAGCAAGCCCAGCAGGCCATCGTCAGAGCTTTCCACCACTTGATTCATACTGAAATCATACCCATTTAGATATTTTCGACAACTCAATATGTCAAAAATAGGCTGTAAGCGAGATTCAGAGCCTTAATGATCCATGGAAAGCATTTCCTGAACTGAACTTAAGTGTATTCAGCGAGGAAAAGACTCGGCGACCACCGCAAGAAACTCGGCGGGAGTCGAAATCTTGGAAACGCGGGTCCGAAACTCGCGGGCTCCCGAGCGGCCCTGCGCGTAACAACAGGCGTATTTCCGCATCAGAACCGTTCCTTTCGTCTCACCAAAGCGCTGGCAGACGAGCTCGTAGTGATGCATCAAAAGGGACCGCTCCTCGGCGAGCGTAGGATCCGGGGGCATCGGCTCTCCGGCCAGCGCCGCCTTCACCTGAGCGAACAGCCAGGGCTTGTTGAGCGCCGCGCGGGCGATCATTACGCCGTCCACGTTGTAGCGGGCAAAGGCGTTGAGCACGGCTGCCGGCGAGGCCAGATCGCCATTGCCGATCAGCGGAATGCGTTTCAAATAGGGTTTGATCTCGCTGATCCGGTCCCAGTCGGCCGAACCGCTGAAGAAGTCCTGGGCCGTGCGACCATGTACCGTGAGCGCTGCGCCGCCGGCTTGTTCGACAACCTGCGCCACTTCGATCGCATTGATGTTATTGCGCGTGCAGCCAAGCCGAATCTTGGCGGTCACGGGCGTGGGAGCGCATGCCGCAACGACGCGTTGGACAATCGCGCCCACGCGGTCCGGATAGCGCAACAGATAGCTACCGCTATGCGCTTTTTCGGTAACCTGTTTGACAGGGCAGCCGAAATTGATGTCGACCACGCTTACGCGGAACTCATGCGCAAGCTTGGCGCCCACCTCGGCCAGCGTGGCGGGATCGTTATCCCAAATTTGCACGGCCAGCGGGCGTGCTTCCTCGGCGACGCCCCAGAGGCGTTCTGGCAGTTCGTCGGCTTCGTTCTCCAACCACAAAAAGCCCTTGGCATGCACCATCTCCGTGGCTTGCAGCCCAGCGCCGCCAAACTCGCGCACGATTTGCCGATAAGCGTAGTTGGTAAAACCCGCCATGGGCGCTTGAAGCACGGGAGGATCGACCACGAGCGGACCGATCTGGAGCGGCTGGGGACGAGGAGCCGGCGGAGCTTCGGCAAGTGCCGCGCCGGCCGCGCGCTGCCAGGAACTGCTAGGAATCTTCACGGTCGGACTACGATTCGCGAATCGTGCTTCGCGGGATCGCTAATTTGGCGGCCAACTGTTCACCCGAAACCGCTTCGGGTAGAGAGAGTAGCGCATAGTTGGCGATGGCCATATTGTACTCCGTCAAATCGCGAAGGAACCCCCGGGCGATCTGGTTCTGCCGGTGGATCGACCAGAGCACCTTGTCGACCATGGTCAACCGCTCGCCGGCCTGGCGTTCGGCCCCAAACTCGGTGATTTCGGCCAGGAGCTCCACACGGTGGGCGTCGGCCTGCATCAGCGCGTCTCCGCGGTGCTGCAGCTTGTCGTACTCGAGCGCAATCCGCTCGGCCCACTGGCTCCCCTGGGCGAATCCTCGCCGAGCCCGCACCGACACGACGTACCGGCCGCTTTGCGGGGGTGTGGCCGGCAATACCCAGGCTGCATTGGCCGGCCGTCCTGACGCTTCGGCCAGGCGGGCTTGGGCGCCGAGCAGTTCGGCCTGCGCGTCGAGGATTCCGGCGCGCGTCGCCCGGCGTGCCGCTTGCAGCCGGACGCCGGCCTCGGCGAGCCCTTCTCGGCCAGGGCGAGGAATTGCCAAGGGTTGGAGCGCGTTAAGCTGTTCGAGCTGATCGTGCAGCAGTTGTAGCGCGGCGGCTTTTTCGCGCGCTTGCCAGAAGGCTTCGATCGCAGTCAAACGATTCTGCGGCGGCACTTCGCGCAAATACGCGCTTAGCGAGAGGGGCTTGCCCATCTCGGCCGTGAAGTTGCGATCCCAGTGCATCAAGTTGCTCAGCTTTTGAACGCGCTGGGGCGGATTGGCAACTTCGAGGAACGTGGCATACCAGGCCTGAGCGAAGTTGCTGTTCGGCTGGGCCGGCTCCTGCGAGATCGAATCGGGAAAGCCTAGTTGCCGCCGGACGACCACGCGCCGCGACTCGTCGACCGATTGACGCACCGCTCCCGAGGGAGTTCTGGATTCATCGAGCGGCCGGCGGAACGTTTTGCGAAGCTGCGGCTGCGCGGGATCGGCATTCCGCTGCGGCTCTTGGGCGGTGGCCGGCGGCGTGGTGCGAATCATCATCGAAACCAACGTTTGATTCGCCGCGCCGGAGGGAGCCACGGCGAAGGCATATTCCGCGATATCAAGGTTGTACTCGCGCACTTCGGCAATGAACGCTTTACGTTCCTGCTTGAGCAGTTCGATGGAATCGAGCAACGTGGCCAGCCCCTGGCCCGTCGTGCGAAACTGTTCGCCCGTGGCCTCGACGGCATCGAGCGCCGCGACAATCGCCTCGGCATGCGCATCGATCGCTTGGCGCCGGACGGGCAGCGTCCGGTTCACAAGCTGCAAACGATTGGGCGCAGAACGATTGCCAAAGATCTCATCGAAGTTGGTGCGGTACTCGCCGACGTGCGGCCGATCGACCGTCAGCGGAGCCGTGCGTTGCGCGACGTTGGGGATCAGCGTGGCAAGTTCCGCCTGGGCACGGTCGACCGCGAGCTGAGCCGCGCGTACGTCGGCCCGGGCCGCGGCCCGGGCGCTAAGCGTGCCTGGCTGATTGGTTTGCGAGCGTGTCTGGTCCCGCAACAAATCGCGTTGCTGAAGCGACCAGTGATACTCGGCCTGGGCCGTGGCCAGACGCCAGTAGGCCTTGGCGATCCCAAGCTGCTGGTTGCGATCCACCGTGCCAGTCATGGCTTGGGTAAGCGTGAGCGGCGTGCCGACGACCGCTCCCTGCTTGGGATTCTCAAGTGCCTCGGCGATCAACTCGGGTGGCCGCAACCGTTGTGGCGGCTGGTTGCCGACGGGTTGCATTGGCTGCGCGGTGGCCGTCCCCACGGACGACGCCGGAGCACGCGTCGAGGCGGCCGGCTGCGTGTCGGCATAAGGATCGGCGTAAGGATCCGTCGCAGGCAGATCGGGAAAGCCCGGCGCAACGTTCGACGGCGCCTGTTGCGGTGGCGATTGCCGCGGCTGGGCCTGCAGCGGTTGAGATTGTTGGGAACGCGACGATCGCGGCGCGGACCCCAGATCGGCCGCGGGCGCACCGCGCCGCCCGCGTTGTATGGGCTGGAACTCGCCGCCACCGGGGGCCTGTGCCGCTAAAAACACGCTTACCGCGACCAGCACATAACTCATGGCTCCGCACTCCTGACAGCCCATCCCGATGAGCGGGGCGCTCCATGCCCCGCCTTGCATTGCACAACCTGACACGTTCGGCGAATTTGGTCAATCCGAGTGCTGGCTCAACCTACGCGCTTGGCCCAGTTTCTAACCGGAACCGGATGCTAGCTATTCGCCCAGCGCCGCTTGAAACCGGCTCAGGCGTTCGGCGATCGGGCCGGGCGATTCGAGATGGTAGGCGGCTCCGACCGGCTCAACGGCCAGCGTGATGAACCGCGGGCCAGGAAGGTCCAGCGTATCGGCCGCTTCGCGTTCCCAGTCTGCAAGGCGATGGAAGCTTCGCGCGGTCTCGAAGCCCGCGGCGCGCGCCAGGCCGGCAAAATCGACGCGTCCCCGACTCGTGACGGCCGCGGCGGTTTGCTGCCCGCCGGTGACTTCATAAATGCCGTTCTCGAAAACGATCAACGTCAGGTTCTTCGCGCGGCTGGCGATGATGGTGACCAGCACCCCCAGGTTCATGAGCTGGCAACCATCGCCGTTAAGCACGAGTACCTCGCGTTGGGGTTGCGCGAGCGCGATCCCCAACCCCAAGGCGGGCGCCTGGCCCATCGCCGAAGGAATATAGTGCAAATCGAGCGGATGCTGCGAAAGCTTGGGCCACTCGCGAGCCGAGCCCATCGTGGTGACGACAACCTGGCCCCGCCGCAGGCCGGCCAAGACCTGAAGCGCCGGAACGAACGGCATGCGGGTCGAGAGTTGCGCGGCTGTATCGGCCATTACATTCGTCCCTCGGCGATGAGGACCATGCCGGGTTTCACGGCGATTTGACAGGCGGCGAAATGCTCGGCCATACGAGGCAACTCGCTGGGGCTGCCGACGATGACATAGTCGAGGCCCCACGCCTTGAGCACCGGCTCGGTGAAGTATCTCGCTGAATCTGGCGAGTCGGCAACGAGCGCGCTGCGATAGCCAATCAAGGCCTGAATTGGCAATTTAAGATCGAACAGCACATTGCGAAGCGCATCCCCCGACTCGAACAAGCCCGTGTTCTGAATCATTACCAGCGGCTGCTTGCCCCCCAGATACAAGCCAGCGGCGATCAACCAGGCCTCGCCTTCGCGGCAGGTCCGCACCAGCTCCAACGAAGCGGATTGAGCGAACGCTTTCTCCCAGGGCCCGAGCGCGGAGTCGGGCAGCCACACGACATGCGTGAAGCCGGCGCCGATGATCAACCTGGCGACTTGTTCCGCGGGGTAATCCATGTGCCGTCCGCCTGTTGAATCGCAGCGCCCGACGCCCGCGATCAAGTGTAACACAACTTCGCAATCGAAGCGGAATACTGGGCGTGAGGTCGGCGCGCAGCGGCGCGTGTGAGCACGCAAAGGGTTTTGGCGCCGCAGCCTCCGACATCGAGCCGGGAGTTTG
>CAZRCI010000023.1:0-81029 GCA_964598535.1 uncultured Planctomycetaceae bacterium | reverse complement strand
TCGAAAGCGATATCTTCAGAATCCCCAACAACAACTCGACGGATTCCACCGCGGGGGTCTATGCGGCGGCAATGGCCCTGAATCTGGGCTCCATGGTCGGTTCAGAAAAACAGAATTCCCACGCGGGCCGCAATTGGATCAACGGCAACTACATGACGACGCGCTACAACCATGTGATGCCGCCGAACACGTTTAGCGTGACACGCGCCAACACGCCGAACAACCGGGGGGGCGCGGTGACTGCTTCGAGCCGCCACGTGAACGGCGTCAATCTGACATTGGCCGACGGCAGCGTTCGCTTCGTGCATGACGAGATTGACCTCACCACGTGGCGAGCGCTGGCTTCACGCGACGGAGGCGAAACGCTTCCCGCGGACTATTAACCACCGTTTCGATTTTCGATGCATGAGGCGTGAGTCGACCAAGACATGAAAGGCAGGCTAGTGACAGCGAACCGGTAATTGCGATTTGACATCCACTCCCGAATGTCGCGTGATTTTAGCAACGATTCTCTGACTAGGATTGCATCTATGCTTCGCTTTGTAACTTTTATGTCTCGACCTCGGCTTTCCCATTCGCCGGCGGGCACTCCAGAACGTCAAGCAAGTTCGTCGAAATCGAGTCGCTTGCGGACGGTTCTTCAAGGTGCCGCCAGGGCGCTGATCGCATTTGTCGCCTTTGCCTCGTTCCTGGCCGAGGATTCGTTCGCCGGGCCGTTCGCCTCGGAAAACCTCGTGGTGCTACGGGTGGGCGATGGCAGCGCCGCGGGAGGCCAAAGCATCCTCTTGCCCGGCGTGTTGCAAGAGTTCACAACGACCGGATCTTTCGTGCAATCGATCGAGTTGCCCACGGCCGGAGCCGGCTCGAATCATGCCTTGACGTTCAACCGCCTGACCGACACCAGCGCCTTGAACCGTTCGGTCGATGGTCGTTACCTGGTGCTGGGGGGAACCGACGCCGCGCCTCGGACGACGCCTGCAAATCCCGTGGGCCGAGTCATCGGTCGCGTGGACGCGGACGGAAATGTCGATACGAGCACGCGGTTCTCGGATGCTTACGGCGGTCAGGTCAGCAACCCGCGTGGAATTCGTTCGGTCGTGTCTGTCGACGGCAGCACCTACTGGACGGCCGGAGATGGCAGCGGTGACATCGGCATTCGCCACGTTGCACACGAAGGCACGACCAGCACCGTCATCGATCCGGTCGGTCCCAGCCGTCATCTGACGATCTTTCAGGGCCAGCTCTACAACTCTAATGGTACAGCTCGATCCGTAGGAACCGGGTTGCCCACATCCGGTCCGGTGGAGCAGGTTCAGCTCGACGGTCTGCCGTTTGGCGTCGCCAATTCGCCGGTATTCTTCGATCTCGACCCGAGTATTGCCGGTCCCGACACCTTGTACGTGGGTGGCGAAGGGGGCGAGGGCAATTCCGCTTTGCGGAAGTTCGTCTACGACGGCACGGCATGGAGCGAAGCGGCCGCCTACGCGGCCGGCGACGGGTTGTTCGGCCTGATTTATCTGACCGGACGCATCGAGGATGGCAAGGTCGCCATCTACGCCACGGCGCGGACTGACAGCTCGAACGCCGCGTTTGGCAACTCGGTGGTGAAGCTCGTCGATGAAGGGGACAATGGATTCGCGTTCTCCACGTTGGCGATCGCCGAGGGCAACTATACCTTTCGCGGCATCGCCTTCGCACCCGTGCCTGAACCGTCCAGCTACGTTCTCGCTCTCATGGGAGTCGTAGGCTTGTGGGTTGCGCGTCGTCACCGCCGATTGGCAAGCGCGTAGCCCTCGAACGATTTCCTCTCCTTATCGCTGGAGGTCGAGTTTCGGCGGCGCCCAGAACGGCATTCCGCCAGCTCGACCTCCAGCTTTGAAACAAACAGGACCTAGGATGATTTCCTACCCGAATTCGATCGGAACACGGATTTGCCGGCCGGCGCTCGCCCGTCCGAGACGGCCGCGTCGGGGCGACCGTAGCCGGTTTTCTTTCGTGCTGGCGCGCTGGCTTGTGGTCCCTTGCTTGACGTTCGCCGCGCTGGGGGCATTGCCGGCGGCGGCCTCGCCCAACCGTCCCAATATCGTGGTTCTGCTTTCCGACGATGTGGGTGCCTGCCAACCTGGTTTTCAGGGTGGCACGGCCGGCGTGACTCCGAATATGGACCGCCTCGCGCAAGGTGGCGCTCGGTTGACGCAGTTCTACACGCATGCCACATGCACGCCCACACGCTCCGCGTTCATGACCGGCCGTTATCCGTTTCGCACGGGAACCGAGGAACGTTTTCACGCGAACGATACCGCGGGCATGCTGACCGACGAACGAACGTTGGGCGAAGCGTTGCGCGACGCCGGATATTTCACGGCGATCATCGGCAAGTGGCACCTTGGCGAGTGGCAAAAACAGCACTTGCCATTGCAGCGCGGATTCCAGCATCAATATGGCTGTTACGGCGGCGTATTAGATTCCTTCACGCGACGACGTGGCGATGTCTATGATTGGCACCGCAACGAACAACCGCTCCAGGAAGAAGGCTATAGTACATTCTTGATCGCCGATGAATTCGCTCGTGTGCTCGAATCGCACGATTCGGCCCAGCCATTCTTTTTCTACGTGCCACTCACGGCCGCTCACGGTCCCCACGATGCTCCGTCCGAATATGTCTCCAAGCGCAACGGCGACAAGCAGCTTGCGATGCTCGAATGTCTCGACGTCGCGGTCGGACGAATCGTGGACGCGCTGACGACCAAGGGTGTTCTCGATAATACGTTGATTGTCTACTTCAATGACAATGGCGCTATCAAACGCATCGGAAACGGGCCGTTCCGCGGCTACAAAAAGACGACCTACGAGGGGGGCGTTCGTATGCCGTGCTTCTGGCATTGGGCCGGTCGCATCGCCCCCAATACTACCGTGGACGCCGTGGTTCACGTTACCGACCTGTATCCCACGCTCGTCACGCTGGCTGGCGGCAGCCTGGCGCAACCGCTACCGCTGGATGGAAACGATCTCTGGCCCACCATCACCCAGGGGCGCCCGTTCGCGCGCGATGAAGTGCCGCTGAGCTTGCCGGGCCACGCCACCAGCGAAACAGGTCCCCCGGCGATTCGCGTTGGCAAGTACAAGTTGGTCGATGGCGAACTGTATGATCTCGAACTCGATCCGTACGAACAAAACGACCTGGCTGCCGAGAAGCCGGACGTCGTCCAGCGACTTGCGGAGCGATTGACGGCTCTATCTCTCGCGCGCCGCCCGTCGGAGGAGCATGCCAAGATTCGCGGCGCGCGCCCCGCCATTCGAGGCGAGGAGGAGAACCGTCAGCCGCCCGACTGGCTTGCGGCCGAAGTAGGCGACGCGGCGAGTGCGCGGCAGGAGCGGCGGCGCAACAAGTCTCGCGAGGCGGCCGATTAAGGACACTTTACTCCAGCGGAGCACGCCATTCGTTGCGGCGGAGGGGGGGAGGATAAATGCGTGAGTTCGCGTTTTCGGCGGGGCGTCGCACACTGGCCATTGCGCTGGCGGTGATGCTCTGCGCGCCGGCGCTAGCCGAACCGCAGCCGGCATCCGCCAGCCGGCCGCTCAACATGATCGTGATTTGTGCCGACGATCTCGGTTATGCCGACCTGGGCGCGCAGGACGCCGTCGACGACGTGAAGACGCCCCACCTCGATCGCCTGGCGCGCGAAGGCGTGCGTTGCACCGCAGCTTACGTGACGGCTCCGCAGTGCACGCCATCGCGTGCCGGCCTGCTCACGGGCCGCTATCAGCAGCGCTTCGGCCTCGACAGCAATTCGGACGGGCCGTTGCCGCTGGCCGAGTTGACGATTGCCGAACGACTGCAACCGGCCGGCTATACCACGGGCATGGTCGGCAAGTGGCATCTCGAGCCGAATGCGATCTGTCGCGCCTGGGCCGCCCAGCACTTGCCCGACGCTCATGCCGATCCCAAAGGTCGCGTGGTCGTGCCCCAGGAGGTCGCCCGGCAATATTATCCCGCGGCCCAAGGTTTCGCCGAATATCTGGTCGGCAATCGCCACGGATATTGGGCCAACTACGGCCTCGCCGGCGAATGGTCGGCCGACGGCGGCCGACCATTCATCGACCGCCGGTTTCGCATCGATGTTCAAACCGAAGCGGCCTTGGCCTTCATCAACCGCAACGCCAATCGGCCGTTCTTTCTGTTTCTCAGCTACTTTGCCCCGCATGTGCCGCTGGAGGCGACGCCCGAATACCTCAGCCGCTTTCCGGGCGCCATGGCCAATCGGCGCCGTCATGCCCTGGCGATGCTTTCCGGCATCGACGATGGCGTGGACAAGATCCTCGCGTTGCTGAAGCAGCAGCAATTGGATGAGCACACGCTGATCGTTTTCACCAGCGACAACGGCGCGCCGCTGAATCGAACGAAAGAAGATGCCCCCGTGGATCAGGATGGCCCGCTGTGGAATGGTTCGTTGAATGAGCCGTGGGTCGGCGAGAAAGGGATGCTCACCGAGGGAGGGATCCGCGTCCCGATGATTGTGCGCTATCCTGCGCGTCTGGTTGGGGGGCAACGTTATTCCGAGCCGATTAGCACCCTGGACCTGGCGGCCACCTGCCTCGCTGTCGCCGGAGTGCCGCAAACGCCCGATCTCGACGGCGTCGATTTGCTTCCCTATTTGAGCGGCGACAACGCCGGCTCGCCGCACGGACGGCTCTATTGGCGTTTCGGAACCCAGGCCGCCGTTCGCCAGGGCTCATGGAAGTATCTGACGCTTGGCGACGGTCGCGAGTATCTCTTCGATCTGTCTTCCGCCGCGCACGAACACAAGAATCTGACTCTGGAGCATCGCGAACTCGCCGATTCGCTCCGCAGCAGTCTGGCCGCCTGGACCCAAGAGCTACATCGCCCCGGTTTGGCCACGCAGCCGCCCAGCCGCGAAGAGAAAAACTGGTATGACTACCATCTGCCGCAACCGTGAACGCAAGGAACCGCACATGACCTTTCGCACCGGGTTGGCATTTTGCATTGCCGCGCTGTACTTTTGGCACAGCACGCTCTCGCCGGCCGCCGCTGACACAACGCGCCGGCAACCCAACGTCGTGTTGTTTCTCGTGGACGACATGGGCTGGATGGATTGTGGCGCCTATGGCAGTAAGTATTACGAGACGCCCAACATTGATCGGCTGGCCACCAGCGGCATGCGGTTCACCGAGGCTTACTCCGCGAATCCGCTCTGCACGCCCACGCGTGCCAGCATTCTCACCGGTCAGTATCCCGCGCGGTTGGGAATCACCGCCGCCGTGGGCGCACAGCCGCCACTGCCGGCCGATGCGCCGCGTTACCCCGAATCGGCCAATCGCAATCGACGGTTGATCACTCCAGAGAGTCTCCGCTTTCTGCCGCCGGACAAATACACGCTGGCGGAAGCGCTTCGCGATGCCGGCTACCGCACCGGCCATTTTGGCAAGTGGCACCTGGGCGTCAGCGAGCGCCACCGGCCCGACCAGCAAGGCTATGAAGTCGCCTGGCACGGCACTCCCGACAGCGGCCCGCCCGGACCGAACGGTTACTTCTCGCCCTACAGTTTCCAGACCGGCACGATCACTCCCGGGCCCGAGGGAGAATACATCGTCGACCGGATGACCGACGAAGTGCTGAAATTTGTCGAGCAGAACGATGATCGGCCGTTCTTCGCCAGCGTATGGCATTTCGGCGTCCACGGCCCCTGGGGGCATAAAGAAGAGTACACCAAGCGGTTTCAGCAAAAGAAAGACCCGCGCGGCCAGCAAGGCAATCCGGTCATGGCGTCGATGTTGCAAAGCATTGACGAAAGCTTGGGGCGCATTCTCGCCAAGCTCGACGCCTTGAACCTTCGCGAGCGAACCATCATCGTTTTCGCGTCGGACAACGGCGGTAACGTTCACAGCAACACGACGGCCGATGCACAAGGCCTCGATCCGCAATCCCCGCGCGCCAAGCAGTTGGCAAACTACTGGGAATTTGCCGGCTACTTGCCGCCCACGAACAATGCGCCGCTGCGCGCCGGCAAAGGCACTCTTTATGAAGGCGGCATTCGGATTCCACTGATTGTGTCGTGGCCGGGCGTCGTGCCGTCGGATACGGTGTCCCATGAAATCGTCAGCACGGTCGACTTCTACCCGACGCTACTCGATCTAACGGACGTCACGGCGCGGGAGCCGATCGACTTCGATGGCGTCAGCCTCGCGCCGGTCCTCAAAGATCCCGGGCAGACCTTGGAACGCGAAGCGCTGTTCAACTTTTTTCCCCACGGCGGCCCCGCCAAGCCGCCAGGCGTCACGGTTCGCAAAGGGCGTTGGAAGTTGATTCGCTGGTTTGAGCCCACCCCCGACGAGCACGTGACGGTCGCGCTGTATGATCTCGAGCAAGATATTGGCGAATCGCAGAATCTCGCCGCCAAATTTCCCGAGATCGTCAATGAGTTGCAGACGCAGATCGACCGCTTTCTGCAATCGACGGGGGCCCTGGTGCCTAAGCCGAACCCCAACTTCGTTTCCGCCGCAACGGGCACAGACGACGACCCCCGTCCGCGCCGACGCCGCCAGCCGGCCGCCGATCGCGATCGGACTTCAAGCGAACCGTAGTACCGCCGATTTCTTGTTACGTCGGCTTGCAAGTTTGCGAGACGGGTTCCGGCCACAAGCGTTCTGAAACCGAAACGCTGCTGGCCCAGTTTATCGGGCCAGCAGCGGCATCGGCTTTGGGTTGGGATAGAGCGCTGGTGGCTCTGCTGAAAAAGGTCCGTCGTGACCTTTTTCAGCTTTCAGCCTTGCCAAACGCGGAACTCCTCGCTGCGCGCAAAATAACGACTTGCGCCGCTATTTTGGGATGGCATTCCTGCTAGTAGCGGAAGATGAAGTCGACATAGAGGCGATTTTTCAGGATGTCCGTGCGGTCGGTGAGGGCGAATTCGAAGCCGGTGCCAATCTCGCAGTGCCGGTTCGGCTTCAGCTTGATGCCCGCCACGGCGCTGACGACGTCGGTTCCGGCGACGCCGTTGGCCGGCAGGTTGATCATGTCGAGGCCCGTGACCGGCATGCCCGAATTGACGCCGGCGCTTCGCATCCAGTGATACCAGTTCACGCCCGAGAGCAAATAAATCCCGTCGCGGATTTCATAGTCCCACTGGTTCGACCAGTACCAGAGTTGCGTGCCCCAGTTGGTGTCGCCGGGCAGGCGAAAGCCCGAGGCGCTGAGCCAGTGGCCGCGTTCGAAGATTTCGGCGCCGGCGGTGAGAAACAGGTGGTAGTCACCGTCGCCGAAATTGGAAAGGGCGTTGCCGGACCCCTTGATGAAGTACGTCAAGCCGCAGGAGGCGAGCAGTTGCCGCTCGGGATCGCGAAGGAAATTGTATTTGACGCCGACGGGCGCGGAGAGGAAGCCATCCGGCGCGTCGCCCGAGGCCTGGTTGACATCGATCACGCCCAACCGCGGGGCAATGATGCTGACGCGGTCGGTGACGCGACCGCGAAGCTGCGCGGTATAGGCTTGAAAGTCGCCGCCGGTGAGCTCGTTGGGCAGCGAGTTCTCGATAAAGATTCCGCGTATTTCGGTCAGCGAGCGCGGGTCTTCGAAGAAGAACGGGTTTGAAATCGGGCTGACAAAGCGATCGAAGCAGTGATCGCTTGGGAGCAGGCCGAAGATGCGTTTTCGGCCATTGAACATATCGCAGCAGTCGTAACACTCGTATTCGCAGGCACAGGCACTTGCGAGAGCCGGTTCCTGGGCTGCGAAGGAAGCGTCAAGGCTTTCCGAGGCAGCGGTTCGGGAAATACCCGGTAGGCATGCGACCAGCAAGGCCGCGAGCAGAACGCTTCGCATGGGGGCGATTCCGTGATGGATTCAGTTTGGAATGTGCCCCGCGAATAGAAAGGGCTATCGACGGCCGCTCGCGTCATTCATCGCTCGCGAGCCTGGATACGACAGAATCGCGGCAATCGGAATCATCGTTATCACAGCCAAAGCGGCCGGGCTGACAGGCACTTGGCCAAATGCTCCGTTGCTGCGGCAAAGCACGGGAAAACAGGAGACGCTGCTCCCGCGTGGCGGGCGCGACGCACGGCCGCTATGATCTACGGACCGACCGTCGAGACGGACGGACTGCGAATTTTTCATACATCGGGTGGACTATGGCGGAATTCGATGCCCACGATACGCTTCCCCCTGAATTTGATCCGCGCGAGCACGCCGACGTGGTCGAGCCTCCCTCGACGCTCGTGGGTGTTATGCGGCGTTTGGGCCCGGGGTTGATCATCGCCGGGAGCATCGTGGGGTCCGGCGAACTGATCGCCACGACCAAGACCGGCGCCCAGGCCGGAATCCTGCTGTTATGGCTGATCGTCATCGGCTGCGTGATCAAGGTCTTTGTGCAGGTCGAGCTGGGGCGATATACGATCACGCATGGCGAAACCACGTTGGCCGCTCTCGATCAGGTTCCGGGACCGCGGTTTCGCGTGAATTGGATCATCTGGTTCTGGTTGGCCATGATGGTCGTGGGCTTTGGGCAACTGGGCGGCATCGTGGGCGGGGTCGGACAGGCGGCCGCCATTGCGGTTCCCATTTCGGGCGACTATCTGGCCGCTGTCGATCGGCCGTCGCACAAGGAGGTCGCGGACTTCGTGCGGCTGGAGGACGGGCTTGCCGTCGGCGAGGGCCCGCTGGTCGAACTGGCGCCCGAGAGACGTGAGCGCCTGATGCGTGGGCATCAGCGATTGGCCTCGCGACTCGAAGAACTGCGAGCGGCGCATGGCGATCTGGCGGCACGGGTTCGGGCGGGAGAAACGCTGAGCGATCCTTGGACTTGGGACGACAAGATTTGGGCGGCCCTCTCGACCGTGGTCACGATGGGTCTCCTCTATCGCGGCCGCTATCAAACGATCCAGAACCTTTCCATCGTGCTGGTGGTGGTGTTCACGTTCATCACGGTGGGCAATGTGCTGGCCCTGCAACGGACCGAGCAATGGCGGGTCAGCGGCGAGCAGATTCTTTCGGGACTCATGTTCCGGCTGCCCGATGCCGCCGAGGGAGTGAATCCGCTGGCCACGGCGCTGGCGACATTTGGGATCATTGGCGTCGGCGCGACGGAGTTGTTCGCGTATCCCTATTGGTGCCTGGAGAAGGGCTATGCGCGGTTCGTTGGCCGGCGAACGGGCGACGACGCCTGGGCGTCTCGGGCACGCGGCTGGATGCGCGTCATGCATTACGACGCCTTTTGCTCGATGCTCGTATACACGCTGGCCACGCTGGCGTTCTTCGTGATGGGCGTGGCGGTCCTCTATCACGAGGGGCTGGATCCGGACGGGATGCGGATGGTCACCACGTTGGCGCGGGCCTATGTGCCGGTGTTCGGAGAGTATGCCAAGTGGTTGTTTCTGATCGGCGCATTCGCCGTGTTGTACTCGACGTTTTTGATCGCCACGGCGAGCAATGCCCGAATGTGGACCGACTGCGCCAAGCTGTTTCGGCTGATCGACGCGCAGTCGCAAGCCGTGCATGACCGCTGGGTGACCGGTTTTTCGGTATGGCTGCCGGTGGTCTGTCTGGCGGTGTTTGCCAGTGGCGTGAATCCGGTTCGGGCGATCTTGCTGGCCGGTGTGATGCAGGCCCTGCTGCTGCCGATGCTGGGGTGCGGGGCGCTCTATTTTCGCTACACGCGGACCGATCCGCGGTTGCGCCCGTCGCTGGCCTGGGACGTAGCGCTGATCGTGTCTGTCGGGGGGCTGACCGTGGCCGGGATTTGGGGCGCGTGGCCCGATTTGATCGCGCCTTGCCTGCGGATGGTGGGGGTGATTTAGGGGAGGTGCCCGCCGGCTCATCTGGCGAACTCGGGTGGTAGGAAACGCTTTGCGCGGGTATCGTGCTGGTTTGAACCCCGAGGCCGCCGGTTGCGTATAAACGCTGGATTGCCGCGCGCTGTTTCGGCCGCGGGCCGCAGATGCGTTTCGGCCGGTGGGCCGCGCGGACGCTTTGAATTTCTCAGGAGAATCGACGCTGATGTTGACGACTCGCTATTTGCCGCTGGGCATGCTCGTGCTGGCCCTGCTGACGGGCTGTAATACCGCTTCCAAGGATTCGGCCAGCAGCGCGGCTCACGAGGAGCACGACCACGAACATGGGCACGATCACGATCACGGCCATGCGGGCCACGATCATGGCGAGCACGATCATCCGGAGATCAAGTCGTATGCCCAGGCCGTGGAGATGATCGAAGCCGCGCGGAACGCGATTCGCGATCATCTGGCCGCTGGCGAAATCGAAAAAGCCGATGGGCAGCTTCATGCCTTGGGGCATACGCTCGAGCACGCCGGCGAGTTGACCGGCGATTTCGCCGACGAGGTGCGGTCGGAGATCAAGCAGGACCTGGATGCGTTGTTCGAGTTGTACGGACAGCTCGACGAGCAAATCCACGCCAAGACGGACGTGACCTACGACGCCGTGGCCGAGAAGATCGACGCGGCGGTCGAACGTTTGCACAAGCGGGCGCACGACGAGTCGGCAAAGTAACGGTCTTCGGAAGTGGCTGCGTCTGGTCGGCGCGTTGAGCTCGTCTGGCAACTGCATGGTGGCTTAGTGCGATGAATGTCGTGATCTTGGTGCGCCGCGTGGTGTCGGTGATTGCTCTGCTAACGCTCGCGCTGACGCTGGGCTGCCAGCGGCAGGACGGTCGCGTCGCCGAGTTGCGAAAGCAACTGGTGTTGGCCGAGGAGCCGGCCGGCGCAAGGAGCATCGAATCCGCGCTCGAGGAAGCCCAGGCGTCGGAAGCCGAGGATCTTGGCGAAGTGGTGCTTGTCGGGCGAATCGGCGCCGGGGAGTTCGAGCCCTGGGCCGAAGGCCAAGCCGCGTTCCTGATGTCCGAGGCGGTTCCGGAGACCGAGCACGCGGCCACGCCCGGCCACGATCCGGCGAACTGTCCGTTCTGTCGGCGCCGGGCGGAGAAAGCCGCCAGCTTCACGGCGCTGGTGCAATTTCGCGACGAAAGGGGCGAAGTGCTGTCGATCGACGCCCGCCAGCTTCTGGGAGTCGAGCAGAACCAGGTGGTCGTGGTGCGCGGCAAGGCCCGGGTCGACAAGGTTGGCACGCTGATCGTCGCCGCGGACGCGATTCACGTGCGCCGGTAGCGGCACGTGTTGTCGCGGCGCGCCGAGCGCTTTTTCCAGCCAGTCGGACTTGGCGTCGTCGCTTCGGGCAATGCACCTGTTTTCGTCGTGCTTTTTGCACCTGCCCGCCGAGGCTTGCAAGGCATGGAGCCCCGCTGGAAAGACGGCTCCCGGGTTTGGGAGAGATGCCGGCGGATTATCGCTCGTTGGGAATCGGAAACGATGCGCCGCGGAGCCAGGCGTAATATTCTGGCACGCGTTCGTCGTAGGATTCGCTTCTATCGCGAATATGTCTGCGGTGCAGGTAGAACACTTCGGTACCGGAGGCATCGCTTCTCACCCGCGTGTCCAGCTTGAACCCCGGACTCCAGAGGCAGGGCGTCTCGGGGGCGATCGGGGGCCACAACATGCTGAACCACATTGTCCCTGGCCGAGTGGGATCATCGAGGAGGTCTTTTTCACGAGCATTGTGCGGGTGGGGGATTCCCGTGGGAAGATAGACGAACGGCTGTCCACTCATGGGATCCACGGGCAGTTGGGCAAGCAAGCCCGCATTGGCGATCCGCGCGAGGTCGGCGGGAAGCTCTCCGTGCTTGAGGCGATACGCCTGGCAAGCGAGGATGATGAGCGTTGCCCGGCGTGCCGTTTCGAACGAAGCCTCCGACTTGAGAGCGTCGGCGCCCCAGTTCCGCATCTTGAGCGACAGGCTGCCGTCAAAGAGGCCCTGCGGCTGGACGTGGTCGATATAGGTCATGTTGCCGACGGATTTGCCTTCCGCCATCAGGAGGCGAATGTGTTGCAAGCTGGCGAGTGCGTTCGCGGTGTCGAGCTTGAGCTGGCGGCGCTCGCGGGCGCGTTCCCAGGGAAGAAGCCGCAGGTGGAGCAGGATGCGCGATACCTCGCGGAGCGACTGCTTATCGGGGTAGAGGATCGAGACGACGCTTTCGTCGCCGTCGAGCAGCCGCTCGCAGAGGATGTAGTTGCTCTTGAGCGTGTCGCTCCATTGGAGGACGTCCGTGTTCAGTTTGTGCAGCCGAGCGATCGCCTCGCGGATTTGTTCCTCGGTTTGTTCAGGGGCCGCCGCCCAGTGCGTCAGTTCGCGCATGATGAGCAGGCTATCGCGCGAGACGGGGTCGGTTTCGATCCATGGCGCGAAGCTGGCAAGCTGCCGCTGGACAGTGAACGCTTCGAGGTAGCGGTCGAGTGCCTGGGGAAGCTGGCCCTGGCGGGTTAGCTCTCGAGCGCTGGCGATCGTTAGCGAGGTGAGCCGGCCGGGGGGAATCTGGGGCCAGTGGGTGATTTTTGTCGGGTTGGCCAGCGCGCAAGACTCACGGCGGCTGGCCGCGAGGACGAGTTGCAAGGACTCTGGATTCGCGGCGACGTGCTGCGTCTTCCCCGCGGGTTGATAAAGCTCATTCGCCCGGTGGTAGATTTCGCCGGTTTCGAGCGCCGCCGGCGTGATGCCCGCCACGTAGGAAGCGGGAGAAAAGCCGGGGGCAACGTCGGAAACCTGATGGATGCGCGCCAGCGGAGCCGCGGCGAGCAGGAGCAACGTCGGCACAAGAACCACGCCGGCGGCTTTGACGCGCGCTCGCCACGTCGTGTTTTCAAGGATCCAATCGGGCGCTCTGAGCCATGTGGCCGCAAATAGAATCCAGGGAATAGGTACGACAAAGTACAGCAAACTCAATTGTACGGCGTACATGAGCAAGGCCCATTGCACCAGCAGGATGGCCAACAACAGGCTGAAGAAGCTTGCCAAAAGGCCACTACGAACGAACATCGAGACCCACTGCCCCGCGGCGAAGATGGGAATGGTAAGCGCGCTTGCGAGCACGACGAGCACGATTTCCCTGAGATACCAATGCCGCCAATGCCCGAGTGAGTCGAACGAGTAGGTGTTCCACGGCTGGTTGACCGACTGCAGGGCACGCAGGTCTAGCCAAGCCAAATCTGCGAGCGTTTGGAAGCCGAGCCATATGAGCGACGAAAGCACGATCGACCCGAAGGCGACTCCGGCCCAGGGGACGATCCGCGACAACCATACGTATCGCGGCGGCACATTATGTTCCACGAAGAAGCGAAAGTTCGCTCTTTGCTGATCGGAGTGAAAAACGCTGGCGCCCATCAGGGCGGCGAATACCGACATGAAGGCGAGCGGTAAAAGGCGGAGGCTCGAGCCATCACCCAGGATGGAAGCGATGGCGATATTGCACATCGCGATTTGAAGTGCTCCCAGGGCCAACATCAGGCGGCCTGATTGACGGCAGTGTTGCCAGGTGAGCCGGCCGAGAATCGCCATGCGATCCCGGCGGCGCAATAGCTTGCGCACGTCGGCTGGTGTGGCCGGTCCGTGGGCGGAGGAGGCTTCCAGCTCGCCGAGAGAAAGGCGCGAAGCACGCTCGTCGCTTCCGAGCCAGCGCAGGCCAAGATAAACGTCCGCGGCCGCGACGATTGCCAACACGATCAGGCGGAGTGGAATCGCCGCGACGTATCGGGCGTATTGCAGTTCGTGCATGGTGTCTGGCTGAATGACCCAGGAAAGCACATGCACGGAGGTCGACGTGGCAAACAGCGCCAGGATGATGGCCAGCAATGGCCGAGTGGAAAGCAGCGAGAACAGCAGCCCCCAGGCCAGGGCTTCGAACGCCGCGAGCAGCCAGAGGCCGGTCATGCTCGTCACTACGCCCGGGGCGGCGGGCGGTGCGACAAGCAGTCCCCGGGTGATCAGCCACAACGCGGCGAACATGACGGCCGTTGCGATGAGGCACAATCCGGTTTTGCTGGCGAGAAGTTGGCCGTTGCTGACCGGCGAGGCCCGCAGCCAATCGAACGTGCCGTCCTCCTTCTCGATGGCATAGGCGGTGCCGATGCAGCCGATGGCGAAGAAGACGGGCGTCGCCAAAGCGATGTTGTACACGAGCTTGATGGCCCACTCGCGGTCCTGGCTGGTTGCGAGCACCAGCAGCTCCATGAGCACCGCGAGCGCGATGAGCGCGACCCAGAAACCGCGGATCGCCCGATACTCTTTCCAGATGAGTTGCGCGTAGGGTGCGGCGTTCATGGGAGCACGGCCTCCACTTCCGTGGCCATCGATTGGTGAGCCGTCTCGGCTCGTTTCAGGTAAGCGACGAAGATTTCTTCGAGCGAAGGCGTGCGGACGCCGAGTTCTTGCACCCAGGGGGCGGCCCTCAGGGCATCGAGGGCCGCGTCGTCGAGCCCGCGCACGAGAAGTTGCCACTGATGTTGATGCCGGCGCTCGCTGAGAAGCTCTCCGCCGAGAGCACGTGGAGGCTTCGCGCCGGCCGCGATCGCGATGTTGAGCTCGCGGATTTCATCTTTGAGCGTATCGAGCTTTTCGTCGATCACCAGGCGACCCGCATGCAGGATGGCGACGCGATCGGCCACGCGTTCGACCTCGCCGATCTGATGGCTGGAAAGCAGCACGGTGCGACCGGCCGCGGCGATGTCGACCATGCCTTCGAGAAACTCGCGCCGCACGAGCGTGTCGAGCCCCGAGGTGGGTTCGTCGAGAATCAGCACCTCGGGCTCGTGAGCGAGCGCGAGCGACAGAGCGACTTTGGCCCGCATGCCTTTAGAAAGGTGCTTGATCTTTCGTTTGAGCGGCAAGCCGTATTCGGTGGCGAGCTTGAGATAGCGATCGTAGAAGCCGTTAGGGTAAAAGCCGCTGGTGAACCAGCCGATTTCGCTGACGGTCATCCAGTCGTAAAGCGTGGGCCGCTCGGCCACGTACCCGACTCGACTGCGCACGAGGTGTCCCTGGCGTGTGCTGTTGAGCCCGAGGACGGTGGCCTTGCCTTCGTCCGGCGCGACGAGGCCGAGCAGCGTGCGAATGGTCGTGGTCTTGCCGGCGCCATTCTCGCCGAGCAAGGCATACACCACGCCTGAAGGGACGGTGAGCGAAAGACCGTCGACGGCCCGGTGCGAACCGTAGCGTTTCGTAACGTCGGTAAGTCGAATGACCGGCTGCATGGTGGTTCAGGCCTCTTGTTGTTGCAGAAGGGAAAGTTCGGCTTCGACCAGGCCGCGAATCTCGTCGGGATCGAGCTGGCTTTGACGGGCTTCGGCGAGCACGAGCCGCAACCTCGCGCGGATCATGTCGAGTCGTTCCTGCTGGCAGCGCTCGGCGGCTCCGGGAGCGACCTCGAGGCCCGTGCCGCGGACCGCTTCGAGAACGCCGTCGTCCTGAAGCTGACGGTACGCGCGGGCGATCGTATTGGGATTGATGGCCAGTTCGCGGGCCAGCTCGCGGACGCTGGGGGCCAGGTGTCCGCTGCGGAGCGAACCGTTGGCGACGGCGAACTTCACCTGGCGGGCAATCTGTTCGTAGATGGCCAGGCCGTTTTGAGGATCGATGTGAAACAGCATGAAAATGCCCTGAAAAAGGGTGTCTGGGCCTGCTGTATTACTGTTCTATGTCGATAGTACACATGGGTGCGAGGGCTGTCAACTCATTTTTAACCAGACGGTGTGCGGTAGGAGTTGAAAGGCTCGCGACCCGGGCATATCGGGGTGTGCCATCGTACGAAGGCAAGGGGCCGCATTGCGCGTCACTCGACAGAATCGAATGGACGCTCCACGATGGCGCTCTCGGCTAACGGCGATCGCGGTGTGTCGACCCTGGAAACGAGCGGACGAGCATCGCCATGACACGCGAGCCCATTGCGAACACGGTAAACGTGCCCGCGACAATCACAAAGGCCTTGGCCATCGAGGTCAGCACGATCAAGAGATCTGCCAGAGAGAACATCTCCGTTGCCTCGCGTTTCGACTATCTGAAAGCGTTGTACTGCTATCCATCCTATGCGTCGGAAGTGAACCGCAGGTGACGCGAAGATAAATTGCACTTTATCTTCACGTGGTGTGCGAGCGTGGCGAGCATTTTGATCTTCTGCGCATATGCACGCATGAAGCCTCGACAGCGTATTCTAGGAGAAGCAGTGAAGACGGCGGCGCGGGGAAGATAAATTCCTCTTAAGAAACCCATGACAGCGTGGCGGGGGCTGCGCGTGGTACCGATAAGTCCGTCAAGCAGATCGAACACGTTCGACTTGCCATGCTTCTGAGCGTCGTGCAGAGCGCGGGACGTCGCCGCGTTTTGTTCATTTCCAACGACCGCGTACTGATCCGTCGCGAGCCATCGATGGCTGCGCGCGCTCTCGAATGTGTCGAAACCGAATCCTCATGCGCTGATGCTAGTTCTGGTCGTGGTGCTGTTCAGCACCGGGGCGAACAGTACGCTTGCACAGTCACGATTGCCGCCGGTGCAGGCAGCGGCCGTGCTCCCGGCGACCGCATATGCGTCTGAGCCCAGGCCGAGCGGATTGCTCGCCTCGGAGACGGTCGAAGAGCGGCTACAAGCCATGGAGCGGCGGAATGCCGCGATCGAGGCCCAGTTCGGCCAGCTTCAACAACAGAACGCGGAACTCAACCGGCGGCTTGCCGAGATGACCGGCGGAAATGGCCCGGAAAGCCGGCGTTTGCAGCGGAGCTTCGACGATCAGCCCGAGGATATTCGCGGCGATCAGCCGGCGCCCACGGTCGGCGAGACCTGGACGCAGTCGTCGTTCGGCGAGGGGTTCAAATGGGAAACTCGCGATGGCGAGTACTCGCTCGTTTTTCATAACGAGACGCAGCTCGATACGCGGGCATATGCGCAAGCGAACTCGGACCCGGTCAACGAGTTTGGGTTTTATATCAACCGCTTGCGGGCGTATTTCAACGGGCATTTGACGAAGCCCATCGAATACAGCATGTCGTTCAACAAGGGGCTTGGTAATCTGGACCTGCTGGACGTTTATCTCAACTTCAATTACGACGATCGGTTTCAGGTTCGCCTGGGACGATATCGCGTGCCGTTCACCTACGATTGGTACGCGCTGAGCAATCAGTTCTTGACGACGCCGGAACGATCGGTGTTTGCGGTCAATTATGGTTACAACCGAAACTTTGCGCTGATGCTGCACGGCGAAGCGCTTGAGCAAAGCGCCGAGTATGCCGTTGCCGTGGCCAACGGCCCGCGCAATTCATTCTTTGACAGTAACTCCGAGAAGGACCTGCTGGCCTACGTCAATGTCCGGCCGTTCGAGAACGTGGAGTCCGCGTCGGCGCTCAAGAAGCTGAATCTTGGCGGTTCGCTGGGTTATGGCTACCAGGATCAGGTTCCGCGTCCGGAGCAATTTCGCACGTCGCTCAACGCGACGAGCGGCGAAGGCGCCGATCGCGCAGCTCCGGTGTTTTTGCAACTGGAGGACGATGTGCGCGAGCGGGGGCTGCGGCGGCTTTGGGAGCTGCACGTTGCTTATTACTACAAGCAGCTCACTCTGCAAGCGGCCTGGGATACCGGCTTCAATTCCTATTCGCACGGCCAGGAGGGGCCGGTGCGCGTGCCGACGTACGGGTACCACGTGCAGTTTGGGTACCTGCTGACCGGCGAAGAGGTGGAGCGGCGCACATTCGTCGAACCGCTCCAGCCGTTTGATTTGCGAAACGGCAAGCGTGGGCACGGCGCCTTTGAGATTCAGGCAAGATATGACGACTTTAGGGTTGGGAACGAGATTTTCACCGCCGGCTTTGCCGATTCTCAACTTTGGACCAATCGGGTTCAAACCATCGATGCTGGTCTCAACTGGTATCTGAATATGTTTGTGCGGATTCAATTCGACTGGCAGCACGCCATTTTTGCCCACCCCGTACCCTACCGGCCTGGAGCGTTCCAATCGTCGAGCGATCTGTTCTGGGTGCGTACGCAGTTGTACTTTTAAGCGCGCAACGGACCGTATGGGCGCTACGGTGGGGGATCGCGCTGTTGGGAGTTGTCGCCGGCGGTGTGCTGGATGGAACCGGCGTCCTGGCCCAAGAACTTGGCGGAGGGCGGCGCGCGGCGGGCCTGCTCGAAGCCGACCGCGACGCGTTTACACCGGCCACGACGCTCGTTGGAAAAGACTGGTCGCTCTTTGAAATGGCGCATGCCTTTATCGATAACCGGTACGGACCCGACACGAACAGCTTTCCGGAGTCGCTATTTCGTTACGGACTCACGGAGCGGATCGAACTGCGCGTCGGCTGGAATTGGGAGGCGGGCTCGGGCGGCAACACCGTGACGGCGAACGAAAGCTCCGAGGGCCTGGTGGATGGCGAGCACGGCGTCGAGTTCGAGTCGTACATGCTTTACGGCGTGAAGCTGGCCTGCACGCGGCAGCGAGATTGGATTCCGGACTCCTGCTGGATTCTAGAAGGCTTTACGCCCACGGCGGGCAAGGACACGCCGACCAAACCGGTGATCACCTATACGGCGGGCTGGAAGTTGCCGCGCGGCTGGGAGCTCGACGGCGCGATGCGCTTTGCGATTGGAAATGAAGAGGCGCACGGCGTGTTCAACCGCTGGAGTCCCTCGGCCGTGTTGCGCTACAGCCCCACCGAACAGTTGCAGGTGCATCTGGAATACTTTGGCACCTACAGCGATGGCTTGCGGATTGAAACCAGCCGCAGCTTTTTGAGCCCCGGCGGGCGTTACCTGATTACGCCCAACATGGAACTTGGCTTTCGCTTCGGTTGGGGCATTTCGGAAGACGCCGCGAACTTCTTCGTGAATACCGGCGCGGCGTGGCGGTTCTGAGGCACTCGTTCTTTCGGCGCGTGGCGGTCGATCCGCCAAGTCTCCGACGCAGAGATCGCTTGACCTGGGAACGCGGCGGGATGGCGAAAGCCGCGCCGCGCTAGAACGCCTTGAGTCCGGTCGGAATGTCCTTGTGAATCTCGAACAGTTTGTCGAGCTTAGTGATCTTGAACACGTCGAGCGGATTCTTGGCGATTGCGCACAGCTTGAGCTTGGTTTTGTCGGCTTTGCAGCGGCGATGCAGTTGGATGAGCTTGCCGAGCATCGCGCTCGACATGTACTCGACGGACTGGAAATTGAGCAGCAGCTTGTGATTGCCCGAGGCTTCGAGAGCGGCCTGATCCAACTCGCGGCCGATCTGGTCGATCACGGATTGATCGAGAATCGATGCCTGGTTGAAACGCACGACGAGCACCTCGCCGGCGTCTTCCAGTTCAAGAAACGTGTATTTGAAATTCTTGGCCATCACCGGGGGCTCGCTCGTCTTCAACCGGTAGGTGGGAAGTTGGCCAGCGTGCGAAAAGAACGCCGGCAACGCCAAACGGAGTTAGAGTCTACGACTCGCCGGGGTGGCTGGCAAATTGATTCCCGCGGGAGCGGGGCCGTCCGAGAACAAGAAGTCCGCTTGTATAGGTTGGGCATTTTCTGGCGCCCCCCTCTTTTCGGCCGGGTATAACTTGGGGCCGCGGCGTCTCCGGACTACTCCAGGCAGGCAAGCCGCTCCAGACCTGGGAAGCCATGTTGTGGGTTTGCAGATCGATTGAAACTTCGAAACTTCCACGAGCGGCGAAGATTTGTTGTCGCATTTCTATGAGCGCGTTATGATGCGCCCCGACGCGTGCTGAGGTGTGTTGAGTCACAGCTACGCGGAGCTCTTTTCCCTGGTGGGCGGCAGGCATTTCGGTAAGCGGCGGGTACTTCGGTTAACCGAAGTTACCTGGACGCACTTGCTCGTCGAGTCGATTCTTTTTGTTTCTTCGCTACGCGTTTTCGAGTGGTGTCCGCGTGCTGCTGCGCGCGACATGCCTTGCGCGGTGTGCTGTTGGGCAGCAATACGAGGAGGATATTGGTTGCCGAATCATCGGTTCGGCAGATTTCCACGGGAGACTTCTAGGCAGCGGAGGACCCCAGATGAAACTAACCCTCTCGGTTGGTTACGGAATTGGCGTGTTATTGCAGATTCAAGGGCAAGCGCACGGCGCGCCGTTGACGGCGGCCAGGATTTCTCGCGGTTGCCGATTTCCCCCCAGGTTTCTGTATCGCGTGTTGCGGAGGCTGGTCGACGCGGGCTTGTTGCAAGGCGTGTCTGGGCCGGGCGGAGGATACCTTTTGGCTCGTCCGCCTCAGGACATCACGCTGCTCGACATCGTGCGCAGCGTGGACAGTGGGATTGAGCCCGGCTATTTGGAGCCGGTGTGCGCGGCGCAGCGTCCCGCGATCGCCAGAGTGAATGAGCTTTGCCGGCGCAATGCCGAGCAATTTGCCAAAGAGTTGGCTCACGTCAGCCTGGCGGATCTTGAGCACCTGGATTTACTGGAGGATCAGGCCGTGCGGCGGACGCGGACCAAAACCCGCGTCCACTGACCGGGCCAGGCGATTAACCGGGAGCGATTCGCGCAACAAAGAACCGCTCGTCCAGACTCGTTCTCTCGCGTGCGTGCCGCCAGCAACAGGGGGCACGAAGGCGATGAATAAGTCTGGCCGAGCGGTTTCGTT
Source organism: uncultured Planctomycetaceae bacterium (assembly GCA_964598535.1). Lineage (GTDB taxonomy): Bacteria > Planctomycetota > Planctomycetia > Pirellulales > PALSA-1355 > JALHMI01. The sequence continues at coordinate 60,559 of CAZRCI010000023.1, read as the reverse complement.
TTGCCGTTTAGCGGAGGTCGCTATTCGCGAGCTGAATGGTTTGCCTGCTCGTAGAACGCCCCAACCTATAGGCGAGACCACGTCGTGGCCTCTTAGACCATGTCCTTCAGGTTCTTCAGCGCGCGGACCTTGACCTTCACGCTGGCGGGCTTGGCCGGACGATCCATGAATTCGCCGGGCTTGAACGGATTCGGTACGTTCTTTTGGGCCGGGCGAGCCGGAACCTTCTTCTTTTCGATCTTTACCAGGCCGGGGATCGAGAACATGCCGGGGCCCTTGTTGCCCAGGCTTTTCTTGATTTCGGCGGCGAGCGCTTCCAGAACCGAACCGACCTGCTTCTTGGTGAGGCCAGTGGCTTCGGCAATGTTGTTGGTGACTTCCGACTTGCTGGGAGCTTTCTTCGCGGCGGCTGCGGCTTTCGCCATAGTAAATGACCCTCCTTGTGGGTTAGCTAGAGGTTAGATTGCCCGTCCTTCATCGAAAGGACGCGATGATTAAAATCGACCTAACTGAAATTGCAAGCCACAAAACCCCCATTTTCGCGGAAAATACTCGAAAAAACGACTGTAACACCCCGTATTTACCGAGGTTTTGGCTCGTATTGCTGGAGCGCGCCTGCACGATCGCGACGACCGGCACCGGCGGTCGCGCAGGAATCTACCGCCGGTAGGTGCCGGCAGGTTGGCTGCCACGTGGTAAGCCGTTTGCCCTTGGGCATCTCTTCGCTACCCGCTCAGGATCGGGGAATGAGGGGCAGCCAAAAAGCGTCGAAATTTGGTATAAATTGGCTTGTGGCCAAAACTTGTGAGCAGTTGCCGAGCACAGTAAGATAAACTGTACGGACGCACGGCGGGCAGCTATCCCCAATCCTGGCGGCGTCAAAGTTTACGATGTTTGCCGGACAGATGGCGGGCGGTGAGCCAGAGGTCGCATGCGTCCTGGGGGGGCGCTGGCCGGCCAGTTTGGCATGTCAGCCCAGCGGCATTTTCGAGGCGGACGGAGTCGCCCATTACGAGCGGCCGTTCATGGGAAGGGTGTAAGGGAGACACCATATGCAATTGCGAGTTCCCGGCGGGCTGATGCCCGCCCTTGTCTTGGGAATCCTCGGACTTTTCCTCGCATCTATTTCCAGGGCGCAAGCCCCGGTTGCTCCGCCCGGCCTTCGCGGCCGGACGATCCCGCCGCGAGCCACCGGCGGCACGATGACCCAGGCCGGAGACGAAGAATCGGTACTCGACGGCGTGTTTTTGCCGCCTGATCGACAGATGAAGCGTCGGTTGGACGTGGCGGATGAAATGATTGGCGATAAACGCTACGGCGAGGCCGTCCGGCTGTTGGGAGCGTTGCTCGAAGGGCCGGAAGACTTCTTCTTCAAACCGACACCAGAGCAGCCGGTGTTTAGCAGTCTCAAGGCCGAAGCGGGTAGGTTACTCGCCAAGCTTCCGGCCGAGGGCAAGGCGTCCTACGACCTTCAGTATGGCGCGCGGGCCAAGCAGATGCTGGCCGAAGCGGTTGCCAAAGGCGACCTGAGCGGCATGGCCGAGGTGTCACGTCGTTTCTTCTTTACCCAAGCGGGCGCCGAGGCGACATTTCTGTTGGGCCGGCACTTCATGGACCAGAACCTCCCGCAGGCGGCCGCGATGTGCTTCGATCGCCTGGCCAGCGTGCCGGACGCGGCCGCCAAGCTCGAACCGGCGTTGTCGCTGTCGTTGGCGACCTGTTGGCTGCGCGCCGGCAAGCCCGAGCAGGCCGTCGAGACCTTAACGGCGTTTCGCGCAAAGTATCCCTCGGGCGAAGTGCCGATTGCCGGCAAGCCCGTGCGGCTGTTTGCCGGTGAAGGCCAGGCATTGGCGTGGCTGGAGGAGAACTTTGGACGGGTAACGCCGCTGGCCGCCGGAGAGCGCGAGCAATGGGTGATGTTTCGCGGTGACGAGCGACGCAATGCCGCGGCGGCGGGCGGCCAGCCGTTGTTGAGTTTGCGCTGGCGGCAACGCACGAGCGACGACGCGGCGATCGAAGAACTCGTCGGCAAGCTCCGGAAAGATTATCAGAGCCAAGGGATCGTCGCGCTGCCAAGCATGCATCCGCTTGCCGTAGGCGATGTCGTGCTGTTTCGGACGGCATTTGCGATTGAAGCGGTCGACTTCGAAACCGGAAAGCTCGTGTGGCGCTATTCCGATGGAGACGATCCGCTGGAATTGTTTCTACGGGCGATGGCGTCACGCAATGGCGCCGGCGCGACGCAGCAACTGCTGGCCGGGTTGGATAGCCGGATGTGGGAGGATCTGACCTACGGAACGATGGCGAGCGATGGCCGCAATCTGTACTATCTCGAAGACCTGCCGGTCGCCGGGCTCAACGGGAACATGGTGACTACGGTGCTCCCCAACGGCCAACGCCGGTACAACGCCAACGCGCGGGGGACCAACCGCCTGGCTGCGCGCGAGCTGCGCACGCAGGGCAAACTACAGTGGGCCGTTGGCGGAGTGACGGGCGAAGATGAACCGAAGCTGGCCGGCAGTTTCTTTCTCGGGCCCCCGCTGCCGCTCATGGGGCAGCTCTATGCCTTGGCCGAGTTCAAAGGGCAAGAGATCCGACTCGTGGCGCTGTCGCCGGAGACCGGTGCGCTGCAATGGTCGCAGCAGTTGGCGATTGTCGATCCGCCGGTAACGGCGGACCAGACGCGGCGCAATTCGGGCGCTTCGCCCAGCTATGCCGACGGCGTGTTGGTGTGCCCGACGGCTTCGGGCGCGCTGGTGGGCATCGATCTTTCCACGCGTTCCCTGCTTTGGGGATATCAGTACCCGCGGAGCGGTGTCGCGACCATGCAGCGATTTAACGTGCGGGCCACGATCTATGCTGGCGGTGGAGAACAACGCGCCGCGGACCGTTGGGTGGACGGCAGTGTCACGATTGCCGATGGCCGCGTGCTCGTCACGCCGGTCGAAACCAACGAGTTGTTCTGCTTGAGCCTGATCGATGGCCGCGAGTTGTGGCGGCAACCGCGCGGTACGGGCCTGTACGTCGGATGCGTACACGACGGCAAGGTCATCGTCATCGGGCATCGAACGATCATGGCTCTGAATCTGGCCGATGGGGCAAAAGCCTGGCCCGATCTTCAATTGCCAGATGGCGCGATACCGAGCGGCCGGGGTTTTCAGAACGGCGGCGAATATTTTCTGCCGCTCTCCTCGGCGGACGTGGCGCGGATCGATCTGGCGACCGGCAAGGTGTTGGACTCGACGCACAGCCGGTCGGGGACGATTCCGGGCAACTTGGTCTGTTATCGAGACTCGGTCATTTCGCAAAACGCGGAGTTTCTTGACTCCTACTACCAGCTCGAATCGCTGCGGCAGAACATCGAGGCGACGCTGGCTGAAAATCCCAAGGATCCGCGGGCGCTGGCGGCGCTGGGCGAGATTCGATTGGACGAGGGCGCGCTGGTCGACGCCGTGGACCTGTTTCGCCGCTCCTACGAGGTTGACCAGGACGCCGGCACACGCGTTCAGCTTGTGGAAAGTCTGCTCGCCGGGCTGCGGAACGATTTTGCCGGCTATCGCGGGAACCTGAGCGAGTTGGAGGATCTGGTCGAGCAGCCACGTCACCGGATCGAGCTGTTGCGACTTAGCGGAAACGGTTTGCAACAGACCGGTGAGTTATGGCCGGCGTTCGAAATGTATCTTCGGCTGCTCGATGAACCGGCGCTTTGGGAGGTCGATGAGGTCGAGCCGAACCTGAGCGTTCGGCGAGACCGCTGGCTCCAGTCGCAGTTTGAGCGGATGCGAGCGGCGGCCGACCCGGAAACCCAGCAGCGCATGGACGCCGCCGTGCGAGCGCGCGGCGAGCGGGCCGTCGCCGCGGCTGCGGGCGGCAGTGAGCTGCGGGCGTTTGTCAATGTGTTTGGCAGCCAGCCAGGCGTGCAACAAGTGGTCGGCCGGTTGGTCGACCTGCTGGGGCCCGAGGAGCTACTCGAGCAGAGCCTGTTGATCGAGCGCGACGTGCTGTCTGCGGATCCGAGGATCGCCGGGCCTGCGGCGGCGCGCATGGCCGCGCTGCTGCGCGGGGCGGAACGCTCGGATCTGGCCGCGGCCTATTACCGGCTGCTGAAAACACGGTTGGCCGACGTGATTTGCGAAGATGGCAAGACCGGCCGGCAGATCGTCGAGGCGCTGCCGTCCGACGATCCGATTCACAAGCTCTTGGCGGCTGCGAATTGGCCGACGGGACAGGTCAAGGCAAACCACGAGACCGTCACGAATCGCGGCCGGCTGGCGCGCGGTGGACGTTGGACCAGCTTGGAGATCGTGGGCACGCGGGGACCGTTGTTAGAGGGCCTGCGGATGGCCCTGGTTCAAGATCCGCAACAGAATCTCGTGGCCGAAGACAGCTACGGGGTGGAACGGTTTCGCGTGGAGCTCGATGCCCAGGCGATGCGCCGGAATGCCCAGGCACGCTCGGCTTATAACATTCCTTCGATCAGCTATGTGAGCGGGTATGGCGGGCTGTTGGTGCTGAGCACCGGGACGCAGCTCACGGCGATCGACACTTTGCAGGGTCAGACTTCGACCAACCGTGTGTTGTGGACGATCGATCTGAGCGACCAGCTCGGTGGCCTGGCGGCGATGCAGTCGGTAACGCCGCGCGGAGTGACGCTCAAGTGGGGCGGCACGCGCTACGTGCCCGAGGATAGCTTCGGTCGCCGGTATGGAACCATTGGCCCGGTGACCGCTGGCGGCGTTTACTTTCAGCGTCTCCACGAGTTGCACTGTGTCGATCCGGTTTCGGGCAGGTCGATCTGGGTTCGCAAGAACGTGCCGTTGGGCATGGACCTGTTTGGCGATGAAGAGTATTTGCTGGCCGCGCCGGCCAACAAGGCGTCCGAGACGCTCGTTTTCCGGAGTTCGACGGGCGAGCTCGTAGGCACGCGACCGACCATTGCAATTGAAGACCGGGTAGCGACGATGGGCCGCCGGGTATTGACCTGGCAGTCTCTGGGCGGTCGACAGCGGCTGGAGCTGCGTGATCTCGTGGCCGACAAGACGCTGTGGTCGCACGAGTTCGCCTCGGGATCGAAGGCCTCGCTCGTGCCGCAAGAGGCGATTGGCGCCTTCCAGCCGGATGGCGAGTTTGCTCTGATTCGCCTGGCCGATGGAGAGCAACTTACACGAACGAAGCTGGAAAAGGAAAACATGCTGATTGGCGTGCAGCTGTTGCCCTGGGAAGGCGGCTACCTGCTGGCGACTCACGCCGCGGCGCCGGCCGGAACCAGTCGCACGATTCAGCCCTATCCGAATGCGGCCGATTGTCCGCTCCTGACGGGACGCGTGTACGCCTTCGATCGGGCGGGACGCACGCTTTGGGAAAAGCCCACCACGGTAGCTCAGCACGGCTTGCCGTTGAGTCAGCCGACCGGGCTCCCGGTGTTGGTGTTGATGCGTCAGATGACCCGCAACAGCCCGATCAGCTCGCGCGAGCCGCGGTTGAGCGTGATGTGTATCGACAAGCGCACGGGCAAGGTGGTCTACCACGAGGACGACCTGCAAGGCACGACGATCTCGAACTGCAGCCTTTCGGCCGATCCGACCGCCGGCACGGTGACCGTGAGCCTACCGAACCAGCAAATCTTGCTGACGTATACCAATGAGATGGGGCAGGCCTCGGCTGCGCCGTCGGAGGCGGACCGCACCACGGGGGCGGCGCTCGTGATGGACCTGTTGGGGTTTGGCCGGACCGGAGGCAAGAACCCGCAGAACGTGCCGACCGATGCCGGGCCGGCGTTTTCCGATCCGAGACCCCCAAAATAGGCAGCGAGAAAGGTCGTATGTCTTGGGAGCCCTGGGCTTTGTTAACGTTTCATTTTCGGGTTTAGCCACTTTCGTTGCCCCCCTCCTCTTGCGGACACCTTTTGATGCTGCTGCGTCGCCTGCTCCCGATCATTACCGCAAGCTATCGGGGGCGGACGTCTGGGTCGTGGTGGAAGGACGATTCCGAGTTTGTCAGCACCAAGGACGGTAATGATTTTAACGAACGAGCGAGAACGAGCTTCCGAGGGCGCATGCCACGTACATCGGAACTGGTGGCCGTGGTTCCGACGCAGGACGCCGCGGCCTTGTACGCCTGCCCCCTGCCAGATAGCGCCGTACAATACAGTTCCAAGGGGAGTGGCGATCATCCGGCCATTGCGCCTACGACACCGGGCCGCCGAGATGCGGCCGATGAGCCGCGCCGCCGGCCCGGGGAGCGTTGCCACCGCGAGCGGCAGATGCGTTTGCAGCTCGCGGGGAAATGCCGTTTTGATCGCCGCCGCCATGAATCTGAACACCTTGCAACTGGAATCCGGCCCCGAAGAGCCCCTTACCCTGGGCCCCTTACCCTGGGCATCGCCGCGCGATCAGCGGTAACCTGCTGCCCTCCGCCCTGCTCTGCCGCTTTACAATCAGCCTGCACCGCACTGAAAGCCACCGACACCTTCGAGGAATATCAGCAACATGATCGACCATGCTCACGATCCGGCGGCGCTTGCGAAACTGGCTGAAGCCAGGCAGCGGATCCTCGACCAATTGGGCCAGGTAATCGTCGGCCAGAACCAGGTAATCGAGGAGTTATTGATCTCGCTGTTCAGCCGCGGCCACTGTCTGTTGGAGGGCGTTCCGGGGCTGGCCAAGACATTGCTGATCAGCACGCTCGCGCGGTCATTGAACCTGTCGTTCAGCCGGATCCAGTTTACGCCGGATCTGATGCCGGCGGATATTACCGGGACGGAAGTGATCGAGGAGAATCGCTCGACGGGGGCGCGCGAGTTCCGCTTTTTGGAGGGGCCGCTGTTTTCGAACGTGATATTGGCGGACGAAGTGAACCGCACGCCGCCCAAGACACAGTCGGCCTTGCTCGAAGCGATGCAAGAGCGGCAGGTGACCGTAGGACGCGTGCGTCACAAACTCTCCGATCCGTTCTTCGTGCTGGCGACGCAGAACCCCATTGAACAGGAGGGCACGTATCCGCTGCCCGAAGCGCAGCAGGATCGGTTCATGTTCAAGGTGTTCGTGAAGTACCCGAATTTTGCCGAAGAGTTCGAAATCGCGCGGCGCACGACCACGACGCTCACCGATCACGTCGAGCCGGTGCTCTCGGGCGAAGAGATTCTGGAGCTACAGCGGTTGGTGCGCGAGGTGCCCATTACGGACCACGTCATTCGTTACGCACTGTCGCTGATTCGTCAGACTCGCGTGGGCGAACCGGGCACGCCCGAGTTCGTGCAGGATCAGCTCACTTGGGGCGCGGGACCGCGTGCCGTGCAATATCTGATCCTGGGCGGCAAGGCTCGGGCGCTGTTGCACGGGCGGACGCACGTATCGACCGAGGATATTCAAGCCCTGGTGAAACCGGTGTTGCGTCATCGGCTGGTCGTGGGCTTCGCCGCGGAGAGTGACGGAGTAACGGCGGACGATATTGTCGACCGGCTGGTACAAGTGACGCCCACCAAAGAGGACGAACTGACGAGCGATGCCCGATTCCAGAAGATTTTTGCATCCTGAAGCGATCGGCCGCATTGCCCGGCTTGACCTGCGGGCCCGCCACGTCGTGGAAGGGTTCCTGGCCGGCATTCATAAGAGTCCTTACTTCGGGCAATCGATCGAGTTCTTGCAGCATCGCCAGTATGCGCCGGGCGACGAGCTGCGCCACATCGATTGGAAGGTGTGGGCCAAGCAAGACCGCTTTTACGTCAAGCAGTTCGAGGAAGACACGAACTTGCGGGCGACGCTGGTCGTGGACGTTTCGAGCAGCATGAAGTATGGCTCGGGCCCGCTCACCAAGTATGAGTACGGGGCGACCGTGGCGGCTTCGCTGGCCTACCTGGTGCTGCGGCAACAGGACGCGGTCGGGTGCGTGGCGTTTGACGACGCGATTCGTACCAAGGTTCCGCAGAAAACCAAGCGCAGCCACTTGAACTCGATCATTCAGGCGCTCGACGCCAGCACGCCTCGCGAAAAGACCGACATCGGAGCGATCTTGCGATCCGTCACCGAGGCTTATCCACGGCGGGGTCTGATCATCTTGATCTCCGATCTGCTTGTGGATCGCACGGGCCTTTTTAAAGGCGTCAAGCTGCTCCGACAACACGGCCACGATGTGCTGGTGTTTCACGTCATGGATGACGACGAGCTGGACTTTCCGTTCAACGGTCCCACGCGGTTCGATGGCCTGGAGCTGGACGAGCAATTGACCTGTAACCCACGGGCGCTGCGCGAGGGCTATCTCGAAGCGCTCGAGGCGTATCTGGCGGAGGTACGGCACGGTTGTGCCACGAACGGAGTGCAATACAAGCTCGTGCGGACGAGCGATTCGTTGGAGGGAGCCTTGGCCACGTTCTTGACCGACAGGAGGCAGATGCTCCGAAGATAGATGGTGCGCGACGTCGCGCCGAAACGCTTCGGGCACAAGAACGATGCCCAGCTTTGTATTCGAATCGCTGTTGTGGTGGGGATTGCCGCTCGTTGGGCTGCCCGTGTTGATCCATTTGATCAACCTCATGCGCCACCGTCGCGTGGAGTGGGCGGCGATGGAATTTCTGCTGCAAAGCCAGAAGCGACATCGCAAGTCGGTGCTGTTCAAGCAACTGCTGCTTTTGCTGTTGAGAATGGCGGCGATTGCCGCGGTGGTGCTGATGGTGGCGCAGCCGCTCTTGCGCAATCAATGGGGAGCCTTGTTCGGCGGTGCCCGGACGCATCACGTGGTGCTCGTGGACGACAGTTTTTCGATGTCGGATCATTGGGCGGACACGAGCGCATTCGAGCAGGCCAAGAGCGTGGTAACTCGGCTGGCGGCCAGCGCCGAGCGGCAGGACACGCCACAGGTATTTACACTACTGCGCTTCTCGCGCGCAGGTCAGATCGCCCGCGGCACGCAGCCCGACCTGCTCGAGACGCCGATCGATGCCCAGTTTGCCGAGACGTTGGAGAAGGTTCTGGCGACGCTTGCCGCCTCGCAAACCGCGGCGGGACCGGTCGAAGCGCTCGAGGCGGTCGAGGGGTTGCCGGCGAAGGGCGAGGACGAGGATCGGATCGTGTACCTGGTGTCCGATTTTCGCGCCCGTGATTGGCGCGAGCCGGCCGCGCTGCGCACGTCGCTCGAGCGGTTGGTCGCGGGCGGTTCGCAGGTGCACCTGGTCAATTGCGTCGACGCGGTGCATCAGAATCTGGCCGTTACGGCGCTCAAGCCAGCGCCGGGTACGCGCGCGGCCGGGGTGCCGTTGCTGGTCGAGGTAACGGTGCGAAACTTTGGCCCCGAGGACGCGCGCGGCGTGTCGGTGGCTTTGGAAGAAGACGGACATGCCCGAGCGCCGGTTGTCGTTGAAGAGGTGCCGGCGGGCAAAGCTGTGACACGCCGCTTTCCGGTGTTGTTTGCAACCGCGGGCCAGCACGAACTTGCCGCGCAGCTTGAGAGTGACGCGGTAGCGACGGACAACCGCCGCACGCTCGTGGTCGACGTGCCGTCGGTCGTGGAGGTGCTCGTCGTCGACGGCGATGCGCGGGGCTCGGACGCGTTCTTTCTGGCCTCGTCGCTTGCTCCGGGAGGCAAGGTATCCAGCGGTCTCAAGCCGGTAATCGAGTCGCCGCGGTATTTGCGAGAGCATCCGCTGGACCACTTCGCGACGATTTACCTGTTGAACATCGATCGGCTCGACGCGGCAGAGATCGCGGCACTGGAAGAGTTCGTTCGCCAAGGAGGCGGATTGGGGATCTTTCTGGGCGAGCGCTCGCGCGTGGCGTTCTTGAACGACAGCCTGTATCGCGGCGGCGAGGGGCTGATGCCGTTGCCGCTCTCGGGGCCCGAGGAGTTGGTCGTCGATCGCTTGGAGAAGGCGCCGGACATCGAGGTCGCGGATCACCCGATCTTTGCCGTGTTTGCCGGCGAGCGGAACAGTTTTCTCGGTTCGGTCACGATCAACCGATACTTCGGGGCCGAGAAGCATTGGCAACCGGAACCGAATTCGACGACGCGTGTCATCGCCCGGCTGAGGAACAAGGCGCCCTTGGCGGTGGAGAAACAGTTTGGCGACGGTCGAGTGGTGGCCTTTCTCACGAAGGCCTCGCCGTTGGATACCGAATTGGGAAGTTGGAACAACTGGGCGCGTGGCAACCCGAGCTTTGTCGTGGCGATGCTCGAGTTGCAGTCGTATTTGTCAGCGCCGAGTAATCCCGATCTCCTGCGGCTGGTGGGCACGCCGTTGACGGTGCCGGTTGACACGGCGGTCTTCGCGCCGCAGGTGCGGTTCATGATGCCGCGCGAGCTGGGCGGGGCCACGTTGACCGTCGACGCGACAAGCCAGGCTCCTTCCGACAAGCACGCGCAGGGCAAGGAGGCGGCGAGCGATTCTCAGGAAGGCATCGAACGCATCGCGGTGCTGAGCGAAACCGACTCCAGCGGCCTTTACGAAGCGAGGCTCGTAAAGCTCGACGGCGGCGAAGTCATCGAGCGGTTCGCCTTGAACGTGGTTCCCGAGGAAGGCGATCTGCGCAAGCTCGATTCGCGGACCCTGGCCAGTGAGCTCGAAGGCCTCCGCTATGAATACTACGACGCGCAGGACATCGACTACAATCCGCAACAACTGGCCGGATTCAATCTCGGTCAGAGCTTGCTGTATGTCTTGATCGTGGTGCTGCTGGCCGAGCAAGTGCTGGCCTATGTGTGCAGCTATCATCCCAAGCCCACGGAGGCGCGGGCCGGATGATGCACTTGTTATTAGCGCAAACGCGAACGACCTACGGGCTGGCGCGGTTGCAGGATTATACCGAGCGGTGGCATTACCTGGCGCTGGCGCTCGGGTGCGCGGCGATCGTGGCGTTTACGATCTGGATGTACCGCCGCGACACGGTGGAGTTGCGGCGTGGCGTGGCCGTGGCGCTACTCGGGCTGCGGTTGCTGGCATTGGCCGGCGTGCTCGCGTATTTTTTGCATCCTGAGAAGCGGACCGAGCAGCGCGTGGTGCGCAATTCGCGCGTGCTCGTGCTGGTGGATTCGAGCCTTAGCATGGGGTTGCAGGACGCGACGGAGTCTGAGGCCTCGGCGAATCGGTTGGAAGAAATCGTCGCCGTGCTCGATCGCGGCAAGCTTGTCGAGACGCTGCGCGAGAAGCACGATGTCCAGCTCGCCCGCTTCGATGCCGAACTGGGCCGCGTCGCGATGCTGGGCAAGTTGCCCACGCTAGGAACCGCGGCCGAGCAAGCGGACGACCCAGCCGCGGGAGCGGCGCCGGTCGAGACCCCGCCCAGCGACAACTGGCGGGAGGCGTTCCGGCCACAGGGTAGCGAAACCCGGCTGGGCCAATCGCTCCGCACCTTAATCACCGAGGAACGAACGAATCCCGTGGCGGGTATCGTGGTGTTCAGCGACGGCGGGCAGAACGCCGGCATCGATCCCTCGGTGGCCATTGCCGCGGCTCGCGACGCGAAAATTCCTGTCTACACGGTGGGCATTGGTTCCGACCGCCGGCCGGCCAATGTGCGGATCAGCGATCTTGTGGCCCCGGCCCGGGCGTACCCGGGCGACGATTTCCAGATCACCGGCTATTTGCAATCTGAAGGGCTGGACGACCGCACGGTTTCGGTTGAATTGTTCTCGCGCGCTGGTGGCGACGCGGCGGATCGCGGAGACGGCACGCTGGAAGCGTCGCAGCGCGTGACGCTTGGCGGACGCGGCGAGGTCGTGCCGGTGAAATTTGATTTTTCGCCCGCGGCGCCAGGACGCAGGGTGTTCAAGCTGCGCGTCAAAGCTCCGCCCGACGATAGCAACGCGAACGACAACCAGCAGGAAGTCGACGTGGAGATCGTCGATCGGAAGTCGAGGGTGTTGCTCGTGGCCAGCGGTCCGACGCGAGAATATGTCTTTTTGCGCAATATGCTCAAGCGCGACAAAGACGTGAGCGTCGACGTGTGGCTGCAATCGGCCGGCGAAGGCGCGGCGCAAGATGCCGACGCGAGCCTGGCGGATTTTCCGACGACGCCCCAAGAGATGTTCGCTTATGACTGCGTCGTCGGGTTCGATCCGGATTGGCGCAAGCTTACCGAGCCACAAGTCGATCTGCTCGAACGCTGGGTCGCGGAGAAGGCGGGCGGGTTGATCCTGATCGCCGGCGCGGTCGAGATGGATCGCTGGGTGCAGGAGCCGAAGCTCGCCAAGCTGCGCGGCCTCTATCCGGTGGAGTTCAATCGTCGCCTGACGGTGTTCGAAGAGGGACGTTATGCGTCGACGAATCCCTGGCCGATCGAGTTCACCCGCGAGGGGCTGGACGCCGAGTTCCTGTGGTTGGGCGACAGCGCGCCGGCGAGCCAGCAGGTCTGGACGGATTTTCCGGGCGTGTACGGATACTATTCGGTGCGAAACGCCAAGCCCGGCGCGGCGGTCTATGGCCGCTATTCCGATCCCGAGGCCGGCAGCGGCGGCGATCGCCCGATTTATTTGGCGGGGCACTTCTACGGCGCGGGGCGCGCGTTCTTCATGGGCAGCGGCGAGATGTGGCGGCTGCGGGCTTTGGACGACCGCTATTTCGAACAGCTCTATACGAAGCTGATCCGGCACGTTTCGCAAGGCCGGCTGCTCGTGGGATCGAGCCGCGGTATGTTGCTGGTCGACCGAGATCGTTACCTGTTGGGCAACACGGTGGCCGTGCGAGCGCAGCTCAGCGATGCGCAATTCGAACCGCTCGACGTGCCCAACGTGTCGCTCGAGGTGGCGCGCCCCGACGGTACGTCGGAGAAGATCCTGCTCGTGCCCGATCCGACGCGCAAGGGGATGTATGCCGGTCAGTTTACGGCGCTTTTGGAAGGAACCTATCGGCTGGAGTTGGCGGTGCCGGGCAGCGAGGCCGAAGTCTTGACGCGGCGGATTCAGGTGCGCGTGCCAGACATCGAGCGCGAGAATCCCCAGCGCAACGACGCTCTGCTGGCGGATCTCGCCAAACGCACCGGTGGCATGTATTACGTCGGCGCGGAAGCCGTTCTGGGCGGCAAGGGACTTCCGCCGCTCAGCGCGCAACTCGCCGATCGGACGGAGACGACTTATTTACAGGGCGTGACGGACCGCGACTTCGACTTGGCGTGGATGCGCGGTCTGCTCGCCGTCATTTGCGGCGCGCTGTGCTTGGAATGGCTCATTCGCAGACTCTCGAAACTAGCGTGATCGATGGCGACTGACGTTCAAAAACCAACGAAGCTCGAACCGGCGATTCGCTCGCTGCTGGCGCAATTGCGCCGCCGCATTCGGGCATACGTCTGGAGCGATGGGATTGCGCTGGTCACGATCGTCGTGGGCGCGGCGTTTTGGTTGAGCCTGGCGTTCGATTGGCTTGTCGAGCCGCCGCTCGCGCTGCGCGTGGGGATCCTGGTTGCGGTCGGCGTGGCGCTGGCGGTCGTGGTATACAGGACTCTCGTCTCGCGGCTGCTGGTCCGGCTTGAGGACCGCAACATGGCGCTGCTCTTGGAGCGGCGATTTGGAGCGTTTCGAGAGAGTTTGCTCACCTCGGTCGAGCTTGCGGAGCAGCCCGAGCACGCGGCCGAATTCAATGCCGAGATGCTGGCCCGGGCGCATCGCGATGCGCTGAGCGAGGTTCAACGCGTCGACCTGGGGCAGGTGTTCAATCGCGGGCCGCTCGTGCGGCGAGTGAGCCTGGCGCTTGCGCTCGTCGCTTCGGTCTGCGTGTTCGCGGCGGCGGCGCCGGGGGTAGCCGGTGTTTGGGCACGCCGCAGCTTGCTGATGTCCGGCGAGTTGTGGCCGCGGTGGACGCATCTATCGGTCGTGGGATTCGACGAGACACGCCGGGTGAAAATTGCCCGCGGTAGCGACTGGGACCTTGTGGTGCAGGCCGACGCCGCGCTGGGGCGAACCGTTCCGGAGATTGTCGAGGTGCGCTACAGCACTGCCGAGGGCGCCAGCGGCCGCGAGAACATGCGTCGTGAGGGAGTCGTGTCGCACGGCCGCGGACAGGTACAGCCCTATGCGTATGTGTTCAAGAGCGTGCTTGCGCCGCTCGAATTTTATGTGGCCGGCGGCGACGACCGCGAAGGGCCATTCTACCTGGACGTTGTCGACAGCCCCACGATCAGCAGCATGACGCTTCGCTGCGAATATCCAGAATACACCGGCCGCGCGCACCGCGAGCTGGCCGTGGCCGGGCTGATGCAAATTCCGCGCGGGACGAAGGTGGCCGTTCTGGCCACGTCGAACAAGCCGCTGGTTTCTGTGCAGATCGACGACGTTGCGGCCGATGGCGCGGCCCAGACCCATCGGCTCGAGGTGGGAGGTGAAAACGGCCGCACGCAGGATACGTTCCAGTTCGACCTGGGGAAGCTCGACGCGGACAAGACCCTGCTGTTTACGCTTCGCGACGTGGACGGCATCGCGAGCCGCGAGGCGGTGCGATTGGCGTTGGCGGCCGTGCCGGACGAATCGCCCCGCGTGAACGTCGCGCTCAACGGGATCGGCGCGGCGATTACGCCCGGCGCCCGCTTGCCGGCCACCGGCCAGGTGGAAGACGACTATGGCGTGACTCGGGCGTGGTTCGATTTTCATGTGGATGACCAGCCCGCGCAGCAGCGGCCCTTGGCGCTTGCTTCTTCAGACGCGGAAGCGATCGAGCTGGCGGGCGTGATGGAGGTTGGCGACCTGGACCTCAAGCCGAAGCAGCGTCTGTACTGGACGGTACAGGCGGCGGACAATTGCGCTTTGGGGGATGCCTCGAACGTGGGGAGCAGCCAGCGGTATGTGCTCGACGTGGTGACTCCAGATCAATTGCGTTCGATGCTCGAAGCTCGCGAGCTGATTCTCCGACGGCAATTCGAGACGGTGATTCAAGAGCTGACCGACACACGCGACCTGCTGGCCGGCGTGGCATTGCAGCCACGGGACGATGGTGACCAACCGCCTGGTGACGTGTCTGCGGGCGAGACCGGTCTCCGCCGGTTGACTCCGGCCGTGCAAGTGGAGCGCGTCTCTCAAAGCAGCGAGCGCAGCATGCACGACGTGACGCATGTTGCAGGATCGTTCGATGAGATTCGCGCTGAACTGGCGAACAATCGGATCGATACGCCGGAATTGACCCAGCGACTCGAAGAAGGAATTGCGCGGCCGCTGCGCGCGATCAGCGAGACGCGTTTCCCACCGCTCTTGGAAAAGCTCAAGCAGCTTGCGGGGCAGTTGGCCACGCCCGACGAAGCCGCGCGGTCGCAGGCCGAGGCGATTGCCCAGATTGACGGGATTTTAGTGGAAATGCAGGGGATTCTGGACCGGATGTTAGAATTAGAGACGTTCAACGAAGCGCTCGAGATGCTCCGGCAGATTATCCAGACCCAAGAGGAAGTGAACGAGCAAACGAAGCAGCAGCAGAAGAAGGCTTTGCGAAGCTTGATCGAGTAAGGACACACGGCGAGAGGGATGGACTTATGAATATCCGGTGGCTGCTACTCTTGGGACTGCTGGTCGCCAGCGCGGCGGTGTCGCGCCCCTGCCCGGCGCAAGACACCGCTGAGCCGGGGGCCGCCGAGGGTAGGAGTCCGCTGCTTGCCCGGCAGGAGCAGATTGCCGAGCGATTTCGCGAGCTCGAACGGCTGTTGTTGCGGATGGCCGAGCTGACCGAGTCGACCGATCCGCGGCGGGCGGCACTGTTGCGGCAGACGGTCGCCCAGAGCAAGGAACGCGCGATCGAGGACCAATTTGGCGCGCTGGTCGACCTGTTGCGCAACGAGCGACTGAGTTCCGCCGTGAAAGGCCAAGAGCACGTCCGCGACGACCTGATGCGGCTGCTGGAGCTCATGCTCAGCGAAGATCGCTCGAAGCGCATCGAATCGGAAAAGGAACGTGTCCGCAAATACCTGGAACGGGTCAACAAGATCATCCAGGAACAGCGGCAAGTCCAAGGCGCGACCCAGCGAGGCGACGATCCTAAACAACTCGCCGAGCGGCAGGGTGAGCTCTCGGAGAAGACCAAGGATTTGGCCGAGGACGTTCGCAAAGATGAGGAGGCCCGGGCGCCGCTCAAGCCGCCCGCCGACAAGCAAGACGATGAATCGAAGGAAGGCCAAGAGGGCGAATCGAAGGAAGGCGAACTTCGGGAGGACTCGGCCGAGGGTGAAAAGTTTGACGCGGAGAAACCCGGGGCCGAAAAAAAGAAAGAAGGCGAGAAGCCCGACTCCGAAAAGTCCAAGGGGGATAAAGCCGACGAGAAAGAAGCCTCGGGAGAAAAAAAGGCCGAGGGAAAGCCTTCCGAGACCGAGCCGTCCGAAGGCCAGAAGTCCGAGTCGCAAGGCCAGCAGAACGAGTCGGGCGAGAGCCAAGAGAGCCAACAGAACGAGCAGGGACAGCAGAATCCGGCTCAGCGGCGATTGCAACGAGCGCAGCAGCGGATGCAAGACGCGCAGAAGAAGCTCGACGAAGCTCAGAAGTCGGAGGCCGCCGAGCAGCAAGAAGAAGCGTTGCGCGAGTTGGAGCAGGCCAAGGCCGAGCTTGAGGAGATCTTGCGGCAGCTCCGCGAGGAGGAGATGGCGCGCACGCTGGCCATGCTCGAAGCCCGGTTCCGTAAGATGCTCGACGCCCAGATGCAGGTGTACGACGGCACGCAACGGCTGGACAAGGTGGCGGCGGAAGACCGCGATCGCGACGACCTGATCGAGGCGGGACGCTTGAGCCGCAAAGAGGCGGAAATCGCGATCGAGGCCGACAAGGCCCTGGCCGTGCTGCAAGAAGAGGGATCGGCCGTGGCTTTCCCCGAGGCCGTAATCGAGATTCGCGACGACATGCTCGCCATTCGCGACCGTCTGGCCGACGCCGATACGGGCCCCCTAACGCAAGGTCTCGAGGAGGACGTGATTGCCGCGCTTGAAGAGATGATCACGGCGCTCGAGAAAGCGCAGCGTGACATGCAGCAGATGAAACCGCCCCCGCCGGGCCGAGGGGGCGGCGAACAGGAGACGCCGCTGGTCGACACGATTGCGGAGTTGAAGATGATTCGCGCCATGCAAATGCGTGTGAACAACCGGACGCAACGCTATACCGAGGTGACCGAGGCCGAGCAGGCGAGCGAGCCCGAGATCCTGAAGGCGCTGGCCGAGTTGGCGGAGCGTGAGGCACGCATTCAAAAGATCACCCGCGACATCGTAGTAGGGAGAAATCGATGAACGCGCGACGGCTTATCCTTGTTGCCCTGCTAGCGATGACCTGGGCTTTATGTTCGGTCGCCGTGGACGGCCTGGCCGACGACCGTCCGAGCCTCACACGCCGGGCGAGCTGGAAGATGCCCGATGCCGAGGCGGTTCGCGAACAGGTCGCAGCGTGGGTTTCCGAAGATCGAGCCGACAAATCATCGCTTGCCGCGGCCGAGAACGCGTGGCAGGAAGGAGCCGGCGAAACGACCGAAATGCCGCTGCTGGATCTGGTTTGCCGGACGATCGTGTTGGGAGAGCCGCGGGCCAAGGAACTGGTTGAACTGGCGTCGCAGCCGCGCGCGGCGATTGGGCTGCCGGACATCTCGTGGCTCGAGGATTCGCAGTTGCCGGAGTTCGTGCGCAGCAATTTGCGGCTGTATTATGCGCGGTGGCTGGTTCACGAACGGCTTTACGATGAAGCTGCCGAGCAGTTGGGGCAGATCAAGCTGGAGGAAGTCGCGGATCCGGCGGCGTTGCTCTTTCACCGCGCCGTGGCGCATCATCGGATGCTCGCGCGGGACGACGGCCTGGCCGCGATTGGCCGACTGCTGGAAAATGAAGAGCAGCTTCCCCGGCGTTATGCTTCGTTGGCGAAGTTGATGCGAGCGGATCTCGAGGGGCTCAAGGACGAGTCGCTCGATCACATTGCCCGGCGGATGGAGGACATTCGCCGGCGGCTCGATCTGGGCCGTCCAGGCAAGAAGACGCGCGAAGTCGAGGACGGCGTGATTGCGTCGCTCGACAAGTTGATCGATGAACTGGAGAAACAGCAACAAGCGTCGGCCGCTTCAGCGGCAGGCGGAGGCGGAGGCGGCGGACAACAGTCGGAAGATCCCTTGCCCGGCGGCCTGGGGCCCGGTGGAAGAGACCAGGGCAACGCGGATAAAAAACCGCTGGGCGACGGCAGCGGCTGGGGAAATCTCCCCCCCAAAGAACGCGAAGAGGCGCTGCAGCAGATCGGCCAGGAATATCCGGCCCACTATCGCGACATGATCGAGCAGTATTTTCGTAAGCTGGCGACGGAAGAGTCAGAAGGAAAGAAGTAGGAAACGCCCTCATGGCAAGTTTTGCTGACCTGCTTGTAACGTTCCTGGTCGTTGCGGCGCCGTTCGAGGCGCAAACGCTCGATGGCGAGACCGCGCGCGGCGAATTGAAAGTCGCGACTGACCGTGAGGTGGTCTTGGTGACGGACGCGGGCGATGTCACGCTGCCGGTCGAAAAGCTGGCGACGCTTGCGCCCGAGAGAGCCAAACCTGCCGCGGCGGCCGGCGCCGTGGTCGTGAGCCTGGTCGACGGCGTGGAGCTGATGGCCGAAGGGTATCAGACTAAGGACGGCAAGGCGACGGTCACGCTGACGGCCAAGGTTTCGCTCGAAGTGCCGACCCGATCGGTTCGCTGGGCGCGGCTGGTCACGCTGGACGTGCCTAAGTTGCAGAAACAATGGGCCGAGATCACCGAGTCGAAGCCGGCTGGCGACTTGTTGGTGGTGCAAAAAAACGATGCGCTCGACTATCTGGAGGGAATCGTCCGCGGCTTGGACGAGGCGATGTGCCAATTCGAGCTCGACGGCGAGACGATTCCGGTCAAACGTGAGAAGATCACGGGCATCGTGTATGCGGCCGCCAAGCAAGCGGAGCTTCCGAAGGCGGTTGGCAGGCTGGTGCTCTCGGGCGGCAGTCGTCTGCCGTTGCGTTCGTTCTCACTGGATGATGGGCAAATCGCGCTGGAAACACCCGCGGGTGTGCGACTCACGATTCCGCTCGATGAGGCGGTGCGTTTTGATTTTTCATCGGGCAAGATCGCCTATTTGAGCGATTTGGATCCGGAGAGCGTGCAGTTTACACCGCTCATCGGGTTCGCCGAGCCACCGCAGGCCCTGCTGGGATACTTCGAATATCGTCGCGACGAGGGGTTCGATCAATTGCCGCTCAAGCTCGATGGCCGGGAGTTTCGCAAGGGCCTCGCATTGGCCAGCCGCACGCAGTTGGCCTATCGCCTGCCCGACGCGTTCCGGCTGCTTCGAGCGACGGTGGGCATTGACGACACGACACGCGAGACCGGGAGCGTCCGGCTGTCGATTCGAGGAGACGGGAAAACGCTCTGGGAGGAAGAAGTCCGGGGGACCGAGCCGGCCAAGCAATTGGAACTGGACGTAAGCGGCGTTCGCCGGTTGGAGATCTTGGCCGACTACGGCGAGGGGCTCGACGTTGGCGATCGGCTCGATTTGGGCGATGTCCACGTTACGAAGTGAATTACACACCGTTGGCACACGGCGCGGAAAGAGAGCGGGTCATGCATCGACGAGTTGCCGGCATCTGTTTGGTGCTAGGGATAGCGATTGGCGTGGAACGGATGGCGCACGCGCAGGTGGAGCCGGCAGTGCTCGCCGCGGAAGAAGCACGCGTGGCGGTGGTTGAGAAGTGCGTGGCCTCGACGGTGGCCGTCTTCTCGCCGAATGGCCAAGGCGGCGGTAGCGGGGTCGTGATCTCGCCCGACGGCTATGCGCTGTCGAATTTTCACGTGACAAGCTCCTGCGGAGACGCGATGAAGTGTGGGATGGCCAACGGCGAGCTGTACGACGCGGTAATCGTGGGGCTCGACCCGACCGGGGACGTGGCGCTGATCAAGCTGCTGGGGCGAGATGACTTTCCCGTGGCGGAGATGGGAGACAGCGATCAGGTGCGCGTGGGCGACTGGTGCTTTACGGTCGGCAATCCGTTCTTGCTGGCGACGGACTATCAGCCCAGCGTGGCATACGGCGTCATCTCGGGCGTGCATCGCTACCAGTACCCGGCCGGCACCATTTTGGAATACGCCGATTGCCTGCAAGCGGACGCGGCGATCAACCCTGGCAACTCGGGGGGGCCGATGTTCGACGCCGAAGGGCGGCTGATCGGCATCAACGGCCGCGGGTCGTTCGAAAAACGAGGCCGCGTGAATGTGGGTGTCGGGTATGCGATTTCGATCAACCAGATCAAGAACTTTCTGGGGCACCTGAAGAGCGGACGGATTTGCGATCACGCGACGCTGGGCGCCGTGGTGCGCAGCGACGCCGACCGCCGGGTGGTGGTCGACGACATTCTGGAGCATTCGGACGCTTATCGCCGGGGCCTGCGCTACGGCGACGAGATCGTGGCATTTGCCGGCCGCCCGATCACGACGGTAAACGCGTTCAAAAACGCGCTCGGAATCCTTCCGCGCGGCTGGCGAGTGCCGCTTTCTTTTCGGCGGCAGGGCCAGCGTTATGACATTTTCGCGCGGCTGCGGGGCGTGCATGCCGAGATCGAGCTCGAGGAGATGATCGCCGCCGAACAACAAGATCCCCACGAGAAACTGCCTTTGCCCGACGGCGAAAAACCCAAGGGGGAGACGCCCAGGCACGAGGAGCCCGAGGACGACGAATCCCCGGGCGAGGGCGGTCCCGGGAAAGACCCGGTACCCGTTCGGATACCCAAGCGCAAGACGCCGCTGCCGGAGATCGTGAAACAGCACTTGGAAAAGAAGCCCGGCTATGTGAATCACTATTTCAACGAGTTGGAAAGGAAACGCGTGAGCGCGGCCATTGCCGGCCGTGGCAATCACACGGCGCTTGGCAAAACCTGGACGGTCGCCGGCAAGACCGGCGCGGCCGAAGATTTTCGGCTGGAGTTCTCAGACTCGGGCGCCTCGATCCGGCTACCGAGTGGTGAGTTGCGAGTCGTCTGGACCGGCGGAATGGCGAACCACCTGGAGCCGCCCGGTAGCGGCGGAATGTTGGCCGCGTTGTCACTATGGCGGCGGATGCTGGCCGAGGGATCGCAGAGTTTTGGACGCGTGCAATATCTGGGCACGATGCCGCTGCCCGCGCGCGAAGGGTTGTTCGATGTGCTTCAGGCAAGACACGAGGACGTGGAGTGCTTGTTTTATATCGATCCCCAGGGAGGAGATCTGGCGGCGGTTGAGATGTTTCCCGAGGCGGATGTCGATCCTTGCGAACTGTATTTTTCAGAATATCGCGAATTTGACGGACATTGGTTGCCGGGCAGGATCGAAGTTCGCCACGGCGACGGTTACCGCTATGAATTTACTTGTGAAAGCTACGCTTCGGCGGATGCTCCCAGACCGGAGGTGACCCAATGAGCCGGGGCATCTTAAGGGCCACGCTGCTGGTGTCGGCGGTAATCGCGGCCAGTGCGTTACAAACGCAGGCCGCGTCGTTGGCCAAGGTGATCGACGCCACGCAACCGAAGATGGTGAAGATTTACGGAGCGGGTGGATTTAACCGGCTCGAGGCGTATCAGAGCGGTTTTCTGATCTCGGCCGAGGGGCACATCGCAACCGCTTGGAGCTACGTGCTCGATACCGATTACATCACGGTAATGCTCAACGACGGGCGGCGGTTTGAAGCGAAATTGCTCGGCGCCGATCCGAGACTGGAACTGGCCGTGCTCAAGATCGAGGCCGCGGACCTGCCGAGCTTTGATCTGGACGCCGCGGTGGCCGCCGATAGCGGTACGCGAGTGTTGGCTTTCAGTAATCTTTTTGGGGTGGCAACGGGCGACGAGCCGGCGAGCGTGCAGCACGGCATCGTGGCGGTGAAAACGCAGCTCAATGCGCGCCGCGGAGCCTTTGAAACTCCCTATCGCGGACCGGTGTACGTGCTCGATGCCATGACCAATAATCCTGGCGCGGCGGGGGGGGCGCTGGTCAACCTGCGGGGCGAACTCCTCGGTATGCTGGGCAAGGAATTGCGCAGCGCTCAGAACAATATCTGGTTGAACTATGCCCTCCCGATTGAAACGCTGCACGGTTCCGTGACGCAGATTCTGGAGGGTAAGTTTCGCCCGACGATGGACGATCCGAAGCTAAAACCTGAAGAAGCCATCGACCTGGCCACGCTGGGGCTGGTGTTGGTGCCCGACGTGCTCGAACGCACGCCGCCATATATAGACCTGGTGCGGACGGGCTCGGTGGCGGCAGCGGCCGGCGTGCGGCCGGATGATTTGATCGTATTTGTCGGCGAGAATCTGGTGCATTCGTGCCAGGGATTTCGCGATGAGCTCGCGCACATCGAACGCAACTCGTCGCTCAAGCTGGTGTTGATGCGTGGAAGCGATCTCGTGGAGGTGGAAGTGCCGGCAATCGAAGGAGACCAACGATGAGCTGGCCAACCTTCGTCAACAAAAGCGCGTCGTGCCTGGCGGTCTGGCTCCTATTGGGCATGTCCATGACTCGACCGCAAATTGCCTCGGCCGCGGACCAGCCGCTGGCGGTGCTCGAAGAACAGGCGCTCAAGGCCGCGGTCGAACGGGTAGCGCCCTCGGTCGTCCGTATCGAAACGGTCGGAGGGCTGGAACGCGTCGGCGGGATACTGGTGGGCACCGGGGCAACGACCGGCCTCGTCGTCGATCGCGAGGGCTACATCGTTTCGAGCGCGTATAATTTCGTGCAAAAGCCGGATTCGATTTTAGTGACGCTTCCCAGCGGCAAGCGCCAGGCGGCGCGGCTGGTGGCCACGGATCGCAGCCGGCTGCTCGTGTTGCTGAAAGTCGAGAGCGACGAACCGCTCACGCCGGCCGAAGTTGCGCCGGCAGATGAGGTTCGCGTCGGCCAGTGGGCGATCGCCGTCGGCCGCACGTTCGAGGCCGAGCGGCCTAACGCTTCGGTGGGCATCGTCAGCGCGAAGAATCGCATCTGGAGCAAGGCCCTGCAAACAGACGCCAAGATTTCGCCAAACAATTATGGCGGTCCGTTGGTGGATATCCGCGGCCAGGTGATGGGCGTGCTCGTGCCGATGTCGCCGCAGGGGAGCGAGGAAGTGGCCGGCGTCGAATGGTACGACTCGGGCATCGGGTTTGCCGTGCCGTTGGAAGGGGTGTTGGCGAACCTGCCGCGGCTGAAGCAGGGGCAGGATCTCCATTCGGGGCTCTTGGGCGTCGCGTTTCGCGTCAATGATCTGAACGCCGCGATCTCAGAGATCGCGGTCGCCGCGCCGACGGGGCCCGCCTTCAAAGCCGGTTTTCGCAAAGGCGACAAAATCATCGAAGTAGCCGGGCATACGCTCCAGCGACATGGGCAGCTCAAGCATGTGCTGGGGCCGCTCTACGCCGGCGAATCGGTGCGTGTCGTGGCGCTGCGGGGCGACGAGCGCATCGACCGCGAGGTGATGCTCGCCGATAAGATCGCCCCCTACGTGACCCCGTTTTTGGGCATTTTGCCGCTGCGCGCCGTGGGAAAGAGCGGGGAGGACAAGCCGGCGGGCGTCGCGATTCGCTACGTCTACCCCGGCAGTCCCGCCGCGAAGGCCGGCCTGCAAGCCGGCGACCTGCTGCGGTCGGTGGCGGGCACGAAGGTGAGCACGCTCGCCGAATTGAATGAACAATTGCAACCGCTCTCGCCGGGCGAGACCGTGACGCTGGATGCGATGCGCGGCGAGGAGCCGCTGAGCCTGAACGTCGAGCTTACGACGTTGCCTGAGAGCGTGCCCGACGCGTTGCCGCCAGCCTATGACGCGGCTACGCTCGCGGCCGATGACGATGCCAAGCCGGCCACGGGGCTTGTGCCGATCAAGCTGCCGGAGTTCGAGAACGAGTGCCAGACGCTCGTGCCCGACGACTATCGCGCGGATGTGCCGCACGGGCTCGTGATTTGGCTGCACGCTCCTGGCGGCTCGACGGACGATGAGCTGGTTGCGCAGTGGCAACCGCTTTGTGAGAAGTATGATTTTATCCTGCTGGCGCCAAAATCGGCTGACGCCATGCGTTGGCAACCGACGGAGTTGGGGTTTGTGCGCCGCGCGGCCGACGCGGTGGGCAAGACTTATACGATCGACCCGAATCGGGTCGTGGTGCATGGGCACCAGGCCGGCGCGACGATGGCGTTTTTGTTTGGCGCGACGAACGTGGACTTGGTGCGGGCCGTGGCGGCTATTGACGCTCCCCTGCCCCGGCTATCGCGCCTCCCCCAGCCCGACCCGGTCAATCGGCAGGCGTTTTACACCACGCTTGCGACCAAGAGCGAGCAGGCAGCGGCCGTCGAGGCGGGGATCAACCGATTGCGCGAACAAAAATATCCGGTGGTCGTCCAACAAGTCGGCGAGGAGGCTCGTTATCTGACGGCCGAGGAGCTGGACGGGCTGATGCGGTGGTTCGATAGCCTCGACCGGCAGTAATTCGTGGCGCGACTATTGCGCGGGTGAATCGTCGACCGGGAGACCCTGGCGAACGGCTCACGAACGCACATAATGGTGCGATGCGCGCCGCACTTGGAATTTTTGCCCTGCTTCTGCTTTTGATCGGCCTGGTTGCGCAGAAGCAGGTCGACGAAGCCGTGTGGGGCGGCTGCCTGCGCATGGGCGTGATGCTCGGCATCTGGTGGTTTGCCTATCCGCAAGTGAGCCGCGTTCCGCGCTGGTTGGCGGTGATCGGCGGGATCTCGATCGTGGTTGTGGTGCTGCGGCCGAAGCTGGTGTTGTTTGCCGTGCCGATCCTGATCGTGTTGTGGCTGCTGCGGCCGCGCACGCCGAGCAAGCCGCGCGTCGCACGGGATTAACCGCCGCTTTGGGCCAATCGCTCGAGTGCCTCGCCAGTAAGCCGGTAGACTGTCCAGTCGGACTGGGGCCTGGCCCCGAGCTTTTGGTAGAAGCTGATGGCGGGTTGGTTCCAGTTAAGAACGGACCACTCGAATCTTGCACAACCGCGCTCGACGGCGACGCGGGCGACGTACCGCATGAGGACGCGTCCCAGTCCTTGGCCGCGGAACGGCTCGTCGACGAAGATGTCTTCCAGGTAGATGCCCTGCCGGCCGAGAAACGTCGAGTAGTTGTGGAAGAAGACGACGATGCCCGCCGGCTGGCCGTCAAGGTAGCCAATGGCCGCTTCGGCACGGCGGGGCTCGCCGAACAGCGTGCGGCGGAGGTCCGCTTCGGTGGCCGTCACCGCGCCTGACATCCGTTCATAGTCGGCCAGCCCTCGGGCCATTCGCAAGATCGTGGGAATGTCGTCGATCGTGGCCGGCCGTACGCAGTCGTTGGTACTCATGGGGCCTGAACGATTCACCAGGTAAGAGAGAGTGCGCGAAGCGCGAATGCATACCGCCGCTGTTGATTCAGCCGATTTTCTGCTTCAACTCGTTGAGCAGCGCGAGTGCCTTGCCGATTTCGGCTTTTTGACGCTCGGGCTCCTGCGGGATCTCACGTTCGATCGTCAGCGGGCCGTGGTAGCCGATCTTGTCGAGTGTGCGCAGGTAGCGTTCCATGCCGACGTCGCCTTCGCCGAGCGGGACTTCGCGTCCCCACTCCTGGCCGGGATTTGCAGCCCAGACGCCGTCTTTGCAGTGGACGCTACGAACGTACTGACCAACCTTCTCGAGTGCTTCGATCGGCTCGCCCGAGCCGTAGAGGATCATGTTGGCCGGGTCGAAGTTGATGTAGAGGTTGTCGCGTCGCATGTCCTGGATAAAGTGCAGCAGCGCGTCGGCCGGCTCCTGGCCGGTCTCCAGGTGGACATTCTGGTTCTGGCTCTGACAATGATCGCATAGGTCGCGCGTCACGGCGAGCACTTCCTGGTACAGCGGATCGCTGGCGTCGTGCGGAATGAAACCCAGATGTAGACCGACGGCATCGACGCCCAACAACCGGGCAAAGTCGGCGATCTCTTTCATTTCTTTCGTACGGGCAGAACGCGTTTCCGGCGGAACCAGACCGACGGTGCGAGTGACCGTGGGAATGTCGGCGTAGCTTTCGCCTTCGAATCCGCCAAACACGCAGGTGATGCGAATGCCATAGCCGGCCAAGCGATCGAGAAAGCGGCGCGCGTTGTCGGCCGTGCGGGTCGATTTCTCGGGGGCGTGCAGTTGGATCGTCGGGACGCCCAATTCGTGGGCCACTTCGAGCTTTACGCCGAGCCCGGCGTCAATGCTGGCAAATACGCCCAGGGGCCATTTTTCCACGGGGAGAGCTCCTTGCTTGGTTGACCGGAAGAGTGCGGCGGCGGGTAAGCGGCCATCATAGTGGGCGACGCGGTGGGCGTTCAACCCGCGAGGTATTTATAGGCATGATCTCTCGCGCGCAAAAGAAATCCCCGGGAAGGGATTCCCGGGGGGTGTGGGAGATCGAAAGAGCAAGCGAGTCTACGCGTAGCGTTTGATGTCGGGGGCGACACCTTCGGGCGTTTCGTCGCTGTTGATGTCGAACCACTCCTTCTTGAATTCGATGCGGCGGTTTTCGCGCATCGCGATGTTCGTCACGAGGGCGATGACCGCGTCGCCCAGGGCGACCTCTGGTTTGCAACGCGGCTGGTTGGCCGGATCCGGATTGCGAACGCACCAGGCGAAGTGTTCGAGCTCCTCGGTGTATCCGCGGCTGACCGGTCCGCCGACGGCTTGCTGGGCAACGGCCGCTTCGCCCCCGCCGCTTTGCGTGGTATCGAGCGTTGGGCCGCCAGCGCCCCCCTTGGCAACGGTGAGACTCGTGGTCGTGGGGGCCTTGTTGCTGAACAGCATGACCTCGGCCTCGCGCTCGAGAATCAGGGTGCCGTCGGTGCCGAGCACGGTTTCTCCGTATCCGCCGAAGCCGTTGCCGTTGATCGACGAGTACATGACGCCAATTTTTTTGTCCGGGTTGCTCTCGTACTCGGGACCGGGGAATTCGTACAGGCAGTACACATGGTCTTCGCAGTCGCGATCGAGCGGAAACAGCGACCGCATGCCCGACGCCGAGACGTTCAGCGGGAGGGCCTTTTTGCCGTCTTCGCGGAGGCCGCTGATGAAGATTCCCGCGGCGTCGAGCTGATGACTACCGAGCTCGGCCATTAGGCCGCCGCCGGTGCGGTTCCAGAGCCGCCAGCGAATGAGCTCTTCCAGGGCGCTGCGGCGATTGCCGTTGGGAAGTGTGATTTCCTGGTAACCGTAATCCTCGGCCTTGACGTTACCGTCGAGGTATTGGATTTCCAACTCGGTAAGCTGGGAGTCTAGCTTCTCGACGAGTTTTTCGCGGGCCGTGAGCAGCTCTTTTTCGAGGCTCTTGAGCTTGCTGTCGATTGCCACGCCGCGGGCCGTCTCGATGTCTTTTTTGAGCCGAGCGATCCGCTTGGCCATCTGTTCGTCCGGAAGGGGCATCGA
Source organism: uncultured Planctomycetaceae bacterium (assembly GCA_964598535.1). Taxonomy (GTDB): domain Bacteria; phylum Planctomycetota; class Planctomycetia; order Pirellulales; family PALSA-1355; genus JALHMI01. The sequence goes on along the minus strand of CAZRCI010000023.1, from coordinate 33,266 downwards.
CCAGCTATCCCGGCCAGGTAAGTTGCCGCGGTGCCATTGGGCCCGGATCATGTGGATCTCACCGATCAGGCCGCGGCGGATCGTGTCGACCGCGTTGTCGTACAGCACGCTGTAGTGTCGCTGATGGCCGGTGGCCAAGAGTTTGTTCAGCTCTTGGGAGACGCGGGCCATCTCTTTGCACTCGTGGACGCTGTGCCCCATGAGCTTCTCGGTAAGCACGTGCTTGCCTGCTTTCATGGCCTCGATGGCCACGGGAGCATGCAGGTGCAGGGGCAAGGCGATGATGACGGCCTCGATATCCTTGTCGGCGAGCAGGTCGTGATAGTCCTTGTCGTAGACCTTTACGTGGCGTCGCGCTTCGTCCTCGGTGCTCCAGCCATACTTGGTCATCAGGCCGCAGCGTACCTTGAGGGCGTTTTCGCTGGAGTGGTCGCCATGAAACGCGCGGTGGACGTTGTAGGGGCGAATGTCCGAGATGGCGACGACCTGGATGTAGCTGGGCGTGATCGCCCCCATCAGGACGTTCCCCTCGTCGCCCGTGCCGATGACGCCGACGCGGAGGGGATCCGAGATCGACGATCCGTAGCCGAAATACATGGCGCCCAGGCCCGCGCCCGAGACGGCGCCGGCGGCGATTCCGGCCTTGAGGAAGTCGCGGCGCGTCACCCCGAGGACGTTGTAGAAGTTTTCCTTGCCGACGGCTTTTTCTTCAGGACTCAGATGCATCGCTCATGCCTTTCGTGGCGCTTGGGCGCCCCGTGATCAAATGATGGACAAAGAAATCCAGCCCGGCCCAACGCCCCGTGTGCGTGGTTGCCAGCACCAACAGCGCGAACATCTCGACTAATTGGTTGTAGGTTGGTAACGCTTCGGAAACCCAGAACGGCTGCATGGAAACCACCGACGCGAGGAACAGCGCGCCGACGAGCGAAGCCGTTCGGGTAAACAGCCCCACCAGCAAAAGAGCGCCCACGGCCATGATCACGTAAGTCATTACGGTATCGACGCCGTCGATCGAGGTGGGCGCCTTTGGCAGTGGTCTTTGATTACGCTGCTCGGCGGTCAAAAGTTCGCCTAGCGCTCCGTCGAAATCCTGCTCCAGAGCCGTAAGCTCCGCGCGCCAGCCGGCGGACTCGGCGGCCAGGGCGGATTCGGCCGCGGCCAGACGCTGTTTGCGGAACGGCACCTCGGCCGCCTCGGGCGACTTGCCCTGCGCGTGCTGGCGGCGCCATTGGTGTACGTGGTTGATCAGGTCGTCGCGCCGAGCGCCAGCCCACGAGCGAACCTGCTGCTGGTAATCCTTGGTGACCTCGATCGATCGCTTTTGCTGTTTTTCGTCCAGGCCATAGTGGGCGGCAAAAGCTTCACGCCGGGCTTCCAGGTCGGCTTCGATCCGCGCGCTCCAGCCTTTGGCCGCATCGGCGGGCTTTTCGCTCCGGTCGCTGTGCAGCCATTCGGCCAGGCCGTGATAGTCGGGTAGGTACGACTTGTAGAATGGCGCCAGGGGCCCCGTGGCATTGCGCAGGGTGCCTTCGCTGGTCCAATGCGGGTCGGTGTAGTGGTTCACTCCTTCGTTGAAGAAGTGCCAGCCGATGTTCAATCGCAACACGACCAGTATGACGACGGTTGCGGTGCTAATGGCGTATCGTTTTGACACGATCAGGAAATCTCCTGCCTGGCGGCGGGCAAGTCGGAAATAATCGAAGTGGCCGGCCAGCCGCGAATGTTGCGATTGCGCGGGGCAGGAATCGCCATGCGGGGGGCGAATCGGCATCAGGCCATTCCATGTATTCTAACTGCCGCCCCCCGGTCTCCGCCAGTCGCCAAATTGGCCGACGTTTACAACGCGCCCAGGCACAATATCCACAAGGTTGTCCCCGGCTCGCCCGCACGGCGCTGGTAGTTGAAATTCCCGGGCCCCGGCTCGCGCGGTACGATGGACGGCCGCGACAGGTCCCAGCCCTACATCCCCCTGAAGACATCGGAAAACTGGCCCCCATGCGCATCGTGCTTTGCTACCCGGTGGAACGAAGACACTACGATCAAATTGCCGCGGCGGCGCCAGACGCCGAACTGATCGACGCCGGCCAGCAGCACATCGCCACGGAAATTCATCGGGCGGACATCTACTGTGGACATGCCAAGGTGCCTATCGACTGGCCGACCGTGGTGCGGAGCGGCAGGCTGCGTTGGATCCAATCGTCCGCCGCGGGCATGGATCATTGTCTCGTGCCGGCCGTCGTCGAGTCGGACATCACCGTGACGAGCGCCTCGGGCGTACTCGCCGATCAGGTTACCGAGCATGCGACCGGGTTGATCATCGCGCTGACGCGGAGCTTTCCGGTTTTCTTTCGCGCGCAGCAAGCCCATGAGTTTATCCGCCGACCGACGCGCGATCTGCACCACAGTACCGTGGGGATCGTCGGGTTCGGCGGTGTCGGCCGCAGGCTTGCGCAGGCCTTGAGCGTGTTCAAGACGCGGATCCTGGCGACGGACGTGTTTCCGATCGACAAGCCCGATTACGTCGAGGCCCTCTGGCCCGCGGAAAAATTAGTCGATTTGGTACGTGAGGCGGAGATCCTCGTGCTCTGTGCTCCGTTGACACCGGCGACACGCGGCATGATCGGCGCAGCGGAGTTGGCCCAGTTGAAGAAGGGGGCGTTGCTGGTGAACGTTGCGCGGGGGCCGTTGGTGATCGAACGCGATTTGATCACGGCGCTCGAAAGTGGACACCTGGCCGGCGCCGCCGTGGATGTGACGGAAGTCGAGCCGTTGTCCGCAGATAGCCCGCTGTGGGATTTGCCGAACGTGATCATCACGCCGCACGTGGGCGGGCAAAGCAAGCAGCGGATCGATCAGATGACGGATTTCTTTTGCGATAATTTGCGGCGTTATCAGACGGGGCTTCCGTTGCGGAACCTGGTGGATAAAAAACGGGGATTTCCGGTGCGCGCGCCGGGGGCGGCTTCGTAAACTCGGCCGGTTGTGGGCGAATGTCGTCACATCGACGTCGCATGCAGGCAGGCCGGGACCGATAAAGGTTCGTCATCTGGACGAGAATTCTATTTACCGCCTATGATGGTGCCATAGCCATTATCCTTCATGCTTCCACGGTCACCCAAGGCTTCGCGCCATGACGACCACGTTTCACCTGGGCGTGCCGACCATCGACTTCGAAGGTCAGCCGGCGACGCGCTGTCCCGACGAGTTATTGGCCCGCTACGACAATGTCATCGGCCACCAGCGGATGAGCTGGACCGAGCACTTGCATCTGACTCGCCGGCTGGGCGCTGGGGGCCAGGGGGTCGTTTATCTTTCCGAGCGGCGCGGCACGGACAACTTCACATTGCCCGTGGCCGTGAAGGTTTTTTCGCCGGCCCGCTACGAAGATGCGCGCGGTTACGACGAGGCGATGGGGCGGATCGCCCGAATTGCCGCCCGCGTGGCGCAGATCCAACAGGACAACTTGCTGGATGTGCAAAATTTCGTGGAGCGAAATCGTATCCGGATCATGGAGATGGAGTGGATCGACGGCTATGACTTGAGCCGGCTGCTGACGTTCGAGGTGTTTGATCGCACGCGCGATCACGTCAGCAACCGTCGTTGGGAATACTTGAACAACGTCATCGTGACGCGCGGCTCGGTGCAGCCCCGGCTCAAGCCGGGCATCGCGATTTCGATCGTGCGCGAGTGTCTGGCGGCTTTGGCGGCGTTACATCGCGAGGAGATTGTCCACGGCGATGTGAAGCCCTCGAACATCATGCTCAAACGCACGGGCAACGCAAAGATCGTGGACATCGGTTCGGCTTTCGATCTGACGGATGCGCCCGCGCAGCGTACCTGCACGCCCACGTATGCCGCGCCCGAGGTGCTCGAGGGGCTCGAGTATTCGCCACGCAGCGATCTGGCGAGCCTGGGCTACGTGCTGATCGAGATGCTCTCGGGCGAGCAGCCATTCGCCGGCTTGAACACGTTGCGCGAGCTGCTCGAGGCGAAGCGCGTGCTGCCGCAACGGCTGCCGCAGCTTTTGCCGCAGGAGGTGGTGTGTAACGAGTTGCTCATGAACTTTTGCCGGACGTTGATCGCGCCCGACCCGATGCGGCGATTTCCGAACGCCGAAGCGGCCGACTTGCTCAAAGAGGGCGCCGCCGCGTTTCACCGGCAACTGATCAAGGGCGACCTGGCGAGCGAATACGAGAACGAGATCCGGCTGTGGCTGGAAGAGTTGGAATGAGGCAGACGCCCCTCTCGGACGAGCGTATCGCGGAAGCCAGCGACCCGCGCCTGTACTTCGCCGCCGAGCGGACGTTGTTGGCTTGGATTCGCACGGGGCTGGCGCTGATGGGCTTCGGCTTCATCGTGGCCCGATTTGGGTTGACGCTGCTCGAACTGGCCGAATTGCATCAGGAAAAAGCTAGTTCGCAAACAAATTATTCGCTCTGGGTGGGCGTGGCGCTAGTGATTGTCGGCGTGGTGATCACCGCCGCGGCCGCGTGCAGGCACTTCTTGTGGGTCAAACGTTCGCGGGTGGGGATCATCACCTTGCCGGGGCCGGTGTCGTTGGTAACGCTGCTGGCCGCGACACTGGCAGGCATTGGCGTGGTGATTGCGCTGGTGTTGCTGCTGGGGATCCGGCATTAGTTGCGTAATGTGAGCCTCACGGAGCTATCGCCCGCGGCTCGTAAGATAACGATCTGTGCCGTCGTTTTGGGATCGCGTCCTTGCGATCTCGCAGCCCGTCGAATATTTCAAGCGGACTGTTATGGGAAGTCGAGCTGGATGCGGCTTCCTTCGGCGTGACTGCGGTGTGCTTGCTGCACGATCCGCATCGCGCGGTATGCGTCTTCCAGCCCACTGGTGCTGCGGACGAGGCTGGTCACGCAACGATGAAACTGCGAGAGCATCTGTTCGCCGACCGGACGTTCGGTTTCGAGCGATTCCATGTGCCGCCCGGCGTGATCGAACCAAATGAGCGTGGAGGGCAGATCGACGAAAGCGATGCCATTTTCGCAAGCCACTTGGAGCGCTGCCGGGGGACGAAACGAGACGGCCTCGGGCCAGCAGGCCGGCATGTAGCGGCCCGAGCTGATTTGTGCCGTGATCTTGGTGCCGGGGGTGCCTTCTGCAAAATCGAGGCTCATCATCTCGTAGTCGATCTCCTGGGGCTCGCCTTGCTTGACGTGCGTGAGGCCCAGGACCGAGGTTGGCTCGCACCCGGCGACGTACCGGCACCAGTCGACCAGCTCGACCAGATCGTGCGTTCGCGAGACCACGTCGCCCGCGGCGGGGCCCTTGCGGGCTTCGGCCGGAACACGCTGATGGCAGAACATCAGGCGCGGCGCGCCGAGACGCGTTGCGACGAGCTCCTTGAGCCGTAGCGTGGCCGGCGCCTGCCGGCGAGGAAATTCGGCCATGAAGGCCACGCCCGAGCGCTCGATACGATCGCGAATTTCACGGGCCTGATCCGGGTCGAAATCGAGGGCCGCGGCGCAATACACCGCTTTGCCGGCGTCGCAAGCCGCCAGAATTGGCAACGCTCCGAACCACTGGCCGGAGAGCACGATCACGGCGTCGACATCTTCGCGCGCCGCCAGGGCGCGAAAACCATCGACGGTATCGCAGTTGAAATCTCGCGCGGCAATCTCGGCACGCCGAGCGACCGGCTCGCAGATGGCGCGGATCTCAAAACGATCGCTAAGGGCACGCAGGGCGGGCCGATGTCGGTTCTCCCAGGCGTTACCTACGCCGACGAGGCCGAGACGTAGCTTCATGGTTAAAACGCGAAACGTTGGTTCGCTGCTCGCGATCGACGGGAAGTCGGATGGAGGGAGCCGCGCTCGGAATAAACATCGGAATAAACAAAGGATGCTAGCGGTTGCGGCGCCACGTGATTATATCGGTCGCGGCCCGATTCACAATCATACGCGATTGCGAATTAACGGATTCAGGATCTTGTCTGCCAAGGGGTTACGTACTGCGCATGAAGTCGCCGCGGGTTGTCCGAACTGTGTGAATAAGAAGCCCTGCTCCCCCCACTGATGGAATCCCTAAGATTTGCCTATTTTGTGGTTGCATGGCTATTTCTCCTGGCTAGACTGAAAACTCGATTTTTATGGTCCGGTCCGTCGTCAGCTTTGTCATCATGAGACAGGAAAGGAAGCCGGTCGCACGCTGCCAACTTGCAGCACGGCACAGACCTTGCGATTGTTTTTGTCCTGCCTCGCCTAGCGCATCGCCGCCACGTCGGCCGCCCTCAGCCCAACCAGCCTGATTCCTACCGTGGTTTATTCGGAGCGTGCCCCTACGGTTCGCTTTGGGTGTAATTTCTTTCTTTTCACGAAGGAGCGTTTTGCTGTGATTCACTTGACCTGCAACCTGCTGCTTACGGCCGCGACACTTGCGGCGGGCAGCCAAGACTATGCCACGGCCTATAAGCACACCGAACAAACCGGGCGTCCGTTGGTCGTCCTGCTGGGCGCTGACTGGTGCCCAGGTTGCCGCACGATGAAGTATTCCACGCTGCCCACTCTCGAACGGCGCGGCGGTTTGAACAAGGTTGAGCTCGCCTATGTCAACACGGACGAGAACAGCGCCCTGGCCGGAAAATTGATGAAGGGGGGCTCGATTCCGCAACTCGTGATGTTCCAGAAAAAGGCCGACGGTACTTGGAGCCGGAAGCAGCTCACGGGCGCCCAAAGCGCTAACGCCGTGGAGCAGTTTCTAGGATCGGCCGAAGAATCGACCGCCGCGAACGCGAGCGTGCGGCAGTAGCCCGGGAATCGATTCAAATTCAAAAAGCCTTTGGTGATCCGAAATGTGATCGCCGGAGGCTTTTTCTACTCGGTGAGCTTGGCGAGCGGATTGTCGCGATTGGCCAGCGGCAACGCCGCCGGCCGCCCCAGCCGATGCGACTCGTACACGGCGACGATCATTTCGATGGCCGCTCGGGCATCGTCGATCCCGCCGCTCGGCTCGCGGTTTTCGCGAATCGAAGCCAAGAGCTCCAGAATGCACGGGCGATTGCCGTTCGGATCGTCGTTGCGTTCGAGAGGTTCTGGTTGGTTCAGGCCGGCGCTCGAAACGTTGAGCCACTTGGCGCCGGTTTGGCCCGCCGACCAACTGGGCTCGGGCAGATAGCGCACGCTGGGCAAATAGCCCGTGGTCATTTCGATTACCCCCTCCGTGCCGTAGATGGACAGGCCGAACCGCGTGCGTTTGGCGCCTTGTCGGTGCGACGCAAAATAGCCGGTGACACTGCGCGGAAAGCCGTACATGGCGGCAATCGCATCACCGGCCAGGGGGCCGATGCCTTCGTTGCCCTCGATGACGTCCGCTTTGGTGACCGGCTTGTCGCCGGCGTGGACCAGCGCGAAGCACCAGGCGGGATCGCCGCCGAAGATTCGCAACAGATCCATGACGTGCGAGCCGAGCACCCAGAGATCCTCGCCGCCGCCGCGCTGGTCCTCCTTGCCGCGGCCGCGTAGTTCGAGAATGCGACCAACCTTGCCATCGGCGACCATCTGTTGGACGACCTTGGTCTTGGGGCTGTGCCGCGTCGTGTGGGCGCAGACGAGCTTCGTATGCGTGCGGTGGAGAGCGTCGGCCATCTGGTCGGCTTCGGCCAGGGTGCGGCAGAGCGGCTTTTCCAGATAGATATGCACGCCGCGGTCGGCCGCTTCGACGACCATGTCGCGATGCTGATCGAGCCAGCGGCAGCCGATGCTCACCAGGTCCGGCTTCGCATCGTCGAGCATTTGCCGGTAGTCGACATAGGCCTTGTCGAGCTTGAGCTGCTTGGCCTTGGCGGCCAGCCCCTGCTTGTTGTCGTCGGCCACCGCGACCAGTTCGACGCCTGGGAGGTTGTTCCAGACCAGGTCCAGGCCGTGTCCATAGTCACCATGGCCCGTGCGGCCGATCACTGCTGCGCGAAGTGTTTTCATGAGGGCTGTGAACCTGCAGGGGACGAATACGGGAGGACGCCAACGACGATCGCAGTTTAAGGAGTTGGCCGGCCGAAGTCTAACTTCTCGCGGCCCGGGGGCTTAACCGCGTTTCACCCGTTCGTCGAGGAGTTCATAGCGGCGGATCTTACGGTCGAGCGTCGTGCGTTCGATACCCAGGAGTGCCGCCGATTGGCTTTTGTTCCAGCCGGTGGCGGTGAGCGTCGCCAGGATATGCTGCCGTTCGACGTCGGCCAGTGAGGCGGGGTGAAATTCGTTGCGCGAGGAGCTTTGGGATGTATCGCCCGCCGTGGAGAGTTTGGAGAGCGTGAGGTCGTCGGGTTCGATAAACTCGCCGCGCGCGAGCACGACCGCCCGTTCTACGACGTTTTTCAATTCGCGGACGTTGCCGGGCCAACGATAGCTGCGCATCAACTCCATCGACTCGGGCGTAAAGCCGCGCAGCTTACGTCCGGTTTCGGTATTGAATTTTTGCAGAAAGTGATGCGCAAGCTCGGGAATGTCGTCCGCCCGTTTGCGTAGCGGCGGGACCACGATCTCCAGCACGCGGAGGCGGAAGTACAAATCGCGTCGGAAGCGGCCCTCGGCCACGTCGCGTTCCAGGTCTCGGTTGGTGGCGGCGATGACGCGGACGTCGACCTTGATCGACTCGGTGCCGCCGACACGCTCGAACGGATGCCCTTCGAGCACGCGAAGGAATTTGGCCTGGGTGGCGGGGCTCATCTCGCCGATTTCGTCGAGCATGAGCGTGCCGGTGTGCGATGCTTCGAACTTGCCCATCTTGCGCTGGGTGGCGCCGGTGAAGGCGCCCTCTTCGTGACCGAAGAGCTCACTGGCCAAGAGGCTGCGCGACAGCGCCGCACAGTTGACGCACACGAATGGGCCCTTGCGCCGGGGGCTCGAAAAATGAACCGCCCGAGCGACGAGTTCCTTGCCGACCCCGCTCTCGCCGCGAATCAATACCGTGGCCCGGCTGGGGGCCGCCCGGGCGATCTCTTGGGCGACACGGGCCATCGGGATGCTCGAACCGACGATCTCGCTTTGCACGCCGAGCCGCTCGCGCAATTGGAGGTTTTCGTTGCGAATCTGACTCAGATCCTCGGCCAGTTCCTGACGGCGGCTAAGATTGTCGATCGCCACGGCCACGGTATTGGCCACGGCGAGCGTAAACTCCAGGTCGTCGGGATCGGGCACACGGTCGGAGGTGGTCGAGTATAAGTGAATCAGCCCCAGCACGGCTTCGCCCCGCCGGATCGGCGCGCAGATGACGCTCGTAGCGTCGACCACGCCGCGACTGTCGCGGCTTCCGAGCGTGCTGTCTCCCATGACGTTGCGAGCGAGCACGGCCTCGCCTTCGCGAAGCACGGTCGACGCCAGGATGTTCGAGACGCGATGATAAGGCACGGCCGAATCGGTGCGGGCGGAGACCATCTCCAGGTCGCTTTCGTGCGGATCGCCCTGATGTTGCCGCGGGAGGACAAACACCGCGCCGGCGTCGACCTGCGTGGCGTTGAACACCCCCGTCAGCGCGATGTCGGCGATCGTCGTCACGTCAGGAGCTTGGGCCAATTCGAACGCCAAGCGGCAGAGGCTCGCCGCGGCCCGGCCAATCTTGGGAAGGTTCTGGTCGTCGGGCTGGCTGGGTTGCAGGTACCACGTTTGCAAGCGGCGATGCGTGATCGTCGAGGGTTCGTGAAGCGAGAGCACGCTCGAATCGTCTGGGGGGGGCGTGACGCCCGCGGCCCTGATGTCCGGGGAGTCGTCGGTGGCGAAATCGTCCGGCGGCATCAGGCTACTTTCGGCAAACGCCTTGGAAAGGTCGTTCACGAAGCGCAGTTGCGAATGGCCGATGCGCACGATGTCGCCCGGTTGAAGTGGATAGTCGCCACGAACTCGGTCGTTTCCGACCGCGGTGCCATTGCGGCTGTCGAGATCGCGGAGAATCCACTGGTTGTCCGTGAAGAAAATTTCCGCATGGCAACGGCTGCAACGTTCGTCCTTGATGATGACCTGATTCGTCGGCGCGCGGCCGATCGTCACCGCTTGTCCGGGGACAAGTCGAAACACGTCGGCCCACTTGGAGCCTTCGCGAATGACCAGGTATGCGAGCATAGGCAGTGCGCCGAATGTCAACTTCCGGAAGCGCGCGTGATCGCGGCCCGGTTGGAGATTCCTGGAGATACGTTTTTCGGCGGCGAGATGTGACGCTGGTACCGCCAAACTCCACCTTATCGTCCCGACCCGGCGGGCGGCAAGGCGCGAGGCGGCCGGCACCGGGTTTCGTGATGTGCCTTAACCGCACACTCGTAACTATCCGTACGATCTTACCCAAAAGAAACCGCTCGCCGGAGGGGGGGCGAGATCCGTTTGCCCCCGAGGCGCTTCACACGCCAGCCAGCATTTGCGCCAGAAGCTCGAGCGGAAGGCCGATGACGTTCGATTCGCTGCCTGCGACGATTTGGAGCCAGCCCACGCGGTCCTGGTAGCCAAAGGCTCCGGCCTTCCCCTCCCACAGTCCCGAGTCGAGATATTCTTCCAACGGGCTCTCCGAGAGGTCCTCCATACGGAGCGTGGTGCGGGCAACGCGGGTTCGAGGTTCTCCTCCAGCGAGCGGCCAGAGGCACAATCCGCTGTAGACGCGATGTTCCCGGCCGCTCAGCAGTCGAAGCATTTTCCGGGCATGTTCGCGGTCGGACGGTTTGCCGAGGATCGAGCCTGCGCATTCGGCCACGGTATCGCAGGCCACGATGATCGTTTGATTTTTCGGGAAGTCCTGGCGTTCCGGCTGCCATTCAAGCTGCTGGGCGACGTTGGCCGCCTTTTGCCGGGCGAGTCGGGCAACCATTTCGCCAGGCGATTCGCGGCTGCATACGCCGCATTCGGCGCCGGGATGCGGTTCGACGATGCGAAACTGGTAGCCGGCCTCTTGCAGCAGGGCGCGACGCTGCGGAGAACTGCTGGCCAGGATCAATTGCAAATTCCGCTCAGGCATTTTTCTGCTACGATGCCCCGACGTGATCCGCTTTCCGTTACCGCTGTCTTTCCTCGGCCGGTTCGATTCAGATGGCCCAAATCAAGTTTCACGTCCTCTACGAGGACAACCACTTGTTGGCTGTGAACAAACCGGCAGGATTGCCCACGATGGGCGTCGCGGCCGGAGAAGTGAGTCTGGTAACTCTGGCCAAGCAGTATATCAAACGCCGGTATCGTAAGCCCGGCAATGTTTACATCGGCGTGGTCAGCCGGTTGGATACGGGAACCTCGGGCGTGGTATTGCTGGCACGCACGTCGAAAGCCGCCGCTCGATTGACCGAGCAGTTTCGGACGCGGGCGGTAGAGAAGACCTACCTGGCGATCGCCAGCGGCAAGGTCGAACCCGCCGAAGCGGAGTTGGTCGATTGGGTTGTCAAGGACGAGCGGCAACAACGTATGGTTGTCGCGCGGGCCGAAGTGTCCGACGCCAAAGAAGCCCGGTTGCGATACCGCACTTTGCGGTCGCTTTCGGGTGGAAGCCTGCTACAAGTCGAGCTGCTAACTGGCCGAAAGCATCAAATTCGGCTCCAGCTTGCCACGCGCGGATTTCCCTTATGGGGGGAATCCAAGTATGCCGAGGCCCGGCCCTGGAATGGCGGCTTGGGGCTGCATGCTTGGCGGCTGACGTTGGAGCACCCGGTGCGCCACGAGAGCTTGGAACTCGTGGCGCCGCTGCCAGTCGCCTGGTACAAATTCGGGATCGCCGAGACGGATTTTGCATAGTGCATTAGGCTTGCGCATATGCGAATTCCAGGTGCTTGGCGGCTGTTCAACTCGCCGGTTATTGCCGTATTCTAAGATCCAGCAAGGGGAACAGCTAAGAGTCATCACATTCGTGATACGGTTGTGTAGGCAGCAATTTCGTTTCGCCTGACTCATCGCGCGCGGCGTCTTTGGTTAGCCGCGAGAACTGTGGATCATCTACCCCTTACCGTTTTTCGTCGATCGGCGTTGGCCAGTGGTTTGCTCACCGTCGAGCAGATCTTAGAGGCCGAAGCTGCGGCGCGCGCTGGCGCCGGGCCGCTCGGCACTTGGACCGTGGTGGATGATGCGGCGCTGGCGGCGAAGCTCGTCGAGCTGGGGCGCATCAATCGCTGGCAGGCCGAGCAGCTCAAGGCGGGCCGCGCGAAGTTCAATCTTGGTCCGTACCTGGTGATCGACGCCATCGGCCAGGGCGGCATGGGCCAGGTGTTCAAGGCCGAGCATCGTCTGATGGGCCGGGTGGTGGCCGTAAAGGTGTTGCCGCGGCACCGCTCGACGCCCGACGCCGTGGCCAGCTTCACGCGCGAGATTCGCGCGCAAGCGCAACTCGATCACCCGAACCTGGTGCGGGCGTTTGATGCGGGGCACGATGGCAATGTTTACTTTTTAGTAACCGAGTATGTGCCAGGCGCCGATCTGCGCAAGCTGGTGCGCGCTCGCGGCAAGCTCACGATGCAGGACGCGGCGACAATCGTGTCACAAGCCGCTTGCGGGTTGGGCCACGCTCACGCGCGCGGGATGGTGCACCGCGACGTCAAACCGGGCAATTTGCTCGTTACTCCCGAGGGTTTAACCAAGGTCTCGGATCTGGGGCTCGCGGCCTATCTCGGTATTGAAGATCCTGATGATCCGCGCGCGGGTCGGATCGTGGGCACGGCCGACTATTTGTCTCCCGAGCACATCACGTCGCCCAAGAATATTTCGGCGGCCAGCGATATCTATTCGCTTGGTTGCACGCTGTACTACGCGGTGACGGGCAAAGTGCCCTTTCCCGGCGGCACGCATCGTGACAAGGCGAAACGCCACTGCGAAGACATTCCGCTCAATCCTCGGCGGTTCAACCTGGAACTGACCGACCCGTTCGTCGACGCTATCGCGGCGATGATGGAGAAGGATCCTGCGAAACGGCTGCGTTCGTGCGATGAAGTCGTGCGGCGGCTTGCTCCCTGGGCCTGCGAGTCGGTGAAGTACGACATTACGATGCCCAGCAAGCCCGCCGGCAACGTATCGCCTTCGCTGTCGGACACCGCGCCGGGCTTGTTTGATGAATTACAGGTCGGGCAGGACGAAAGTCCCAGCCAGGTTTCGCAGCGGACAGACCCGGTGGCCTCGGCCGCGCAAGAAACGATGCCAGATTTTACACGCGCCTCGAGTTTCATTTCCGAGGATGAGCCCACCGTGAGCTTGCCCGTGCTGGTGGCGGTGGTTGCTCCACTGCTTTTGGCGGCCGGCGCGCTCTTGACCGGCATTGTGATCAAAGCGCTTCAGTGACCTGGGCAAGGTTGCTCCGCGTCTGACGTTGTCGCGGACGAGCGCGTTGCGTGCGGCCCGACCGATTGGGAATTAGCCAAAAAGCGCCGCGAGGCAGATCGACGACCAGGTTTCAAAGCGACTGGTGTCCGCCAGAATCTCGTCTAGCGGCTGAAAGCCAGCCTCGCAGATATCCGCTTCGCGAGGACGTACGTTGGGCGTCGCGACGTCGAAAATATGCACCACGCCCAAATGCACGCGGCCGACTTCGGTTTCGTCGTCGTTGATCAGGCCGACACAGGCCTGGGTGTACTTGGTGTCGATCGCGACTTCTTCCTCCAGCTCGCGGCGCATTCCTTCCTGGTAAGCCGCCGAGGCATGGCCCGTGGCGTTCGACGTCGAGTCATCCGACGAAATGTGCCCGCCGATGCCGATGCTGCGTTTGCTGTGGAGCCGTCCCTCGCCCTGCCCTTTGCCGCGTGTGTATTGGAAGATGTATACGCGTCCCGCGGCGTCGGTATGGCGGAAAATCACGTATGGGATGAGCTGCTTGAAGCTCGCGTCTTCTTCCATCTCGCTGCGCGGCCGATAGCTGGTGTGGGCCGGATCGAGCAACTCGCCGAGGTACTTTTCAACGTCGCGAGAAAAGCCTTGAAAGTGTCCCAACTTATGAAAGAGCCCGGTCGGCACAACCAGCACGCACTCGGTTTGGACTTGTGACACGGCGAGCATCCTTTGTTTTGAAGTATGAGAACGGCGGAGGGTGGCAGGCCAGCGATTTTACCAAACCGAAGGAAGGCGAACACCCACCTACAGGATCAACATCGCGTCGCCGTAACTATAGAAGCGGTACTCTTCGCGGATGGCTTCTTCGTAGGCGTGGCGGATGAGTTCGTCGCCGCCGAAGGTGCGGACCAAAACGAGTAACGTGGTACGTGGAAGATGGAAGTTCGTAAGCAGCGCATCGGCTGCGCGAAACGTGTACGGCGGACGAATGAAGAGCTTCGTCGGCCCGACGAATGGCCGGAGCCCGCCGTCCAGGGCGGCAGACTCCAGGGTCCGCATGCTGGTCGTGCCGACAGCCACGACGCGTCCGCCCGCGGCGCGCGCGGCACGCAATCGTTCCACGGCGCCGGCCGTGAGCTCGCACCATTCGCTGTGCATTTCATGGCCGTCGAGCGTGGGGCTGGTCACCGGACGAAACGTGTCCTGGCCGACGTGCAGCGTGATGCGCACCGGCTGAATGCCGTTCGATTCCAGCCGCTGCAGGAGTTCCGGCGTGAAGTGCAAGCCCGCCGTGGGCGCCGCCACCGCGCCTGGCCTTTCGCCAAACACCGTTTGGTAACGCTCGCGGTCGGTATCGGTCATCTCTCCATCGCGAATGTACGGCGGCAATGGCACGCGTCCGACCTGGTCCAGTAGTTCGAACGGTTGTCCGATGGCCTCGGGACGCGCGATCCAAGCGCCATCGGGCTCTTTCAGCACGAGCCGCAGACGAAACACTTCTTGTAACCGGGGGTTCGTCAGGGCGATCGCTTCGCCGGGTTGAACCTTGCCGCGAGTTTTTCCGAGCACGCGCCAATTGCCGCTCTCGTCCGCTGACAGGAACAAGCCCTCCCAACGCCCACCGGTCGCCACCCGGAAACCGACCAGTCGCGCCGGGATCACGCGCGTGTCGTTGATCACCAGGGCATCGCCTTGCCGCAGCAGGTTCGGCAAATCGCGCACGTGGTGATGCGTCAAGGTGGTCGCCGCGCGATCGACAACCAGCAGGCGCGCGTCGGTGCGGCGCTGGAGCGGGTGTTGCGCGATCAGGTGTTTCGGCAATTCGTAATCGTAATCGGAGATTTGAGCGGACAAGGGGTGGCGCGGACTGAATGTCTCGCGTATTGGGTGCTAAACTTGTTAGTTCGGAGCGTTACTCTTTACAGACCGTTCTTTGGCGACGCAATTCTCGCATGGCGAAAAGCTCGACCCGGACTGATTCGGCAAGCTCGCGTGCGCGGGTGGCGTTTTGCATAACCGAGCTCGAGCCCGGCGGAGCCGAACGGGCGTTGGTCGAGCTCGTGACGCGTTTGGACCGCACGCGGTTCGAGCCTGTGGTGTATTGTCTCGGCCGGCGTCCGGCGAGCAATCCCATCTCGCTGGCCGATCGGCTCGAGGCGTCCGGTATCGCAGTATTTTGCTTCGACGCCGAGGGGCCGCGAGACCTGCCTCGCGTGGCGCGGCGACTCGTCGAACAGATGCGGCGGGATGCGCCCGCGCTGGTGCAAACATTTCTGTTTCATGCCAACGTACTCGGTGCTTGGGCGGCTCGCCGGGCCGGAACCCCGCGCGTGGCCACTGGAATTCGCGTGGCCGAACGGTACTCGCGGTGGCATCTGTGGCTCGCCCGCTGGGCCGACCGCCATGTGGATCGGCACGTCTGCGTCAGCGGCGGCGTGCGCGAGTTCTCGCGACATGAAGGCCGGTTGCCGGCGGAGAAACTGCTGGTGATTCCCAATGCGATCGATGTCGAGAAATACGCTCGGGCAACGCCGATCTCTCGTCATGAGTTGGGCGTGGGAGAGAATGCGAAGCTTATCGCTTGTGTGGGACGTCTGGAGCGACAAAAGGGCGTCGATTGGCTGTTGGAGGTGATGCGCGGTGTCGAAGCTCAGACGCCCAGCAGTCACTTGCTCTTGATCGGCGATGGCCCCCAGCGAGGCGCATTGCAACGACAAGCCCGGCGGCTGGGGCTCACGCGGGTTCATTTTCTTGGTTTTCGCCGGGATGTCCCGGAGATTTTCGCTGCTTGCGATCTCGTGGCGCTTCCGTCGCGCTGGGAGGGAATGCCCAACGTCGTGCTCGAAGCGATGGCCGCGGGACGCGCGGTGATCGGGACCGACGTCGAGGGGGTTCGTGAATTGCTCGCTCCGAACGACGCGGAGCAGGTATCGCCAAGGCATGCGCCGGAGAAATTCGGCGCGCAGATTCTAAAATTGTTGCGCGACGACGAATTGCGGAACCGGCTGGGCCTGTTGAACCAAGAACGAGCCCAAGCCGTCTTTACGCCCGCAGCCACCGTTGCCGCCTACGAGCGGCTCTATTGCGAGTTGCTCTCCTGACCAAGCGGCTTTTCATCAAAATTGCCCCGTGCGCAGCCCGGCTCGCATGGATCGCAACATGGCATCTTGCGTCGCCACTATTTTGTGCCATCGCATAGCCCGGTGAAGATGCGAGCGGACCTCGCGATCGAGAGAACTTTGAGCTCTTGCGCTCGTCGCAGCTTGGGGCTGTGTAACGCTTTCTGACTCGACGGGTGCGTGCCGATCGGCTTGTGGAAAAAAGCCCGCTTGACGCATGGCCAGATCTGGATATCTTTGGGTCTCGTTGGTGATGAATGGGGATTTGTGGTGAAGCATGTTGTTGACCGGAACGTTTAGTCGGGCGGTCGACGAGAAGCTTCGCGTAGCGATTCCCAAGCCCCTTAGAGAAGCCCTGGGGGACCTGGCGAAGGGAGTGCTATATGTCACGCCGGGCACCGACGGTTCATTGGCTCTGTACACGGAGGACACGCTGGCCGAGCAGGCTCGCCGTTTAATGCAGGCCTCTCCAAACGCCCAGGATGTGCGAGCCTTTAGCCGCTTGTTTTATTCGCGGGCGCAGGCCGTCGAGCTGGACAGTCAGGGGCGAGTGCGTATTCCGCCCGAGTTGGCGTCCTTGGCTGGTTTGGGTAAGGAGGCGGTGTTGGTGGGGGTGCTTGACCACTTGGAGCTTTGGGATCGAGCTCGCTGGGACGTTTACGTGGCTCAGCGTCAAAACGAATACGACCGCATTGCCGAAGCCGCGTTTGAGCGGCCGGCCAGTTAGCAAGAAACAGAAATCGCTTGAGCCGGGCCGAGGGATGGACGGAGCGGCTCAAGTCCAGGAGCTATAGGCAGGTTTGTCCGTCCGGCGACCGCAATTGACTTGCTCGAGCCGAAAGGTCGGTCTAAGGCCACCGACCAACCTTTCAGGGCACGGCAGGCCCGACGCATGGATCGCGTTCGGGATTTGCGACCGTCAGCGGAACGCGGTGCTAGAGGCCGCGTCCCGCAAGCCCCACAATCCCGGCCGCATGGATGTGACCGGGCGCGGGGCTTTGTTCTATGCTGGATTCGCCAATTCCTGTATACAGCCTCGCATGGCGACGGCCCTTCTTTTTGGCGAAGCAGTTAGCGGCATGCATGCAGCGGCTCCGATTCATGTTTCCGTGATGCTCGACGAAATCGTCGCTGCGCTGGATCCTCAACCTGGGCAAACGATCGTCGACGGAACGTTGGGCGCCGGTGGTCACACCCGGGCCTTGGCCGAGCGCGTCGGTCCCCGTGGACAGGTGATCTCGCTCGATCGCGATCTGCGGGCTATCGAAGCCGCGGAACGAAACCTGGCGGGGCGGCCCATCAAAGTCGCGACGGCGAACTATGCCGAGTTGGGTGATGTGCTCGCGGAGCTGAAGATTGCGACCGTTGATGGAATCGTGCTCGATCTGGGGCTCTCTAGCGATCAATTGGCCGACCAGCAGCGGGGATTCAGCTTTGACGCCGAGGGCGAACTCGACTTGCGGTTCGATGTCGAGAGCGGCGAGCCTGCCTGGCGGTTGATCGCGCGGTTGGACGCCACGCAACTTGCGAACGTGATCTATCAGTACGGCGAGGAACGGCATAGCCGGCGGATCGCTCGGGCGATCGTCGAGCGGCGCACGGAGCGACCGATTCGGCTGGCCCGCGACCTGGCGGAAATCGTGCGCCGGGTGATGCCTCGCACGTCCGATTCGCGGCGGATCGATCCGGCAACGCGGACCTTTCAGGCTCTGCGGATTGCCGTGAACGACGAACTTGGTTCGCTCGAACGGGCATTGGCCGATTTTCCAAACTATCTGAAGCCGGGTGGGCGTTTGGCGATCATCAGTTTTCATTCGCTGGAGGACCGGCTCGTCAAAAATGCGTTTCGCGACGATCCGCGGTACGAGGTAATTACCCGAAAGCCTCGGCTACCGGGCGAAGCCGAGATCGAAAGAAACCCTAGGGCGCGGAGCGCGAAGCTACGCATTGCGGCGCGAGCCGCGTAACGGACAACCGATATTTGCCGCGGCGACATTTACTTCCGCGCGGCGCCATAAGCAGGAGGCTCAAGCGATGGGAAAGGAAACCAAGATCGGCCTGGCGGTGATCGGCGTGCTGATGACCGTGTTTGGCGTGCTGCTGTTTCGGCATTTACAAGCCAGCCACGACCTGCCGTCGCGGGGGCTGGGGGACCACTCGGCCGTCGTTCCGGTGCCCGCACATGCGGACCTGGAGGTCGCCTCTGCGGAATCGCGCATCACGGGCTCCAAGCTCTGGGATACGCCCTCGACGAGCGAGCCGGCGAAGACCGTCGAAGTGGGCGCCGGTGAGGCGGTCGATCCATATGCCGCGAGTGGGGACGAGCCGGAGCAGGCCGTGCCGCTCGGGCGGAGCCCGTTTCAGCGCGAGACTGCGTTCGAGCCGAACCGTGTCGCGCAGGCGAATGGCGCCTCGGGTAAGGAAAACCCGTTGCGGCGGGCGAGCGCTGAATTGCCGGTCGACGATGCCAGCGAGCAGGTGGATGCCGACGCGCCAGTAAACGATTCGCTGATGACAGTGCCATCGTACGATTCGCAAGCGTCGGCCGATCCGTACGCAATGGAGGCCCCCGAGTCGGCGGAGGAGTCTTTGGACGCCGCGGTGTCGCAGGACTTGGATGCGCCGATCGAAGCCCCGGAGCCGTTTGCTGGAGATCCGGCGATGCGCGATCCATTTGGTCGTGCGGCGAATGCGGCGTCGAGAGCACCGGCCGCGCGTGGCGAGACTGCCGTAGATGTCGAGCCTGCTTGGGACGAGCCAACGCCGTACGCTCAACCGGAAGCGGAGGCGTTTGAAGCCGAGGCCCCCGTGGCCAACCCACGGGCGGCATTTGACCGGACGCCGCATGATCCCGCCTCTGACGACGAGCCTGGTCCGTCGGGCGCTCGGTTCGGGCGTTTTAACGCGGCGCGGGACCAAGCGGACATCGCAGCTCCGGGGCAAGCTCCCGTGGAGGACGCGTGGCGTGGCAGCGCGCCGGCGGCAGCGCCGCTGGCTTCGGGCGCCGATACGGCGGAACCGCTGCCGATCGAGAATGGGATGTACACCGTGCAACCTGGAGATTCATTGTGGTCGGTCTCCGAGGCCGTCTACGGCACGGGTGGGTACTTCAAGGCGCTTGCTGCCCATAACCGCGCGGTGCTGCCGCAATCGGACAAGCTGACCGTGGGGAGTCAGATTTCAGTGCCGCCGGCCGAGGAGCTGCAGCGAGACTTTCCGAGTCTTTGTCCGCGTCCGCGCAAGAGCGCGGTCGTGCAAGCCGGGGCGACCGGCGCTCGCGCCGGCCAGCCGCGCAGCGGACGTGACGTGTATATCGTCAACGATGGAGACACACTCTTCACGATCGCTCGGTATGAGCTCGGCAAGGCAACCCGGTGGGCCGAGATCTATGAGCTGAATCGCGAGGCCTTGGGCGAGGATTTCGATTATTTGCGTCCGGGCATGGAGCTGTTGATGCCGGCTCGCGAGACCGAGGCGGCCACGCGTCCTGCGGATTTGCTGCGGTACTAATCGAGCGAGTTCAGGGGGCTGCATCACCCCTTGATTTTCGGGCGCAGTCGTTATGGGATCGCTCGCTTCCTTGTTTGCGCCAGACCGCTGGCGCGATTGGCGGTGTGGCGTGTCCCCCGACGGAATCGGATGGATGCTCCCTCGAGCATCGCCGAAATACTCACCGGGCCGGTAGATCCCACGGGAATGCGTGGGGCCAGAGGCCGGGAGGAGGAGTATCCGTCGCAGTGCGACTGCAAAGGCCTGATGCGAAAACACAAATAGGGCCGCCGTCACGCACGTCGCGACAGCGGCCCTATTTGTTGACGTTGCTCGACGAGCCGTCGAGCTTGTGGGGTTTGCGCTAGCGGAAGTTGTAGTTCGGATTTTGCTCGCTGAAGTCGGCATCGGTGAAGCCGTTGTTCAGCTTGATATCCGTGTAGGTGTATTCCTCGATCAACTGGGGTTGGCCGCCCGGCTGTGCTGGCCACTCATAGGCTTCGTAGCGAACCGGAATGTTGAGTTCGTCGTCGACGAACACCAGGGCCTTGTTGAAGCGAAAATTCTTGCGTGGAATCGGATGCTCGACCTGGATGCAGGTGGCGGAGCGGCCATTGATTTTGGCGCCCTTGTAGAACTTTACCTCGCACTCGCCGTACTGCTTGTCCTGTTCGGCCACTTCGATGAGCCGCTTGGTCAGGTTCAAGAAGCCGATCTCGGTAATGGGGTATCGCTGACCGGCCATCGCCAGGGCGCCGGTCGGTTGCAGCGGCACGGTGCCGGCGATTTTTCGGATGCCGACGCCGTGGCCGAGCAAGTTGCCGTTGTTCTGGCCATCGACGTACAGGGCTTCTTGTCCTCGAAGTTTTTCGGGGCCCAGGAAGTACATATAGACGCTAAACGGCTGGTGGCGAATCTTGATGAACATGAACTCCTGGTCGTTGAGTTTGCCGTTCACGCGTTCGCGTTTTACCATCACCGCCGAATAGTCTTTGATGTTGGTGTTGATGTTTTCGATGGCGCCGTACGCCATTCGCAACGCCGGTTCGAGCGGGTGTTCGTTGGGGTTGGCGGCGCCCAGTGGCTGTGGTGCGGGCTGCTGAGCGGGCGGCGTATCGGCCGGCAGATTGGTATTGGCTGCCACGCGTGGTTGGTTATCCGGTAGTTGCCCGACGCGATAGACGGGCCGGGGCAATTGCTCGCGTCCGGGCTGTCCGTTGTCAGGCGCTTGCGCCAGAAGGCTCGTGGCCAACGCCAACGTGCCGCCTGAGACCGCCAATCCAAGAAGCCATTTTGCGTGGGTCATCAAAATCCTCCTCACAGATTTGCTGAACCGTCTCGACATAGAGCGAGCAACGGGCATCGACTGGGCTCTATGCGTGTACAGCAGCAATTGTTCTCCCGCGCTTGTGCAAGAAAAGCACGACATGGTGCTAGCCAGCTCCGCTGGTTTTGCATGCACAAGCAGCCGAAAGGTGCCCTGGGTGGTTTATCGCCCAGGCTCTCGGCCGTATATTACTTTGCTTCGTGCGACCGGCCCGGTTTACCTAACTTGCGGCAAAGCTTGGGGCCGATACGGGGAACGCAAGGCTTACCTGCTTTTACACCATCGCACGCCGCCGGGGAAAGGTCGATTTCTATGAACGTTCGTGATATTCGCCTGTGGTCGATCGTTTCGGCTCCGTTCGAAGAGAATACCTTCGTTGCCGCGCTGCCTGGCCGGAACGATTGTCTCGTCGTGGATCCAGGGCTCGAACCCGACAAGATCTTAGAGCTGCTAGCACAAGAATCATTGACGCCCGCGGCGCTGTTGATCACGCACGGTCACAGCGATCACATCGCGGGCAACGGGGCGCTCAAGGAGAAGTATCCCGAGTGTCCGATCGTGATAAGCAAGGAAGACTCGGCGAAGCTTATCGATGCGGCGTTGAATCTTTCGGCGGCGTTTGGCGCCCAGCTTTTCAGTCCGCCGGCCGACGTGCTGGTCGCAGAAGGCGACATCTACGATGCTGCCGGCTTCCAGCTAGCGGTGCGAGAAATTCCGGGGCACTCGAGTGGACACGTCGTCTTCATCGTGAAAGGGACCGAGCCGAGCCTGGTGTTCGGTGGTGACGTGTTGTTTGCTGGCAGCATTGGCCGCACGGATTTTCCGGACGGCAGCTTCGAGCAGCTTGCGGATGGTATCTGGAAAAAACTTTTCACGCTCGAGGACGATACGATCGTGCTGCCCGGTCACGGACCGGCGACGACCATCGGGCATGAGAAGCGTGACAACCCGTTTGTCGGGCGCGCGGCAGGCTATCGGGGGTGAGATACCGGTTGCCACGGGTGGGATATCGGCCGGCCAACGAGGCTATGGCCGGGCCATCTGGCCGGTTTTGGCCGCGATCGGTGAAGATTCGCAGATCGTTCCGCCGCTAACCGCGGGCAATTCGAGCGTGAAGCGGCTGCCGCTGCCGACGGTGCTCTCGACGCGAATGTTGCCGCCGTGCTCTTGGAGGATCTTGCGGCTCACGGGAAGTCCCAGGCCGGTGCCTTTGCTCCCCTTGCCCGAGACGAAGATGGTGAAGATTCGCTCCAAATCTTCGGGGGGAATGCCGACGCCGTTGTCGTCGATCGTGATTTGCAGCAGGGCTTCGTTCGGGAGAAATCGGGTAGCGATGGTCACCTGGGCCGCGTCGCGTCCGTCGCAGGCGTCGACGGCGTTTGAAGCGATGTTGAGCACGGCGCGATGGATGCCCTCGGGATCGAACGCCACGGTGGGAATGTCCTCGCCGGGTTGCCAGACGACGGTCACGTTTTGCTCGGCCGCCTTGGCCTGGGTGAGCTCGACGATCTCGCCCACGACCTGGTTAATGTCGCACGGCAGCGGTTCCGGCTCGCGCTCTTTGCTGAAGGTGAGCATGTCGAGCACCATTGCGGAGATCTTGTTGAGATTCCGGTCGACCATCGTCCAGCCCTTGCGGATCGTGGCTTCGTCGTGCCGTTCGAGGCCGGTTTTGACGACGTAGCTGCCGCCGCGAATTCCCTGGAGGATGTTCTTGATGTGATGCGAGAGCATGGCGATCGTTTGGCCGACGGCGGCCAGGCGTTCGGCCTGCATCATGGCGCCGTAGTGCCGGGTGTCTTCGACCGCGAGCGCGGCTTGATGCGCGATCGCGATCATGAGCTTGAGGTGGTCTTCGGTGAATTTGTTCTGGTGGCCCTTTTGCTGGATGATGCGCTGCGGGGTGATGGACGTATCGATGTAGATCACGCCGACGACGTCGTAGCGGCCTTGCATCGGCACGCAGATCGCCTCGCGAATGCCCATCTGCACGATGCTGGCGGCATGGTCCCAGCGTTCGTCTTCCTTGGCGTCGCTGGTGAGTACGCCCTCGTTGTGCTGCATGACGTAGTCGAGGATCGTTTTGCTGATCGTCAGGCGTTCGGGCGATTCGCCGCCCTGCCGATTGCGGCGGGCCTTGGGGACGAGCTGCTTCGAGCCTTCGTCCAGGAGCATGATGCAGCCGCGGTCGGCTTCGACCCACTCGAAGATCAACTGCATGATGCGGTTCAGCAGTTGGTCGATGTCGAGCGTGTGGCTGACGGCAAGCGCCGTGCGGTACATGATTTGTAAATTGCTGCGGGCACGCGCAAGCCAGGGGCTGTTGGCGCCTTCGAAATCGAGGTTCAGCAAGTGGCTGCCTTCTTGCTGGCTCATCGAACGAACGATTCGTGAGCTATCGGGAAGCAGCCCCCGCGGCACGATGTCGACCTTGTCCGAGATGTCCTCGGGCAGTTTCTCGGCCGGATCGGTGTAGAGCATGACCGTGCCGCCGAGTTGCAGCCGGTCGCCATTGGAGAGTTGATGTTGTTTGTCGACCTTGTGACCGTTGACATAGGTGCCGTTCGAGCTGCCGAGGTCGACGATCATGCAACTGCTCCCGTCGTAGCGGAGCTCCGCGTGGCGGCGGGAGACCTCGGTGTCGTGCAGTCGGATCTGGTTGGCCGCGTCGCGCCCGATACCGACGGTTCCCTCGTCGACGTCGTAGAGCGTCTTTTGATCCTGATCCTGACCCTTCATGACGTAGAGCGAGGGCACGAACCGACTCCAGCAAACGAATTGACGGGAAAGACCGGTGAGGACGCAAAATCACCCTTGATTTTAGGGTTCCCGGCCGCGCAATGATAGAGTTTGGCTTCGCCGTTGGCGGCCGGACGGCGGTAATCGGGGTTGGCCCGCTGTTCCAGCACGTAGAACCGGCGTAAGTGGCACGGCCCTTGCCCGGCGCGCTTGACGGTTTGCCCGTGGGGGTCAAAAATCACTTTGTTCGGAAAGCCCTCCGGCGAGAATTGCGCCAAAGCGTGCGGCGCACGCCCTTCCGCCATCCGCATACCAATTCGGGATATGTTGTCCTATGAAGTACGATGCCCTGGTTCGGTCTCTGCGCCCGCGGAGTCGCCGATGTTTTAGCGGACTGTTGTTGGTTGCCGCGGTGTTGGTTGTCGCGGAATGCACGCCCAGCGCACAGGCTGAAGACGCGAGCGCGATCGAAGCGCGACTGGCCGAGACCGTCAGGTACCTGGCCAGCGACGAGTTGGAGGGGCGTGGTATCGGGACCAAGGGGCTCGATCTGGCCGCTGATTACATCGCTCAACGGTTTCGCGAGATCGGACTGAAGACCGAGCTATTCGACGGCGGCCCGTTTCAAAAGTTCACGATGGTCACCGGTTCCAACCTGGGCGAGCCCAA
Organism: uncultured Planctomycetaceae bacterium; assembly: GCA_964598535.1. GTDB lineage: Bacteria > Planctomycetota > Planctomycetia > Pirellulales > PALSA-1355 > JALHMI01. Next base: position 8,691 of record CAZRCI010000023.1, on the reverse strand, counting down.
TTCGCTGGCCTTCGTCGAGCCCTCGGGCAGCGGCGCCGCACCGCAATCCATCGAGCTCAAGATTGGCGAGGGGTTCAACCCCTTGGCCATTGGCGGCGCCGGCAAGTTCGACTTGCCGCTCGTGTTTGCCGGTTACGGGATCACGGCCAAGCAAGAGGGTTACGACGACTACGCAGGCGTCGATGTCGAGGGCAAGGCGGTAATCGTCTTACGCCACGAACCGCAGCAGGCCAATCCGCATAGCGTGTTCAACGGCACGGATCATTCGCAGTATGCTCCCTTTCGCCGCAAGGTATCGAATGCCTACGAACATGGTGCGGCGGCGGTGATTTTCGTGACCGACGATTTCGACGTGCAGAAGAGCCTGAAAGCCAAACGCGATCGCTGGCAAGTGGCCGTCGATGAGATTGCGAAGGCCAACGCTGATTTCAAGGCGATCGAGCGGCCCTCGGCCGACGATTGGGAAAAGCACGTTGCGAAGCTTCGGAATCTGGCGGACGACGTCCAGCGATATGCGGAGGAGATCGACGCCGCAGCCGATCCGCTGCTGCCCTTCGAAGGGGCCGGTTCGGAAGGATCCGAGGGGCGACAGATTCCCGTCGTTGTCGTGCGTCGTAGCGTGTTGAGTCCGATTCTCGAAAAAGCCCTCGGCAAGCCGTTGGCCACGATCGAGAAGGAGATCGACAAGAATCTTGAACCGCAAAGCAAGGAGCTTGCCGGCTGGAAGGCGCAGGGCGAAACCACCGTCAAACGGCAGGAGGTCGAGGTGAAGAACGTCGTGGGCGTGCTCGAGGGCGAAGGGCCTCACGCCGATGAGACGATCATTATCGGGGCCCACTACGATCACCTGGGTCTGGGCGGTGCGAACTCGGCGGCGCCCGGGGTTACGGAGATTCACAACGGCGCGGATGACAACGGCTCTGGCACGACGGTTTTGATCGAGGTCGCACGGCAACTTGCCGCTCAGGGGAGACTTCCGCGGCGCATCGTATTCATCGCGTTTACCGGTGAGGAGCGCGGGCTGGTGGGCAGCGCGCGCTACGTGCGCGAGCCGCTCGTGCCGATCGAGAAAACCATCGCGATGCTCAATCTGGACATGGTCGGCCGGCTCGCGGACGAGAAGCTGATCGTTCACGGCACCGGCACGGCCAAGGAATTCGACGCGCTGGTCGATCATTTCGGCCAGCAGTACAGCTTTGAAATTACAAAAAAGCCCGGCGGTTTTGGGCCCAGCGACCATTCTTCGTTCTATGGGGCGAAGGTGCCGGTCTTGTTTTACTTCACCGGGACGCACACGGACTATCACCGGCCGAGCGACGATTTCGAAAAGCTCAATATCGCGGGCATGCGGCGCATCGCGGCGTTGGTCGTAGAAACGGCGGACGTATTGGCCAAGGCGGAGAGCCGGCCGGAGTATCTGGAGGTGGCCGGCGATACGGAGCGTCCGCGCAGCGGCGGCGATCGGCCCTATTTTGGAAGCATTCCGGATTTCGCGCAATCGGAACCCGGTTATGCCATCAGCGGCGCGACCAAGGGAAGCCCCGCAGAACGCGGTGGTTTGAAGGCGGGCGACAACATTGTGCAGTTCGGCGATAGCAAAGTCGGCAATCTGGAAGACTTCGACAGCGCGCTGCGCAAGTACAAGGCGGGTGACAAAGTGCCCGTGGTCGTGAAGCGCAATGGTGAGGAAGTCAAGCTGGAAGTAACGCTGGACCCGCCGCGGTGATTGCGGAAAGCTCGTAAAGACTCGGCAAAACACGGTCAATTATTGGCCTTTACGAGAATTGGGCTTCTCGGCAGAATACCGCCCTGAAATCGACCCCCCCGGGACGCAAACACATGTAGCCCGGGTGGTTTGTCCTGCGGATGGACAGTGCAAGGTCACGGAAGACCAGCCGTCTCCCAGCAAGGAGTGCTGACGCGTGCGAACTTCTCACATTGTGGCCGTGGCGGCGGCCTTCGTCTGTTGTGGTGCGATCGCGGCGAGCGCGGTTGCTCAGGCTCCGCCTCAAACACCGGTTTCACGCCCCACGGCTCCTGGTGGTGCTGCCGTCCCGGGGGGAGCTGGGCCCGCCGCGGGGGCTTCTCAGCATGGCATCGCAGTGATCGATGTGACGTACATCCTTGATCACTACACCAAGCTCAAGAAGGCGATGGAGTATTACAAGTCCCAGGCCCAAAAGGTCGAGGACGTTCTGAAGCAGAAGCAGCAGGACATCGCCAAGCGTGCCGAAGGGCTGAAGACTTTGCAGCCTGGTAGCCCCGAATACAAGAAGCTGGAAGAAGAGCTGACCAAGGCCGAGAGCGACTGGAAGCTCGATGTGGCTTCGAAGCGTCGTGACTTTGCCGAGCAGGAGAGCAGCTATTACCTGCGTGCCTATCAGGAGCTGCAAGCCGCGGTGAAGGCCTATTGCGAGCGAACCGGTATTCAGCTCGTGTTGCGATTCAACGGGGCGCCGATCGACCCCAATAATCGCGAAATGGTTCAGATGGAAGTCTTCAAGCTGGTGATGTACTACGACAAGCGAATCGATATCACGGACGTCATTTTGCAGGATCTGAATCGCAATGCCGGCGGTGTCGCGGCTCAGCCGCAGGCGCCGCGGCGATAGGCAGTGAAGATCGGCAGTCGTTCCTGGATGTAACTCTGGCAATTCCGCACGAACAACTTTGATGCACGCATTACGCAATCAACGCACGATCGCACGTCCGGTTTCGGTTTTCGGGTTCGGCTTCTGGAGCGGGCGAGACGTACGTCTCGAGTTTCGTCCGGCCGCGCCGGACAGCGGAATCGTCTTCGTTCGTGGCGACATGGACGCGGCCCGAATTCGGGCCACGGTCGGCAATCGTATCGAGACGCCACGGCGCACCACGCTCACCAGCGGCCGCGCGAGCGTCGAGATGGTCGAGCACGTCATGGCGGCGCTCTACGGCTTGCAGGTCGATAATTGCGAAGTGTGGGTCGACGAGGCGGAAATGCCCGGCTTCGACGGTTCGAGTCAGCCGTTTGTCGAAGCCTTGAAAGAGGCCGGCATTGTCGAGCAGGCGTCGCCTCGGCCGCGGCTTATTGTCCGGAACATTACTCGCCTGGGCACGGAAGACGCCTGGGTCGAGGCTCGCCCCGCGACCAGCGGAAGCATGTCGGTCAAATTTCGCCTGGACTACGGCACGAACAATGCCATTGGCCGCCAGACGTTGCAGATGGCGGTGACTCCCGAGTCTTTCGAGAGGGAGCTGGCGCCCAGCCGGACGTTCGTGCTGCAAGAGGAAGCCGAGTGGCTGGTCTCGCGAGGACTTGGCCGCCGGGCGACCTATCAGAACGTGCTCGTTTTTGATAAAGACGGGCCCGTTGAAAACGAATTGCGCTATCGCGATGAATGCGTGCGACACAAGGCCCTGGACCTGGTGGGCGACCTGGCGCTGGCCGGTTGCGACCTGGTGGGGCATTTCATTGCACATCGTAGCGGGCATCGGCTGAACGCCGAGCTTGTGCGCGCCTTGTTGATCGAAGAAGAAGTTGTTGAAGGCTGGCGACGCAGCGCTTGACTGGCTGCTCGCCGATCGGCCTGAGTTGTTGCGGGGCGGCGGGCATGGATGCTCGTCGTCGAGCAAGACGTAAGGATGCGGAGTGCGAACTCATGGCTACCTGTATCGCGGATAACGTTTCCATTCATCCTGGGGCCGAAATCGACGATGATGTCGAGATCGGCCCATTCTGCGTTATCGGTCCGAACGTTCGGATCGGCCGCGGTACTCGACTGGAAAATAATGTGACACTGATGGGGCGTGTCTCGCTCGGTCAGCACAATCATCTTTTTCCTGGCGTCGTCATTGGCGGCGAGCCGCAGGATATCAGCTATCGCGGCAGCGACACGCAGGTCGTCATCGGCGACCACAACATCATTCGTGAGTGCGTGACGATCAATCGAGCCACGGAAAAGGAAGACGGCGTCACGGCCGTTGGCAGCCATAATTTTTTCATGGCCTGCTGCCATATCGCCCACGATTGCCGGCTCGGTAACCACATCGTGATTGCCAACGGAACGCTGCTGGGCGGGCACGTGCATGTTCACGATCACGCTTCGCTATCGGGCGCGGTCGCGGTGCATCACTACGCCTCGGTCGGTAGCTACAGCTTTATCGGCGGTTGCAGCCGCGTATTGCACGACGTGCCTCCCTTCATGCTCGTGGAGGGGCATCCGGCCCGGCCCCGGTGCATCAATGTCGTAGCGCTCAAACGCAATGACTTCGTGCCCGATGTGATCAACGCCTTGGCCGAAGCTCATCGCTTGCTCTATCGGGCCAAGGTCGGTTTGGATCATGCACGCGAAATCTTGCGGGGCAACGACCTGCTGATTCCTCAGGTAAACGAACTTTTGAGCTTTGTGCAGTCTCAGCAAGAAGGCAAGCACGGCCGGGCTCGCGAACGCAGGAGAGCCGCGTGACGCCCATTCGATTGGCGGTTATTGGCGCCGGTCACCTGGGGCGCATTCATGCGCGACTGATCGCGCAGATGCCGGATGCCCAGCTTGTCGGTGTTTGCGATCCCGTGACGATGGCCCGCGAGCAGGTTGCCGCGGAGCATGGCGCTCGGCCCTTTGCCGATCACCGTCCGCTTTTGGACTTGGTGGACGCGGCCGTGATCGCGACCCCCACACGGTTTCACCGCGACGTGGCTCTCGATTTCTTGAATCATGGTTTGCCGCTGCTCGTCGAAAAGCCGATCACCTCGACGATCGCCGAAGCGGATGAGCTGATCGATGCCGCCCGGCGGAGCGGCGTGGTGCTGCAAGTTGGCCACATCGAGCGTTTCAATCCCGCGTTTACGGCGGCTTCTACAAAGATTCGACAGCCACGATATATCGAGGCTGTGCGCGCGAGCGGTTTTACGGGCCGGTCGACCGACATCGGCGTCGTGCACGACCTGATGATTCACGACATTGACCTCGTGCTTTCGCTGATGGATGCTCCGATTGCGCGCGTCGATGCCATCGGTGTGCCGATCCTGGGGGAACGCGAAGACGCGGCGCAAGCACGTATCGAGTTTTCCGACGGCTGCGTCGCCAATTTGAGCGCCTCGCGGGTCAGCTTCAGCGAAGCGCCGAATCGCCGGATGCACTTATGGTCGCCAGACGGCTTCGCGGAGATCGATTTTGGACGGAGGTGCGTCAACGTTGTGACTCCATGCGACGCGGTACGCCACGGTGAATTCGATTTCAACGCGTTGCCGCCCGAGGAAAGGCCCGGTTTTAAGGACCACGTGTTTGCCGACGTGTTGCGGCTCGAACCGGTCGAAATCGAATCGCGCAACGCACTTGCGGATGAACTGCGTGACTTTGTCGACGCGATTCGCGAGCAGCGGCAGCCGCGTGTCACGGGGCATGCAGGGCGCGAAGCGCTGGCCGTGGCCGAGGCGGTCGTCGAATCGGCACGCTCTCACCGCTGGCGAGCGGAACCTCAGGTGCCGCCGATTCTACGTGGACCGCACTGGTTGCAGTCGCAACCGGTCCAGGCCCGCCGCGAAGCAGGTTAAACGGCTTTGAGCACGGCACGAAAGTCGGGCCGGGCGAAGAAGCGACCACTTCAATAGCGGATGTTGCCCTTATCAGGCTCTGCTGAAAAAGGTCCCGTCGTGACCTTTTTCACCCTCGCGAAGTGCGAAGCTAAGCTTCGCGCCGCCCCCAAAATAACGACTTGCATCGCTATTTTGGGAGCGCATCCATGCTAGGCCAGGTCCCGGTCTTCGAACATCGCCAGCCCGATCAGGATAGCGATGGACGAATACAGCACGCAGTAGATGAGCGCCATTCCCAAATAGTCGAGCGGAACTTCGGCGCCGGCCGCCACGGCGGCCTGGATATTGAAGTGATCCAGCACGGGCAGCACAGTGGCGATGAATTGCCCCACGAAACGCACGATTTCAAACTTGCCCACCGAGGAATTCACGAGCATGGGAACCAAGTGGCCGAGCACATAGACCGAGGAGCACACGATCAGATTGGCAAGCATCGGCAGCCGCGTCGACAGGGCCACGCTGATTGCGGCCAGCACCACGGTCTCGAAGAATGCCAGTACCAGGCCGGGCACGATCCGTATCATTTCGAGATAGCACAATTGCCAGGCCGGTTCAGTCTTGGCGGTTTCACGGGCGTCGTAAACGACTTTGTAGCTCACTGTGAGCAGGAAGAGCGTGCCGAGCACGATGAACAGTACCACGACCGGGCCGAGCACTCCCAGGAACTTGCCCAGAATGAATTGCCGGCGTTTGACGGGCTTGGACAGTACGGTCAGCGCGGTGCGGCCTTCGACTTCTTCGGAGACGGATACGCTTGCGGCCCAGACCGCGACCAGGATTGCCCAGACCATGATCCAGATCAGGCCCGAGTCCTTGAGCATCTTGATATCTTCGCCGAACGTGTTGTATGGCACGTAGATGAACGCCACGAGGCCGACCGAGCCGAGCCCCAAGGCGAGGTAGAACAGCGGCTGGTTCATCGCCTCGCGAGCCGTGGTAAGCGCAATGGCCGAGACCCGTGGCGAGGTCCAGCGCAGCAGCACGTATCCCGCGACCAGTGCCAGCAGGGCCAGGGCCGTCCAGGGCACCGCATATGCTTGGGGATATTCGATGTCCGTGGTGGTGACGAGCGTCAGTACGGCGGGCTCGGCATTGGCGTTTGCCACATGCCAATTGGCGTCACGCTCGGACGGCCCACGCTGCTGCTTGTCGTTCAACTCGGGACGCTCCCAACCGGCCGGCTCGTTGGGGTTCACGCGCACCGTGACGAGTTGCGTGAGATTGACCGGAATATTGGTGTTCAGCGTGATCGGCCTATCTGATGAGACGGTGAAAGACCGTAGCTCAGGTAGCCGTAGGTCCAGCTCCTTGAGCGGGTGGTTCAGCGTTTCCGCGGGGATCTTGAGAGTCCAGGTGCGAGTTCCCACATCGGTCAACCGGGCCACCGAATCGATTACGGCGCGATACGGCAGGCCGGGAATTAGAAGCACGCCGAGCACCGAGAAGCCACTCAGAAACAGCGCGAGATATGCGACCGGCAGCAAGATGCCCTCGCGAATGCTGGAGGCCAGAAAGTCGGCCGCAGGACGCCAGGCGAAATACAGGACTCCCCAGATCGCAACCATTAGCAGCGTGGCAAAGGCGACTCCCAGGCTCAGCAGCCAGAAGGGAGTCAGCCAGGTGTGGAGCAAGCCAAGAGGCAGTACGGGGGCTGCGAGCATAGATCAGGAATCCGTCGAACGATTGAAGCAGGAGAAGTCCGAAGTGACGATGGGCGATCAGCGGCGAATTTCGAATTGCTTGAACTCACCCGTGGCCGGATGGATCTGGATGTCGGTACTGCGGATGAATCGATTCATTTCTTCGGCCAGGGCGGCATGCAGTCGGTCCAGGTCTGCGGCCGGTCCTTCCGCAACCAGGCGGACGCGTCCGTCGGCAAGGTTTTCCACGTAGCCGACAAGGCCCAGCCGTTCGGCGAGGCCTCGGGCCGTGTAACGAAAGCCAACCCCCTGTACTCGACCTGCAAAATGGACATCGCGCCGTTCGGTGGACTCATTCGGGGTACTAGCCATCTGTCACTGGGGTTTCTCGCAAAGAGCCGGTGCCTGGCAAGACGTATCAAAACCAAAAACTCCAGTATAGCCAAAGGCTTCAGCGCGACTAGCGAAAGGCGGCAACCGAGGCTTTGCGGGTGGGTAGTGGGTGATTCGTGCGGGATGCGCGGCCTTGACGGCGCAGCACCTCAATTCTACGCTTAAATACGCTCGGTTGTGCGATGGGGGCTCGGCTACTTGCCCTGCTTCATCGCCACAGGCGAGATCTTGCCCGGTGGTGTAACGGTAGCACGAATGGCTCTGAACCATTTAGTCAAGGTTCGAATCCTTGCTGGGCAGCTATCTTCCCGCGTTTTTGCGGGATTTGCTGGGCGAGGTTCTTGACGCTCGGCCGTTTTCAGTCGTTCGACGGCGGCCGAAGATCGCGCCCCTGGCGGTTCCCGGACGGATCTGCGGCACGGAAAAACAAAGGCCGTCCTCGTGGCATGTGCCTTCGAGGACGGCCCTGATCTGGCTAGCCAGATTCCCTTCCGGCTGCCTCTGTATCGTGCGCTTGCAGAGCGTTGACTTAGACCATCTGCTTCAGGTTCTTAAGCGCTTGCAGCTTGATCACGTTCCGGGCCGGCTTGGCCTTGAACACGGTCTCTTGCTTGGTGAACGGGTTGACGCCAGTGCGTTCGGGCACGGCGGCTTTGCGAACGACCTTGATCTTGAGCAGACCGGGCAGCGTGAAGATGCCGGGGCCGTCGTTGAGCTGTTTGCCGACGAGCTCATACAGGGAATCGAAGACGGTCGAGATTTGTGATTTGCTCAGTCCTGTCGATTCGCTCAGGAACGAGGCGATTTCGGACTTGCTCAGCGGCTTGCGGGTCTTTTCTTGGGTCTTGGTGGTCATGGGGATTCCCCTTTAAGAGTTCTAAGAGTTCGTATCTGCCCTGCGAGCGCCTTCGGTTCCTTCGGCGCGTTTGATCGCGTCGTACACCTCCTGCCGGTGTACGGGAACGTCCTTGGGCGCCTCGATACCGAGACGGACCTTGTCGCCGCGAATGTCGACGACCGTAATTACGATGTTGTCGTTGATAATAATGGTCTCGTTTACCTTCCGAGATAAGACGAGCATGG
>CAZRCI010000022.1:0-86638 GCA_964598535.1 uncultured Planctomycetaceae bacterium | reverse complement strand
AATCGCCCCCGGCGAGTTCTTGGCCCTCTTTACCGATGGCATCAGCGAAGCCATGAATTCCGACAAGGAACTTTATGGCTTGTGCCGCTTGCGGTCCCAGTTGGAACAGCCTTCGCCCAGCGTCGACGCACTCGGCCGGATGATCCTCGACGACGTCAAGCTCTTCGTCGGGGGGCATCCGCAGAGCGACGATATGTGTCTGGCCTGCTTCGGCCGTACGGAAGGTTGACTCGCTTTGCAACCGTGCGTGGCGGCGATTGCGTCTGGCGTTCCGATTTTGCTACGGAAACGACGCGGCCGCGATCATGCCAGGTGCGTGCGCCGCAACTGCTCCAGATAGTTCAACAGCGGTTTCGGACGATCGTGATCGTCGATCACTCCGCCGTGCGGGAACGCGTGCGGCCGGCTGTCGAACAGTTGGTTCCAAAGAATCCCCTGCACGGGCTGCCGCGCAAGCAGCGTTGGTAGTATTTGCTCGGCCCACTGCCGCTGGCTTTCTGGCGAGACCGCTTGCGAAGCGTAGCGAGTCACTTCGCAGCGACGGGTTGCTTTGGCGTCTACCGTGTCCGCGCTCGGCGCGGTCAGCGACAGCAGCAGCGGCAGGCCCAGCGAAGCGTAGCGATCCATCTCATGGCCGAATTCCAGGGCGTCGCGCGGTTCGCTCGCGTCGGGCATATAGCCCACATTGAGCTCGAGCCCCAGGCCCGCGAGCCCCAATTCCGCACGCACCAGGGCATCGGCAAAATGCAGCGGGGACAAATCGCACTCGTGGCGGTTCATGAAAGCGCCCCAGGGTTGGTCGATCGAAAGCACGATCGGCGAGCGCGGATCCTGCCGCCGGATACTGTCGATGGTGAGCACCGCCAGCCGCAGGCGTTCTTCCTCCGAGGGGATGAACTTGCTTTCGATGTTCAGCCCGGACGAGCAAACCCACAGATGCACGCGTCCGCGGAAATGGCTGACGACGGCTTGAATATGTTCGGCGACGCAGGCCCGAAAGGTATCGATGTCGTCTTCACCGAACAGATAGGTCCAGTCCGGGAGCGATTGCTTGTCGAGCGTGAGCAATGGGCCGCCGCAGATTTTGAACCCGTTCAGTCGCGCGGCGTCGATCTGGGCATCGGCCGCGGAAAAATCCCGGTGCCCTTCGCACGCTTCGAGATCGCGCCACGTGAGCGGAATCTGCACGGTGTTGAACGCCGAGCTCAGCAGATTGGCCACCGGTCCCGCCGGTTTCCAATCGCCCAGGTTGACGCCGAGTAGCGTGCTTAATCGTACTCCGCCCGTGCGGCGGGCGGCAATCCATTGTTCGGCCTGGGCCGCGGCCAGCAGGTCGATCGCCGCCAGCGATTCCGCGATGGATACTTCGGCCAATCGCGCGGCCTCGTCGATGTTCGTGCGATGCGTCACCGCACGCGAGAGCGCATCGCGTGCGGCTTCAAGATGGCGGGCCAAGGCCGAACCGGCCGGCGGCGGCGCATAGGCGATTTGATTGCGAAGGCGATTCAGCGTGCCACGCGCTAGTTCCACGTGCAAATGGTAGGGCCGCGGGCGTTCCATGAGCGAAGCCGTCGAGAGCATTAGCTCTCCGCGGCCTGCAACCACATAAGGAACGTAGAAGTTTCCCGACTCGAACGTGTCGCGCTCGAGCACCAGGCCTTCGTCATTCCAGCGTATGCGGCTGGTCCACGGTACTGCATCCATCCCGGCAAAATAGGCTCGCTGAGCGGCATTCGCGCCGACACGATCACGCCGGGGTACCAGAAAATGGAGCAATCCCATCGACGCCAAACGCCCTTACGGTGGAAGCAAGCCTCGTGGATGGCCCAGGCGACAAGCGCGGCCAGGCAACGCGCGGAATGACGAACCGTCCGAATCGAGTGTGGTTGCCGCGCCAGCCCCCTACTTGCCGAGTCTACTGCGCGGCAGCGCGCGAGACAACCTCGTACCCGACGCTCCGCCGCCGCCGGTTGCGGTCCTGCCGATCCCAGGACGTTTTGATATACTCGCTCTTTCTTTCGTCTTAGCCAGCCATTTTGCAGCGAGAGGCCCGCATGATGCGACCCCCGGTTCTGGAAACCAACCTTGCCAATCTGCCCGTTCGTCGGGGTAAAGTGCGCGATATTTATGACCTCGGCGATCGGCTCTTAATGGTGGCCAGCGATCGGATTAGCGCGTTCGACTGGATTCTGCCCACGGGCATTCCCGACAAGGGACGCGTGCTGACGCAGATCAGCACCTTCTGGTTCCAGCGACTTGGCGAACCCCATCACTTGCTCAGTACCGACGTTGCTCATGCGGGCTTGCCCGGCGAGGTGGATACCGCGCCCCTGGCTGGCCGGAGCATGATTGTCCGCAAGACGCAAGTCGTTCCGATCGAGTGCGTCGTGCGCGGCTACTTGTCCGGCTCCGGCTGGAAGGAATATCAACGGTCGCAGAGCGTCTGCGGCGTGCCGCTGCCGGCCGGCTTGCGCGAAAGTGACAAACTTCCTGAACCGATCTTCACGCCCGCCACCAAGGCCGATAGCGGCCATGACATCAATATTACCTTCGACCAAATGGCAGACGCCGTGGGCCGTAACGTAGCAGAAGAGCTTCGCCGGCGCAGTTTAGCCGTCTATGGCCGCGGGGCCGAACACGCTCGCACCAAGGGCATCATCATCGCCGATACGAAATTTGAGTGGGGTTGGCTCGGCGACGAGCTGATTTTGATCGACGAAGTGCTTACCCCCGACAGTTCCCGTTTCTGGCCCGCCGATGCGTATCAGCCGGGCGGCTCCCAGCCATCGTTCGATAAGCAGTTCGTTCGCGATTGGTTGGAAACGTCCGATTGGGATAAAAACAGTCCGCCGCCCCAACTTCCCGCGGAAATCGTCGTTCGCACCCGGGCCAAGTATATCGAGGCCTATGAACGCCTGACCGGCGTTGAGTTCAGTTGGAAGTAATCAAACGCGGCCTATGCCAGAGTGGCAACGCGTCAGGGCGTGGTGATCGCCCGAACGCCGCGAATCTTGCCCTGCGGGCGATTGCGGTCGAGTGTTACCGCGTCGGCCAAGACATGGCTGCCGATGTTGCCGGCCTCGTCACGAACCTCAATGCGTAGGAACACGCGAGCCGGAACCCGGCTGTCGAGGTTCCAGCGGTAGCCGCCGGTGTTCTCCAGTCCCGAAGCGATCGGCGTCCAGGGGCCGCTGGTGCTTTCGCTAAAGAGCAGCGTTACGGGGCGCGGATCGATGGCGTCATCGGCCGCCTCCCAATAGATTTCCAATTCGGTGCCGGTCGGCGAAACCTGGCTTGCCGTGATTTGGCAGGTCGGCTTGGTCATGTCGACGCCAATCCAGATATCCGGCAGATCGCCCTCCATCGGCGGCCTACCGCCGAAGCCTGTGCCGCTTTGAACGAGAATGCGGAAGCCATAGATTCCTTCACCATCCACGGCCACGGGCATCGGGCTTCGCTTATCGGTGTCGACCGCGTAGTCGCTCCACGTGCGGCCCCCATCGCGGGTTCCCCATAACTCGACTTTGCCAACCCCCGAGGGACCGACCGAATCGATTTCGTATTCGAGCTCAAAGGCCGGTGAGGCGACCATCCGCGGCCGTACGGCGGCGGGTAACACCGAAAAGTCAAGCGCCGCATTACCGGCTGGCGGACGGCTCTGGCTCACCGGGCGGGCTGTCGTGCGAGCGGCGGCTGACGGTGGGCGGTCGTCTGGCACGAAACCAGCCGGCGCAGGCCCCGAGGCATACGCGTCGACGGGCAAATTCGAGGGTTGATCCGGCGCCGGTCTCGGACTTTGAGACGCCCGGTTCGGCGCTAGTGGATCGAGCGCCGTTCGGTCAGGAGGCCATTGGGTGCGGTCGCTGACCGACGTACGCCAGCCGTCTGCGCTGGCAGATGCATCGGGGCCGGTTGCCGGCGTCGGAGACGCTTGCCGCGCGAGCGTCGGTGTGCCCGGCGTCGATCCCGCCTTGGCGACCGCTTGGGTCACGGCAGGATTTCCCGAGGTATCGCTGATTTCCGCACGCACTAAAACCGGGCCGTTTCCACCCGTGGGCCACCACGTGGCTTCGCCCGAGTGCGTGTGCTGCATGGCCGAAGGAGGCGCGTCGACCGCTACGCGTTCCCACGGACCGGTGGACGAAACCTGGTATTCGAGCTTGAAGCTGCTCAGCTTCAGGTTCGGGTCGACCGCCTGCCAGCGGGCGACGATCTCTCCCGCTGGCCCGCGAAGCACGGAGAGATCGAGCCTCGGAGCGACGGTATCGACGGTCACTTTGAGCTGCGGTTGAATGGGGCCTGACGGCCGCGTCAGACCTTGAGCGTCGACCGTGCGAATGTTGAACCAATATTCGCCGTCGTGCGGCGCACGAAACACGAACGAGCCTTTTTCAGGCGGCACACGGCTGGAGATCGACCAGGTGGCGCCCTGATCGGTCGAGACGTTCAGAATCGCCTCGACTGCTTGTTCCGCGGGCGTTGTCGGCGGATCGATTCGAAATGGGATCGTGAACGCGTTCTGGCGGGTTGCGGTCATCAGCGGCGCGGGCGGAAGGGGATTCGCCGCCGGGCTCTGCGCAGCGGCAAGCGACTGGCCGATTGCGACCAGTAGCCAGGCTGCGGCAAAGTATCGTAGCGATCGCATCCTGCGTGCTCGCGTTGGGCTAATGCTCTGTCACCATTGGGTTTTCGGGGACAGCCTTTTATGGGAGCACTAGCTTATTTTTTGCGCCAAATCGCTTGCGCGTTTGGCGGTGTCGCGCGTCACCCTGAATGAATTAGGCTGACGCTCCACTGGCCGACCGGCTTCCTGCCGGCGCGAGTGCATTTCTCTGTTGGCGTCGCTTGGCAGGCGCGCAAGCGACAACCCACGATGTGCGCACTCGATATGCTTTATCGCCGCGTGCGACCTTACCGCTTGAGCAAGAGTTGCCGCCGGTGTTAACGTACGAAGGCCGGGGCAAGCAGGACGCGGAAGAGGTTCGCTGGCAAACTGCCTGCCCTTCCTGTTTTACGAAATCGCACCCGCTAGTTGGCGTAATAGGTGCGGACGGCCTTGGCGAACTGGCGGGCCAGCGATTCGATCTTGGCGAAGTCGCCAGACTCAACGGCCTTGGAATCGATCAGTGAGCTGCCAACGCCCAGGGCAAAGGCTCCGGCCGCCAGATAATCTTTGGCCGTGTTGAGGTTAACCCCGCCCGTGGGCATCATTCGCACCTGAGGCAATGGCGCTTTGAGGGTCTTGAGATAGGCCGGGCCGTGAAATTCCGAGGGGAAGATTTTTACGATGTCGGCCCCCGCCTGCCAGGCGGTGATGACCTCTGTCGGAGTAAAGGCCCCCGGCATCACGAGCTTGCCGTAACGCCGGCATAGCTCGATGACGTCTCGATTGACAGCTGGCGAAACGATGAACTCGGCGCCTGACAGCAGCGCAATGCGAGCCGTTTCTGTGTCCAGTACCGTTCCCGCCCCTAATAGGATCCGGTCGCCTAGCCGGCTGGCCACCTGTTCCAGTACCCGATGGGCCTGAGGGACCGTAAACGTCACTTCCATGACTTCGACGCCGCCGGCCACCAGCGCCTCGGCCACATCGACCAGGCGTTCGCCGCTCGATGCCCGAATGACCGCGATGATGCCACTCTTGTAAATCCGGGTGAGCGGGGCGAGCTGTTGCATGGGTGGTACCTGGAGAGTTTGGACTTTGGGGAGAGAACTCGATCTCGCCTGTCGACATAATTTGCACCGGCCGAAGGTCGCCATCAAGTGGGCATCCACCGTGCCTGTTTGTGTTTACGCGTCATTCCAGTTGCGGCGATTGATCCAAAAATCTGGACTGCGTCCCCCGACACGTGCATAATGACATAAATCACGCAGACGGGGACCAACCGGGGAGGTCCGGGCCACATTCGGCTCGGAGCGCGATTCGGCGATGGCGGAATTCCTTGCGAGCCCTCTCGCCCAGGTCGTGTTTTTGCTGGCATTGACGGCGATTTTGATCGTCGTCGGTGTCTATGTGATTAACAAAGTACGGTCGGGTATTCACGAGCAAACGCCCGGTTCAAGTGAGTATCTGACGGAATTTCGCGAGCTTTACGTTCGCGGCGAACTGGACGAGCACGAATACAAGACGATCAAGGCAAGCTTGGCGACTCGGCTACAGAAAGAGCTGGGCGATAACGATTCCGAAAAAATGCGCGGAGCGCATTCCGCGACCGGCAATGACCGCCGACGACGGGCAAAACTGACGAGGTAAACTCTAGCGGCTTGGCGAGCTTTTGCGACCATGCCAGCTAGGAGCCCCTCGGGCAATTGGTTGTGACTTGTGGCTTCGAGAACTCGAAATAACCTCGGTCAGGGAAGCGAGATCGGCCATTTGCAATGACGCGCCAGTATGGCCACTTCGAGTGACACCTTGGATTCCCTCCGCTTGCAAGCTTCCCGCCGGGAATGCACCGCGCAGGCGGACACTTAGAAGGAGTAGACATGCCCTCAGGTAGGGATATTGGCGCGGGTCGGCGGGGTGGCGGCACCACCAAGAAAAACGCGTTTTGCTCTTTTTGTCGTAAGAGCTACCGCGATGTGGGGCCGCTGGTCGAAGGTCCAGGCGACGTTTACATCTGCGGCGAGTGCATCGAGCTGTGCCAGTCGATCCTCGAGCAGGAACGGCGCCGGCGCGGAACGAGCAAGCAGCTCTTCACGAAGATCCCCTCGCCGCGCGAGATCGTCACGCACCTCGACGAATATGTAATTGGCCAGGAGCACGCCAAGAAAGTGCTCGCCGTCGCGGTGCACAGCCACTACAAGCGGCTGATGCTCGGCGCCGAAGGTGGCGATGTCGAGATCGAAAAATCCAACATCCTGCTTATCGGGCCCACCGGCTGCGGAAAAACCCTCTTGGCCAAGACGTTGGCCAAGATCCTCAACGTGCCGTTTGCCATTGGCGACGCCACGACGCTCACCGAGGCCGGCTACGTCGGCGAGGACGTCGAAAACCTGCTGCTCAAGCTGCTCCACGCGGCCGACTTCGACCTCGAAGCCGCCCAGCGCGGCGTGCTCTACATCGACGAGATCGACAAAATCGGCAAGACGAGCCAGAACGTCTCGATCACGCGCGACGTGAGCGGCGAAGGCGTGCAGCAAGCCTTGCTCAAGATGCTCGAAGGCACGATGGCCAACGTACCCCCGCAAGGCGGACGCAAGCATCCCGAGCAGCAATACATCCAGATGGACACGAGCAATATCTTGTTCATCTGCGGCGGAACGTTTGTCGGCATCGACAAGATCATCAGCAAACGCCTCGGCAAACGCACGATCGGTTTCGGCCAGGAAAGCGGGCAGCCGACCACGCAAGAGATGAAAACGCTCTTGCCGCAAGTGACCAGCGACGACGTGCTCGAGTTCGGGCTGATTCCCGAACTGGTCGGCCGCTTGCCGGTCATCTCCTCGCTGGCTCCGCTCGATGCGGATGCCCTGGTCCAGGTTCTTACCGAGCCCAAGAACGCGTTGGTCAAGCAGTACCAGCGGCTGTTCTCGATGGAGAACGCCGACTTGCAGTTCACCGACGAGGGACTTCAGGCAATCGCGCGCCGAGCGCAGGAAAAAGATACCGGCGCGCGGGGCCTGCGGTCGATTATCGAAGAGGTCATGTTGGATATCATGTTCGATTCGCCGGAACGGGGACCGGGCAATCGCTACGTGATCACCAAAGACTTCATCGAAGGTCGCAAGCCGAAGCTTTCGATCGTCGAGCCCAAGAACAAAAGCGCGTAACGTTCAAGGCCGCCCCCCTTGTAACCCAAGGCCGGCGGAATCCTTCGAGTTACGCGCCAGCCTAAAAAGTCCGGGACGCGCACGGCCGCGTCCCGGACTTTTTGCATTGTGGGGGTCCCTTTCTCCCCCCTGCTCCGCGATACTCGTGGGGCGTCGCGCCGCTCCGCAAGCCGGGCGGAAAGAAAAAACAGACAGCACTCCCTTGTTAATCACCCAAACTATGGGGGCATTTCTATTGAGCGGTGACACGATAGCATGGGCTACCTTGCCGCCTTCGGCGCTCTCGGCTATCCTTTCCGCCCCTTCGGTCCGAACCGGTACTTCGACACGTCGCTCGATATGCAATTTTTTTCCCGCGCGCGAGCCTTGCGCTGGAAATCGCTGGCACGGGTACTTATGGCCACCGCGATCGTGGGCGGCTGCGCGCGCGACATATATCGGTACGGGAGCTTTGCCGATTCCGCCGGCGACAAGCCTGCGCAGGTCCTCGTCCGCCACGGGGAGCCGCACAAGACGCTTGACCGCCTGTCGGACATCGTGAGCTGGCCGCGGCGAGCGATCCTTCCCGAGTTGCCCGACCGGCGGAACATCGCGCCGGAAACCGTCGAGCAAGTTACCCGATACCTGGACCAGAATGATCTACAGGGCGTTCAGGTCTCGGTGCGCGATTATCAGCCGCGAGAGCAATGGCGGCGTCTGCGCCAGAGCCGCGTGGTACCGCCGCTGACGCGCTATTCGTTTGGATCGCTTAGCGTGGTGCGCTACACGCTTTTTCCCGGACGCGTGTTTGGCCGCAACGCCTACAATCCGTATACCGACACGCTCTATGTGAACTCGAACACGCCGGCCCTGTTGCTGCACGAAGCGGCATTTGCCAAGAACGTGCGCCGACAGGTATTTCCGGGGCCGTACGCCGTCGCCAGTCACCTGCCGATACTAGCCGGTTGGAGCGAGTTCGATGGCGCGAATGAAGTGCTTGGCTACGCCCGCGCCGAACACGATTGGGGCCTTGAAGAGGAGGCCTATCAGCAGGTTTATCCGAAAGTCGGCGCCACGACCCTGGTGGGAGCGGCCATCCTAACGCCAATCTGGTGGGGCGCCCCGCTACTAAGCATCGCCGGGGCAACCGCCGGCGGGGTCGCCGGCCAGACCATGCATGCCAGACGCGAGCATGAATGGCGCGCCGAACAGGCCGAACTCATCGAACGTGAAGTCACCGGGCAAGGTCTGGTGGCCAGCCGCGAAAACGCCCCGTCGGAAGTCCGGCAAGCTTCGCACGCAGAGCCGCGGCCGCGTCGTCATACCGGAGGGCGGTTCGCGCCGCCCGCGAGCGATGCAAAGTAAGAGCCTCTGCCCCGCCGCAAGGCGAACGCGCCCATTCGCGGCGATTATAGGCCGAGCGTGATTTCAAGACTCAGCGGCACGGGGATTGTACTTCCATCTTCAAGGCCGCTTTGAAGATGAATCAGCCCCTTCAGGGTGGCCCGCACCGACTTCTCGACCGGAACTTGGGGACGGTACACGTGCACCAGGCCGCTCTTGCCATCCGGGAAGGGGATGAACTCAAAGGCAGCTTGTTCCGAGTTACCCTCGTTCAGGTCGGTGCCTTTGTTGTCCGTAAACGCGGCAATCTTGCTCTTGGCCGCATCGACGTCGGTGAGGTTAATTTGCGGATCGGAAACCAGCAGCCAAATGTGCGTGCCGGCTGGGAGCGGAGCGACTTCCTCGGGGAGGTTTGCCGTCGGCTTGACCACGGCGACTCCCGCCAACTCGACTTTCACGGCCGACTTACCGGCCATCGCCCCCTTGTTGCCGCCGCTGCCATCGCCGCCACGGTCCTTGTCTTTTCCTTTGATCAATTCGGGCGATTTGCCATTGGGGAACGTCGACTTGAGATACTGCTGATCGGCGTCGCTCAATCTCGTGATCGGCAAATTCACGGTTTGCCCCTCGAGCGCGATGCGCGCCGTCTTGCCGTCGAAGGCGACGAGTTCGCCTTTGACGCTGAACGAACCCGAGGAATCGGTCCACTCGCGCAGCTCCGCGAACGCAACGGTCGACAAAACTGTCGAGCAGAGCAACAAGGCGTAGATGGGGGCAAATCGGCCGCGCATGGCTGGTCTCCAGGAGTGAGTGCTAGTCTCAATCTAGCAAGGCATTGGGCGCGGTTCAACGTGCCCACGCGGACATCCAAACGCACGCCTCTGAACCAGGTGTTAGTTTTGGTGGATTGCCAATTGGCGCAGCACTTCCAGCCCCCGGTCGATCGTCTCGTCGCTGGCGGCATAGGAGAGTCGGAAATGAGTGTCGCGGTTGCTGAAAATATTGCCCGGGATGACCAGTAACTTGTTCTCAATCGCCTTGAGCACAAATTGGTCGGCGGTTCCCCAGGGCACCTTGGGAAAGACGTAGAACGCCCCGCCGGGCGCCGCCAATTCGTAGTGCTCGCGCAATCCGGCCACGACGCGGTCGCGTTTGCGGCGATAGGCGTCGATCTCGCGGCTCATGTCCACCTCGAGCGCGGCCAGGCTCGCCCACTGGGCCGGCTGCGGAGCACACACGAACGTGTACTGCTGAAGCTTGAGCATCTGTTGCACGATCTCGCCGGGCCCATGCACCCAGCCGACGCGCCAGCCGGTCATTGCATGACTCTTGGAGAAACCGTCGATGACGATGGTTTGGGGATTGAACTTCGCCGGCGAAACGAACGGCGCGTCGTAGTTGAACAGGCTGTAAATCTCGTCGCTCACCAGCGCGATGTTGCGCTCCGCGGCCAATTGGGCCAGCCCTCGGATTTCTTCCTCGCTCGCGGTAACGCCCGTGGGATTCGCGGGGCTGTTGAACAAGATCGCCTTGGTGCGCGGCGTAATCGCGGCGGCGACTTTTTCCAGGTCGATGCGGAAATCTGGATACGTGTCGATCACGACGCACGTGCCACCCGCCAGGCCGACGAGCGACTTGTACATCACGAAGTACGGATCGAAGACGATGACCTCGTCTCCGGGGTTGACCAGCGCCATGAGCGCCAGCACCAGTCCGCCGCTCGTACCGCTGGTGATGAAGAGCTGACGCGCCACATGATCGTATTGCGCTCGCACACGCTCGCTCAGCGCTTCACGCAGCGGGGCGATGCCTTGCGTCGGAGAATAGCCGTTCTTACCGTCGCGGATCGCCCGGGTCGCTGCCTCTTGAACGGCCTCGGGCACCGGAAAGTCCGGCTGGCCGATCGACAGATTGATCGGGTCGGTCATGGTCGCGGCCAGGTCGAACACTTTCCGAATGCCCGAGCTGTCGAAATACTTCATCCGCTCGGCGATCCAGGGGTGACTCATCAGGGGGCAAGCTCCCGTGGGTAGTTCATGAGTGTTGCAGGCAGCGCGAGCACGTAGGTGGTTCGGCGGCTACTACGAAATACCGAGTGCTCTGCCAAGGATTTCCAATCCCAACATTTGACGGAGTGGCGCGGCCTCCGCAGGATTCGGAGGGCCGCTCCACTAGCCCCGTTTTACTCATCGGGCGCTTCGGCGTCGAGCACTTCGCTCAGCGGCCAGTCGGAGCGGCTAAGCAGCGTGAGCACCGAGCAGATAACGGCCAGGGCATCCGGCGTCGCTCGACCGGCGAACCAATAACGCCCGAGCCCGTCGCTCATCAGCGGCTGCGGCTGTTCCAGCATCTTGCCGCCGAACTGCTCGCGCGATGGTTGCCGAAGATCCGTTCCTGGGAGTAAAGGTTCGCGGGCCGATATCGAAATGGCCCCATTCAGCAGCCGCGCCAGCCGGCGGTGCGGGACGCGCCTCCCCTGCTCGTCGATCAGTTCGCAACGCTCGCCCGCGCCGTCGATCCAAAAGCCCAGGTGCGCGCCGGTGAGGATCACCTCGCGAGCGACTTTCACAACCTCGCTTTCCAGCGGTTCGGCATCCTCGTTGGCCGGCGTGCCGCGACCGTGCTCGTCGAGGCGGTAGAGCTTGAGGGCCGTGTCGCGGCTGAGCTCCCGCCAATAGGCAAGGAGAGGCCGGCTTGCCGTGTGCAAGACGATGCCCAGCGGCCGTAGGCCGTGGAAAGCGTCGCGAATCGTATGCAGGTAGCGCGTCTCGGCGTCGAAACGCCGGAGCCTGCCCCCCGTCCGCCGTCGGCGCGGAACGCCTGAAGCGATCAGGCGACGGGCATCATTCAGCCTGCCCGACAGCGACCACGGCTGGCCGTGTCCGCCATAAGCGACCATCGCCAGTTCGTGCTCGCCGCCCCGGACGTTTCCTATCCAGACGCCGCCACTTGCGTTTGAATCGGCCACACCGGACGCAAGGCACGGCGCGGTGACGGCGCCTACTTCGCAGGTGTCGCAACTGGCGAATTCGAACGCGCGACAGACGACAGCCAGCAATTCGGCCGCTGCCGGCGCGCCGCTCGAACCAACGTGCACGCACGGAAATTCGTGCCGCGACGTGGTAAGCAGGCTGGCGATCGCGTAAGCAAATTGGGTGGGCAGTTCGCGATCGATTTTACCGCGCTCGGAGGTTACCAGGGCCTCGTCGGTCCATTCCCAGCCGGCGCTGGCGCGTCGCTCGATTTCGGTTCGCCAGGCGAGGGTTGTCGAGTGCAGGCCCGCGGTATCGTGACGCAGAGGGCACGCCAGACAGGTAGGATCGAAGGCGGCCAGCCGCGCCAGATGCACGGCACGTTCGATCGGCCGCGATTGTCCTGGACACAGGAACTCTTGTTGCCGTGCGGCCGGCGAGATTGTGGATTGCAACCGGTCGTCCATGACAGGTCCCTTGTTTGCGCCTTGGGCCAGGGATGCTTCGAGACGCTCTGGCTCGCCGCGCACTATTTTACACCCCGCGGGCCCCGCGATTTCGGCTGCTGACTTTTCAGGAGCCTGCTAGGCCTGTTCTTCGGCGTTTGAACGCATCTTGCGACGTGCCCGGCTGAGCATGGGGCCCACGCTGTTTTCGGGCATTCCAACCGCGGAGCTGATTTCCTGGTAGCTCATGCCTTCGAGATGATACATGCGGACGACATTGGCTTCCGCGGCGTCGAGATCGGCCATCATCCGTTCGATCTGGTCGCGGTCGCTCAGACGCTGTTCAACCTCCACGCCGGCCATGGCAAATTCGTGCTCGGGCGTGTCGTGTTGATGATTGCGTGAATGTGCACGCTGGCGCAGCAATTCGGCCACCACCACCCGGCGTGCGATGACGGTCAGGTACGTTGCCAGGCTGCTTTCGCCACGGAAATGCCTGAGAACTGCCAGATCGTCCTTAACCAGCGTGAGAAAGACTTGGGCCACTAGATCTTCGCGATCTTCTACGGAAAGCCGTAGCGAGCGGCTTTGAACAGAATGGTTGACGACATGGACGACCAGGCCCATAAATCGGTCAACGAAGTCTTCCCAGGCCCGCGGTTTGCGAGCCAGACAGCGTTGAAGCAAGCTGCGGTCGATTTCGGACAGTGCCACGCTTGCGATCCTATTAGCCGCCAAGTGGCCCGCTATGCTGTGACCAAGGTCTTTCGTCAGCCAGCAGCGCGTCTCTTGCTCAGGAGCTTTCGACGGCGCTTGAGGTGCGTGCCGAAAGCATTAACACCCTTGATTTTAAGTGGAGTCCATGATCGGGGCAAGTCGGAGTTCCTCGCGTGCCGATGAAGGCATTGTCGCGCGCTTGACAGTGTTTTGTGACAGCACTAGAATTCGCGCGACGGACCCAAAGAAGATACTTCAAGTGCTTGTATTTTAAGGGCTTTTGTTCTGTGTCTGGCGGCGGGCTTGGAAGCCCCGCAGAAAGACACCAGTATGGAGAGCAGTCTCAATGACTCACGTTGTTGCCGAGCCGTGCTTCGCTTGCAAATACACTGACTGTGTCGTGGTGTGCCCCGTCGAGTGCTTCTACGAGGGGGACAAGATGTTGTACATCCATCCGGATGAATGCATCGACTGCGAAGCGTGTGTGCCGGAATGTCCGGTCGAGGCGATCTTTCATGAAGATAACCTTCCGGAAGAGTGGAAAGAATTTGCCGCGCTGAATGCCGAAATGGCGCCGCAGTGTCCCGTGATCACCGAAAAGAAAGAACCCCTGGCCGGTTCTTAGTCGCCCATTGTTTTCTTGCATTGGCGTTCCAGCGGCGCGTTCAAACGGGCGACGCTGGGCGTTTGCTGTGCGCGTCGGATGGGGTCTAATCGCGATGCCACGCCAGACCCCGCCGTGCGCTTGAAAAGTGCGCGATGCTCCTCAATACAAGCACGCCCCGAGACCGATCCGTTCGGCCTGCGGGGCGTTTTTGTTTGCGCCCATGTATTTGTGCCGGGTATTTTGTGTCGCTGTTTTTCGAGGCCTGCCAGCGAGATGCCCGGTTCTTGCCTACTTCAGGTCGACCGACCAGTAGGCGCTATCGAGGAACGTCTTCCAGCTCTCGTATTTCGGATTTCCCAACTTGATCGCCAGCAGCGGGCTGCGTTTGGGTTTCACGGGCTGGCGGATCAGCTTCATGTTCGCCTCTTGAGGCGTGCGGCCGCCTTTGCGAACGTTGCAAGCCACGCAAGCGCAGACGATGTTCTCCCAGCAGGTGGCGCCCGCGCGGCTGCGCGGCACCACGTGGTCCAAGCTCAGCTCGCTGGTGGGAAAGCTGCGCCCGCAGTATTGGCAGCGGTTTCCGTCGCGGGCGAAGAGGTTGCGACGATTGAACCGAATCGTTTGCTTGGGCACGCGATCGAACTTGAGTAGCCGGATGACGCGCGGCACCTGAATTTCGAAATTGACCGAAGAGATCCAGTCTTCGTGAGGTTTCTTGAAGGTGGCTCGCAGTTCGCTGATTTCGCGCCACGACTCGAAATCGTAATTGGCAAATTGCCCCTGATCGAAGTGGATGACTTCGGCCATTTCGCGGCACAGAAGCCCAAACGCTCGACGCACGTTGACGACGTGCACGGCCATATAAAATCGATTCAGCACAAGCACGCTTGCGCTCAAGGGATCGGTCGGACTAGCGGTCGCCGTCAGCGCTATGCTCATGGGCAATGCATCCCCCCTGGACGTGGCTAAAGGGAATCTCCCCTGCCGCCCACGCGGACGCGTCAGCCTTTTCCGAACCGGCTAACCGATGCGCGGCCAGCAATCGTTCATTCAGGCCAGGAATGGCGAGAGCCTTTCCCGAGTACGATTTATTGTAACCATCGCGATAGCCACCGCATAGGGCACGGCGAACCCAATCCGAACCCCCTTCCGAAACGATCCCTCGCAGGGCGATCGCCGGGGGGGCGTGAGCCATGCGCGCCGCTGGTGCGCGCGGTAGCATGCGCGGCTGGCATCTCTGTCGTCGAACATTTCCTCGGGCATCTCAAAAGATCCATCAAATTCCCGTATTCTCACTTGCTCCGCTGCGCGCGGCGACATTAGGATGAATTACGGCGGTTAACTTGTGGTTGATTCAGCGCAGTAAATACGGAACAGAGAGCAAGCTGCCCTCTTCACGGTCCGCCAGGTGAAGCGCCGCAGTACCGGGCCGTTGTTCTATATCCTGTGAGGATTCAGCGCGCGAGTTTTCAGAACGGAAGCCTGACGAAATTCAATGCCGCGGGGAAGCTGTCGATGATTCACTACACGTGTGATTGCTGCAAAAAATCGCTCGAGGCCGACGACTTGCGTTACGTCGTCAAAATGGAGGTTTACGCGGCGATCGATCCGATTGCTTCAGACGACCTCGATGAAGATCGCGATCATCTGGCCGAGATTCAAGAGCTCTTGCAGCGTGCCGGCGACGTGATCGATCCGCAAATTGGCAGCGACGTCTACGACGAGCTCCGGTTCGATCTGTGTCCTGAGTGCCGAAAGAAATTCGTCAAGAATCCGCTCGGCCGCGCAGGCGCGAAGCAGTTCGATTTCAGCAAGAACTGAACCGCATCACTCCGCCGGAATGACGCCTCGCCGATCGATCGCGATTCGTGCGAGTTGTTCCCCCATCATCGAAGACCATCGCGAGGCGCGCCACGAACCGCCCTGCCCGACGATTCCGTCGTTCTCCGTATCGCGCCGCGGTTGCCGTGATCGCGCTTCTGGTGCTGGTTGCCTTGCGACAATGGCAGGGGCCGGCGCCCGACGTCTCGCCACGCAATCCGCCCGTCGCGGCGGAGTACACGGTCTTGCGCGTCGTCGATGGCGATACGGTCTTGTTCGAACCCGATATGCGCGTGCGCTTGATCGGCGTGAACGCGCCCGAGAGTGTCAAGCCGGATCATCCGGTGGAACCGTTCGGTCCCGAGGCGAGTCAGTTCACGCGTCAGTTTCTGGCCGCCGGCGCTGCTCGGCTTGAATTCGATCGCGAGCAATTCGATCAATACGGTCGGCCCTTGGCCTACGTTTGGGTGGGCGACCAAATGCTCAACGAAGAACTGCTGAGCGCCGGACTTGCCCGCTGGGAGCGGAACTACAACTACTCGAGCGAAAAGAAAGCACGCTTCCGCGCGGCCGAAAAACAAGCCCGCGATGCCCGCCGCGGCATCTGGTCTCTCGGACGATGAGCCGGCGGCGGCCGAGAGACCGGGCATTTGCGTTGGCAACGAATCGTTCACGTCCTTAGGCAGCGAGGTTCGAGCATGAGCGACTCTCCTCAGGTGAATTGTTCTGCTTGCGGAAGCGAAGACCTGACGCAAGGCTATCTGTTGATCGCCGGGCTCCCCGGCAGCTTCGTGCAGTTTGTCGAAAAGCCCAAGCATCTCACGGTTTCTCGCGAAGCGGTTCAGGCTCGCAAATGCAACCAATGCGGCAACCTGCAGCTTTCCATGAAGCCACTTTGAGCTAGCGGAGGCGAAGGAGATGGAAAACGGCCATACGAGTCCCGCTCGATTGCAGATCTGGGGCGACCATTTGATGAATAAGCTTGCCGCGGTGAGCCGCCGCAAACGCAAACGACAAGCGAGCAAACGCCGTCGTTCGGAGCTTCGCCAGGAGGATCGCGAGTCGGGCGTCCTTCTGGCTCGGACTGCTCCTTGAGGGCCCATCCCGACACTGCTAAAATCCGGGCTTTCTTGCATCACGTTTGCCGCAAATTCGGGGGATCCCTTGAACGCCAATCAATCGCTGAAAATCGCCGTCCTTGGCGGCGATGGTACTGGTCCTGAAGTCGCCGCTGAAGGTCTTAAGGTTCTCAAGGCCGTCGCCAAACTCGATGGCATCAAGTACGAAACGACCGACTTCGATTTCGGAGGTGACCGTTACCTGCGAACGGGGGAGGTGTTGCCCCAGGGCGCTGTCGACGAATTGCGCAAGTTCGATGCCATCTACCTGGGCGCCATCGGGCATCCGGATGTGAAGCCCGGCATCCTCGAGAAAGGCTTGCTGCTTGAGCTGCGTTTTCAACTCGATCAATACATCAACCTCCGTCCGGTGAAGCTGTTCCCGGGCGTTGAGACCCCGCTTCGCGACAAGGGGCCCGAGGATATCGATTTTGTCGTGGTGCGCGAGAATACCGAGGATCTTTACTGCGGGGTGGGCGGGTTCTTGAAGAAAGGCACGGCGGACGAAGTTGCCACGCAGTCGGCCGTCTACACGCGCAAGGGCTGCGAGCGCTGCATTCGCTGGGCGTTCGAGTTCACCCGTAAGCGAAACAATCCCAAGAAGATGCTCACCTTAGTGGCCAAGACCAACGTGCTCACCTATGGGCACGATCTCTGGTGGCGCACCTTCCAGGAAGTCGCCAAGGAATATCCGGACATCAAGCCGGACTACAACCACGTCGACGCTTGCTGCATGTGGATGGTCAAGAATCCCGAATACTACGACGTGATCGTTACCACGAACATGTTCGGCGACATCATCACCGATCTGGCCGGCATTTTGCAGGGCGGCATGGGCGTCGCCGCCGGCGGCAACATCAACCCCGACCCGGGCGGAACCAGCATGTTCGAGCCGATGGGCGGCAGCGCGCCGAAATACACCGGCACCGGCAAGATCAACCCCGTGGCCGCCATCAATGCGATGGGCATGCTGCTCGATCAAACCGGTCACGGCAAGAGCGCCGAGCGCATCAATAAGGCGATTCAAGTAGTCACGGGCACCAAGATGAAAAGTCAGGCAGCCGGTAAGATGGGCTACACCACTAGTGAAGTGGGCGACCTGATCTGCGAAGCGTTGTAAGAAGTGCCGGATGCTATCCCCAGGCGGCCTGTTGAAAAATGCCGTAACGGTCGGTTTTTCAAGGGGCTTGGGAGTGCCAGGAAATTGAACGCAGGGTCGCAAAAATGCGGAGCCGGCCGAATGAATTTCAGCGGCGTTTCCGCAGCTTTGTGACCCTGCGTTTCCCTCTTTCTTATTCGAGATGGTTCCATGCATCCCCTCTTTGATCTTACCGGTCGGACGGCGCTAGTCACCGGCGGCAGCAAAGGGCTCGGCAAAGCGATGGCGCGCGGATTTGCCGAAGCCGGCGCGAACGTGGTCATTTCCAGCCGGCACGAAGACGAACTGCGACGCGCCCAGGCGGAGATTCAGGAAGGACTCGGCGTGAAGGTTCGCTACTTCGTGGCGGACATGACCGACCGTAGCGCCATTAAGCGGCTGGCCGAGCAAGCGCTTCATGAGATGGGGCGCATCGATATCCTCGTGAACAATGCGGGGAGCAATGTCCCCCAGCCGATCGACCAAATCACCGACGAGGCATGGGATCGGATCGTGGAGCTGAATCTGACGTCCTGTATGCTCCTCACTCGGGCGCTCGTTCCCCAGATGAAAGAGCGAAGCTGGGGCCGCGTGATCCACATTTCATCGATCATGGGGCTGGCGTCGAAGGACGCCCGCAATTCGTACTCGGCGACGAAGAGTGCCTTGCTGGGGCTGGCTCGAGCCAGCGCGCTGGACCTGGGCGCCTACAACATCACCGTGAATTGCATTGCCCCGGGGCCGTTCCTTACCGACTTGCCGGGCACGCTCCTGTCGCCCGACCAGAAAAAGGCCCTGGCCGATCGCACCGCTCTTGGCCGCTGGGGAGATCCTCGCGAACTGGCGGGGCCGGCCTTGCTTTTGGCCAGCGAGGCCGGCAGCTACATCACCGGCGAGGTGCTCGTCGTGGATGGCGGTGCTCTCATAAAAACGTTCTAAACGTATGTCAGAACGACGCTTAATGGCCGGCGCCGGCCCTAAGCGCTTCACGAGATCCCGCCGTTCCTACTTTCGCAGAATCAGCTTTCCGCTCCGGGTCACGCTCAGCCGATAGGCTTCTTCGCCGTGGCGAATGATGATTTCACGAGTTCCCTGCATTAACTCCTGGGAATTCACTTCGTGCATTTGAGGCGGCGAATAGCTCGCCGAGGGATCGTTGGCCGGACCAGAGGTATTTCGAGGGTCACTGAACACAGGGCACCTTTTGACGAAAAAAGCGGAACACACTCACGAACCAGTAGACGCCAGTTCTATCCTTGTTGAGACTGTGTGTCAATAAGGATTGGTGCGAATTAGCTCGCAAGTGTGCGTTTTTTCGTAAGGCATTAATTCATAGCGATTTATGAGTTGCGCAATGAAGGCTTTCGGAGGTAATTGACGGGGCCGGCAAAACTATTACTATGGAAGGACTTGAGAACGTGTCTCAGCACTTGTGGCCCACCCGACGCAGTTTTGTGCCGATTTTCGCGAACGCTACAAGTTCCTCCCTCCCGCGAATTCATGGCGGCCACCCCTTATGGCCGCGGTCGAATCCTTGGCCGATTCGGCGTTCATGCACTGTGATTCAAGCACTGTGAAACGGCCCGTTAAGGATCCTTACCTATGTTGATGATTCGTCATGCCCTGCTCGCCCTGATTGGCTCGCTGGCAGTAAGCGCGTCTGTTCAGGCTCACTTTCTCTGGTTGGATTTGCGAGGCGGCGCCGACAAGTCGCAAGCCCGGTTGTATTTTTCCGAAGAACCAGAGCCAGGCGAGCCGCACCTGATTGCCAAGGCCGCCAAGACGAAAGTTTGGCTTCGCGGTGCTGACGGCAAGTCGACGTCCGTTTCGCTGGCCGCCGCCGAAGGTGACGAAGCTGCGCTGGTCGCTTCGTGCAATGCTGCCGGCGCCAGCCTAGAAGGCCACTGGGACTACGGCGTTTTTGCTCATGGTCCCGCGCCGACGTTGCTCCACTACTACGCCAAGGGCCTGGGCAGCGATTGGACCGACAGCGCCGCAACGGCTCGCGCGGAAAAGCTGAAGCTCGACATCGTGCCCACGCTCGAGGGCTCGAAGCTGGCCGTGCAGGTATTGTTCGAGGGCCAGCCGGTCGCCGATGCCGAGGTGCAATTTGTCGATCCGGACGGAAAGCATCACGAGTTGAAGGCGGATCGCGAGGGACGAGCAAGCGTGACGGCCAGCCCGGGCGCCTGGGGCGTCCTAACCTCCAAGGTTGAAGCCGACAAGGGAGGCGAACGCGAAGGTAAGAAATTCGATAATACCTCGCACTACGCCACGCTCACGCTCGATGTTCCTGGCACGGTACTGACGGCCGAAAAGACTCCGGGCACCGACAGTTCGGCTCACGATGCGCTCGTGCGGGCTCGCGAAGGTCGCGCCATCTGGTATGAGTTCCCCGGTTTCACGGCCAATATCAACGTGATTTCGGGCGATGAATCGCTTGCCGGAACCATCGAGATCGATGCCGACGGCGTAGTCAGCGTGGAGTTGCCCCAGGGCAAGCTGGCCGATTGGGTCGAAGAACAACTTAACTCGATGGTTCAGCACCGCATGCCGGATGGTGAAGTTTCACAGGGCGATATCACGTTTGTGGAAGAAAAAATTCCGCACCCGCTGGGACGCAAGATCGACCTTGGCGACGACAGCTCCGAGAGCGTTTATCGCATCAAGGACGATGTCATCCTGGAGGTGAACCGCTCGGCCGGCCCGACCATGCGATTTACGATCAGTGTGCTCGAGATCGAGCGAAACAAAGAGAACAAGTATCTGCCGCGGTCGTTCACGATGAACTTCTTCGATGCCAAGAGCGGAGATCTTCGCACGAGCCTGGCTTACTTCAATTCGTGGCAACGCGTTGGCAGTTTCGATTTGCCCAAGCAGATCATCGAGATTGATGCCCACAAGGGTGGCGCAACCGCCAAACAGTTGGACTTCACCAACTGCAAGCTGCTCAGCAAGTAGGCCTTGCCTGGCCAACGGAATCGCTAAGAACGGGCTCTGGAATTCGCTTCCAGGGCCCGTTTTTTTATGGAATGAGCTCGCTCTGGCCGGAGAACATGTCTCGTCCCCCGAGATTCCCGCGTGTCGGCGGTCGTCTAACCGTCTGAAATAAGCCATCGTGCGTGGTGTGGCCTGTTTCAACCTCACTCAGGTGCGGAGCCAAGCTTCGTAAGACTCTCAAAATAGCGATTTAGGTCGCTATTTTGAGATCGTATTCATGCGCTCGTGCAGCCGTCGAATCCGCCGACGGGCTGTTAAGAGCTGCTTTGCGCCGCGGCCATTCGCTCGCCGCGCTTGGCGACCAGCTTCAGCATGCGAACCGGCATCAGACGTTTGAGCCGCCAGAAGAACGTGGACGCGCCGGGCACGGTCACATAGAGTCGTTTGCGGTCGATCGCCTTCAGGACCTTGGCGGCCACTTCGTCGGCCGTGCATGTCGAGCTATCCATCAATTTGCCGGCGATTTCGCGCTGGGCGGGCGTGGCAAATCGCCCGTTGCCGATAATATTCGTCCGGAAAAACGCCGGACAGACGACCGTGACGCCCACGCCGCAGGGCAGCAGCTCTCCATAGAGCGTTTCTGAGAGCGACACCACGCCGGCCTTGGTCACGTTGTATGCAGCCATGCCAGGTGCCGATGCAATCGCGGCCATCGACGCGGTGTTGACGACGTGGGCGCCCGCACTATTGGACTTAAGCCATTCGACCATCGTATGACAGCCGTAGATCACGCCCCACAGGTTGACGTCGACCGTCCAGCGCCAGTCTTCGAGCGATAACGTGCCGACGTCGCCGCCGGCGCCAACGCCGGCGTTATTCACCAAGAGGTCCAACTGCGGCCAGGTCGCTTGCAGCCGCTCGCCGAGCCTTTTCCAGTCGTCGCTCTTGGTTACGTCCAAGTGCTCGATCTGGCCATCGCCGCCGGCGGCACGCACCAGTTCGAGCGTCTCTTGGCTGCCCGCGTCGTTGACGTCGGCCACGGCCAAATACCAGCCGCGCCGGGCAAGCGCGACCGAAAGCGCGCGGCCAAGTCCGCTGCCCGCGCCGGTGATCAAGGCATACTTTTTGTTGGCCATGTGGGGTATCGGGTGGGGCCGCGGTTGAATCGATTCGGGGAACGTGGCTCCTGAGTGTAGCCTGCTATCAGGTCAGCGAACAGCGCCCGCGCACTGCGGCCGAAAGGTGCCATGCAAGCTCCGCGGCCAATAGCGGTTTCGGCAACACCGCGGCAATTCCATGGCGCTGGGCCAACTGAACGTCTGCGGGACGTGGAAAGCCGGTGATTGCCAGTACGCTGGCCGTGGCGGCCCGCGCGATAAAACGCCGGATGAGCGGAACATCGGCGAGCTCGCGCGGATCGCAGTCCCAGAGCACGACGTCCGCCGTTGCCGAAAGGTTCTCGCAGTCGCTTGCGATGATCTCCGCTCGATGGCCCAGCTTGAGGCACAGCTCTGCCCAGGTGGCCGCGGCCGCGGCCCTCGGTGCCACGATCGCAACCGTCTTTCGCGCAGCGTTGCCGCTAAAGCCAACCGCTCTCATCACCGCGTGCAGGTCTTCAGCCGTGGCGGTTGGCGGCGCGTTGAACACGCTCGGCTCGCCGTGTTCGAATTGCTCCAGCTCGCGTTGGATGCGCGCGGGCAGTTGGTGCCAGGCGATGGGAAAACTGCCTTCCGGTGGGCGGCCGCTCCGCCCCTGCCCGTCACACCAGACGCCTGAGAGACGGATTATCCGCGCCAGGGGCGCGCGGCAACGCAATGCATGAAGCTCGCGATCTGTCCAGCAGCCGGGCCGCGGTTCACAAAGCAAGATCGCATCGGTAGCTGGCCGTTCGGCTTCGGAGAGCCATTCCAACGCTGCTTTTAGCTCCGGAAAATGCCGAACCCCCGGCATGCCGAGCGCGAGCGTTTGCTCGGACAGCGCCACCACGTCTGCCGGTTGGCCGATCAGCAAGATGTTCAGCGTTGGCATCAAACGACGCGATGAAACAAGGGGCGGGACGGGCGGCGTTACGAGCCCCGCTGGCGGATGAATCTTCCGGCGGAGCGTTTGCAGAGTTTATCGCGCGACGTTCCAAATGCCGAACGCCAAAATGCCAAGGGGGCAGGCGCGCGAATCACGGCAGGCCCGTCTCGAAGGCGACAACCAGCGCTCGCATCGCTACGGCGTCGGAAACCGCCCGCAATTCCGCGAGAAATGTCGGATCTCCGAGCAGGCGACTGAGCCTGGCTAACACGCGCAAATGGCCTCGGTCGTCGATCGACAGGATCAAGAAGAACAAGTCTGTCAGCGAGCCGCGCGGACCGCCAAAGGGAATGCCCGAATTCGTGCGGCCAAACGCGATCAGCGGTTGGGCCAGGATGTTCGCCAGCGGTCGCCGGGGATGCAGCAAAGCCATGCCGCCTTCTAGGGCCGTGGGCATCAGTTCCTCGCGCGCGCGTACCGCGTCGGCCATTTTGCTCGGATCCCATAGCCAGCCGGTTCGCGCCGCGACATCCACCAGTGTCGTAATGACGCTGCCGCGCGTGCGGGCCGCCAGGGGCACGGCGATCGCCTCGAGCGGCATGAGCTCGGCGATGGAGACCGGAGATTCGCCCTCGACTCCGGCAGCCCGGTCGAGCGCGCTCTCCATGTGTTGCAACTCGTCGTCGCTCGACAGGCCGATCCGCTCTTCGAGCCAGTGATGGATCTCGGCCTGGGCAAACCGCCACTGGCCGGCCACCCTGCGAGCGGGCAGTTTGCCGCGTTCGACGAGCCGTTGAACTTGCGCCGGCGCAAGGTGCAGATATTCAGCCAAACTTTCGATCGTGAAGTCGTCGTCGGACATGGGGGCTCTTGTTCGCGAGGTTGACGCCGTGATTGTAACCGATCGCATGCCGTGTGCGGCAGTGAGAGGAGGTATCTCGCACGGGTATCGGGATGTGCGGCGGTGCCGAGGATCAGGCTCCCGTCTGGCGAGGGACGCACGACACGATTAACCCGATCCTCTGCGGCCCACTTGCTAGCTGGGGCCGCGAACCTCGCCTTGACACACTTCCGGAAATCAGCACAATCCCGCCACGCAATTCTCGGTGGAGCGCGCCGGACCGGACGTAACCTCGGGCTGGCTAGCGGTGGGTGTTGAGCAGGACGTTTGTCCGCCCCCTTCCGCGTCGGCTTGCGGCATCCGCCGGGAAACAGCGTGGCGGCCTCGCGGCCAGGATGGTCCGGGGGCTTGAGGTATATTCGAAAATCGAGCAGGCACGGAGGCCTCGCGCGTCATGTCGCGGTTATTCTCGTCCGCCGAACCAGTCAGCTTGCGCGAGGCGCTGCCCGGCGCCCTCCTGCGCGGCGCGGACGACGTGCGTCTCCGGGCCTGTACCGACGATTCACGCCAGTGCCAGCCGGGAGATGTCTTTGTCGCGGTGCGTGGTGAACAGGTCGATGGCCACGACTATGTCGCGGATGCGGTCGCGCGCGGCGCGGCCTGCGTCGTCGTCGAGCGGCCGGTCGATTCTGCCGTGCCGGTGGGCATCGTGACCGACTCGCGCGAGGCGCTCGGCCATTTGTGCCAGGCCGTGGCCGGCTATCCGGCGCGGCGTCTGCGCGTGATCGGCGTCACGGGCACCAACGGCAAAACGACCACCACGCGGCTGGTTGTCAGCATTTTGGAAGCGGCCGGCCGGCGCGTCGGCGCCCTGGGCACGCTCGGTTATTGCGACGGTTTTGAAACGTCGCCCGCGGAACTGACCACGCCCAGCGCGCCGGTGATTGCCGAGTGGATGCGGCGGATGGTGGACAACGGCTGCTCGCATTGCGTGCTCGAAGTTTCGAGCCACGCGCTTGCCCAGCGGCGGATCGCGGGAATCGAACTGTCGGCGGCCTGCCTCACGAATTTGCGGCGCGACCATCTGGATTATCATCCGACGCTGAAACATTATCACCAAACCAAGAGCCGGATCTTCGAACTGCTGTCGCCCACCGGACTGGCGGTCATCAATGTCGATGATCCGGCGAGTCGCGAATATGCCCCCCTGGTGCCGCACGGCGTGCTCACCGTGGGCCTGCGTTCGCCGGCCAACCTCACCGCGCAACTCCTGGATCGTTGCAAAAGCGAGCAGACATTTCTGGTGACGGCCGGCGAAATGACCGTCGTGGCCCGGACCGCGATGATCGGAGATCATCACATTCAGAATGTGCTCGTGGCGACGGCCGTGGGCCTGGCCGAGGGCGTGGAACTAGCCACCATTATTCGTGGTGTGGAAGAAGTACGCCGCGTGAGCGGCCGGCTGGAACGCATCGAGTGTGGCCAGCCGTTCGGCGTGTACGTTGATTTTGCCCATACCCCGGATGCCCTGACACTGTCGCTCGATACGCTGGCCGAAGTAACCGCGGGCCGATTGATTTGCGTTTTCGGCGCGGGCGGCAATCGCGACCAGGCCAAGCGCCCGCTGATGGGGCGCGCCGTGGCCGAGCGAGCGCACTTGGCGATCGTCACGACGGATAATGCTCGGCGCGAGGAGCCCCGTCAGATCGCGGCCGGCGTGCTGGCTGGATTCGAAACGCCCGACGCGGCGCGCTACGTGCCCGACCGGGCGGAAGCGATTCAATACGCCCTGGCGCTTGCCGGGCCGGACGACTGCGTGCTGATTGCCGGCCGCGGACACGAGACGATTCAAAAGATTGGTGACGAACAGATTGCTCTCGACGACCGGGAAGTGGCGCGACGCTGGCTTTACAACCTGCGGCCGGCGTCTCCCTATGGGCAATTGTCAGGAGTCGCCAACTCCTAACCGTGAAGACACACATGGACGTGACACTAAAACAATTGCACCAGGTCGTGGGCGGCCGGCTACGGCTGGCAACGCTCGCTCCGCCGCATGGCGAAGACGCTCGCGTAGGACGCGTCGTCGTTGATAGCCGGCAGGTGCAGCCGGGCGACGTTTTTTGGGGACTTGCCGGCACCCGGCGCGACGGTGGTGACTTTGCCGAAGAAGCGCTCGCCCGTGGTGCGCAGGGCGTCGTCATGAGCAAGCGCTACGTGCAGCCGCCGCCGCGCTCCTGGTCGCTGGAGGTCGAAGGTTCGTACCAGTCGCTGCTGAAGCTGGCGGCCTGGAACCGGTCGCGGTTTCGCGGTCGCGTCGTGGCGGTGACCGGCAGCGTCGGAAAAACTACCACGCGGCAAATGATTCGCGCGGTGCTCGAACACGGCCATTGTGGAACTTCTAGCCCGAAGAACTACAACAATCATGTCGGTGTGCCGCTGTCGATGTTGGCGCTCGAGCAGCGGCACGACTTTGCCGTGCTGGAGCTGGCGGCGAGCGAATCTGGAGAGATCGAACGGCTGGCCAGTCTATGCCGCCCGCACATCGGCGTTATTACGCGGATCGGAGACGCGCACCTGGGCGGTTTCGGTTCGCTCGAGGCCGTGGCCGCGGCCAAGGTGGAGTTGCTCGGCGCGCTTGAGCCCGAGGGAGTGGCCGTCTTGGCCGGCGACGACGAACGGCTGCGTCGCGCGGCTGCCTCTTGTCGAGCAAAGATCGTCTGGTTTGGCCGCGGGTTGGAGAACGACCTGGTGGCCACCAACGTCGAGAGCCACGACGGTCGGTTGACGTTCGATGTCGACGGCGCGCACATGTCGGTGGCCGTCTGGGGACGGCACCATTTGTCGAGCGCGCTGGCGGCGGTCGCCGTCGGACGCTTGCTCGGAATGCGCGACGCGGAGATCAGCCGCGGATTGGATGGCTTTGAGCCGCCACCCATGCGATGCCAGATCACCAGGATCGGCGGCGCCACCATCATCGACGATTCGTACAACGCCAGCCCTGTTGCGATGCGCGCGGCGCTGGAGCTATTGCGAGACATCGGCGCGCCGGGGCGGCGGATCGTCGTTTGCGGCGATATGCGCGAGTTGGGAGATGCCGCGACTCCGCTGCACCGGAACCTGGGAGATCAGGTAGTGACGCTCTGCGGCGCTGATGTGCTGCTCGCTTGTGGGGAGCATGGCGGCGACGTGGTGGCCGGAGCACGAGCGGCGGGGATGCCTGCCGCTCGGGCTGTCGCCGTCGAGGGTATGGAACAACTCGTCGAACAATGTCACGACCTGGTTCAGCCGGGCGACGTGATCCTGGTCAAGGGCTCCCGGGCCCTGGCCATGGAACGGCTGGTTGAATTGCTCAGTGAACAGCAGGCCGTGGCCTGCGAATCGTAGTTACAGACACACAGAATCGGAGGATGAACAAGCCATTTGTGAGCTCCGTCGATGGTGTAGAGTTTGCGGGAACTCGGCACTACCCTCCCTCCTGGGTTGGAGCATTAAGCTTGCTGGATATCGCGGTTACTGGGTCGACTGCGCCGGCGAGTGCTTCGCGATGGAGCTCAAGGACTGAGCGTCGGAGCGGCGGTCAAACGCCGCTCCGACGACTCAGGGAACACGTCGCTTGGCTATGCCACGTCGAGCGACAAGCGGCTGGCGCCGGTCGTGGGCGAGACCGGCGCCGCGGAATTCAATTGCAAGTCGAACACGCCTTCAAGTCGTAGCGCCCTCATCTCGTCTTGGTTCATTCGAGCCGTCCATCATGCCATCTGCCGGGGCACTGCCATTTGCGTCGAGCGTGCTTGCACGCGGCGGGTTGGCATGCGCAATGAGCTTTGGAGTGGCGATGCTGCTGGCCCCGCGGTGCATTCGCTGGTTGCGCGCTCGCTGCGGCGAGCAGGTTAAATCCGCCTCGGCCGAGCTTACCCGCTTGCACAGCGCCAAGCAGGGCACGCCCACGATGGGGGGGGTACTCATCGTCGGCTGCTTCCTCGCCACGCTGCTGGTATTCGGCCATTGGGCGAACGCCACCTTGCCGCTCGTGGCGCTGGTGGCCGCTGCGCTGTGCGCCGTGGGTTGCGCGGACGATTGGGTCAAGTTGCGAACCGCGCGGCGCGGCTTGTCCGCCCGCGTCAAATTGGCCGCGCAGGCGACGATTGCCATCGCGGCGGCGAGTTGGCTGTTCGCGATGTATGTACACGTCGGCGAATCCCCGAAACTGTGCCTGCCGCTCGTGGGTAGCTTTGATATGGGATGGTGGTTTGTGCCCTGGGCGGCGCTGGTAATCGTCGGTTCGTCGAACGCGGTGAACCTTTCCGATGGGCTCGATGGCCTTGCCGGTGGTTGCATGCTGCTGGCAATTGCGGCGATGGCGCTGGTGGCGCTCATCGCGGGGCACGAAGCCTGGGCCTCCACGATGGGGATCTCCTTCAGCCCGCACGCAGCCGAGATGGCTGTCGTGGGCGCGGCGCTCGCCGGAGCCCTGGTCGCGTTTTTGTGGTTCAACTGTCACCCGGCGGCGATCTTTATGGGGGATGCCGGTTCGCTGCCGTTGGGGGGCGTGCTGGGGCTCATTGCGGTTGTCGCGAGGCAGGAATTGCTGCTCCTGCTCGTGGGCGGAGTGTTTGTGATCGAAACGCTGAGCGTGATCGTTCAGGTCGGCTGGTTTCGCTGTACGCAGCGCCGCGTGTTCCGTTGCGCCCCGCTACATCACCACTTTCAGTTCCGCGGCGTGGCCGAAGACAAAATCGTTGTCCGGTTTTGGATCGCCGGCGGCATGTGCGCGATTCTCGCCCTGGCGATCGTCGCCGCCGGTGCAAATTGGCCGGCAGAAACCAGTTCAACCAATTCGGGTATTGCCGATGCAAGCCCACAAACTTTACCACCGAGCGCCAGCCAAGAATTGCCGGCACTCGCCGAACTATTTCGATGAGGAGCGTGTCCAACGTAACAGGTCGCGTAGGCGGTCGCCGTCTTCCGCAGGGAGTTTGCGGAACAGCACGTTCGATCTCCGCGACGGTAAGTTTGGACCGGAGTGTATGAGTACCCTACGAAGTCATGTGTTGTTTGCCGGTGGTGGGACTGCCGGTCACCTGTTCCCTGGCCTGGCCGTGGCCGACTATCTGCGCCGGCATGCGCCGCATGTGCAGGTTTCGTTCGCCGGCACCGGAAAAGCGTTCGAGCAACGCTATGTGGAGCGGGCGGGATTCAGCTATTTGACGTTGCCCTGTCGCCCGTTTCCGCGGCGCGCGAGCGAGGCGATTCGATTCGTGACGGAGAACCTGTCGGGCTACTACGCCGCGCGGCGATATCTGCGTGCGCAGCAAATCGGCTTGGTCGTGGGGCTCGGCGGTTACGCCAGCGTGCCGGCCGGTCGGGCCGCCGCGGCGCTCGGCATACCGTACATTCTGCTCGAGCAGAATGCCGTGCCCGGTCGGGCCACGCGATGGTTGGCGGCCGGGGCTTCGGCCATCTGTTCGACCTTCGATGACATTCGTCCGCATCTTAAGCAAGGCGCTCGCGTGCGCGTGACGGGCAATCCCTTGCGGCGCGCGTTCCTCGACCAAGCCGCCCCGGTGCGCCACTTGCCCGACCGTTTTGGCTCGCGACGCAAGCTGCTCGTGATGGGCGGTAGCGGCGGAGCCCAGTCGCTCAACGAGCAAGTGCCTCGCGCCCTGTATAAGGCCGGCGCGGTGTTGCACGGTTGGGAAATCGTTCACCAGGCGGGCCAACGCGACGTGGCGCGAACCGCCGAGCTATATCGAAAACTGGGACTCACGGCCACCGTGGCCCCGTTTATCGAGGAGCTTCCGCAGCTCATGCGCGAGAGTCAACTCGCGATCAGCCGCGCGGGCGGAACCACGCTGGCCGAACTGGCTGCCAGCGGACTGCCGGCGATCGTGCTGCCGTTTCCCGAGGCGACCGACGATCATCAGCGGAAAAACGCCGAGGCATTTGTCGCGGCCGGAGCTTGCCGGCTTCTCGACGAGCGTCAGGTACAAGGCCGGCTCGACAATCGGTTGGCTGAGGAGACGATCGAGCTGGCCAGCGATCATCGCCAGCGCGTACGCATGGCCCAGGGGATGGCAGCCCTTGCCCGCCCACAGGCCACGCGCCGCGTGGCTCGGACGATCGTCGCGCTATTGCAGTCGCGTCAGCTCTCCGTGGCCTGACATGTCTCCGTGGGCCGGGGATCGGAACCGAAACGGCTCGCTGTCGAAACGCCGAGCGAGGGGGGAGACCGTCTGTCGGGTGTTTCCCTCCTCCTTTCGTTCGTGACGCTCGTGGCGGTTGCCTTTTCCTGGGGCTGGCCTGTCGCGCAAATGCGCAGCGGGGGCATTGCTAGCACGCCTTGGATTGACAGGCGTGCGCGGCTGGCCGTATTATCCCGCCCTGATCCGACGCGCTTCTACTATGGTGCAAGGAACGGGGGGACTTCACTTGAGTCAAACGATTTGCGAAGAACGGCTCACTTGGCGCATGCCGCAGGCTGGCTGGCGACGCGTTCATCTGGTGGGGATCGCCGGTGCAGGCATGCGTTCGTTGGCCGACCTCTTGGATCAAGCCGGCTGGCAAGTGAGCGGCTCGGATCTGGCCGCTCAATCGCTGGCGGGCGCACCGTTCGCCGTGCATGTCGGCCACGATCCCGCGCGGATCGATCCGTCGTTGGATCTAGTGATTCACAGCGACGCGGTCTCGACTGAAAATCCCGAACGGCAGCGAGCGAGCGAACTGGGCGTGCGCTCGATGAGCTATGCCCAGATGCTGGGGCGGCTGATGGAGACGCGCCGCGGCGTGGCCATTGCCGGCACGCACGGCAAGAGCACGACCACGGCGATGACCGGCGAGATCATGGTGGCGGCGGGCTTGCAGCCGTCAGTCGTCGTCGGCGCCACGCCCATCGGGGCCTTGGCCGGAGGCCGCCAAGGACGTGGCGATTGGATGGTCGTCGAGGCCTGTGAGTATCAAGGCAACTTCCAGCACCTCGCGCCGGAGCTGGCGGCGGTGCTGAACGTCGAACCGGATCACTTTGATTGCTACGCCTCGCAAACCGAACTCGAACAGGCCTTCTGGCACTTCGCGCGGCGCGTGCCAAGCAGCGGGCTGATCGTGGCCCGGCATGAGTGCCGTGCGGCCATGCGCGTCGTTAGCGAGTTATGCTGCGCGGTCGAGACCTTTGGCGAATCGGCCGCTGCCAATTGGCGCGCGAGCGACCTCTGTCAGCGGCGCGGCTACTATCGCTTCCAGCTCAGCTACCGCGACCATGCGGTTTGCGACGTGAGCCTGCCCGTGCCTGGGCGGCATAATGTGATGAACGCCGTGGCGGCGGCCGCGCTGGCGAGCCACTGCGGAGCGAGTGCCGCGGCCATTCGCGCCGGGCTCGAAGGCTTCGTCGGCCTCCGCCGGCGGCTGCAACTCTTGGGCGAGGTGCGCGACGTCGCGCTGTGGGACGATTACGCCCATCATCCGACCGAGGTCGCGGCCTCGCTGGCCACGCTGCGGGAGATGTATCCGGGCCGCCGAATCGTGTGTGCATTCCAGCCGCATCAGGCCTCGCGGCTTGAACGTCTGCTGGACGACTTCACGCGAAGTCTGCACAATGCAGATATTGTCGTCGTGGCAGACGTATACCGGGCTCGCGAAGACGCGTGCGGCGCCGGGGGGGTAAGCTCTGACGACCTGTGCCGATTGCTTGGCGAAAACGGTGGCCAGGCGCTACGTGTGGCCACCAACCGCGAGATTTTGCATACCTTGAAACAACGCCTGCGCCCTGGCGACGTGTTCGTGGCAATGGGCGCCGGAGACATCGGAACGGTTGCGCATGAGCTTGGTCAAGGACTTCGAACAATTCGTTAAACGCTCTGAACCACTGGCCCCGCACACCTGGTTTCACCTGGGGGGGCCGGCTCAGTTCTTTGCCGAGCCCGAGAGCGTCGAGGATCTGCGGACGTTGGTGCTTCGCGCGCATGACGAGGGGCTGCCCGTGCGGTTACTCGGTGGCGGCTCGAACATTCTCGTCCGCGACGAAGGCGTGAGCGGCCTCGTGATTCGCTTGAGCGCCCCCGTATTCAGCGAAATCTCGGTCAGCGCTCAAACCGTCTCGGCCGGCGGCGGCGCAAAGCTGGGCCACACGATCAACGTCTCGGTGCGCGAGGGACTGGCCGGCCTGGAAACGCTGGTCGGAATTCCAGGCACCGTCGGCGGCGCCCTGCACGGCAACTCCGGCAGTCGCGGCGGTGATATCGGCCAATGGACGGCACAGGCCACGATCATGACGCGCACCGGCGAGATCCTTACTCGAAATCGTGAGGAGATGGTCTTCGCCTATCGCGAAAGCTCGCTCGACGAGCTCGTGATCCTCGGCGCGCGGTTTGAGCTCGAATCGGATAATCCCGAGGAGCTCACCAAGCGAATGCAAAAACAATGGATCATAAAAAAGGCCGCCCAACCGTTGGGGCACCAAAGCGCAGGTTGCATCTTCAAAAATCCGCGTGGCATGAGCGCGGGGATGCTGATCGAGCAGGCCGGGCTCAAGAACACCCGAATCGGTGGCGCCGA
Source organism: uncultured Planctomycetaceae bacterium (assembly GCA_964598535.1). GTDB lineage: Bacteria > Planctomycetota > Planctomycetia > Pirellulales > PALSA-1355 > JALHMI01. The sequence goes on along the minus strand of CAZRCI010000022.1, from coordinate 54,376 downwards.
AGTTAGTCAACGGCATGCGAACTTTATCGTGGCCGATGACACCGCCACCAGCGCCGACGTGCTGAAGCTGATCGAGCTGGTGCGGCAGCGCGTTGAGGAGCGGCTCGGCGTGGTGCTCGAAACCGAAATCGAAATCTGGTAGCGCGTAGCGTCGGCAATTCATTGAATCTCCCCAACAAGTAACCGAAACGCTTCCGTAATGGCGGAACCCGAAAAGTAAGACGTTGACGGAGCACGAGTAATAGCCCCCAAACGCCGGCGAGAGAATTCCGCGGAGTGATTCCTCGCTCGCCCTGTCGGGCTGATATTCTCTGGATATTTCGCGAATCACCGGACGCCCTCGACAAGTTGTCAGGGCGACCGCCGGGGTGAGGGCATCGAGCGAGGCGTTTTCGAGCGTGCGAGGGCGGCGGTCAGGAGGACCGGCAAATGCTAGAGATGCAGGAGGCCAGGCTTCGCGTAGCCGTGTTGGCGGGCGGAGATTCTGCCGAGCGTGAGGTCAGCTTGCGCAGTGGCGCCGGCGTGGTCGCGGCTTTGGCCGAGCGCGGCCATCAGGTCACGCTGTTCGATCCCGCGCAAGTTCCGCTCGACCACATCGATTGGAATCGTTTTGACGCCTGCTTCATGGCGCTGCATGGCGGCGCGGGCGAAGACGGCCGTGTGCAGGCCAGGTTAACAACGCTAGGCGTGCTCTATACGGGGAGCAGTCCCGAGGCTTGCCGCCTGGCGATGAGCAAATTGGCCAGCAAACAGCGTTTTGCCGTCGAGGGCGTGCCGACGCCGCCGTTCGTACTCCTTGGCGCCGAGGACAAGTTGGCCACCATTACCCGGCGCGTCTCGACGCTGGGATATCCCGTCGTGCTCAAGCCTGACGATCAGGGGTCGAGCGTTGGCGTGACGATTGTCCGGGAAAGCGCCGAGATTCCGTTGGAACTTGCCAAGGCACGCCGGTTTGGCGGCCATGTGCTCGCCGAGCGGCTGGTCGTTGGCCGCGAGTTCACCGTGGCGATGCTGGAGGATCGGCCGCTGCCGCTGATCGAGATCGTTTCGCCCGAGCCCCTGTTCTCGTACGACGCGAAATATCACAACACGCTGACGGAATATCGCTTTGACTTTGCACTCGCGGCCGCAACGCGCGAGGCCATCGAGGCGGTGGCCGCACAAGCCGTGCGAGCGCTGGGCGTGAGCGGCCTCACGCGTGTCGACGTGATGCTCGACCGTGCCGCAACGCCCTGGGTGCTGGAAGTCAACGCGATTCCCGGCATGACGGCGCGCAGTCTTGCGCCGTTGGCGGCCGCCCGGGCGGGGCTCGACCTGTCCACCCTGTGCGATCAACTCGTGAAACGCTGCTTGGCAGCAGGAGTGACCTGATGGCCAAGAAACGCGCGAGCGAAGAAACGACACCGGCAGACTCGGGCGGAGGGCGAAAAGGCCTGAAACGAATCGCCGCGGTCGCGATCGTGGTTTTGCTCTCGGGCAGCGTCTGTATGGCCGTGTGGCGGCATGTACGCGAGCACGTCATGTCGGCCGAACAGTATCAAGTGCATCCCGAGCACATCACGCTCTCGCCGCCGCCGCCAGCCTGGATTCGTCCCGATCCGGGCAGCGATCGGGCAGAAGATCGCATCAAGTCGGAGGTGTTGCGCGACCTGGAACGTTTGGGGCCGCTGTCGGTATTGGATGTCGCGCTGACGGTCAAACTGGCCGAGGCGTTTTCAGCACACCCCTGGGTCGCTCGCGTCGAACGCGTGAGCAAACGCTTTCCGGCCGGCATCGACGTGCAACTCGTCTATCGCGTACCGGTGGCGATGGTCGAACTTCACGACGGTAGCGGTGTGCTGCCCGTGGATGAGCAAGCGGTGCTGCTTCCCGATCGCGATTTCACCGTGGCCGAAGCGGAACGCTATCCGCTCGTGGCCGAGATCTATACCCAACCGCCCGCCTCGCACGGCAAACGCTGGGCGGACGCCGCCGTGCTTGGCGGAGCACAGATTGCCGCGGCGCTCGGCTCCGACTGGCACCAACTCGGCATCACGCGAATCCTTCCGGTAGAACGTAAGCCCGCCCGGAGCGGGTTCGAATATACCTACGCCTTGCTCACGGCCAGCGGTACGCGGATCGATTGGGGACGCGCGCCAGGAACGGACATGCCGGGCGAGGTGCCCCCGCGGGAGAAGATCGCGCAGCTCAAACGCTACCAGACGCAGAACAGCGGCTCGCTCGACGGGCCGGAAGGGCCGTGGCACATCGAGATCGACGGCCGCGGAGCCCTGTTGCAAAAGGCGTTGCCCAACGTGGCTCCATTGCCGGCCGTGGACGAGGTTTCCACGAAGCGCCGCCGTCCGGCCGAGGAACCTGCCGAAGACGCCGTGCTCCGCCGCGCGGAAGACGGCGAACCGATCGATTGAGCATGGACGTGACGCGCGCAGGGGCCGCCGCGACGCTCCTGGGCGGAACTCACTTCGCCGCCGAGTAAACGCCCGCCGCGGCCGCGACCGACGCGCCGTGATCGAACGTGTGTCCTTGCTCGGCCAGCAGTTGCTCGAGGGCCGAAAGCAGCAGGTACACGTTGTTCGGCCGGGCGCCGTAACCCATCAGGCCGATGCGCCACACCTGGCCTTTGAAGTCGCCCAGGCCGCCGCCGATCTCGATGCCAAATCGCTTGAGCAGTCCCCCGCGAACGGTGGCATCGTCCACGCCCTGCGGAATCCGCACGGCGTTGAGCATCGGCAGTTGATGGCCTTCGGCGGCCGTGTATCCCATGCCGAGCGCGGCGAGGCCCGCCTTGAGCGCCTTATGATTCAGCATGTGCCGGGCGAAACAAGCCTCGAGCCCCTCTTCGTGGACGAGTTGCAATGCCTCGTACAGGCCGTAGGTCATGTTGATCGGCGCGGTATGATGGTACACCCGTTCCGAGCCCCAGTATTTGGCGAGCATCGTCAGGTCGAGATACCAGCTTTGCACTTTCGACTTGCGCCCGAGCACGACTTCCATCGCGCGCGGGCTGAACGATACCGGGGCGAGTCCCGGCGGGCAGCTCAAACACTTTTGCGTGCCCGAGTAGATCACGTCGATGTTCCACTTGTCGACTTCGACGGGCACGCCCCCCAGCGACGTCACGGCGTCGACCAGCAGCATCGCGCCGGCGTCATGGACCAGCTTGGAGATCTCTTCGATCGGCTGCCACGCGCCGGTCGAGGTTTCCGCCATCACGATGCCCACGACCTTGGGCTTGGCCTTGGCCAGCGCGTCTTTCAAGTCCACGGGCGAGAAGACTTCGCCCCACGGTTTTTCCACCTTGCTCACGTTCGCGCCGGCGCGGGTGGCGACGTCGACCATGCGCCCGCCGAATACGCCGTTCACGCACACGATCATCGAGTCTCCCGGCTCGATCACGTTCACCACGGCCGCTTCCATGCCGGCCGAGCCGGTGCCGCTGACGGCGAGCGTCATCTCGTTCTTCGTGCGGAACACATGCTGCATCAGGCCGCGCATGTTGTTCATCAGTTCAAGATAGTACGGGTCGAGATGCCCGACCGTGGGCTTGGCGATCGCTTCGAGCACGCGCGGATGGATATCGCTCGGGCCGGGGCCCATCAGGATACGGACGGGAGGATTGAGCGCGGGAGCTGTCTGGGGCATGGCTAACGTCACGTGTTGAAGAAAGGTGGTTGGAATTAACGTATTACTCGGCGGGCGGCGTCTCGCGGATCAGGCTGCTGATCTTCTTGAATGTCGGCGTGCCGGATACCTGGCACCACTCGAACAGGGCCGATTCGGTCGTGGTGAGCGTTGCCCCGCTCGATTCCATGCGGCGCAGCGCCGTTTCAGAGTCGATTTGATACCTGGAGCCGACCGCGTCGACCGGCACGTAAACTCGATAGCCGGCGGCCAACAGGTCGAGTACCGTCTGCTGGACGCAGACGTGAGCCTCGATGCCCGTTACCAGGACCTTGCTCGCGCCCAAGGCTTGGAGCCGTGCGATGAACGGCTCGCAACCGGCGCAACTAAACGCCATTTTGGTGGGGATTTCGCCCAGTCGGCCGGCTAGCTCCGGGACGGTCGGCCCCAGGCCCTGTGGATACTGCTCCGTGGCTAGCGCGCGGACCCCCGTGGCTTCGGCCCCCTCTACCAGCCGGCCGAGATTCCAGAGAATGCGAGCCTGGCCGCGGATTAGCGGCATTAACTTGGTTTGAACATCGACGACCACCAGAGCCGTGTCCTCGGGCGACATCAACTCAGGACTCCGGGAATTGGGTTGGTTTGTGCTCATGGCGTTTGAGCATACCGGAAAAGCCGATTGGCATCTATCAGCCCGCGTAAAGCGGTTAGGCGGTGCCGTAGGCCATTGTGGCGGCGGACTTTGCGGCCGATCGGTTCACGAGCAATCACCGATAAATCTGCTTGCATATTGCCATTTTCTCGGGGATAATCGCCCTCAGTGGCGAAAGGACTTGCGCCGCTCCCCGCAGACCATCCCTCCCAAGCTTGCACCCCTACCCTGGAGATGCATCATGACGAGTCGGATCGCTCGCCTTGCTGCCTTCGTGCTTTCGGTTCTGGCAATTTCGCCCGCGGCTCTGCTGGCGAATACTCCCGATGCAAACGCACCGGCTATCGCGCCGCCAGGATTGGGCGATCCGGGCGAGCTTCGCGAAGTGTCGGTCGAGTGCGGTCGTACGGTCGAAGGCGGGTTCGAGCTTAAGGGGCAAGACGCTCGGCAGCAGCTTGTCGTGACCGGCAACTATGCCACGGGTCAGCAGCGCGATCTGACCTCCAAGGTTATCTATACGGCGGAGCCCGAGGGCGTCGTCGAAGTGGGACCCACCGGTTATGTCGTTCCGGCGGGCGACGGCACGGCCACGATCACGGCCACCAGCGAAGCCGGTCCGGCAGGTACGATCCGGGTGACGGTCAGCCAGTTCGGCAACGATCCGCTGGTGAACTTCCCGAATCAAATCGTGCCGATCTTCACCAAGCTCGCTTGCAACGGCGGCGGTTGTCACGGCAAGGCCAGCGGCCAAAACGGCTTCAAGCTTTCTCTGTTGGGCTTCGAGCCGACCGAAGACTACGAACACCTTGTGAAAGAAGGCCGCGGCCGGCGTCTGTTCCCCGCCGCGCCAGACAAAAGCCTGCTCCTGCTCAAGGCCATCGGCGCCGTTCCGCATGGCGGCGGTACCCGGATGGAGGTCGACAGCACGCCGTACCGCTTGATTCGGCGGTGGGTGCTGCAAGGCATGCCTTTTGGCAGCGACAGCGATCCGACCGTGTCGCGGATCGAAGTATTTCCTCACGAGCGGACGATGCCGCAGCATGGCGAGCAGCAACTACTTGTGATTGCACACTATACGGATGGTTCGACACAGGATGTGACCAGTATGGTGACGTTCGAGCCGAACAATCCTGAAATGGCCGAGGTCGGCATGACCGGGCTGGTGAAGACACTCGATCTGGCGGGCGACGTGGCTGTGATGGCCCGCTATCAGGGGCAGGTCGACGTGTTCCGCGCGACCGTGCCGCTGGGCATTCCGGTCCAATCGACGCCCGATCCGGCGAACTTCATCGACGAGCAGGTTTTCGCCAAACTCAAAACGCTGGGCGTGCCGCCTTCGGAAGTAAGCGACGACGCGTCGTTCATCCGTCGCGCGGCCCTCGACATTGCCGGCCGGCTACCGACGCCCGAGGAAACCGAGAAATTTCTGGCCGACAACGCGCCGGACAAACGCCAGCGGTGGGTCGACACGCTGCTGGAAAGCACCGACTACGCCAACTTTTTTGCGAACAAGTGGAGCGCGATCCTCCGCAACAAACGTCAGGACGCGACCTACGCCCGCGGCACGCGCATCTTCTACGATTGGATTCGCGACAGCCTGCACGCGAATGTGCCCTACGACCGCTTTGTACGGCAGCTTCTGACGGCGACTGGCGAGATCGGTCAGAATCCGCCCGTCGCCTGGTATCGCGAAGTCGATAGCGTCAACGAGCAGGTCGAAGATTCGGCCCAGTTGTTCCTGGGGCTTCGGCTCCAGTGTGCCCGTTGCCATCATCACCCCTTCGAAAAATGGAGCCAGCAAGACTATTACGGCTTTGCCGCCTTCTTCTCGCAGCTTGGCCGCAAGCCGGGCGCCCAATTTGGCGAAGATCGCGTCGTGCATCGTCGCGGCATGGCCTCGGCCAAGAATCCCAAGACAAACCAGGACGTGCCGCCCACGGGCTTGGGAGTCGAGCCGGTGAAGCTCACCGCGGACGACGATCCGCGCCACGCGCTGGTCGACTGGATGGTCGATCCGGCAAATCCGTTCTTTGCCCGGTCACTGGTCAACCGCTACTGGAAGCACTTCTTCAGCCGCGGATTGGTCGATCCGGAAGACGACATGCGAGTCACCAATCCGGCCACGAACGAAGAACTGCTCGACGCGCTGGCCAAAGACTTCGTTCAGAGCGGCTTCGACATCAAGCACTTGGTTCGCACGATCTGCAATTCGAAGACCTACCAGCTTTCGTCGTTGCCCAACGACCACAACGCGGGCGACAAGCAAAACTACTCACGTTACTATCCCAAGCGGTTGCCGGCCGAAGTGCTGCTCGACTCGATCGACGACGTCACCGGCTCGAAAACCACCTTCAGCGGTTTGCCCCAGAGCGTGCGGGCGGTGCAATTGCCCGACACGGGGTTCAATTCGTACTTCTTGACCGTCTTTGGCAAGCCCGAGAATTCGAGCGCCTGCGAATGCGAGCGTTCGAGTGAAGCCAACCTGGCCCAGAGCTTGCACCTGCTCAACAGCTCCGAGGTGCAAGGCAAGCTGTCGGCCAACGACGGCCGGGCCGCTCAACTGGCCACGCAACAGGATCGTTCGCGTGAGGATAAAGTCCGCGAGTTGTACTTGCGAGTTTATTCCCGTCCGCCACAGGCCGACGAATTGACCGTGGCGGTTAAACACTTGGAAAAATCGAGCGACGAAAAGCTGGCCCTGGAAGATATCCTCTGGGCGCTGGTGAACACCAAGGAATTTTTGTTCAATCACTAGCGCGGGGGGCTGAAAAACTTCGGTCCCGGAATTCGCCCACCGGCGCTCCCGGTAATTATGATGGGAGGGAGTCGCGCCCCTGTGGGGCGGGAACGCTTCGGGGAGCCAGCATTCCCCGCGTGTCGGCCGGCTACCCGCCATACGGCACGTCCTCCCTCAACCCTCGCCAACCTTTCCCGCCCAGGTAACCTACCCGTGAAACGTTCGCCCGCGCTCGCGTTGCTACTGACGTGTTTGGTTTCGAGTTCGGCCGCGCTGGCCGAAGACGAGGTCCAGGGCATTGAGATCGCCGAGATCAAACGCGAGACGCCGGTCGACTTCGAGAAAGAAGTCCTGCCCGCGCTGACGAAGAATTGCCTGGCGTGCCACAACGCCAAGGATTCTGAAGGCGATCTGGTGCTGGAAACCCCGCAGACCATTCTCAAAGGTGGTTTTTCGGGGCCCGCCGCCGTGCCGGGGAAAAGTGGCGAGAGCCTGCTCCTGAAAGTCGCGGCGCACTTGGAAGAGCCGATCATGCCGCCGGCCGACAACGGCGTCGACGCCAAGCCACTCACGAGCGAGCAACTCGGCCTGATCAAGCTCTGGATCGACCAGGGCGCCAAGGGCGAAGTCTCGGCCAAGAACGCGGCGCTCGATTGGCAGTCGCTGCCTCCGGGCATGAATCCTATCTATGCCGCGGCCGTGACGCCGGATGGGCGTTATGTGGCCTGCGGCCGCTCGAATCAGATTTTCATCTATCGAGTCGCGACCGGCGAGCTCGTCACGCGGCTAACCGATCCGGCGCTCGTCGACGGAGAGCTGTACAAGAATCGCGGCGTGGCACATCTGGATCTCGTGCAGTCGCTGGCCTTCAGCCCCGATGGCGAGATGCTCGCCTCGGGCGGTTTTCGCGAGGCAAAGCTCTGGCGTCGCGCCGACAACCTCCGCATCGCCGAAGTCGCCCCGGGCGCGGCTCCCGCGCGTGCGCTCGCCCTGAGCGCCGACGGCAAGCTTGTCGCCACGGGCGACGCCTCGGGCGCGATCAAGCTTTGGGACGTGGCGACGCTCCAAGAGCCGCGTGCCTTCGGCGGCCATGCCGGGCCAGTCACGGGCCTCGCATTCCTCGATGGCGGAAAGCTCGTCAGCGCTTCGGAAGACAAAACCTTGCGATCGTGGAACGTCGTGGACGGCGCCGAGCTGGCCAAGCTCGAAACCCCCGCCCCGGCGACGTCCTTGGTAACGCTGCCCGGCGGGCAGCTCGCCACGGGGCATGCCGACAACGTCATTCGCCGCTGGACCCTATCGGCCGAAGCCGGTTCTGAAATCACCCCGGCCGGCGAGATTGCCGGGCACACCGGCCCGGTTACCTGCCTTGCCTTGTTGGCCGCTGAAAAGCCGCAGCTCGTCTCGGGTTCGGCCGACGGAAGCCTGCGTGTGTGGAATCTGGAAGACAACAAGCAAGTACGAGAGATTACCCACGGCGCGGCGGTTGCGGCGGTTGCGGCCCGGCCCGACGGCAAGCAGCTCGCATCGGCCGGGGCCGACAATCAGATCAAGCTTTGGAACGCCGCGGACGGCGCCGCCTGGACTTCGCCCGACAAGCGGGCGATCGCCGAGCTCAAGGGCGACTTTACCGCGCAGTTCAAAGTGTCGCAGCTCGAGCGGCAAACCGCCTTCGTCAGCGGTCGCGTGGCCGACGACAAAAAGGCCCTCGCCGATGCGGAAGCAAAGATCATCACGACGGCCAACGCCGTGACCGCATCGCAGACGGCCAAGGAGGCGGCCGCCAAGACATTGAAAGAAAAGCAAGACGCGATCAAGCCGGCGACCGACGCCAAAGACGCGGCAGATCAGGCGTTTGCCGCTGCCAAGGACGCGAACACCGCGGCCGCAGAAGCCGCCGCAACGGCCAAAGCCGCCGCCGAGGCCGACGCGGCCAATGCCGATCTGGCCAAGGCCAACGCAGAAGCCGCCCAGGCCGCCGCTGCCGCGGACGCGGCCATGAAGGAGGCCGAAAAGAAGTCGGGCGAGGCCAAGGCTGCCCTCGACAAGGCCCAACAAGAGCTAACCGCCGCCGAGTCGGCCAACAGCGCCGCCGAACAGGCCGCCGCGTCGGCCATCGCGAACGTCAAAAAGGCCGTCGGTGACGTTCCCGCCGCGGAACAAACGCTCCAAGATTCAGAGGCTCGTCTAGCAGCCGTGCAGCAAGACCTCGACGCCGCGAAAGCCGCCGCTGCGGCCGCCGAGAAGCCCGTCCGCTGGCTGGCCTACGCGGCCGATGGCCAGCAACTCGTCAGCGCCGGCGAAAACAATTTGGTTCGCACCTGGCAAAGTGATACCGGCTCGCCCGTGGATTCCTATGTGGGGCATGCGGCCTCGGTGCAAGCCGCCGCGTTCACCCCGGCCGGAGTGCTCTCGGCCGCGGCCGATGGCAGTCTTATCCTGTGGCAGGCCACGCCGAACTGGACGCTCGAACGAACGATCGGTAACGTCGACGATCTGGCGACCTTCAACGACCGCGTAACGGCGCTCGCCTTCAGCCCCGACGGAAAGCTCTTGGCCGCGGGCGGTGGCGAGCCCTCGCGCGACGGCGAGCTCAAAGTCTTCAGCGCCGCCGACGGCACGCTCGTGCGCGCGTTCTCCGAGGCCCACAGCGATACCGTGTTCGGCCTGGAGTTTTCGCCCGACGGCACGTATCTGGCCTCGTCCGCGGCCGACCGGTTCGTAAAGGTTTTCAAAATGGCCGACGGCAAGCTGGCTCGCAGTTTCGAGGGGCACACGCACCACGTGCTGGACGTCACTTGGAAGGCCGACGCCAAAGTGCTGGCCAGCGCCGGCGCGGACAATGTGATCAAAGTTTGGGATTTCACGACCGGCGATCAGCTTCGTACGACCGCGGCTTTCGAAAAAGAAGTCACGGCGATCGCTTTTGTCGGCGCCACGCCCCAAGTGCTCGCCAGCTCGGGCGATAAGACCGTGCGGCTGGTGAATACCGACGACGGCAAGATGCTTCGCACCTATGCCGGCTCGCAGGACTTCATGTACACCGTCGCCACGCCGTCCGATGGGCTGCTGGTCATCTCGGGCGGCCAGGACAGCACGCTCTTGCTGTGGCTCGTGGGCGATGGCCAGCTCGTACGATCGCTGACGCCTCCGGCCGAAGCCGCCCCGCAGCAGACGGCAAACAATTAGCCAGGAAATCAATCGGGGAGTCCGGCTGGCGGCGCTTACGATTCCGCCCCGAGTAGCTCCAGCCGCAGCAAGTTCAGCGCGGCCTTTGCGGCTCGCGGAATCCAGATCGAGTTGTGGCCGGCCATCGTCGAGGCTTTAACGACTACCTTCTCGGGCGTGGCCAGGGCGAAGTGATACGGCTGCGCCGGGTCGTTTTCGCCCAACGGAGGAAACGGCCCCACGGCCAGGCCATAATCGGCGCCCGAGGTGGTTCGGCAGAGCGAAGCCAACCTTTCGGCCACCTCGCGCGAGGCGGCGCCGGTCTCCGCGACCAGCCCGCGCGAATCGCCAAGTTCTTGTTCCAGCATCGCGGTGCTCCGCAGCACACGGCCCCCGAGATAGTGCTGGTCACCGGCCGCCGCGCGGCTGAGCCAGCCGGCGATGGTGCCCGCCGTGGCGTATTCCACGGAACAGAGCGTCTTGCCATACTCCTGGAGCAGCCGAATGACGGAATCTTCGAGCTCGTCATCCTCGTAGCCGAACACCAGATTGCCCAGGCACTCGCGGATGGTGCCGACCGTGGGATCGATCGCGGCCAGGCAATCGTCTTCGCTCGAGCCGCTGGCCGTGACGCGCAGCGTGATCGTGGCGGCCGAGACGGTGATGCCCACCGAGGGTTCCCTGCCGCGGCGGATCAGGTCGGGCAGCATCTGTTCGACGTGGCTTTCCCCGGCTCCGAACACCTTCACGCGAAAATGACGAATCAAGCGCGGCATGTCTTGATAGGCGAGCACGGCCGGCCCGACCGTGCCGCGAAACATCTCGAACATCTCGGCGGGCACGCCCGGCAGCGCAAACACGTGGCATACGCCACCGCTCGTGCGAGGAAGATCGATCCAGATGCCGGGCGCCGTGCCGTTCGCGTTTGGAATAATGCGACTGCCCTCGGGAAACATCGCCTGCACGCGGTTCCGCTCGGGCATATCTCGTTTGAACCGGGCAAACAATCCGCGAATGTATTCCAGCGAGTCTTCGTCCAGCACGAGCGGCTTGCCGGCTACCGCGGCGATGACTTCGCGCGTCAGGTCGTCGGCTGTCGGGCCAAGTCCGCCCGTGGCGAGCACGATGTCGGCGCGTTCCACCGCGTGGCGAAACACCGCCACATTGGCGGCCAGGTCGTCGGCCACGGTCGTATGATACATCACCCGAATGCCCAACTCTCCCAGTCGCTCGCTGAGCCACTGGCAGTTCGTGTCCAGACGCTGGCCGCTGGTAAGTTCGTCGCCAATCGAAATCACTTCGGCAATCATAAGGTGTTTTTCGCGAGGCCGCGCGGATACAACTGGAAACGGAACACCGAGTGCTTGGGCGGTGAGCGACGGCGCCATGGAAGGCGAATCGCCGTAGCCGGTCTCCATAGAATGGCTATGCAGAGATTCTAGCCTTCCAGAAGACCTGAACTTTTGGTGGCAAGGTCGCGGCCCAAGCTGTCAAGAGGAAGGGCCCCTCGGCCGTCTCATCGGGCTTGCCGTCAAAATGCCTCCCGCCGCTGAGCGGATTATAACGAGGATGGCTCCGGCTTGTGAGACGGCGAAGATCCGCATGCCGTTGGCTGCGGCGCATGAATGGTTTCTTATCAGGAGCCAAATCGACACGTCCTGGCGGCAGATCCGGACGTATGGTCTTCCACGATGGAGGAAAGAATGGCCGAGAATTACTCGGGACCTGCATTGCGCCGTCTGGCCGAGGCAAGTTATACTAACGCCCCTCGAAGGGGATCACGATGGCACGCGTAGAGCTACCAATCGAAGGGATGACCTGCAGTCATTGCGTCCGATCGGTCATCGACGCGCTGCAAAAAGTACCGGGTGTCCACTCGGCGACCGTCAGCCTGGCTGCGAAAAAGGCCACGCTCGACGTGGTCGAGGGGCAAGTCAAACGTAGCGATTTGGTCGCGGCCGTGGCCAATGCCGGCTATCGCGTTGGCGGAACCTCGGGCGCGGCTCCTCCGGCAAACGTGGTGCAGATTGGCGGGCCCACCAGCTCCCCTGCCCCGGCTTCGCAGGTGCCGGAACCGGGCTCGCTGACCTCGACCATCGCGGCCTCGGCGACGCAGACGGTCAGCAAGCCGAGATCCTCGCGTTCCGGCCTCCACGAGGACCCGTCCCCGAGCATCCCGCCGGGCGAGCTGCTGTTGAACGTTGAGGGCATGACGTGCGCGAGCTGTGTTTCGCGCGTGGAACATGCGCTGGCGAAAGTGCCCGGCGTTAAGGCCGCGAGAGCCAATCTCGCCACGAATCAGGCTGCCGTGGAATTCGACGGACGTGCTCCGGCCGTGAGCGACTTGCTGGGGGCCGTGGCTCGCGCAGGCTATACCGCCACCGAGGCCGGGCACGGGAGCGACGCCCATCATACCGGGCATTCGGAGCAGGAACTGGCCCGTTGGCGCTGGCGGCTCTGGCTAGGCGTTGTCCTGCTTGCACCGCTTGTCGTGCTGCACTTTTGGAAGCCGCCCGGGAACCTAGGGACTTGGACCGAACTGGTCAGCGCCACGCTTTTGCAATTCATCGTGGGCTGGCCCTTTTATCAGGGGGCCCTCAAACGTGCGCGGTACCTGTCTGCGAACATGGACACGCTCGTCGCGATCGGCACAACGGCGGCCTATGGAGCTGGCGTTTACGGTGCCTGGCAGATGCGGCATGCCCACGGCGATCGCCCCATGTATCTGATGGACGCCGGCATGATTCTGGTGTTCATCACGCTCGGAAAGTATCTCGAAGCGCGGGCCAAGGGCCGCGCTTCGGCCGCGATTCGCAAGCTTTTGGACCTGGCCCCGCCCGAGGCCGTGGTCGAGCGCGGCGGAACGCTGGTCACCGTGCCGCCCGAGCAGGTCGCGGTGGGCGAAATCATTGTGGTTCGGCCGGGAGCAAAGGTCCCGCTCGATGCCGAAATCACGAGCGGCAGTTCCAGCCTGAACGAGTCGTGGCTGACGGGCGAGTCGCTGCCCGTCGACAAAGGGCCCGGCGCCGAGGTCCTGGCCGGCACGATCAACGGTCAGGGAGCGCTGAGAGCGCGCGTCGTGCGGCCCGCCGGTCGGACGGCGCTGGCCCAGGTCGTGGAGCTTGTCCGCAGGGCCCAAGAATCGAAAACCGAGATCCAGCGTTTGGCCGACCGCGTCGTGTCGTGGTTTGTGCCCCTGGTGCTCGTCATTGCCACGCTCACGATCTTCGTTTGGGGCACCGCGGCTCACGACTGGTCCGGCGGCCTGCAAGCGATGGTCGCCGTGCTCGTCGTGGCCTGTCCTTGTGCGCTCGGGCTCGCCACGCCGACCGCCGTGCTGGTTGCCAGCGGTCGCGGCGCCGAGATGGGCGTGCTGATCAAGGAAGCCCATGCTTTGGAACTTGCCGGCCGCGTGACGACGGTCGTGCTGGATAAGACCGGCACCATCACCTCTGGCAAACCGCAGGTGACGCACATCCTCGCGGCGGCCGCAGTGACGCCCGATCAGCTTCTCGCAACCGCGGCCGCCGCCGAGCAGCTCAGCCAGCACCCGCTTGCCGCGCCCGTCGTTGCAGCCGCGCGAAAAGAAAAACTGCAACTGCCCGCCGTCACGGATCTGGAAGTTATCCCGGGACGTGGGATTCGGGTACGCACGCGGGACGCGATGATCTACGTCGGAAACGAGCAGCTTATGGCCGATGCCGGGGCGTCCCCTGGCGCCCATGCGGCCCAGATCAAGGCGTTTCGCGCGGCAGGGCAAACGCCGCTCGCCGTCACGCTCGGCAAGCAGTATCTGGGCATCGTCGTCGTCGCCGACGTGATAGCCCCGCACAGTCGCGAGGCGGTCGCCAGACTCAAGGCCCTCGATGTCGATGTGTGGTTGCTCTCGGGCGACCATCGCGTGATCGCCGAGCGCGTGGCGCGCGAGACCGGCATCGCGAACGTCAAAGCCGAGGTGCTGCCGCAGGACAAACAGGCGATTGTCGAACACTTGCGAAGTTCAGGCGAGACCGTGGCCATGGTGGGCGATGGAATCAACGACGCCCCGGCCCTGGCTGCCGCCGACCTGGGCATCGCGATGGGCAGCGGTTCCGACATCGCCATCGAGGCCGCGGATATCGTGATCACCGGCGGAGACCTGCGCTCCGTCGCTCGCACGCTGGGTTTGTCGCGGGCCACGCTCCGTACGATTCGGCAAAATCTGGGGTGGGCTTTTTTCTACAACCTGCTGCTAATTCCTCTGGCGGCCGGGGTGCTTATGCCGGTGGCTGGCGTGCGGCTTCCGAGTGTCGCGGCTGCCGCGGCAATGGCGCTGTCCAGCGTCTCGGTCGTTTCCAATAGCCTGTTGCTACGGGTGCGAAAACTCGACTAAGTACCCGAAAAACAGGTGGTTTTTGCGAGCCGTTGGCAAACGTTCAATGAGTATTTAGTTCGTCGTGCGCCGTCGCCACCCTCTCCGTTCTCGTCGGCTCCGGGGCCCTCATCGCCGGGCAAAAGACGACGTAAGCTTGTAACGGAATTCAATGGCCCTTCAGGGGGCCGCAACGCGCGGCGCGTCAAAATTCATCGCACAAACAGCGCAATTTTGCTAGGTTGCACATTCGTCTTGTTTCGACCAACTACGAAGGAGTCATTCGATGCCGGTCCCCGCTGCAAAAGTCAAGGCACTTTGCACATCGTCAGAAGCGGACCTCGTCCGCAACAGTCGTCCTCCACAGATCAAGGCCCTCTCGCTCGCCCAAGTAAAACAAGCCAAGGCCCGTGCTCGCAAGCTCTCGGACAAATGGCAGGGCCAACTCCATAAGCAGGTTCGCCAGCAGAATCGGGTCAAGGGAGTTGCCGCTGCCGATTCGAATACGCAGCTCAAAGCCGAGATTTTCCGCGAGGCGCTGGCCGCCTTCGAGGCTCGCCAGGCCGATCTCGAAGCCAAGGGCGCCAAGCCCGCCGCCAAGAAGTCCAAAACACCCTCGAAAAAGTCTCGCGCCGTCGGGCACCGGAGCACTCGGGCCGCGATTCGGAATGAACTGGCCCTCGTAGGCGAGGTACTCAACCGGGGCGCCAAGGCCGTGAAAAACACCGTGCTACATGCCGCGGCGAGCCTCTCTCAGCGTAGTGCCGAGCCAGCCAAGAAGAAGGCCCCGGCCAAGAAGGCCGCTGCTACGAAGCCCAAGGCCGAAGCCGTTTCGTCCAAGCCCGTCAAGAAGTCGGCAACGACCAAAAAGAAGATCACCAAACAGGTTCCGCCCGCGGTCGCCGGGGTGTCGAAACCCAGCAAGGGCAAAGGAGCCAGAGTCACCGCTAAAGCGAAGCAGGCCCGGCTGGCCGAAAGTGGCAAGACGAGCCGAGTGATTGGGCACACCTCTGCTCGCGGCAAAAGGTCGCAGGCCCGCCGCGACGCGAGTGGAAAGAAGTCCTAGCAGGCTGCCGGAAAAGTCAGCACCTGCTAGCCTGAGCGATCCTCAAAAAACAACGAGCCGGTCGGATTCAAAAGATTCCGACCGGCTCGCGTGTTATGTACTTCAGGGACTCTCGATTGACGATTAGCCCCGTCGACGGCGGAACTTCACGAAGCCCAGCGTGCCGATGGCCATTGCGGCCAAGGCCAATGTACCCGGCTCTGGAATCGGCTGGGGATACTGGCGTAGCGTAAAGCTCGTGATGCCCTCCGGCACGTCGATCCAGAACTGGTAGGTCTCCGAACCGGTCGCCTGCAAGCCGTTCGAAAAAACGAGTTGCACGGGGGTTGTGAGCACTTGCGAGAATGCCGAGGAATTCGGCGTCGGGCTGAAATTCGGCGCGTCAAACGTCAACCCCAGCGACGGATCCGCAATTTGGAACCCGGTGCCAAGGCCGAAGCCTAGCTCGACGGTGTAGGCGATCCAATTGATGCCGGTGTTATTGTCGACGGCTTCGAAGATCTGGTACTCGGTGGTCCCGGCAGGCTCCGAATTCCGTACGAGAAACTCGATATCGATATACCCGTTCGTGTCGAAACGCTTGATGGGTACCCCGATGTTGTTCGTGTCGTCGGCAACTCCGGGATTTGGCGTCGTGACGACGGGAACGGCCACGAATCCGAGGCCCGTGCCGCCAATCGCGCCGACGCCGGTAATGGTTCCTGCTTCAGCTTGCGATGTGGCAAGCCAAGCGACAGCCGCGCATGACATCAGCGCTAGCCGTCTTAATCTAACAAACGTGGATTGCGTCATAGGTGTTTGCCACGATTGCCGCACAGACCGATGGAGACGCTCGACGAGCGCTTTGCCGTTTGCAACGCGATGCACGGGTGATGCATTGCGAAACACGCTATCGGAATGATGCCTACCGCGACATTAGATATGATCGGCCGTGCTCGTAGGCCAAGAGAAACCATTGGGAAAACAAACGCGTTCCCAAGGAACTTGCCGAGAGATAACGCGATCTAAATCGCGTACCGTTGGAGCGCAGCAACACACACTAATGCGACAGAAGCACCGTTCTGTCCGGCAATCATTAGCGTGCTCCAAAGGTAATGAATGAGGGCAAGGCTGTAGATTCAATCACGTCCGCATAGTCTATACAACTGGACGGCCACGTCAACAGTTTTCAGCAAAAATTCCTCAAATTGCTCCCGTAAGTCGTTGCAGGCCAGGTTTACATTCGGGCGATTGCCCCTATTATTCCTGCAAATTTCCCGGCTTTTTTGCCACCCCGCTGCTAGCAACCCCGCCGGACGCAGCCCGGCTGAAAATAACCATTCATTTTGCGCCGCGGCAAGGAGTCGTTAGCGCCCTTGCTCTTGGAACTCGGCCGTAAGTTTCCGGACCGCGCCAAAATTTGCCGGTTCCGCAAGGTGGGCGCGGCGCACGGACCTCGTCCGCGCCGATTTTGCCAAGTCCGCACACCTTTTCCGGTCATATGCACAGCGCGGGTTACCCGATTGCTGTTCTAGGGCCAGAGCTTCCTCTCCCTCCATCTGGCCGAAGACGGCTGGCATTTTCCCGAGCGAATGAGTCTGACAACATGCCATGCGCGGTAGTGCCCTGATTCTTCTCCTACTGGCCGTCTGCTCACTCGCAACGGATCGTCCGCTTCGCGCGGACGAGGGGGCCGCCCATGCCGACATCTCCCTGATTCCAACGCAACCGCTGACCAGTCCCGGCAGGCTGGCCGGGCAGCAGACGGCCGCCGCCGATCCGTTCGCCAACACACCGCCGCTGTCCGTCTTTCCTCGGCTCGGAATGTTTCCCGTCCTGCCAAATGGCCCCGGCTATTACTCGGCCTGGGACTTTCTCACCGGCGAGGTTCGCGAGAATCCGCCGCCGTTTCCCTGGGGCCGGATCAGCCTTAAGCCTTTTCCTTTTTACGACGCCGACTTCCGTTATCTCGACGCGCCGGACAACACCTATTTCATGGGGACCGAATTTCTCAAACGCCGACGGATTGGAGACCGGTGGCTGTTTTCCACGGGTGGCGAATTTCGTGATCGCTACATGAGTGAGATCGACAGTCGGCTCACGCAGACGGTCAACCGCTATGAGCAACTTCGCACGCTCGTTTACGGCTCGCTCTACCACGGCGAGGATTTTGGCTTCTTCGTTCAGTATCTCGACGCGCAGCAGTTTGGACACGAGCTGCCGCATTTGCCGATCGACCGGAATCGCTCGGATCTGGTCGATTTGTACGTCGATCTCAAGCTCTTCGAATGGGATGATCGGCCCGTCTACCTGCGCGGCGGCCGGCAGGAGCTCTGCCTCGGCTCGCAGCGGCTGGTGTCGAACCTGGAGTGGGCCAACACGCTGCGCACGTTTCAGGGCGTGCGCGCCTTTCACAAGGGTGAGAAATGGGATCTAACCGCCTTCTGGCTACAGCCGATCCTGCCCAACCCCACGTATTTCGATTCGCCCGATGAACGCCAGAATTTCAGCGGGGCCTGGGCCACTTATCGCAGCAAGCCGGGGCGGTTCTGGGATCTCTACGTGCTTAACCTCGAGAACTCCAACCCGGTATTTGCCGGCGAAGGAGGGGTGCTGGGCGGACAGAACGTGACGACGCTCGGCACGCGAATCGTCGGCGATATCGACAACACCTGGCTGTTCGACGCCGAGGGAATGCTGCAAGTCGGCCGTTTCTCGAACCAGCGGCTGCGGGCCGCCTCCTCGTCGACCGGCATCGGCCACAACTTCAAGGACGTCGAGATGACTCCGCAAATCTGGGCCTACTACGATTTCGCCTCCGGCGATGCACAGCCGGGAGCCGGCGAAACATTCGGCACGTTCAACCAGCTGTATCCGTTCGGCCACTACTATCTCGGTTACCTGGACCTGGTCGCGCGACAGAACATCCAGGACTTCAACCTGCAACTGGTATTTTTTCCGACGAACTGGATCTACGTGCTGATGCAGTATCACAATTTCCACCTGGCACAGGCCCGTTCGCCGCTCTTCAGCGCGGGTGGAGTGCCGATGCGGACCGATCCCACCGGCGCGGCGGGCACCGACGTGGGCGACGAACTCGACGTGTTGGTCAATTTCCACCTGACCGCGCACCAGGATATCCTGATCGGATTCTCCAAGCTCTTTCCCGGCAGCTTTATTCGCGAAACCGGCCCCGATATGTCGCCGGAACTGTTCTATATGCAGCATCAGATTCGCTGGTGAACCGATCCGTTTCGCCTTTCGCGACGGTCAACAACTCGATAAATGCCGCTCCGAATTGTTTCCCGCCGCGCAGCAGTGGCGTGCCGCGGGCAATAAACGCAAACGCGGCTTCCAGCCGTTGCGAACTTAGGCGCGCGAGCCCGATTGCTCTTGGCCAGCGTGCGACGTTGCCCGCCGAAATCCGTACACCAGGTGCGCTTCTGCGCGTTCCACCAGACGGTAGGCTTGTGAGACAGGGGGCGAAAACCTCGTTTTGATTCCTGACCCGAATCCTGACCGGGGGGCTCAAACGAGGCTCTCGTTGCTAGAGAGCCCTTGCCGCAACTGCAATTGCGGCAAGGTTTTTTCAGTAGTGCTCCCTGTTGGACTTGAACCAACAACCCTCTGATTAAGAGTCAGATGCTCTGCCAATTGAGCTAAGGGAGCGAACCGGCGGGCGGCGGCTGCCACTCGCCAGCGTTCATCCTACCGACCCAGGCGCTGGCGGCAAGGGGGATCGGAGGCTTTTGTTACGCAGCCCAGGGCGACGGTCCGCGGCGATCCTGACGTTCCTCACATTCAGGGCGCCTCGGTTTCGAAGCCCGTCTCGGCCGTGGGCATTCCAAGCTGGCGCATCTTGCGATACAGGTTTGAGCGGTGCAGGCCCATCCGCTTTGCCGCCTCGCTCATATTACCGCGGGCACGCTGGATGTGCTTCTTGATGTACTCGATCTGGAAATGGTCGGTCGCTGCCGATAGTGGTAGATCGAGCCCGGCGACGGGCGGCCCTTCGCCCGCCGGATTGAGAATGAACGCCAGGTCTTCCGACTCCACGCGGTCGCCCGGCAATAGGTATGCCAGGCGTTCCATCAAGTTGCGCAGCTCGCGTACATTGCCCGGCCAGGGGTGGCCTTCGAGTCGCGAGCGGGCCGCGGCCGAAAACTTCAGGCGCTTGCGATGGGCCTTGCGGCAAAAATCATCCAAAAAGTGTTCGGCCAGCAGCATGATATCGTCCCCCCGCTCGCGCAGCGGCGGCAGCGACATCGTGACCACGTTCAGGCGAAAGTATAGGTCCTGGCGAAAACGCTTCTCGCGTACCATCTGCGCAAGGTCCTGGTTGGTCGCGGCGACCACGCGCGCGTCGGTGTGGATGGGGCGCGAGCCGCCCACGCGCACCACGATTTTCTCTTCCAGCACACGCAGCAGTTTTGCCTGGCCGCCCAGGCTCAAGTCGCCGATTTCGTCGAGAAACAACGTACCGCCAGAGGCCAGTTCGAACTTGCCGGCCCGGCTTTCATGAGCATCGGTAAACGCTCCTTTTTCGTGGCCGAACAGTTCGCTTTCGAGCAGCGTTTCGGTGATGGCGGCACAGTTGACGGCGACAAACGGTTCCACGCGGCGGCGGCTTTGGTAATGAATCGATTGGGCGACGACTTCTTTACCGGTTCCGTTTTCGCCGAGGATCAGGATGGCCAGGTCTGTCCCGGCGACACGATTGATTGTCGAGCGCAGCGCGTCGACCGCGGGGCTATGACCCACGAGCGCCACGTTTTCCGCTGCCTGCTCGACGACATGCTTGTGACGCGAGAGCAATTGCTCGAAATGTTGCGTATTTTCCAAGGCCACGGCGGCATGCCCGGCCAGTTCCACCAGCGCCTGCTCGTCGTCGGCCGTGAATTCGCCGGCCAGTTTGTTGATAACCTCGAACGCCCCTAACACCTGGCCGTCGCCGCCGTGCAGTGGAACACACAGCAGCGTGCGCGTCAGGTAGTTCTGACTGCGATCGACTTGGCGGTCGATCTCGGCGCCCTCGGACATTCGAATCCGGCGGGGTTGGCCGGCATGCACGACCTGGCCGACGACCCCCAAGTCGTCTGGGATGCGAAGTTCATGGTCTTTCAAGCCCAGCGCGGGTCGCGCCACCAAGGTCTGGTTCGGGCGGTCCCACAGGAAAATGCTGGCCCGGTCCGCCTTGAGCAGTCGCGTGGCCGTTTCGGCCATTTGGACCAAGAGCGGTTCCATGGCTCCGGTTCGATTCCATCGGCCGGTGATTTCGGCGATCGCTTCCAGGCGTTCGATCCGGTGGCGAGCCCGTTCGGTCGAACGCGACCAAGCCAGCGCCTCGGCCAGAGTATCGGCCAGCGGCCCCAAGTCGAGGGTCGCCAGCGTGCGTGCGTTGCTCCTCGAAAAGCAGAGAGCAAGCACCTCGCCGGTGCCGGTTCGCGCGGCGAGCGGTAGGCCCATCCAGACGTCCGCAGTCCGCGGGCTTTCGCTATCCAAGGCATCGGCCAGCAGAGCGTGCGGCAGTTGTCGCGGCCGGCCCGAGTCGCCCAGCGTCTGCCACTGGCCCTGTTCAAATCGCGCGACCGCGGCATATTCAGCCGCCACCGACTGAACGACGATTGGGAGCCCATGCGCTAAGAAGCTTGCGGTCGACTCCGCCCCAGAACCCGCGCGCAGGAGCTGGATTGCGGCTCTATCCCATGGTTGGGCAATGGTTTCGATGGTCGCGTTCGAGGGGTCAGACGCTGTTGCCATAGCCAGGATTGTCCTGTTGAGGTGACAGGTAGAGCTCGTTTTGGGGGTATTTTGTGACACGTAGGGCTACTGCTTGTTGTCGAATCAATGCTATGCACTCGGGGTTTTGAGTCAAATTGATTTTTAGTCGCCGCTGTATGAAGTCAATCTATATCGGTCAGGCGAAGTTGAGCATTCTGGCCCGAGGCGGTATTCTTGGCCTTTTCCGCTAACCGCTTGGCCAGATCCGGAAATTGTGCGAGGGGGCTGTGACTCGCTTCCGGACTCAGAATAAGGAGATTCGCATGGGCTCATTCGAAGGCAAAAAGGGGCTGATTCTGGGGGTGGCCAACGATCATTCGATCGCCTGGGCCATTGCCCAGCGTGTCATGGAGCAAGGCGGCCAGTGTGGGTTTACGCATTTGCCGGATCGTCCTGATGACGAGCGGCAGCGGAATCGCCGCCGGGTCTCTCTGCTCACGGACAACCATCCCGCCGCCAAGTTTCTGGTTCCTCTCGACGTTCAGAACGATCAGCAGATTCAAGAGGTCATGGCCCACGCCGGCCAGGAGTTCGGCAAGATCGACTTCCTGCTGCATGCGATCGCGTTCGCCTCGATGGAGGATCTCAAACGCGAAACGATCGAAACCAGCCGGGCCGGTTTTCTGATGGCGATGGAAATCAGCGCTTATAGCCTCATTGCCGTGGCGAACGCCGCTCGGCCGTTTTTGGCCGACGGTGCGGCCATCGCCACGATGACCTACTTTGGCGGCGAGAAGGCGGTGCCCGGCTATAACGTCATGGGCATTTGCAAGGCAGCGCTCGACTCGGCGGTGAAGTACCTGGCGTTCGACCTCGGACCGCGCGGCATTCGCGTGAACGCCCTCTCGGCCGGTCCCTTGCGGACGCTTGCCGGTCGCGGCGCGGGCGTCGAAGACATGCTGCAATTCTACGAGAAGATGGCTCCGATGGGACGCAACGTCACGCACGACGAAGTGGGCCGCACCGGCGCGTTTCTACTCTCGCCAGACTCAGACGGCATCACCGGCGAAATCCTGCACGTCGACTGTGGCTATAACATCATGGGCACGCCCGGCCGACTGCTCGACGAGTATCGCAAGTGAGTTCCAAACCATCCGCCCGGGAGCCCGTCGAGATCGCCATTGCCGTGGTCGAGCGAGAGGGAGCGTTCCTCATCGGCTTGCGCCCGCTGGGCGCGCCGCTGGCGGGCCTTTGGGAGTTTCCGGGCGGAAAAGTGA
Organism: uncultured Planctomycetaceae bacterium; assembly: GCA_964598535.1. Classification (GTDB taxonomy): domain Bacteria; phylum Planctomycetota; class Planctomycetia; order Pirellulales; family PALSA-1355; genus JALHMI01. The sequence goes on along the minus strand of CAZRCI010000022.1, from coordinate 31,804 downwards.
AGCTCGGCGAGTCGGCCGCGGATGCCGCGGTGCGCGAATGCCAGGAGGAGACGGGCCTCGCCGTGCGCGTGCTGCATGCTTATCCCGTCATCGAGCACCGCTACGAGCACGGCCATCTGCGCTTGCGATTCTTCGCCTGCGCGCTGGTCGATGATGCGCCGGCAACGGTGGATTCTCGCTTTCGTTGGGTCCCGCGCGAGGAACTGGCGGGCTACGAGTTTCCGCCGGCGAATCGCGAGTTGCTGGCGTGGCTGCAATCGCCCGCATGCTAGCTGCTCGGGGGGGGAACTGCCCTAGCAACGTTTTCAATCGATGCGGTAAAACTTGTAAAGTTTGACGGCCCCGTGGCCGACGCTGGCCTCCCCTCCGGCCGTCAAATGGAAGCGAAGAACTGTCGTTCGTTCAAGAAGTTAACCATCCTGATCTGCCTGCCAATCGAACAACGGCTCAAAAGTTGCTTCACGGCGCCCCGTCGTGGTTGCAGGGACGCAGCCCGAGTTCTGCTAAGAGAGGAGCTAGTCGAGCATGGATGCTCTTGTGATGCGGTGCGCCGTGTTGGCGGTGGCCGTGGCCTCGATGGGGGCCAGCTACCGATCGGCCAATTTCATCATCGACGCCCCGACGCCCGAGTTGGCCCAACAGATCGGTCAGGAGGCGGAACGCTTCCGCCGCGAGTTGGCCATCGAGTGGCTTGGCAAGGAGATGCCGAATTGGGCTCAGCCCTGTCCGATTCAGGCCCATGTGGCGCCCAACCTGGGCGCTGGCGGCGCAACCAGCTTTGAGTTTGCCAACGGCGAAGTCTTCGGCTGGCGGATGACGATTCAGGGTTCGCAGGAGCGGATTCTCGATTCGGTGCTGCCTCACGAAGTCACCCACATGGTGTTCGCCACGCATTTTCGCCGCCCCCTGCCCCGCTGGGCCGACGAGGGCGCCTGCACCACAGTCGAACACGAAAGCGAAAAGCTTAAGCAGCAAAAGATGCTTATCGAATTTTTGCATACCAACCGCGGCATCGCTTTCAGCAAAATGTTCGCGATGCGCGAGTACCCACGCGACGTGATGCCGCTCTACTCACAGGGCTTTTCGCTCGCGAGGTATCTGATTCAGCAAGGCGGCAAGCGAAAGTTTCTGGCCTACATCGGAGACGGCATGCGCGACGAAAACTGGTCGCGAGCCACGAAACAGCATTACGGCTATGAGAACCTCTTAACGCTCCAGAACACTTGGCTCGATTGGGTCCGCACCGGCAGTCCGGTCATCGCTTCGCCGGTGGAAGAACCCGCGCTGGTGGCGGCCAATACGCCCGCTCCGGATGCGGCGCCGCAGTCGCGCGTCGAGGCTTTCCCGCCGGAATCGCAACTTGCCAACGCCGCGCCCAATGGCAGCGTATATGACCGGGCGAAAGCAGGTGGTTCGCTTCCCGCATCCGGGAGCGAACCCGGTTGGCAATCGCGCGGCGAGCTGAAGTCTCGCCCCAGCGCCGCTTCGGCCAGTCCTGAAGTGGCGTCGCGCGTCGAAGCGCCGCTCGACAAGTTGCCGGGGCCGGCCTACCAGGTCACGCGTCCCCAAGAGTTTCAGCGTCCGCGGCAAGTGATTCTCGAGTGGAACCGCCCGCCGGGTAGCGATGCCGTCTCAACGGCCTCACGAGGAATGCCCGGGCCGCTGTGAGCGGCTCCCCCCTCTATGGCGTGCGCGTGAAGAGGAACCGCGTCAGGTGATAGAATACCGGTGCGGCGAAGCAGATCGAGTCGATGCGGTCGAGCACGCCGCCGTGGCCGACCACCAGCGTGCCATAATCCTCGACGCCGCGGTCGCGTTTGATGGCTGACATCGTCATTCCGCCGGCAAAGCCCATCACGGCGATCACGGCCGAGATCCCGGCCGCCTGCCAGGGTTCGAACGGCGTGGCCCACCATAGCGCCGCTCCGATCAACGAAGTGCTAGCCACTCCGCCCAGGAATCCTTCCCAGGTGCGGCTGGGGCTGATCGCCGGTGCAATCAGCCGGCTTCCCAACAGCTTTCCCCACGCAAACTGCAGTACGTCGTTGAGCTGTACCAGCAGCACAAAGAAGAACAGCAAACGGGCTTGCTGGCCTTCAAAACCCTCGATTTGCAGGCTCAGGATCGCCGGCGCATAGCTCAGGCAATAGACGCAGATCATCAGGCCGGCTTGAATCTTGGCCACGCGCTCCAAAAATCGTTTGTAATCGCCCGCCATCGCCACGCGCGCGGGAATAAACAAGAACGCATAGACCGGAATCAGCACGCTGAACAGCAAGCCGTACTTCTCCACCCCCAATCCAACGATCAGATATTGAAGCGGCGTGAAGACGATGAACACCCAGAACAGCGCCCGGTGATCTCCCAACCGGGTGGGTGTAAGCGTAATGAACTCGCGCAATGCCCAGAACGAGATCAAAAAGAACACGACGACCGTGGCCACGCGCGAGGCCGGCCCCAGCAAAAACGCCGCCGCCAGAACCGTGCACATCAACCACCAGGCCCGGATCCGCAGGTTGAACGCCTCGACCAGCGCGGGGTTGATGCCGATATCGCGCGAATATTTGAGCCGCTGGCCCAGGCTTGTCGCCACCAGCAGGATCGCGAGCACGCCGCCCACCAGGCTCAGGGTTCTGACGTCGAACATCCGGTTCTATCTCAGCAGGGTCCAGGTTTATAGGTCTTTGAGCCGTTTGATGGCGCCGCGGGCACGTTCCAAAAACTCGGTTTTGGCCTCCCCCGTCTCCAGATATAGGGGCGGACCAAAGGTCACCAGGCTCAATAGCGGCACCGGCAGGAACTCGCCCCGCGGCAACACGCGATTCAGATTCTCGATGTGGACGGGCACCAGTTCCAGGTCCGGCCGTTTCTTGGCCAAATAATATAGTCCACTCTTAAAGGGCTGGATCTGCTCTTCCGCGTTCCGACTGCCCTCGGGAAACACGATCAGCGACTGGTCGTGACCGATCTGGCTGAGCATCAAGTCCACCGGACTTTGGTGGACCTTGATGTCCGTGCGATCGATCAACAGCGCGTTGAACGTGCGAGCCATGTATCGGCGAATGGCCCCTTTTTCCCAATAGTCCTTGGCCGCGACCGGACGCGTAACCGCCCGCACCGCCTGCGGAAGCGACGCCCACAGCACGATCGCGTCCAGGTGACTGGTGTGGTTCGCAAAGTACACGCGCTGGCAGGTGTCCGGTTGGCAATCGATCCAGCGTACGCTGGCGCCGCTGAGGATGCGGGCAATGACGGCCAGGAGCGTGGAGGTCATCTTGCGACTGGACTGTTCCCAGGGAAATTGCAGGTTCGGCGAAGGTGCTTCAAGCGTAAGTGGCATAATATCTTGCGCGGTCAAGTCGGGATAGGGCCTACCGCCGAGCTAACGGCGACCCCTTAGTTGCCGTTCAGCGCCCGCGGGGCACATTTCCGTCAAATTTCGCTCACGAGACGCCGCTGGCGGCAAGCGGCGGCTCAGGCTGTGTGGCGGTTCCAGCGGTCGATCGCGGCGACTTCGCCGCTTTTTGCGCGTAGATGTCCGCGAGCAGCGACTCGTAGCCCGCGACCATCGACTCGAGTGAGCAGCGTTCCACGACCCGTTGGCGTCCGGTTCGGCCCAGTCGCTCGGCCAATTCGCGGTTCTCAAGGATGCGTAAAATCGACTCGGCCGCCGCGGCAGCGTTCCCCGGCTCTACCAGGTAACCGGTCATTCCGTCCAGAACCGATTCGCCGATCGAGCCGACGCGCGGCGCGACGACCGGCTTTTCGCAAGCGAACGCTTCCATGATCGAGACGGGACTGGCTTCCATGCGGGACGTGAGCACGAACACGTCGAGCGCGTTCAAGAGCTGCGGAATATCCTCGCGGTTTCCCAAAAATTGCACGGCCGCGTCCAGCCGTAAGGCGAGCGCCATTTTTTCCAGCGCGGCGCGTTCGGGCCCGTCGCCCACGATCAAGAATCGCGTTCCCGGCAGATGTTCGTGCACCAACGCGGCTGTCCGTAAGAATAATGCGTGGTCTTTCTCGGGGCGTAACGCGGCCACGATACCCACCAGCGGCGCGTCGGAGGCAACTTGTAGCGAGCCTCGCACGGCCTCGCGGTCCGACCGAGGCGCGAATCGCTCGACGTCGATGCCGTTCGGAATAACGTGAACCTTCTCGGCCGGAAACGCTTCGACCTCCGTCAGATGGCGGCCGTGGTCGGCGGCCACGGCAATAAAGGCGTCGGTCCACTCGGTCAACAGCCGCGAGCGGTTCGGACGCTCGATCACGTCGGGCCAGCCCGTGGAATGAATGGCGCAGCAGACGACCGGCACTCGGGCCAGACGTGCCGCGATTCGCCCCCAGAACATTTTGTCGCCCGCGCCCACGGTGACGACGGCATCCACGCGTTGGCGTTTGAATAACCGAACTAGGCGGGGCACGACGAGCAAATCATACTTGCCGCGTATCAGCCCGCTCCAGGCCGGCAGCTCCTGGGCCAATGTTTCGCCCAGCGGACCGAGCGTTTGCAGGCAGCACAGCAGTGGCGTGAACCGAGTCTTGTCGAGCCGCCGCGTGAGATTCACGAGGAGCGTTTCCGCGCCGCCGACCGGCATCGAGCTAAGCACGAACATTACCCGGAGCGGTCCGCGGTCGTCGAGCGGCAGAAGGTGGGAGCGGCGTGTCATGGTAAATCGTTGATCGCGAAGTTTCCCAGCGGTTGTCTCGTTAATGCGATGTGGCGGCGGCGAGCATACGGCTGCCAATCGAGCGCACGCGAGCCAGGCCTGTCTGGATGGCTTCGCGGAGCTGCTGTTTTTCATCGGCGTTTAGCACATGGTCCGTTGTGACGCTCAAAGCCGCCACGGCGCCGCACGCCGCGAGCGCCGTCCAAGCGCCCAGGCAGAGTCCACCAATCGCGAGCGACGCGAGCCACGTGCCGGCATCGATTTGCATTCCGTGCCGGCGGCTGAATTCGTAGGTGAGTAGCATGGCGACCAGGTTGGCCACCGTCGTTGCCCACACGGCTCCCGGCAGGCCATAGGTTGGCAACCAGAGCAGATTCAGCAGCACGTTCAGGATCAAGCCGACCAGCAGCGGCAGATTGCTGAGCGCCGCTCGTTCGGCGCACCATAAGTAGTTTTGCGCGACGGCGAACAGCCCGAACCATGCGCAGTAGGCGAGCGTGCAGGGGAGCACGTGCAATCCGCCCTGGAACTTGTTGCGCAGAGCGAACTCGAACAGCGGCGGGGCGACGAATAGCACTGCCGTCGAGGCCAGCAGCAGCGTGATCGCCAGCAGCTTGAGCGCCAGGTTCAGCCGCCGCACGACGCTTTCGCGCCGGCCGACCTCCCAGTCGGTGGTCAAGTGCGGCGTGATCATCGACGCGAACAGCGCAGCCACGCCCACGAACAACAGAGGAATGATCCGAGAACTGTGGTAGTTACCCACCTGTCGCAGGGCCTCATCGGCCGACATGCCGCTGTGGTGCAAGATCATGTAGCGATCGACCAGGTCGAACACGTTCGAGATCAGGTTCGTAACCCACATCCAGACGGCAAACGGCAGCAGCCGCAGCCAGAACGCGCGCTGCCCCTCGCTGGCCGGGCGCTCGGGCTCGCTGCGCACCAGCCGGCTCAACCAACCCAGCGACACGGCCGCCGCCAGCAACGTGGCCAGCGTGTAGCCGATCACCGCGCTCGTCGCGCCCTGGGGATGAACGCCGAGCAGTGTCAGGCTGATCGCGGCGAAGCCAAGTCCCTGGGCAAACTGGAGCGCCGTTACCACGCGATACATGCGCACCGCGATGAATAACGCCGTCAGGAAATTATGCAGAATCACGGCCACCAGGCACGCGGCGAGCCACACCGTAAGCGCGGTCTCGCCACGCGTGCCGAATACCAATTCCGAGAACCACGACCGCCAGCCAATCATCGCCGTCAAGGCAATCAGCGACGCGGCGCCCGTGACGATCGCCGTGCGGCGCAGAAACGCATGGAACTCGCCGCGCTGGCGAAAATGTTCGACATACCGCCCGAACGACCCCGGCAGCCCCAGCACCACCAGCGGCGCCGCCAGGTTCAAGTATGCAAAGGCCATGTCCCACTGCCCGAGTTCTTCGAGCGATAGCCAACGGCAGAACAGCACGCCCCGCAAAAATCCGATCACTCGCTGCGCGACGGTCATCGACAGCAGGATCACCACGCTCGCGGCCAACGTCTCCGCGTGCGGAGCGCGCACGGATGATTTCCGCTCGAGCGATTCGCCAACGGTCGCGCTCATGACGCCGTCTCCAGCAGCCCGCCCGCTTCGGCGTGCGCCGCCGTGGCCGCAAACGCGCGCTCGGACCAGGCGCGGTCTTCGTGGCTCGCGCGCAGTTTGCGCGGGTCGAGCGAGAGCCAATTCCGCAGGCGAACCAACTCGTCGTCCACGCCGATTCGCTGGATATGAAAGCTGTCATCGCCCGGAAAATTATATCCGCCATAGGCCGAGCAAACGCCGTCGTAGGCCGTTCGCGCAATCTCGAACGCCGCGCTGCCGAGGTTGCGTTTCTGCCCGTAGGGAAACGCAAAGTAGCGAATCGCGCTGCCGATCAGGTCTTCCAGCTCGCGCCGGGCGACGACGAGTTCGTCCTCGAGCGAGCGCGGATCGAGCGTTCTTCCCAGATCGGCGTGCGTGCGGGTGTGCGCGCCAATGTCGATGCCCGCCGCGGCCAGCCGGCGGATCTCGCCGGGGGAGTTTGGAGCACAGGGGCGGCCGAGTTTCGCGTCGTGGGGAAAGGGACGTCCGGAGAAGATGTTTCGACTGGTGACGAAGTACGTGCAGGGAATGCCCAGTTCGATGAGCAGCGGCAGCGCGCGGCGCGCGTTGTCGGCGTATCCGTCGTCGAACGTGACCGTCACGGCCCGTTGATGGTTGGCGCCCTCGCGGATGCGCCGTTGCCCTTCGGCCAGCGAGATCATGTCAAAGTGCGTACGCAGCCAGCGCATCTGCGTTTCAAAGGCGCGCGTGGAGATCGTCCAGGGATTCGCGCCGTCGTCGGCCACGCGGTGGTAAAACAGCACGGCCCAAGGCGCGTGCCCCTCGGCGCAAAGCCGCGCGATCCGCCGTTCGCGGAAATAGTGGCTTCCGCCGGCGTAAAGGTTCAGGAGCGTTCGCTTCCAAAGCTGCATGAGGAATATCCACGCGCGCAGCGCGCAGGCCGAGGGGGGACCTTTCAAACCCATTCCGCGACGTGCGCTTTTAAGCCTGCCGCGGCTGGTTAACTCTCCCTCACGCCTTGCAAGATGCAAACGTCGAGTTGCCCCTCCGCCACGAAAGCGCGGGCCGGATCGTGGCGTTGCAAGAATGCAACGCCACGTTGCCGAAACACCTCCCGGCAAGCATCCGGTTGTGCCGGGTTTATCGGGTGTGCGGTGGCGTGGGATCGTAGGCGAAAGCGTGACGTAGAAGAGTTTGAAGCAAGCGGCCAACCAGCAACGTCGAGGCACCAGGTTTGCATCGCCTTGTGCTGATCTCGCAAATCACATCGCCGCCTTCGGGAAATCGCCTCATGTCACACACGCCGTCGGTCATCCGTCCAGAGGATGTGTTTCGCACGATTCGGGGCCACAAAACGTTGCTGGCCGCGCCGATAGTCGTGCTGACCGTCGTGGCCGCCGCTTTCGCGATCGTTCGCTCCACGACATGGGAGGCCGCGCAGGCGCTCGTCGTCCGCAGCGAAGCCAGCGACACGCTCTCGCGGCTCGGTCGGGCAACCGAGCTCGAACAGATGAAGAGCACCCAGGAAACGATCCTGGAGCTGGCCAAGAGCCGCGACGTGCTGCTGGGGGCGCTCGAGCACGTCGGACCCGAAAGCGACAATGAAACCGCGCACTGGCCCAATGAGGAAGCTTTTGAATCGCTGCAAGCGAGCGTTGCCGTCGAGCCTCCCAAGGGCGCCGAATTCGGCAAGACCGAGCTCTTTTATTTGAAAGTCAAAGATCGCGACCGAAGCCGGGCCACGGCCCTCGCCGTGGCGATCAGTGTTCAATTGCAGCATCGTCTCGCCGATCTGCAGCGCGCCACTTCCGAGGGGGCGATCAACGAATTGGATCGCTCGGTAACACTGGCGCATTCCGAGCTTGCCGTGGCAACGAACCGCTTGGGCGCCATGGAGAAACGCGCGGGCAACGACCTGGCCGAGCTCCGCATCCTCACCGAATCTCCCTCGGGAGACAGCGACCTGCGACGCAATCTCGTCGAGCTCGAAAAAGAACTCCGGGCGCACAAAGCCTCGCGACTCGAAAACGAAGAGTCGCTCAAAGTCCTGAAACAGGCCGCCGACGATCCCGAAAAGCTACTGGCCAGCCCCAGCCTGCTACTCAAGTCGCAACCGGCCTTGGCACGCCTGAAAGATGGTCTGGTCGACGCCCAGCTTCGTAGCGGGCAGGCCCTTGGCACCATGTCCGATGACCATCCCTTGGTCAAGGGCGCCCGCGAAGCGGAACGCGTCATTCGCGAACAGGTGCACGACGAGATTTCGCTGGCGATCAAAGGCGTCGAGGCCGATCTGCAAGTCGGCGCCGATCAAATCAAGGCGACCGAAGCACAGATTATCGAAGCACAAGCTCGCCTGTCGCGGCTTGCCGACATGCGGGCCGAATATGCCAACCTCTCCGATGCGGTCAAAAGCCGTAACGAAACGTTGAAAGCCGTCGAGCACGAACTGGCCGACGCCCGGGCGCGCAACGCGGCGGCCAACGCCACGAGTCGCTTGAGCCTGGTCGGTACGCCCGACACCGGCACTCGGCCGATTGGTCCCGGGCGGTCGGTGATTGCCGCGAGCGGATTCGGCGCCGGCCTTCTGGTGTCGGCCGCGATTGCGTTCTTGCTCGTACAGCCGTCGCCGCTTCTGCCGGCGCCCGCTTCGGAAGCCGTGCCGAACAAGGTCGCAAGCGTTGAACCGGCTCCGCCCGTGGCTGCTGCCGTCGTGGCGGAGACCTTGTCCGAGCAGGCACTGGAAGCATCGCCCGAACAAGCCGCCACCATTCGTCTGGCCGGCGACACCCTGCCGAAGCCGGTCGGGAAACTGACACTAAGCAAAGCGCTCCAGCGTATTGCGGGCTAGCTGCCCCTGGAAATATTCGACCGGTTACCTGGTTCCTGTTTCTTTCACGAGTCGCCTCAAGATGAACTCCGTCGTAATCACCGGCGAACCGTCGCCTCCAGGTGAAGCTGCGCCAGCAGCGCAACAGTCGTCCGTAACGGACGTTGTACAGATGGACGTCGCACAGATAAACGCGCTCCCCGCTGGCGAACACGATCCGTTGATCCGGCCCGTCAGCGACCAACAGATTTCGCTCGCGCTCGAACGTTTTCGCCAAGGACTGCCGATCGTCGAGCCGCTGGGCAATCAGAGTCGAGTGTATTTGGCGCTAAAGCGAACGGGCGACATCGTTGGCGCATTGCTGCTCATCGTGCTGCTTTCGCCCATCTTGTTTACGACGCTGCTAGTCCTTTCGATCACGACCAAGGGCAAGCCGCTGTTCGTTCAGGAGCGCATCGGCTACTGCGGACGCCGATTTCGGATGATCAAGTTTCGCACCATGCGGCTCGACGCCGATAAGGTGCAGCACCTGGTGCAGAACGATAAGGACGGCCCGATCTTCAAGAACCGGCACGACCCGCGCGTCACGCGGATCGGTCGCTTTCTGCGAAAGACGAGTATCGACGAGATGCCTCAACTCTTCAACGTGCTTGCCGGCAGTATGGCGCTGGTGGGGCCGCGCCCGCCGGTGGCCAAAGAAGTCGAGCAGTATCGGCCTTGGCAGCGGCGGCGGCTGGCGATCAAACCGGGGCTCACCTGCCTGTGGCAAGTTAGCGGTCGGAGCGAGATTCAGTTCGAGGACTGGGTCCGCATGGACCTGTGGTACCTGAAGCATCAAAACCTCAAGACGGACGCAAAACTGCTGGCAAAAACGCCAACCAGCGTCGTCTCCGGCCGCGGCGCCTATTAGAAGCTAGAGTTGCCTTGCGGGAGAAAATCTCATGTCAGGCAGCATTTGCGTACCCAGCGTCGGCGACTGTTCTCAGGCGGTGCCCAGCCGCGCGACCGCGGTGGCTCGCGTATTGCATGTCATCAACGGCGAGCACTATTCCGGCGCCGAACGCGTGCAGGATCTGCTGGCGCTGGAGCTCGGCAAGTTTGGCTTCGACGTCAGCTTCGCTTGCCTCAAAGCCGGCAAGTTCGCCCACACGCGTCGCTCGCAAGACGCCCCGCTGCGGGTTTTTCCCATGCAATCGCGGCTCGATATGCGGCCGGCCTGGGAACTGGCTGCCTGGTTACGGCAGGAGCGGTTCACGCTCGTGCATACGCATACGCCCCGGGCCGCGATGATCGGTCGCCTGGCGGCATGGCTCGCCCGAGTTCCGCTCGTGCATCACGTGCATAGTCCGACGGGCCGCGACTCGACCCGCCGTTGGCATGATGCGTTCAGCGCCAAGGCCGAAAACTATAGCCTGCTGGGCGTCGACGCCGTCATTACGGTCTCGCGCAGCCTGGCCAACTATGCGGCTGCGCAGGGCGTGCCGCGCACGCGAATTCACGTCGTGCCGAACGGCGTGCCGGTCTTGGGGCCGCTTGCCGATCGTCCCCTGCCGTGCCGGCCTTGGACCTTGGGCACGATTGCTCTCTTCCGCCCTCGCAAGGGACTCGAAGTATTGCTTGAAGCGCTCGCCCAACTGCGCCGCCAAGGTTACGACGTGCGCTTGCGCGCGGTCGGAGAATTCGAGACCGAACAATACCAGCGGCAAATCGCCGCGCAGGTCGAACGCTTGAACGTGGGCCAGTTCATCACCTGGACCGGTTTCACGACGGACGTGCCGGCGGAACTGGCCCGGCTCGACCTGTTCGTATTGCCCAGCTTGTTTGGCGAAGGATTGCCAATGGTCGTCCTCGAGGCTATGGCCGCGGGCGTGCCGGTCGTGGGCGCCAAAGTAGAGGGCGTGCCTGAAGCGATTCGCGACGGGATGGATGGCGCGCTTGCCGAGCCCGGCGACGTGGCGGATCTCGCCCGCGTGATTGCCCAGTTCATACGTGGCGACGTGGATTGGAACCTGTGTCGGCAACAGGCTCACAGCCGCCAGGCGGCCGTGTTTTCCGATACCAGCATGGCGCACGGTGTGGCCGAAGTTTATCGCGAGGTGCTCGCGTCGTGATCACCTTGTGGGAACCCGCCGTTCGGCCGCCGCGCGTCTCGCTATTCGGTTTCGGGATCGACCCGCTCAGTCTCGGCCAGGCGGTCGAGCAGATCTACGAGTGGACGATTGCGTGGCCCAGAGAAAATCGGGTCGTCGTCACGCCCAACGTCGACCACGCCGTGATGTATCAAGAGCAACCGGCGCTGCGCGCGGCCTACGATCATGCCGCGCTGGTCCTGGCCGATGGCATGCCCGTCTTTGCCGCGGCCAGGTTGCTGGGGCTGCCCATTCCCGAGCGTGTGGCCGGTAGCGATCTGGTTCCGGCGCTTTTTGATCAAGCGGCCTTCCACGGCGGCTTACGCGTGTTTTTACTCGGCGCGGGCCCCGGCGTCGCGGCCCGCGCGGCCGAGAGCATTCAGTTTCGATGGCCCTCGGTCGAAGTGGTGGATACGTACAGTCCCGCGCTGGGATTCGAACATGACGTCCGCGAGAACGAAGCGATCTTGTCACGCATCGCGCGTTCTCGGCCCGACGTGTTGATCGTGGGGCTGGGGGCGCCCAAGCAAGAGCTGTGGGTCGATCTCCATCGCGACCGGATCGAAGCCGCGGTGACGTTGTGCGTCGGCGCGACGATTGATTTTCTGGCGGGCGAAAAGCAACGCGCCCCGCTCTGGATGCGCAAGGTCGGGCTCGAATGGCTGCATCGCTTGGCACGCGAGCCGCGGCGGCTCGCTCACCGCTACGCACGCGATGCCTGGCGTTTTCCACGCCTCGTGTGGCACGAGTGGCGACAGTCGCGCGGGCGGCACAGCGGCGAACTCGCGCTGCCGGGCTGACGCGAGCGGAGCCGCGCGGGTACAATCACCGGCTCGTGCTTGTCGCTCCCCCCTCGGTTCTGATTTGTCGCTGACTTCTCGTGACGCCCCGAAATCTCATTTGTATCGCCGTAGAACGCCTCCATGCAGGCATGGTGGGCGCTTACGGCAATAGTTGGATCGGAACCGCGGCGCTCGATGAATTGGCGAGCCAATCGTTCGTTTTCGATCAGGCTTATCTTGCGCGCGCACGGCTTGAGCAGGTCTATGCGGATCTGTGGCACGGCGACTCAACCGCACGCGCACAATCGCCCGGCAAAGGGGATGTCAGCCTTCCGCGGCTGCTGCAAGCGGCCGGCTGGCACGCGGCGCTCGTCACCGACGCCGCGCAAGTTGCCGGCCAGCCGGCTGCGCACGCGTTTGCGGAGCAGCTTTTTGTAGAACCGTTGGCCGCGTCACAAGCGGCCACGGATTCCGGCGAAACCGAGCTGGCGCGGCTTTTCTCAACGGCCACCCAGTGGCTCGAACGTCCCCCGCGCGAACCATTTTGTTTGTGGTTGCACTCGCGTGGGATGTCAGGCGCATGGGATGCGCCACGGGCGATGCGAAATCGTTTTGCCGAAGAGGACGATCCCGAGCCACCGGCGTTCGTACAGCCGCCGAACCAGTGGCTTCCCGATCGGTTCGATCCAGACGAGCCGCTGGGGATCAAACACGCGTATTCCGGCCAGGTCGTGCTACTCGACATGTGTCTGGGAGCTTTGCTCGACGTGGTTACCGAGGGCCCGTTGGCCGAAACCACGGCGGTGGCGTTTATTTCGACGGGCGGCTTTCCGCTGGGCGAGCACCGGAGAATCGGTCCTTGCGACGAGGCCCTCTACAACGAACTCGCGCAGCTTGTGTTCATGCTGCGGTTTCCCGAGGGCACGGGACGATTGGCCCGGTCGCAGACGCTGGTGCAACCGGCCGACTTGCCGGGCACGTTGCTCGATTGGCTGGCCGTCGACCGCCAACCGCTCGCCGCTGGCAGTGCCAGCAGCTTGCTCGGTGTCGTGTCGGGCACGCGGCGAGCGCTGCGCGATCATCTTCGGCTCACCAGCCAGCACGATCGGGCGCTGCGGACCGCGGCCTGGCACTTGCGGCAGCCATTGAACGGAGCGGTTGAACTGTATGCCAAGCCTAGCGATCGTTGGGAAGTAAACGAGGTTGCCCGGCTTTTGCCCGAGGTTGCCGAGGGCATGCAAGCGGTGCTGGCGTCCGAAGTTCAGTCGGGCGTGCCCATTGCCGCGTTACCGGAACTGCTGACGATCGAAGTCGATTAGCTGGCACGAGCCGGTCGTCCGGCTGCTAGCGGTCTACCGAAAAAGTCCGTCGTGAACTTTTTCAGCCTCGCGAAGTGCGGAGGTGAACTCCGCACCGCTCGCAAAATAACGACTTACGTCGCTCATTTTGAGATCGCCTCCGTGCGATCTTACCAGGCTGCGGAGTTTTTCCGCAGCCTGCTAGCGGTCTGTTAATTTCCGCACGCCCACACGCCCGCATAATTTGCCAAATTCCGGCATAGAGGCTCATCGGCGAGCTCGATATAATCCCGCTCCCCTTCGCCGGGAATCTCTGAACACACAACGACTTAACACTGCCAGGCACCGATGATCGGACAAGGACGTCCGCAACGGTCATCGCGCCTCGCGCTGGTGCGTCGTCGCCGAGTCGCACGCGGGCTCGCCGTCGTCGTGCTCGCGCTTGCCGCCATGACCACGGCCAACGGAGTGGCCGCCGAGGTCGCGCTGAAGCTGCGCATCTCGTGGGGGGGCGGCGCCGAGCGCGTTTGGCAGGGCATGATCCGCGCCTCGCAGGCTTCGTTCAGCGATCTAACGTTGTTGGGAATCGAGGCCGACTCGGCCCGCGCTATCTGGCTCGACGGGCCAAACACACTCCACATCGTGCAGCCGACTCCGCGCGCCTACGATGGTGTCGACGTGTGGGTCCGTGGCGACTCCGAGTCCACGCTGTCGATCGAGTTGCAGACGCCGGACGTCCCGGTTCCGTTCCAAGTGCGCGTTTCGCTCGCAGAGGTTAGCAGCCGCGGCCACACCGGCGCGTTGGACGACTCGGGCAATCGATTTTCGATTGCGCGTGCTCCGGGCGATCGATTGCGCGTGGCTTGCGAGCGGCGGCATCTCGTATTTGCTCCGAGCGAACCGTTCGATTTCAAGGTCGCCCCCTACGAGGTCGGGCAATCGACCGAGGGCATGCAACTGGTTGCGCAGATCACGACGGCTCAGGGCGATCACAAAATCTGGACGAACGATTATCCGCTCACGCCGGGCGAGACTCCGGTCAAGCTGGTCGTGCCCGATACCGAGGGGGTCTACAACCTGCGGCTTTCCGTGGTCCCCTCGTCGCGGATCAAGCAGCGCTTGCGGCTGGCGCAACCCGTGGTGGAGCGGACGCTCCAGTTCGTGGTGCTCGCGCCGCAACCGGTGGAGACCGGCGACCCGCCGACCACGAAGGTGGTTGAAATCAATCCCGTCAACTCGCGCTGGTGGGAACGGTTGGCGAGCTTGCCGGCGATTCCCGGCTTCCGCAAGGGCCCGTTGGGCAACGGCGACGCCGCGCCCTGGGAACACCCCACGCTGGGACCGTTCATTCAGCTTGGTCCGGGCGGCGCCGCTCCGAACGTCAGTTGGGAAGCATATCCGCTGCCGATCCATCAGCCGGGCGCCGCGCATGTGCTGGAGATCGAATACCCCAGCGACGTGCCGCAGACGATGGGGATCAGCATCCTCGAACCCAATGCCGCGGGAGAGGTCGCCCCGATCGGGCTCGATTCGGGGCTCTTTGTCGCGGATGAAAACGCCGCCAGCACACCCCGCGTCGAACGCCATCGGGTGGTCTTCTGGCCAAGAACGAAAACTCCGCTCGTACTCTTTACCAACCGGCGCACCGGTTCGCGCGCGGTGTATGGCAAGATCACGGTCTTGGGCGCCGCACAAAGTCAACTCGCCGTGCTCGCGCTGGGACGCGGTTCGCAAAGCGGAATGCTGCCGCCGGCCTTTCCCAACGCGACCTCGCCCGAGCGATTGTGGGCTGGCTATATGGATCGGCCGCTGCTGCCCGAAAACTTCGGCGCGGCCGAGTCGTTCGATGCGCCCACCCAGCGCAGCCTCGACGACTGGAACACGTTCTATCAGGCCGGCACGCGCTTGACGAACTACCTCCGCCATGCGGGCTACAACGGGTTGATGCTCTCGGTGATGGCCGACGGCAGCACGATCTATCCTTCGCAACTCGTTGCCCCCACGCCGCGCTACGACACCGGGGCGTTCTTTTCCAGCGGCCAGGACGTCCAACGCAAGGATGCCCTAGAGCTGGTGTTCCGCCTGTTCGATCGCGAGGGGCTCGCGCTGATTCCCGCCGTGCAATTCGCGGCGCCCTTGCCCGAGCTCGAATCGCTCCTCCGCACGTCCGCCGGCAACGCCGTGGGGCTCGAATGGATTGGCCCCGACGGCAAGTCGCTCGACGAAAAACAGGCCCGCCAGGGGCTCGCTCCTTATTACAATCTGCTCGACCCGCGCGTCCAAGAAGCGATGGCGCGCGTCGTGCGCGAGCTTGCGGAACGCTACGCCCAGCACGACGCCTTTCGTGGCGTGGCGCTGCAGATCTCGCCCGAGAGCTTTGCCGAACTGCCGGGCGATCAGTACGGACTAGACGATCAGACCATCGCGCGATTCGAGCAAGCGGCCAACCTGAAGGTTCCCGGCGAAGGGCCTCAGCGGTTCGCGGTTCGGGCAAAACACCTGGCGGGACCCGCTCGGGCGGCATGGTGCGAGTGGCGCAGCCGTGTCGTCAGCGAGTTCCACCGCCGGCTGGAACGCGAAATTGCCTTCGTACGACCGGGGGCCAGGCTCTATCTGGCCGGCGGCACGTTGCTGGAAGGCACCGAGCTACAGCGCCAACTCAGGCCTTCGCTTTTGCGGCGGCCCGTGCTTGCCGAGACGCTCAAGTCGGCCGGCCTCGATGTCGCCTCGTATGTTCCCGCCTCGGGCATCGTCGCGCTGCGCCCGCACGTCGTGCGTCCAACGCTCGGCGGAATGCGTTCCACGGCCCAGACCGAAACCTACGACGCGCGCGAGCTGGACGAGCTATTCGCGGCCGGGAACCAACGCGGGGTCATCTTCTACCACGAGCCGCAGAAGCTGCGTTTGGCCAGCTTTGACGACAAAAGCCCCTTCGGAGCCGCGAACACCTATGCCTGGTTGGCGTCACAGATCTCGCCCGCGGGCGAACAAAACCGTCGCCGCTTCGTGCAGGCGTTGGCGGCGAATGACGTGAGCCAGGTGTTCGACGGCGGCTGGACGCTCCCGCTCGGACAAGAGGCCGCGCTACATTCGCTGCTCAGCGTCTACCGCCAATTGCCCGAGGGCGCGTTCGAGACGGTTTCGGGCGAGTGCCAGCCGTTAACCATCCGCACGCGCAGCCAACAGGACGCCACCTATGTCTACCTGGTGAACGATTCCCCCTGGCCGGCGACGGCGGCGATCGCGCTCGAAGCACCGGGCGATTGCCAGATGACGTCGCTGGAATCCGCCGGCGCGGCCGGAACGCTCGAGCGCGGACCCACGCAACTCGTGTGGCGTGTGCCCGTCAACGCTTATAGCCTCGTCGGCGTGCGCTTCTCGCAACCCGAGGTACGCGTGCTGTCGGTCGCCGTACAGCTTCCCGAGAGCGTTCGCGAGTCGCTCGAAAATCAGATTCAAGATCTCGTCGCCCGGGTTCGGGCGTCCGGACAGTCGCTGCTCAGCAACGCAAGTTTCGACCAGCCGCTCGCCGAAGGGCAACTGCCCGGCTGGACGGCCACCGCCGCCGTCGGCAGCCGCGCGCTACTCGACTCGCGAAACGCGCACAGCGGGGCCCAGTCGTTGTTCATGGCGAGTGAAGGCGCGCCGGTGAGCGTCACTAGCGTTCCGCTTGCCCCTATGCCCTCGGGACGGGTGGTGATCGAAGTCTGGCTCCGCGCGCTCGCCGCCGCCGACGGAAAGCTGCCGTCGCTGCGCATTGCCATCGAAGGCGCCTCGGCCGCGGGGCCCTTCTCTTCGCAAGGTGTGATTTCAGCCGTGGGCACGACGGCCCCGAAGCCGGGCGATTGGATTCCCTACAGCTTCTCCGTAGAAAACTTGCCGCCCGAAACGCTGACCAGCGCGGCGCTCAAGTTCGAACTGCTCGGCCCTGGGCAAGTCTGGATCGACGACGTTCAAGTTCGCAGCTTTAGCAATGCGGAGCTCGTCGAGTTGTCGAAGATCAACAGCATGGCTCGCCTGCACTTGGACAAGGGACGCTATGCCAGTTGCGCACGCCTGTTGAGCGGCTATTGGCCCCAGTTCCTGGTCTCGAACGTGCCGCTCACGTCCAGCACGCCGGTAGCGCGGCGCACAAAACCTCAAGAGGCAGATCCCGCGGAGCCGGTAAAGAGCTCTTCGCTCTTCGACACGATGAAAGGTTATCTGCCGACCGTGTTCCGCTAAGCGGGAGGACACATCGCGGGCAGCGGTTGCAATCTCCGACGCGCCGCGAAATTGCAATGAAACGGTTATAGCCCGGAGGCCACGACAACAACTAGCCCGGAGGCCACGACAACGACCGCCCGCCAAGAAGGTGAAAGTGCAGGTGGTCGACCGTCTGGCCGCCATCGGGTCCGCAATTCGCTACGACGCGGTATCCGTCGCCAAGCCCGAGCTGGGCGGCAAGTTTGTGGACCGTCACCATCAAGTGTCCCAAGAGCGGAGCGTCTTCATCCGCCACCTGATCGAGCGATGCGATTTCTTTCTTCGGAATCAGAAGCACATGGGTCGGCGCTTGCGGATTCACATCCACGAACGCCAGGCACTGCTCGTCCTCATGGATGATCTTGGCCGGAATTTCCCGATCGATGATCCGCTTGAAGATCGTTTTGGCGGACATGGCAAAAGAGCCTCCCAGGCGGTGCGGGCCAAAAAATCTTACGACGCGAGCGCGGATTGATCGAGCGGAATCCCCTCGTCGACCAGCATCATCGGAATGTCGTCGACCACACCGTAGGCCACGGCGCCGTCCGAACGCAGCAGCGCGGCGCCGAGCTGCTGCTTGATTGGCGCCCCGACCTTGTTGGTCAGGCGTCCGGCCGCGATCGCCTGGTTCAGCCGATTTAAAAGCTCGCCATCGGCCAGTGTCAGCTCGAGATGCGATTCCGGGCAGACAAGCACTTTCAGCAGGTCGGCAGACAGCATGGCTAGCGACGATCTCAAGGGGATTGGGGGAGTTAGGGAGAGACGCGTTTGCAGTCTATTTTCCGCAGGCGGTTAGACTACAGCCTGTCGAATCCCCATCGGGAATGCAAGTACCTGGCGAACGGAGCCGGCCCCCCGAGGGGTGGCTTATGCGCAAATTGCCCTGGCGGCTTGTTTCAAGCGAGTCTGCCGATCGTTCCGATAAGTAAGAAGTGCCACATGGGGCAAATGCATCATCCCGCAGGGCGGCAGGCATGGATCGCCGCTGAGTCCGCCAACGGAACACTGCCGAGGGACCGTCATGATCCGTGGAATATCCACTGCACTGGCCATTGTCGCATTCTCGGTCGTGGCCGCGTCCGACGCTTATGCCCAGAACGTTCAAGTCGTCGAAGAAAACGGTATCCAGTATCGCGTGACAACGCAGGTTACCCAACGAGCGATTCCCGAAACCAAGTGGGTCCCCAGCGAGACGACCCAGGTCAGCCCCCGCTATACCACCGAAATGCAGGACTCGGTGCGCACCTACCAGGTGCCGATAACCGAACAGCAGTGGGTGCCCGGCTGGCAGCGGACGTGGAATGTATTTGCCCCGCCCGTGCTGTCGTATCGCCTGATGCCGGTAACTCGTTGGGAGACGCGCACCGAGACCATTCGCGTCCCGGTTACCAAAGTCGACTACGTCCCCTACAAACAGGTGCAGCACATTCCCGTGACGAACACGCGTATTGCCGAGGAACGTATCGTTCGCCGTGAGGCGATCGGCATCGCCGGTTCGGCCGGTGGCACGGCCGTGGCCAGCAAACAGTCCGTGCAGCCGCTGACCTCCGACGCCTCGGCGAGCGGCGCTCCAGACGCCGCCGCGTCCACGGATCCCTACGGTAGCCCAACCTTTCAGGCCCAGCCGATCGACCGCCGCCGATAGGTGGTGCACGGGCTCGGGCGGCGCGCAAACAAACACGCGGAACCAACCGGCGACGGTCGATTCCGCGTGTTTTGCGTTGCTGACGAAGGACTTTAAGTTGCCGCGGCGGACGTTCGCCGACGTTAGTTCGAGAGTTCGGACATCTCGGGCGAAGGGCTGGTCTTCGACCGGCGCGTGGTCTTCGACGCGCTCCATTCTTTGGTGAGCGTTTCGAACACCTCCGGCGATTCATAGCGTATGACGTTCTTGCCCTCGGGCATCGGCCCGATCAGGCCTCGCAGCACGGGTTGGCCCCGCAGGCCCAGGTCGGTGCTGCAATCATCGACGCCAACCTGGGTGTGAGCCCGAAGTAGCGATTCTTGTTTGGTGTAGTCGCGTACGTGAAGCTTGCCGTCCGTTCCGCGCGTGACGATTCGAAAAGTGTCTTTGGCCATCGAACGCTGTTCCCCCCCGAGAGCTTGCCGTGGATCGTGAGCCGATGCTAGCAGTTATCGACGCCGCGTAAGTCCGCGGGGCAAAGAATCTCCAGCGCTCGACATAGCACTTGAGACCGCAAGAATCGCTAGCCCAGGCGCGGCATGCAGCCTCGTTACGATCCGTTCCGATCGCGCGACGAAAGTAACGATAATCGCGCCGAGTGGAGCTTCTCATGGGGGGGCACCCTCGCCACGACCGCCCCAGCCGGCACATTCGTCCGCGCGCCGCGGGCTACCGCGAGCATGTCTCCTCGCCATCCCCACGGGCAAGTCCGCCTCGCCAGAATCCCCCCGAAGACCGTTTGTTTTTTGAAAAAATGGGATGAAGCTGCCAACAGGATGGATTCGGCGCAACGCATTGAATCCCAACGCTTCGGCATTGAAACTGCAGGCGGTAAACCCACGTGTTGGGAACAGCGAATAGCCCTGGAGTCCCCTCGCCTTACTATTCTCTCATAGCGATTTGAGGGTAAATTGGGGGGGAGTCGCAACGCGGTCGACTGCCCCGCGGAGTCGTCGCCCGGAGCGAGGGGGAGAGAGAACGTCTCCCCTCCTGGTCCATGTTGCGGGTGTTGCCCGCCCTGGATGGGAACCCGCGAATTCAAAAGGCACAAATGACGCGTGGCCGTTGTTGGAGAAGTGACGCTTGCAACGACGGATGTTCGTCACAGTTCGAGAGGTGCATCATGCTTGGCACGAATCGCTTGCAAGAATCGTCGTTCCATTGGCGAACCAAGAACAAACTTCGCAGCCGCCGGACGGCTTTTGAACAGCTTGACGATCGCGTGGTGCTCTCGGCGGCGCCGTTCGAGGGTTTGTCGGACGCGGTCGCCGAAGAACAGCCCCTTGCCGGCCACCAGCTCGATGCGTCGCCGCAGGCCGGCATCATCGCTCCTCTTGCCCTGAGCGCTGTCGGTGGCGACGTGACCAAAATCATGTCCGGCGACATCTATACCTTCACGCCCGAAGACTTCGGCATTCTCGATCCGATCGGCGGGAGCATCACCGGGGTGAGAATCCCCACGTTGCCGTTCATGGGCATGCTCATGCTTTCGAATGCCACGGTCACACCGGGCCAGGTGATCTCCAACGCGGACTTGATGGCCGGGAACCTTCAATATTTCCGGAACATCTTCCAGAGCTCGGCGTTCGCGGAGTTCGGGTTCCAGCTTCAAGGCGGGCAGCTCGATACCTACACTTTTACCTTGTATTTCAATACGCCCCAGGTCAACTTCATCAATAACTTGTACAACGATATTCTGCATCGCGACGCCGAGGCCAACGGCATCACCCATTGGTTGCAACAGTCCGCTAACGGAGCGTCGAATTCCCAGATCGCCTCGGACTTGTGGGGCACTATCGAGCATCGCGGAATCCAGGTCGACGGCTACTATCATCAATTCTTCAATCGCAATCCGGACGCCGCCGGCCGGGCGCATTGGATCAACCAGATGGTGGCCGGCATGAGCGAGGAGGCCGTCAAGGCGGCCTTCATGAGCACGGTCGAATACCAGTTGATGTACCCGACCAGCGTCTTGCTGGTGACGGCGTACTATGAAGACGTGCTTTTGCGAGCGCCAGAGGCGAACGGCTTGAACTACTGGACGACGCAAATCAATACCGGCCAGCAGACGATCCACCAGGTGGCCATGAATCTCATCGGCACGCGCGAGCGGCACCTGATTCTGGTCGATTCCTACTATGAAGATTTCCTGAACCGGGCTCCCGAAGAAGCCGGCCGATTACATTGGACCGACCTGCTCGACTCCGGCGCGCTCAACGAACGCACGTTCGCCTTGGCGCTTTTCACCACGATCGAATACTACAATAAGTAGCGTGGCAGGCCGCGGGGCCGTGAATTCCGAGGGTTCCGCGCGCGGGCGGTGGCGGTCATCCCGACAACAGGATGGTATCCGACGCGGCAGGTATCCAGCGGCTTTGCGAGCTGGCCGACAAGGGGGCGCGAGCAATACCGCCATGCCCGTCGAACTCGAAGAAGCCAAGGGCCACAGCGTGCTCAGGCATGTCGTCAAAACGGCGGGGCACGAATCGCTGCGGCCCGTCGCTTGACGCCGACGCTATCCCACGGTGCGGAGCATTTCCTCGGTCAGCTCGGGCTCGATCTGCTTCTGGTAGGACAGGTCGAGAACGGCATTGATGACCGCGACGTCTTGGGCCTCGCGAAGCGCCGCGGCGGAAATCATGTCGTGCTGCCGGAGCCATTGGGCCACGTCGCACCACAGCCACAGCGGAGCATTTTGGTTCGACGCATGGTCGTCGAGCTCGCACGCCGGCGGCGGAAAGCCGCCCGGGCCGCGAGCGCCCGTGATGTACTGATGCACGAGCTGCCGCGTACGCTGGATCCTGCGCGCAATGTCCGATTGGGTCACCAGGGTACTCGCGTCTACCCGCAATACGCCGTAGCCGGCCGCGCGCACATCGCGGATTGCCGCTACGATGGCTGCCCTGAGTGACTCCGCTTCGCGCGTAAAGGTGAGGTAAGCACGCCCCGCGCGCACGCTGAGCGTGGCGTCGTCGCAGCCAGCCTCGAACAGCTTGTCCGTGGCCTCCTGGCTAATCTTGTGGAGGCCGGTGAGCACCAACGTAAAGTCGTGTTCCATATCTACATCTACCTACTCTGCCTCCGATCCGTGCGGACACCCATCCACGTCGCGGCGAATGTGCCGGGCGTGATTCTCCGGGTTCCGCGGGGTAGACCACACCGCCACGATGCACCCCCCGCGACTTTTTTCGGGGCACAATAGATGCCCTCAGGCATGACCGTTCGAAAGTTCCAGCCGCCACCCCAAGCTAATCGCATGCTGGACCGCCTGATCGAGGTGTTTATTTGGGTGGCGTGGTTGTGTCATGCCTCCTAATTATACTCGCTTGTTGACACATGTTAACAGGCGGGCGCTACCAAGCGGAAGGCAGTACTGTTTTGGGTCGGTAGGGGATTAGCCCGACGAGTCCCCGCTTGACCTAACACCAATCATGAAATAGGTTACGTACGCTCCCCGGAGGGTAAGCGAATTGGCCAGCGGCCTGACTCGAAATCAGGTGCCCCGCAAGGGGTTGTGGGTTCGAATCCCATGCCCTCCGCTTCGCCTGCGGCGAAGAGAGAGGAGATTCGAGAAATTGGTGAGTGGAACGAACGACTTTCTCGAATCTCCTTGGGCTACTATTTCATAGCCGTTATTTATCGTCTACCAGAAGACGAGCGACTTTGCCGATCAAGCGTGTCAACTCACGGAACAATTCGGTAGTGTCCTAAGAGTGTGTTGCCGGAGGTGGCACGGCCCTGAGGAACGAAGGGCGTGCTCGAATGACCATGATTTTCCGAGTCAACTTCAGCACGCCCACGCTGCGCTCTGAGCGTGCCACACAGGCATTCCCTTCCAGCAACACACTCTTAGGACACCACCAACAATTCCCGAGAGGTTGCGGATTTCTCGCCGACCAGCTCAACCGAGCATCGCTTTCAATCGCTGCAAACATTGCCCAGGGCAACGGCCGGTTCACTAAACCTGACCGTAAAAACTTCTTCGGATCGCCCAGGGCTCGGTGCAAGAAGGCGTTCCATTCCTGGAGCTGGCACGAAGGCGTCGACGCTTTAATGACGCAGTCCAGGCAGAAATAAATAAAAGAGCGGTTGAAGATTGCACGGATGCTTTCCGGCCTCATCAAGGGCTTGGAAAACCGCGAGATTGGGAACTTTCCTGCCTCTCACCCCGGCCAATTAAAGTTCCCTTGACGTCCTGTCCCTCCGCCTCGATCGACCTCCAAAGCCCCGCATTTGTATGCGGGGCTTCTTTCTCTGGGAGGGCATCGTTCGTTTACCGCCTGCTCCGGTGGCTGGTAATGCTGTCCGAGTGGGTGTGGAAGCCGTTCGCGGTGCTATGGCCGCTGATCCGCGTCGTCGTGAGCTGGCTGTGCGGCTGGCCTGTAATGGCATTGCGCCAGGTCCAACCGTGTTGGCGGTAGAGAACGCCTCCCATCCATACCTGACGATCCACGTAACGCATGCTGCCTGGAGCCACCATCTGACGCGTGGGGTTCATCGCACTCGCATGGACCTGATGCGAATGTTGGTGAACGTGCGTGTGGTTGATGTGGGGGTTGTGGGTGATCACCCAACTCGGCGCCGTTTGGGTCACGACCGGATTCCACCAATCCGCTTGAGCTTTGGCCGAGGTGACGACAAGCATGGCAACAGCGGCGGTTCCGAACAGATTACGAATCATCATCCACCTCACGGGGTAGCAACCTGCCACACGCTCGAAACGACTTGCTTCGACTGGGGCTCGTTGGCTGGCTGATGTCCTAGAAAGCGGGTGCCGCCCGTCGCACTGGACACGGAAAAGCGAATTTTCGCAAATGAGTCTGGCCGGAACGACTTCGGGCCGCGCCGCGGCAGCCGCTGTGGTCGGTCGGCTTGGTGAGTTCCAACCTGGGCCGGGTGGGTTCAATCGGTAACGCCGTCGGTCTCAAACACAGTCACGGAAAGGCGGCCGAAATCATCTCCGCCGCTTTAACGGCGATCTCGATTAACGCGGGCCGCTGTCATAAGGCGGCGGCAGGTCATCTTCCGGTTGATTCCAGAGTCGGTAAGGGTCTCCAAGCCGGCGCATTTCGGAAAGCAGCAACGCTTCCATTTCCGCCAGCTTTTCCGCATGACGCGGGTCCATGGCCAGATTGCGCTGCGTCGGCAGCGGAGCGATCCCCGTCAATGCCGCGTTTGACGCCTCGGCGTGTTGCGCGAGCAACTCGTCGGGGTTCTCCGCTAGATTGAAGAGTTGGGTCTCGCGAACGTGACCATCCAGAACGTCGTACTTGATCAGCTTCCAATCGCCTTTCCGGATGCTTCGTATGCCGGGCTTGGTCCCTCCGCAATAAACGCCGTACAGCACTTCGCGCGTCTCGCGCTGCTTGCCTTCCAGCACGGGCTTGAAGCTGAGTCCCTCGTTTGTTTCTGGCGGCGAGATGCCGCACAAGTCGCAGACCGTGGCCAGCACGTCGAGCAAATAGACGTTGCCCGTGGTTCGTGTGCCGGCTTTGATGCCAGGGCCTCTCACTACCAGCGGTACTCGCCAGGTGTGTTCGTAGAGGTTCTGCTTGCCTTGTAAACCATGGCGGCCGATGGCGATCCCATGATCCGCCGTGTAGAAAATATACGTGTTGTCCAGCTCACCCAGCGTGCGCAATCGCTCGAGCACGCGTCCGATCTGCGTGTCTATATTCTCGCTGCACGCGAACTGGCGTCCCAGTTCGTTGCGGATGGTCCGTTCGTCGCGGCGTTTCCAAACTCCGCTCACGGCCACCTCGTCTCGCAGCTCGGGATGACCATGAGGAAAGGGATGTTCCGGCAGATAATTTGCCGGCAGCTTGGGTTGCATCTGATTCGCGGGCGGCGGCGCGGATTCATCTGTATGGTTCACGACGCCGTACTTTGCCAAGAGGTCCGGTTTACCGTCGCGCGTGTCGTGCGGATGGGAAAATCCGAAGTGGATCAGGAACGGCCGCTCGTCCCGTTGCGACTCGCGCAGGTCGAGATATTCGAGGACCCGTTCGGCGTGCCAGGCGCTTCCGTCCAGGTCATTGCCGGCGCGTTTCGTGGCCTCGTGCAACACGGCAAACTGCCGGTTGGCTGCCCGATAGCTGTTGCCCTCTTTGCAAGTTCGCATCGTGGCATACCCCGCGCGATGGAACACCGCCGCGAGCGTATTCTGCTCCAGGTTCGCGGGACAATCGGCGGCGCCTGGCCCGATGGGCAAATGCCACACCGTTCGGCCCGACATGATCATGTGTCGCGACGGCGTGCAGACGGCCCCCGAGAACGAGCCCATATGATAGGCCGCGTCGAATACCATGCCCTCGGTGGCCAGCCGATCGAGCACCGGGGTCTCGAGCGCCGAGTCGGGGTTATACATCTTCAAATCGAACGGCGACTGATCGTCGGCCACGATGAACAGGATGTTCGGTGGCTTGGCGTTCTTGGCGGATGCCACCCAGGGAGCCAGGAACACAAGCGATAGGAGCACGCAGCTTACCAAGGACAGCTTCATCGTGAATTCAAGGTCCGGCGGGTGGCAAAAAGGGCCCGAACGTCGGTGGCGACGTGTCGCATTCGAGCGTGGAATGTCTCGCTTCGTGGCAACCACAGCCGCTTATTAAGTTGCTGGCCGCGCGGTCTTCCAGCAATTGCGCCTGAAGCTGCGCGCGCTCGGCGTGCAACGCGTCGACCCGTTCGATCGACAGTCGCGGGTTCTGGATTTGGGCGTTCAGCTCTTTGACCCGTTTGATGATCAGCGCGCGTTCGCGCGGATTGAGCTTTTCCATGTTGGGCCTCCGCCAGGGCTTGCTTCCCAAAGGTTCTCCCAGAAATCTTACCACCGCCGCCTTTCGCGGCATTAGAAGCTTAGCATTTCCTGGGGCATGGCGGGCGGCTCATGCCGCAGGGTCCGACGACGGAGCGTCCGACGACGGCGCGTCCGACGACGGCGCGTCCGACGACGGCGCGTCCGGCGCCGGAAGCCGACGGGCATAACGCGCGAGCATCGCCCGATACACACGATCGCGGGCGATGATCTCGATCACGGCTTCAAACTCGGCGGAGAACAGCGTCGAGCGGCGGAGGGTTGTAAACTGCGAGGCTTGCACCAGCGCAGGCGCATCGGCCGGCGGAGGATCGATTTTGATCAATTCGCCGGACATCGAACCGTCAAGCTTGTTCTTGGCGCCCAGTTTGCCGCCGAGTTTGCCAAAGCCCTGGGCGTTGCGTTTGCGCTTGGTCATCCAACTATTCTAGCCAGAATCCGCCGGAGGAAAGTGGTCTCCCACAAGATTCCGTTCCCCCCGTGTTCGAGCCGCGCGTTCAGGACCGCCCGCCAACCAAAACGCGTCGTGATCGAGCGGGCGCAGCCGGCACTCGAGAGAACTAGGTTGCTACCGGTGGACAATAACAGGATAATTTCCGAAGTGTTCGAAGTTCTGACGTCTACTGAGTAGCGAGCGGGAATGTACGCGAGCCGATGAACGGTCCGTATCCGAAAGTCGTCGAGAGATCGATTGCCACGGCACGCGACGGGTCCTTCGCGGCGCTGGGGCAGTTGCTCGACTACTATCGCGAGTTTCTGCTGCGCATTGCCGCGGAGAACTTGAACTCGGGGCTCGATCCCAAGTATGCTCCGTCGGACGCCGTGCAGGACACGTTCATGCAAGCGACGGCCGCGTTTCCGCGGTTCAAAGGCACCACCGAGGCCGAACTGCGGGCATGGCTGCGTCAGATTCTGATCAACAATCTCTACGACACCGCGAGATTTTACAACGCGCAGTGCCGTGATGCGTCGCTCGAAGTCGCCTCGCAGCAAGAGTTGTCGCCCCTGGACGCCACCAGGTTTGTCGCCCAACAGCCCACGCCGAGCGAAGCCTGTCGCGTGTCCGAGGAGCAGGTCGCGCTACATCTCGCGCTCGCTCGCTTGCCCGATGCCGACCGTCAGGCGATCGAATTTCGCAGCATGCAGGGCTTGTCCTTCGCCGAGATAGGGCTTCGGCTCAATAAATCGGCCGATGCCGCCCGCAAGCAATGGTCGCGCGCCGTCGAACGCCTGGCGTGCGCCCTGTCGCGAGGCGGCGGCGATGGCTGAAGACCTCGACGACCTGCTGACCGAACGGTTGGCGGCCTACCAGCAGTGGCTCGACTCGGGCCAGACGCCGCCTGCAGACGCGGGGGAAGCGAACTTGCCTCCCCTGCTCCACCAGCGGCTTCAGGAACAAAAACGCTGCCTCGACTTGTTGCATTCGCTGCGCGATCAACGCCAGGACGAAGTTCCAGCGGCAGCCAGCTCCGTGCGGCACGCTGCCTGGCCGGGCGGGCGATTCCAGCGGCTGAATGAACTTGGCAGCGGGGGGTTCGGAATCGTGTGGCGCGCACGCGATCCGGTGACAGAACGCATCGTGGCGCTCAAGGTTCCCCGGCCCGAGGTGCTCGCTTCCACCGAATTGCGAAAACGCTTTGAACAAGAGGCTGCCGCCGTGGCGCGGCTCGATCATCCGAACATCGTTCCGGTTCTCGAAGCGGGCATCGACGGCGTGCTACCCTACATCGCCTCGACCTATTACGAAGGGCCGACGCTGGCTGAATGGCTCAAAGACCGGCCCCAGCGGGTCGCGCCGCGCATGGCGGCACAACTCGCCTTGACCCTGGCAAGCGCGCTTGCCCATGCCCACGAACGCGGTGTGTTGCATCGCGACGTAAAGCCTAGCAATGTGCTGCTCGCGCCGCTCTCCGACGGCGCCACGCACGAACTGCCGTTCGAACCGAAGCTGATGGACTTCGGGCTCGCAAAACTGGGAGAACGCGATCAGGAGCTGACCCGCACGGGAGCAATGCTCGGGACGCTCCGCTACATGGCCCCCGAGCAGGCCGCCGGCCGGGTCCAAGAGATTACCGCCGCGTCCGATGTGTACGGCTTGGGGGGCGTCCTCTACGAACTGCTTGCCGGGACGCCGCCGTTTGTCGGTGAGAGTGATTGGTTGACGCTCCGGCAAGTGCTCGAAGACGAGCCGCAATCGCTCGTGTCCCTGCGCCAAGACGTCCCCCGCGACCTGGACGTCATCGTCCGAAAGTGCTTGAGTAAAACACCAGCACAACGCTATCGCAGCGCCCGCGATCTGGCCGACGATCTCGAGCGCTTTCTGGTCGGCAAGGCCATCGTCGCCCGGCCCGTGTCGGCCCTCGAGCGATTCGCCAAGTGGTGCCGGCGCAATCCCGCTTGGGCGGCAATGATCGCCGTCGTCGCCTTGTCCATGGTTTTCGGCATCGCTTTCCTGAGCTATTCGAATGTCCGAATCTCCGCGGCTCTGGCGTCCGAACACGCCGTGCGCGAACAGCTCGCGAGGCGGCTCTATGCCTCCGACATGCGCCGTGCCGACGACGCCATCAAGCAGAATAACCTCAGGCACGCGCAAGAGATTTTGCAGCGATACGACGCGCCGCAAGGGGAACCAGACCTGCGCGAGTTTGCCTGGCATTTTTTGCAGGCCCGGTTGCCCAAGCAACGCGAGTTCACGCCCAGGCATCCCGCTCCGGTCTACAGCCTCGATCTCTCGCCCGATGAGAAACTGCTGGCCACCGCGTGCGCCGACGGTCGGGTTCGCATCTGGACCCCCGCCGGAAAACTCGTCCGCGAGTTGTCGTGCGAGGACGCGGAACCGAATGAAGCGGCCTTCTCTCCAGACGGCAAGTGGCTGGCGGCCGCCTGTGACGATGGGTTGGTGCGCGTCTGGGAGACCTCCGGCTGGAGCCCGCGGCACGTCTTGCCCATCGGCGGCGTGATCACGACGAGCATCAACGACCAGGCAGATCGAATTCGGGCAATCGCCGTCCAGGAAAACGGATCGATCGTGGTCGCCGGTTCATACACCAGGGCCAAAGACAACCCGGACCCCATCGTCGTACGGTACAAAGCCAACGGCGTCGTCGACCAGAGCTTCGGTCCGAATGGAGACGTCGTCGTGTGGAACACGAATAAACTGGACAACGCGAATGCGATCCTGGTCGAGCCGGGCGGAAAGATCGTGGTTGCCGGTTACATGGGGGGCTCGATGATCGCGGTCGTGCGCCTGAATCCCGATGGCTCCTACGATCAGACCTTTGGCGAAAACGGTACGGCGTTGCCCGATCTCGGTTCGGCTCGCGGTCAGGCGCACGCCCTGGCGCGCCAGCCGGACGGCAAGTACCTCTTGGCCGGCAGGGTCGCGCACGACGGGGTCTATCGTGCGGCGATTGTCCGGCTGCTACCGAACGGCGAGGTCGACCGCGCGTTCGGCGAAGGCGGCGTTCGCATAACGCAAATCGGCGAATTTGACGGCGCCTTGTATTCGCTCGCCGTGCAGCCGGACGGCAAGATCCTGGCCGCCGGGTACACGGCGTTCCAACGCGGGACGCCCAAGCTCACGGATTTCGCCGTCGTGCGATACAACGTTGACGGCTCGCTCGATCCCACGTTTCACGAAGATGGCATCCTGACGCTGTCCCTCTCCGAGGGCGACGATAACGCCAGCAGCGTCGCGTTGCAGTCCGATGGAAAAATTCTCGTCGTGGGCTACGGCCTCTTCGGGGAAGAATTGTCCGCCCTGATAGCGCGATTGAACGACAATGGCTCCCTGGACGAAACGTTTGCGACCGCAGGAATCGCAAAGCTCGATTTCGGGCTCGAAACCTCGCTGGCCCGCGCGGTCGGCGTGCAGCCCGATGGCAAGATCCTCGTCGCTGGCGTCACCGGCAAAAGCGTGCAGCGGTCGTTCGCGGTTGTGCGGCTGAATGCCGACGGATCCTTCGATCCCGCGTTTGGCGCCAAGGGACGTGCCAGGATCCACATCGGGACGCTTGCCGACTTGTCGGCCATGACCCTCTGTGCCGATGGAAAAATCCTCGCCGCGGGCACTGCCCATTGCGGTGGAACGTCCGCGGTCTTCGGGAATTTCGCGATGGTTCGGCTATTGCCCAACGGTTCGCTCGATCGGACGTTCGGCTCGAACGGGGCGCAAGGTGTCCGGTTCACGCCTGACGGCAAGCACGTGCTCGCATACGCGGAGCAGTGCGTGCGATTCTGGGACCTCGATACGGGAGAGATCGTCAAGGAAACGTATGTTCCCCACGGAAGCATCGAGTCGATCGATGTCTCGCCGAGCGGCACGTGGCTCGGGACCACGTCGACGCACAGCGGCCAGATGTGGGACATCGACAACCTCGTGACGCCTGTAAAAACTCTTCACTCGGACGCAACGATTTCTTCCCTGACGTTTGTAACGGACGAGGACGAGGGGGTTATCGCGATGGGATTTCATGTGGGCGAACTGGATATCTACAATTTCACGAAAGCGACGTATCGGTATCTGCGAGATTCCGCCGGGACGCGGCGCCCCCGGATCGTGCACAGATCGACGGACGGCCGCTGGTTAATCGCGATCAGCGACAACCTGGTTACTTTTTCCAGGATGGGAAATTTCGAGCGGGTCGTGGAGCTCGTGGCGCAAAGCCGGGTGTTCGACGCGCGCTTGGGGCCCGGCGGCGACTCGATCCTCGCGTGCACCGTCGCTGGAGAGGTCCTCGAGTGGCCTTTCGAGGCCGAACGGCCCGTCGCCCTGGGCACTGCCGGGCGAACCTTATACGTCCCGCCCGAGGGCATCGCCCTCGAGGTGGTCACTATTGACCCCGATCAGAAATCCCTCGCTTGCGGTCACAGCGATGGCTCCATCCGCTTGATCGACGCGACTACTGGAGACGGAAAGACGCTGATTCAGCCCGCGGGCCAGGAAAACGCCATCAAAGGCCTGGGCTTCATCGCGCCCGGGCAACTCGTCGTAGCCTATTCCAAAGGGAGCATTGCCCTTATTGACCTGGGACACGGAACCATGCGCGAAGTTCGTGTGCTGGGCCATCCCATTCAACGGTTGGCGATCTCGCGCGACGGGCGGCAGATCGCGGTTTCTCTAGACGAATCGCAGGCGGTCGAAATTCTCGCAACTTCGGATTTTGAACCCGTATGCCGCATAACCCATCGCGGCACAGGAAAGCAAATGGCTTTCTCTCCGTCGGGACAGCAGATCGTGATTGCTGGCGGCGGGCACCTGGAGGTTTTCGAAACCGCCACGGGAAAAAGTCTGGCCGCCGAATCGCAGCCAGGAAACATCTATGCGTCGGTGCAAGTTTTTGCCGATCAAGCACGCATGGTCGTTGCCGAAGGGGTAAACGGATTTACTCTTAGGGACTTTCCAGGAGCGCGAGTGCTCGCCAGAATGCTCGGCGCTGAGCAGGATCTGAACGACGTTGCAGCCTCGGCCAACGGACGCAATCTGGCTTCGAAGGGCCGAGACGGGGGCCTGCGCATTTGGGATATGGAAACTCGTGAGCCGCTGCTTACTCTCGCCAGTAATATCGACGATGATCGGCCCGACGGAATATTTTTTTCCGCCGACGGACGGCGACTGTTTGTTTACGGCGCATGGTCGCTGATGGTCTGGGAAGCCCCCTAGCAGCCCGTTGAAGAATTCAACGGGCTGCGACATCGCAGGGATGCGATGGCAAAATAGCGACGCGGAGTCGTTATTTTGCGAGCCGTGCGGAGCTTTGCTCCGCACTTGGCGAGGTTGAAA
>CAZRCI010000021.1:0-89324 GCA_964598535.1 uncultured Planctomycetaceae bacterium | reverse complement strand
CCTCGGCCCGCCGCCGCCAGCGCCGCGGGCCGAGGAGGTCGAGCACGTCGTCGTCGGAGATGGCGGGCGGTGTGTCCGGCGGCGCTGGAGGGGGCGTCTGACCGAGCCATTCGCCGGCCGCTTCGCCAGCCGTCGAATCCGCCGCAGGCCTAAGAGGCGTGGGGCGCGGCGGCGCGAGCAGCTCGCCGCAGTGGGGGCAGCGCTTGCGCGGCGGATCCGGCAGCCCGCCTCCGCACTCCTCGCAATACCGATCGAATTTTTGCGGCAGAAAGCCAATCAGCAGCCAGCCGATCGGACCGAAGAAAAGCCCCAACCCCATGGCCGATCCTCCGTCGCGCTGGAGGAGGCTGGCAATGATTGACGCGCCGAACCAGCCTAGTGTGACGTTGAACGCGACCGCCATGCAGGCAGCGCCGGCGATTAAATCGCCCCCATTCGACGGCCCCATTGCGCCCCCCATTTTGGCTCCAGAAGTCCCTACAGTCTGGCGCCTTGGCGTCCGCGGTGCAAGTAGCACTAGGTGTATTACCTAGCGGCGATAAGGGGCTTCGCGCCGCTAGGTTGAGGGCCTAGTGGTGGTAACACCGTGCAGGTTCAAGTCCTGTTTCCCGCACTCAACGAGAAGACAACGACTTACGACGAATGGTCGTAGGCCTCTATAGTGCTCGGCTGCTAGGCCGAGGTTGTAGGCTGGTGGGCCTTGCATGGTCCTCGCGCACGCGAGGCGGGAAGCTATAGCCAGTTCCTTTGCAAATACCAGGCGGATGTCTGGCGTAGCCGGTCGAGCATGGGAACTCGCGGAGCGAATCGAAGCTCGCGGCGAATGGTCTGCGCCGAACAGACCCAGTTGCCGGCGCTCGCTTCGCGAGCCTTGTCGAGATTGAAGATAAATGGCTGACCGCGAAGCCTGGCGATTCCCTCGGCAACTGCCGCCGCCGACCACAACGCAATGGATCCGCTGCTTCTGAGCACGCGGACGCTCTTTCGCCCAAGACTCTTGCCAATCAGAGTACCAAGTTCGGCGAACGTCGGCTGTTCATCCGCCGCGACGAAATAATAACCTTGCGGCGGATTGGCCGTTGCGACTGTCCCGGCCGGGGCAAGTCGTTTACCATCTTCGGCACACGCAATTAGCGAACCGCACAAATCGTCGACGTGAATCAGTGAATAACGCGAGTTTGCGACGCCTAGCGCGACGTGGATTCCATAACGAAACACGGAACGAAACAGGTTCCGCATCTGCGTGTCGCGCTCGCCAAATACGATCGGCGGGCGCACAATCGTAATCGGCACCCGCTCGGCAAACTGCTCGGCAACGAGTTCCGCCGCTCGTTTTGCCAGGCCATAGTTCGACACCGGCTCGGCCGGGTCGCTTTCAGTGCGTTCGCGTCCGGGCGGCGAAGGCCCAGCGGCGGCGAGCGACGAGACCGCAATCAAGACCGGCGGCTTTTTGCAATCGGCGCAGGCTAAGACGACATTGCAAAAACCATCACAATTGATCCGCATCAAGTCATTTGCCCTGAACGCCGTGGCCTGTCCGGCCAAATGATATACGACGTCCGTATCTCTTACGGCTGCTTGCATCGCGGCCCGATCGCAAACGTCGCCCCAGGCGTAACGGACTCCGAAAGAATCGAGCGCCGTCCGGTTTGACGTGGGCCGCACCAAGCACGTGACTTTATCGCCACGAGCAACAAGCCGCTCAGAAAGTCTCGTGCCAATGAAGCCACTGGCACCCGTCACCAAAACCTTCGCCATGATCATTCGTACCGGCCAGTCTGCCGGATACTCTTACTATCTACGGATTTCACGCCGCGCATCTCGCGGACGTAAAGACTGATCGTCACTGTGCGGCAATCTCTTCGCCCAACCAGCATGCCGTGGTGCTAATCGTCAACGCCGGAGCAGGCTGAATTCCGTGCGTTTTCCGTCCTTGCCGCTTCAGCGTAACCAGGCAAGCGATCAAAAAAGCATCGATCGATCGGCAACATTCCTACAAGCAAAACGAGAACCTCGTGTCGCCCGACGACGCACCGATCGGAGCACTATTCATCGCCCGCCATTCGCTGAGCTTCTTCAAGCTGCAATTGCCATTCCAGAGCCAATTCTTTTACTTTGTCTGGATGCGTAGCGACGAGATTCCGGGTTTCACCACGATCTCGAGCAAGGTCATAAAGTTCCCATGCGCCGCGCCGCTGGTCGCTCACGAGCTTCCAGTTACCAAGGCGGATGGCTCGGCTTCCCTCGTGAAGCCACCACAGGGAGCGTGCGCCTAGGGCCCCATCACGCGCAAATGCCGGCACCAGACTCACTCCCCGCTTTGACGGCACATCCGCGCCGTTCCAGGTCGTCGGCAACTTGCCGGCCGCCACGTCGAGCACTGTCGGCAGAACGTCGATCAGGTGGCCTGGGTCGTTTCGAAGTTCATTTTTGGCCGAAATGCCGCGGGGCCAGTGCACCACCAGGGGCGTCGCGATGCCGCCTTCGTGGACCCAGGTCTTGTGCCGGCGGAACGGCGTGTTCGCGGCGCTCGACCAGCCTGGGCCAAGGCACACGAACGTCGCGGACGATCCGAGCGGCGCGCGCGGATCGTGTCCATCGCCACGGACCATCATTTCCGCACTGGCGCCATTGTCGGCAGCAAACAGGATCAGCGTATCGTCGAGTACGTCCATCGCTTCGAGTTGCGCAACGATCCGCCCAATCTCGCGGTCCATGCGATCGACCATCGCCGCATGGATGGCCATCTTGCCGGCCTGAAACTCCCGCTGCACGTCGGTGAGCGTATTCCAAGCCACGGGACGATTCACTTCGCCCATCCCGAGCTTCTCCAGCACATCGGCAAAGTGGTACGGTGGTCCGACCTCTACCTCCATCTCGGGTAGAACATGCGTCGCGATACCCAACTCGGCAAGCCGCCGGCCGCGGGCAGCCTGAATGTCGTTCCATCCGGCACGGTACTTCGAGACGTATCGATCAATATCCTCGGGTAGCGCTTGCAGTGGAAAGTGCGGAGCCGTAAACGCAACGTACGAAAAGAACGGTTGTTCGCGATGCATCGCCTGATGCTCTCGCAGACATTCGACGGCATGAGCCGCGATCGCGGTCGTGGCGTAGTACCGTGAATCGGCCTCGACAGGGGGCAGCGGCTCGTCGTTCCGCATGTGGTTCCGCGGCGAGAACAGCCGGTTGTGATCTTCGAGCGCATAGGAACGATCAAAGCCGCCGTCGAGCACCTTGCCGTCGATGTGCCACTTACCGGAGTGGTACGAGCGATAGCCTAGCGGCCGCAGCAATTGCGGAAGCAGCGGCGCCCAATCTGGTCGCTTTCCATGTCCCCCGGATTCGATGCCGGGTAACGAATCGCGCCGCACCTGCTGGGCGTAGTATCCCGTTAACAAGGCCGCGCGCGATGGCCAGCAACGTGCCGTGTTGTAGAACTGCGTAAATCGTAAACCGCCGGCCGCAAGCCGATCAAGATTCGGTGTCTCGATCTCCCCGCCATAACAGCCGATGTCGGAAAACCCAAGGTCGTCCGCCAACAGGATCACTACGTTCGGCGGCTTCGCGTCGGTCGCTGCGCATGCCTCAGGCCACGCACTCGTGGCGGCAACAAGAAGCGTCAAAACGATCCAACCTGGCAGCTTTGCGATCATTGAACATCACCGTGTGGGTAAAAAAGCGGCTTACGTCGAGCTACCTCGTTTGCCCAACGCCCCGCCGGCACAGACACCGGAGAACTGCAAGTATGCGTTGGCCAACTCCGGCGATCAACCAATTCCTCGACACTCGAGAAACACGCGGTACGGTGTTTGCACCACTCCCTCGGGATTGAACTTATCGATTCCGGTTTGCATATCCCGCAACGTTTGACGCGTGAGGAGCGGCTCCATGAATACGAA
Organism: uncultured Planctomycetaceae bacterium; assembly: GCA_964598535.1. Classification (GTDB taxonomy): domain Bacteria; phylum Planctomycetota; class Planctomycetia; order Pirellulales; family PALSA-1355; genus JALHMI01. The sequence continues at coordinate 85,422 of CAZRCI010000021.1, read as the reverse complement.
CGCATTCGAACGATCAGACCAATGTGTCGTGGCAGCGTATGGAGATCAAACCGTTGCCGAAACAGCGATTCGCGACCTGGAAAGCGCTGGTTTTGGCGTGCATCAAATCTCTGTCATTCGACGGCAGTTCGATCCTGCGCCCCACATCGCGGAAGAAATGCGACTGGGCGACGACTCCATGAAGGAGGCTGCCGTTGGTGGAGCCCTCGGCGGCATAGCCGGTGCGGCAGGAGCGGCCACGCTCATCTCGGCTGGCATGGGAATGATACTTATGACCGGGCCGCTGGCCGTGCTTACAGGCGCGATCGTCGGCGCCTTACTCGGCGCGATGCGCGGCTGGGGGGTTCACGACAAAGCGCTCGAGCGGTACGAACATCTCGTCGAAGCCGGCGACACACTCGTGGTGGTCTCCGGCAGTACGACGGATGTCGCCCGGGCCGAGCAGCTTCTGCGGCTTACCGACGCAGACCGTGTTGAAATGCACATGCGGACAGGGGACGATTCTCGGGAAATCGACGACCGATAGATAGGAAGGAGGCTTCGAGCGACGCAATCCTGTCGCCGTAGCCATCGCATAAGAATTTCTCGCCCTTCGTCATGCAGCAGCTTCTGCCTCCATGCGATTGGCGGTGTTCCTGGAGCGCGGCGCCAAGTGCTACAATGCACTTTTCCAATCGACGTTCGATCTTAGGGGCGCGCAGATGATTACGGTCGGCATGAACTACCGCGTATTACCAGGCAAGCAAGCAGACTTCGAAGGCAAATTCGCAGCCGTTCTGGCCGCTTTGAATAGTGCCACCGGACATACCCAATCCACGCTGTGGCGCGACGTGGCGGATGATGCCTCGTACATGATCACCAGCGAATGGTCCGACGAGAAAGCATTCAGCGATTTCATTCAGAGCCAGGCATTTCGCGACGTGACCAACTGGGGCAAGGAATCGATCCTTGCAGGCCGCCCCCAGCACAAAGTCTACAAGCATTGATTGGCCGCGTTATTCAACGCCTGTTTCGAATGCGCTTTTGAAGCCGGATTCCCCACGACGCGCGTCATGTGGATAGATCGCATCGCGCGGCTGGCTACAGCAACAGCGTTTGGCCATCGAGGCCGCCCGTGGCCTCGAACAACACTAGCGCGTGTCGAACGGCCGCCACATCATGAACGCGGATGATCTGTACGCCTTGTACGGCAAGCGAGACGGCAACGCCGATCGTGCCCGCGGTGCGATCGGCCGATTTATCGCCAATTACCTTGCCGATGAATGCCTTGCGCGAATGCCCGACGAGCACGGGACAGCCCAACTCATGGATCCGCCAGGCCTGCGAAGCCAACGTCAGGTTATGCTGATGCGTTTTGCCGAACCCAATTCCAGGGTCGAGCGCAATCCGTTCCGCCGCGATGCCCGCAGCGATCAAATGGTCGCGTTTGGCGCGCAGGTATTCGCAGACTTCGGCCACGACATCACGATAGGTCGGTTCGTCTTGCATCGTCTGCGGAGTGCCTCGCATATGCATCGCACACACTGCCGCATGGCTGCTTTGGGCCACTTCCAACATTCGTTCATCACCGGCGAGCGCCGTGACGTCATTGATAATTTCAGCGCCCGCGGCAAGAGCCTCGCGGGCCACGAGCGCTTTGGACGTATCGATTGAGATCGGGGTCGCAACGTGCGGGAGCAGGGCATCGAGCACCGGCAGCACACGCGCAAGCTCTGCGGGAGCATCGACAGCGGTGGAGTAGGGCCGCGTGCTTTCTCCGCCGATGTCGAGAATATCGGCGCCGGCGGCGACCAACTCGTGCGCCCGGTCGACAGCCGCCCGGGGATCGAAATATCGTCCACCGTCCGAAAAGCTGTCGGGCGTCACATTCAAAATCCCCATCACGAGCGGACGGGCCGGCAGCTCAAGCCTGCGAGTTTTGAGTTGCCAATGCGTCGCTCGCAAAGGGTATCGTTCTACGAGCGATAGGTAGCGGTTCTCGGCATTTGTCATTGGTTCCAGCTTACCACGGCGATTCCATCAGCGACACGATTTGCGTGGCCAATCGCTGAATCGCTTGAAGCTGGGCCGTGGCGACCGACTGACCATATTCCGGCACCAGCATCCCCGTGTTGGAAAGCACGACCAGCTCTTGCGGCACGGGCACGGTCATGGGCTGCCCCATGACACCGCCTTTGCGGTCAACCCACCGAACTTCGACCGACATGTTGATTTGGGTTTCGCGGGGATAATCGTAGGGATCTTCGATCACGACCCGCTTGGTATCCGTCGTAATCTTGCCGGTCAGCACGCTATCGGCCTCGGGCGAACCGACGACCTTATACGGCGTCTTTAATTCGATCTCTTTGGCAATGGCCTCGGTCAGAAATTCCGCCAGATTTCGACGAAAGCTGTCCGATTCGAACACCGGGACATAAACCGTCTGAATGTCCTGCGGATAGAGTGAACGGTTGCCGAACCGATAGGCCGCGCAACCATCGGCGATGGCCAGGCACACGAGGACCATCGCGGCGGCGATCAACCGTGAACGATGAACTCGTTCTTGTCGACGTTTGGCGGTTTGAAGTGATACGCGCAAGTTCACGGCGGCAATTCTCCGTCCGCTACTTGAGGTTATTCCCGCCCGCCGCGGCGACATTCTGCGTCGAGTCAGGCGTGGTCGCGGCCGGAATGCTAATCTGCGGGCCGCTTTTCTTGGAAGCCGGCAATAGATCGACGAGCCACTCGAAGGGCGGTGTCGGATTCGCCGGCTCCGCCGAGAATTCGGTCATCCGAGTCCGCGACCTTTCGGCCAGCTTCGTGTCAGGATAGTCGTCGACGACTTTCGTGAAGTAGTGGCGAGCGGCGCCATAGTATTCGTTCTTGGCGTAAAACTCGGCCATTTCATACTCACGCAGGGCCCGTTGAGTGCGGACGTCGGCGCGCACTTGCACGACGCGATCGCGTTCGTCGCCAAGATCTCGAGGAAATTGCGTGAGCAGTTGCGTGGCGATGTCCTCGGCCTCGTCAAGCTGCGTGCCGTCGTAACCGGGCCCCTGATAGCGAATCAGCTTGCAGCGAAGTCCCAGCAAGTGAGCCTGATACTGATGCTCGCTTTTGGGAAACTCGGAGCGAAGCAATCCGTAGTAGTAATCCGCGTCGTCCCAGCGGCCTTTGAGGAAATAGGAGTTGGCCGTTGCCATTACCGCGTCGTCAGCGCGCGGACCGATGGGATCGTCGAGGCGGATGCGTTCGTAAATCTTCAGCGCGTGCCCGCCGGTATCAAACCGGGGCAAAGTCCTGTCGACCAGATTCGGCACCAGAATGAACTTGGGATGCGCGCGATCTTTGGCCTCCCAATAGCGCCCGATCGAGAATCGCCGTTCAGTCACTTGCGAAAGGAACTGCGTGGATTGAAATTTCTTGATCAGCAGTTCGTATTCATCCTCGGCAGTCACATAGCGATCGGCGAAGAATGCGCTTTCGCCGGCCTTGAAGATGGCCTCTTCTTCCAGCGGGGAGTCGGGCCAACGTTTATAGGCCTGCCGGTAGGCTTTGTAAGCTTCCGTGTATTTTTTTTGCCGAAACAGCTCGTCTCCCTGCGACAGGGCGTTCTTGGCGATTCCCTCGTTCGGCCCCTGGCCGACGGCCTTCTTCGCGTTTGCGACAACGTCCTTAGGCGCGAGGCGAGCCAAAAAGCCGCGCTTGTCGCCCTCGACCAGGCTTCCCATGTCGTTCGCGATTCGATGCCCTTCGTGATCGAAGAACCCACTTACTCCTTCGACATAATATCCCTTGCCGCGCACGTAGCGCGCACGCTGGCGGTTGGCCTGCCACCACTCGGTCTGCTCTTGCGTGAGCGGAGGTTTTTTGACCTCTGGGCCGCGATCGAATAGCGCGCAGCCGCTCAGCAACAGCAGCGACACCATCAGCTTGGTTATGGCGCGTCCCTGCCCATTCATGTTTAGCGGCCGATCGTTCTGCTCGATAGGGTTCACGAAATCGTCGTCGGTAACCAGCGTTGCAGTTTGGGCGGACGCCCCAGGAGATGCGTCCAGTAGTGGTTCAACACGCTCCGCAGTTCGCCGTACGTGTTGGCTTCGAGCGGCGCGGCGGGCTCATCGCCGGCCGACAACCGCGCTAGTATCTGATAGACAGGAAAACTCAGGGAAATGACTTGTCTTTGACCTGCACGACAGTTCTTGCACAACGCTCCGCCGGCCAACTGGCTGAACGGCACCCGGCCCGCCTGGGCCAGCTCTCCGCCGCAATTGGCACACGCTTCCAGCGTCGGCAAATGTCCGACCTCCCGGAGCGCCACGATCTCGAAGCGAACGATCGCATCGGCCATTCGCTCTCCGCGTCCCAATGCGAGCAAAGTCGCGTCGGCCGCGTCGAACAGTCCTTCATGCGCGTCGTAGTCGTCGATGAGTTCGTTCAATAGCTCGGCAACATAGTAAGCGGCGTAAAGATTGGACAGGTTGCCGCCTGCTGGTCGAAACCGTCGCTCGAGCTTGGCTTCCGTTAACAGGTCCAGTGAATCGGACGATTTGCGCAGGAACACTACGCGAACCAGGGCCAGCAGGTCAAGAGCAGACTCAAACGGCCCCTTAGGCCGCCGAGCCCCCTTGGCCAAGGCTCGCACTTTGCCGAATTCACGAGTAAAGAGCGTCACCACGCTACTGGTCTCGCTGAATTCGACCACTCGCAACACAATCGCCGTGGCCTTTTCGCTCGACATGGACGCTGATCAAAAATGGAGTGACGGTAAAATAAGTGACGGTAAAATATTGGATGCAGGCGGGCTCGAGCGGTGCTAGCGCCCGAATGCTGTCGTCGACGGCGCCACCGCGCGGCCTTATTTTAGATCATCCTTGCGCGGAGCCCCAGGGCAAGGCACGGAAGATAGCGGCGTTCCATCCGCTAGGGAAGCACTTCGGTCGTCTGCTCAGCCCGAATCGGCTGCGCCAGGCCGCGTGCGGTAATCTCCGCCTGGACTCGAGCGTTGCCCGCGGCAACTCCCTTGAAACGCAAATCGAACGATTGCGTTTCGCCAGCCCGGAGCTCACGCAGCGCAGGATACCGGACACTCTTGCGGGATGCCGAACCGATCACCGGTCCGCCGTGCTGCAAGAGTTGCAGGCCCTCGTCAAACGTGATCGCAACCACCACGTCGTACGCCGAAGCATCGCCATTGTTGGTCACAATGATCTGATAGCTGGTCTGCCCGTTGATGCGGATCGGGTCGGCGGTTTCTATAGCCGTGACGGATATCTTTGGCGCGCCTGGGGGCGTCTCCGGGGCGGCGGGTTGCGGCGCAGGGGCGGCGGCATCGCCCGAAATTTCCAAGCAGGCCTCGTCGGCCACGGCCTCCATCTCGCGCGCCACCACCGTCACACGATTGCATGCCCGCGGCGTCTCGCGCAGACATCGCAATTCGATTTGCCGTCGAATCGTCCGGCCGGGCTCCAAGGTCGCCACGCGCCAGCCAAGAGCATTTCCCTCGAGCCACTCCGAGCCGCCGGTTGCCCGAACCGGCTCCAGGCTGATCTCGTGATTGTCGGCGATTGCGATGTCCGTAAAGGTCTTGCTGGTGTTGTTGGTAACCTCGATTTCAAACAATACGGTATCGCCAACTTTACCTTGCTGGGGACCACGCTTCGTAACCGTCAGCTTGGGTGTGGCCAACGTCGGAGTGGGTTCCGCGGGCAACGTGGGTTGCGGTGTGGTCGGGGACGTAGGAGCCGGCTCGGTGGGCACCGGAATAGGCACACTGGGCGCTGGCGAGGTCGGTTGCGGCGCTGTCTCGGGCGCCAGCGGTGAGGTTGTCGACGTTACACAGGCTCTCGACGTGACCGGCGCGTGGTTCGTTGCCGTAACCGTAATCTCCTGGCAGAGCTCCCCTTCTTTGGCAATCCGAAACACGACCGGCAGCCGCGTCGTTTCACCGGGATGGAGATCCGTAAGATTGCGTTCGATGGATCGTGCGGGTGGGTTCGACGAATGCTCCAATCCTTCGTCGAAGGCATCCTTGATCAACAGCCCTGTAGCGGTCGCGTTGCCGCGGTTCTGCACCACGACCTCGAATTGCGCATCGCTGCCCACGACGGCCAACGGCGGCACATTCACGTTTACCGAAAGCTCGGGCTGTCCAGACGGAGTCGGTGCGGCTGCTTGCGGCTCGACGGTGGGCGTCGATGTCACGGGAGGTTGAGCCTGCGGCTCCAGCGGAGACGACGTCAATGGCGGCGCCGTGATTGGCGGCATCGTCGTTGCCGGCGGTTGCGACAATGTTGGCGGAGGCGTCGTCGGCGTCACGGGAACAAACGGCGAGGCGCCTTGGGCTGGCGGACTGTAGGGCATCGTGGCATCGCCCGTGGTCCAGGTCTGTAAAGTCGAGCCCGACCCAATGGGAACCTGCCGGCCCAACTCGGCGGTCGCAGGCCGCAGAATTTGAATCGAAATCTGGTTTGTGCCAGGAGCGGCCGCTTGCTGAACGATTTCCGCAGTTGCCTCGCCGGCGGCATTGGTAACGACTTCGACCGTGGGCGAACCGGACGGCGAAAAGCCGGCCGCGGGACCGCCCGCGACTTCATAGCGCACCACCCAACCCGCGAGCGGCGAACCGTCCGACTGTCGCGAAACCAGGGTTGTCAGCGTGTTGCGTCCTCCGAGCGGCGTGATGCCCGGTGGTGGGAAGCGCCATTGAGCGTCAACCCAATAGATCGTTGCCGATTGCTGACGACGGTCCCATCCTTTGACGTTTGGCGCATAGACGGTGACGCGACTTGTACCTTCGGCGGCACTGGTGACGCTCACCCAGGCCTGGCCATCCTGCACGCGAATGTCATCAAGCGGCGTGGGCGTGCCGCGATCGATCGTCATCGAGCCCGTTAACGTGCGATTGATCGCATAGATCGGAGACACCTTCTTCGGATAACGGTGCAAGCAATCGAGGAACTCCCAGGGGCGCCGTTTACCGGGACTGACGAACTGTCCAGGGCCGTTCGGCTCGAGCATCCACTCGACTTTCTCGCGCGTGAGAGGATATCCCTGATCGCCCATAATCGTGGCGATCATCACCACCTCGCTACCGATCGGGGCCACCACCTGGCTGGGACTCACGGTGATTCCCGGCGCGGGCGGGCCAGCCGGCAGCGCCGGAACCAGCGCCCCGGGAACGGCCATCCCCGGAGTTGCGAGATTCGGGATGGGCGTCACGGCCGTGGCTTCGGCGGCCGGAAAGGGCACCGTGGTAGCGCCAGGAAGCGAGGGATTGGTCATTCCCGGCGCAAACGGCGACGCGGTTGCAAAGGTGGGCGCGGGCGTCGCTGGGTCGTTCCAGGTGAACACTCGCTCGCCGGTGGGATCGATTCGGGGCAAGCGGCAGTTCGCACATCCAGTCATCACCAGCGCAATACACAGCAAGAGCCAAGCGGAGAGCCTGGCGAGCGCAAGCTGGGCGGAGTTGGTGCGTGGTGCGAACATGGCCCCCTGGGGGTGCCGGTGCGGTGATGACACAATCCGACGTCATAGAAACCCTACCATGCACTTTTTGCCACATGCTGCCTTTTCGCCACATGGCGAGGTCGACGTCGGCCCCACAAACCGCACAGCCATCACAGGCGCAACAAAAACGCCCCTGTCGCGGGCAAGCCGCCGGGGCGTGTCGTCGATCGTAGCTTCCTCGTGCCGGCGTAATTGCCAACCTAATTTCGCCGTCCAAAAATACCCGTGGCATACCAAATGCCATTGCGGCCACGCTTAATATCATAGCCGAACAACGGGTGCCGAGCCCGAACCGCGTTCCAGTGGCCGGGACTTTGCCGCCAACTGTTCACGCACTCCAAGCACGCCTCGACGAGCGTTTCATTCGGCCAACTCTCGGCGACGACTTCCTGAGCCAAGACATCGCCGGGAAGCTTCGCATTGATCCGATGAAAACGCGAGTCCCAGGAATGATGGCCTTGCACTTGGATTGACGCCTGGTGGTTGGCGTGCGACTTGGCTTCTTCGGCCAACGCCAGGTGAAACTGGCCCTTCGTGCTCTGAGGCGCCTCGGGATGAATCCGCACAGCATAAATCATCGTCCGTTGCGTCAGCGTTCCGGGAGGAAGGTCCAGGATGATCGACAACGCTTCCTTGCGATAGAACTTGCCGGGCGTGAAAGGAAACGTGCTCACCACACGGCCATAGTACTCGGCACGAACATGGCAGAGGTCAATGATCGCCACGCCCGGCCGGCCCAGCATCTCGGCGAACGCCGGATTCGAGAGCAGCCGCGAGGACTTGCCACCACTGGTAATCTCCACCGTGGTGGGCACCTCCAAATAAACGTAGCGCTTCAACTTCTCTTGAATCTCCAGCGCCGGCAGCGTGCGCGTCTCGAATGCGCGTCGCGCGGCGGTCATCCGCGGCTCATGAAAATAGATGAATAGCATTTTGCGGCTTTCCGTCGCTTCGCGCATCGCTTCTTCATAGTTCGTATGAATTCGACGGGCCGTGGGCTCGATCGCCTTTATCGGATGCGGAGCGGGACTCAGCGCGGCGGCAACCTGGCCATCGGCTGCTTTGACGCCTGCCGCGGTCTTGGTCTCAAGAACTTCGGACGCGACACCGCCGAGATCCACAAACGACGGCGCTAGCATCGTGGCCGGAAATCCCAGACTGCTGGCAACCGGGGTTCCAACAGCAAGTTGTGATACGCCGCCCGCCAAATCCATGTCGGCGCTCGGCGGTCGATCTGCCTGCCGAGCCCAGGCATGCCAGCCAGACAAGCAAACCGTGGTCAGCACGGCGATCCGCGTCAAACCTTGAAGCATCTCTAGGGTCCTCCTCACAGGTGCGTTGCAATCAGGGGTCTCAACCGTCACCCCGGCGGCAAACTCTGCCCTTTAGCGGACAAGTCGCCGACTCGACGCCCGGCCGCAAATGCGCGGGGACGTCCTTGGCTGATGAACTTTGGCGGGGTGGTTGCTGGAGAAACTCGCTTTGGGAGTTCCGATCGTGGAAGCCGCCATTGTCGAAAGCCTAGGGGGTACCGACAACCGGCTAAACAAGCCAAATTTGTCAATTGCGCTGATTTTTACCCATGTATTTCAATAAATTATCTTTATAAGTATGGCGACGGATGGTTATCAGAAGGCCTATGCGTCCCCCCTCGTGCCCGTCAGCCATCGCACTTAAGATGTTTTCAAATAAGGCTTTTTGTGCTATCAAAGAACGCGATTCCGATACGGAGACCCCCATCACGGAGGTTTGCTATGCGAACCCACATCCGATTATTCGCAATCGCGACGATTGCCCTCACAGTCTACGCAGCCCCTGCCGACCTGCTTGCCGACGCGTCCCCCGCAGCCGTCAAAAAATCGCTATCCGACTTGGACGCATGGCTTGCGCGCGGCTCGACTGCCAAAGGCTGGGCCTCCTATCTGGACCTGCCAGCACTGCGGGCCGAGTTGGCCAAAGGGCAAGGGGCCAATCTAGCGACAATCCAAGCCGTCGCAGGCAAGCTCAACGGCAAGGCGCCCGGACTCGAACTCCCTCCGTTTCGAGCACTGAGCGATGCCGTTGCAGATTGGGCGGCCACGTTGGCAATTCGTCAGGCTCCGAGCTTGTCGCGAGCCGTCCTGGATTCGCAAAGTGGCTTTACCCCCGTCACTCCCGAGCAAGTCGCCACAGCGAAGGCCTCGCTCGTCACCGCGACCGCCCAACTCGATCGATATCTCTCCGGCGCGAACGGCACAAAATGGAAGAAGTACCTTCGCTTCGGCGAGTTGCAAGCGCAACTCACGGCAGAAAAACCGGATCTGGCGAAGCTCGCGGACATTTACTATCTGTTCACAGCCAACCAGGTTGGCTTGGAGAGGCCGGTATTCAGCAATGTCGCCGATGCGTTGGAACGCTATGTTAACGACCTTGCAGCGCAGGATGAAAAGCTCAAGGACCAATTCGACGAGCAGCTCAAGGCGCTCGCCACGGCCCTCGACGACTACACGAAATCCCCGACCCCCGAGCTTGCCGCGGCTATCGGCAGACGCTTGGGTTGGCTCAAGAATCGACGGCAAACGCCCGTGCTGGTCGACGTTATTCGCCAAGATCTGTCGCGCCCGAATCTATTGATCGTCGCGTCGGAGCGTTTGGTGGGAGCGGGCATCGCTCAACCGGTCGATGAAGTCGCTCCCGTGCGCGATTTCATTCTCGGCACCAGCATCTCAGGCACGGGGCGTTTGACCGGCACGGTCACCGCGGAATTGGTTCCGAGTAAGACCAGCGCCATGTTTGACACGATGCTTGCCGGGCGCGTCCATAGCCGCACCGTCGGGCTGAATGGGCCCGCCACGATCTACTCCAATGGCGCCACAGCCCTGGCGGGTAGAAAACGAATCGTCCTCAATCAGGAGGGCTTTCTCGTCTATCCCGCCACGGCCGCCGCGAACACCAATACTCGTGTCACCGGCATCGGCGGTTCGGGCATCGTGCAACGGGTGGCCTCGCGACGCATCGGCGAACAGAAGCCGCAAGCTGAACGGATTGCGGCCGACCATGCCGCCGATCGCGTGCGGGCGCGGCTCGACCAGCAAGTGAACCCTCAGATCGCCCAGGCTAATGCCAATTTTCAAACCAAGTTTCGCCAACCGCTGATTCGGCGGCGTGAATACCCACAAATCGCCTTTCAAACCACGGCCGAGGAGCTACGGGTAAATGTCCTTGCCGCCAATCGCAACCAACTCGCAGCGCCCGGGACGCCGCCGAAGCTAGCGGCTAGCAGTGACATTGGTATCCAGGTTCACGAGTCCGCGATCAACAATCTGGCGGCCACACTTGTCGGCGGCGTTACCCTCAAAGAAGAAGAGTTGCAAAAGCAGGTGGTCGAAATTCGCGGCTCGCTTCCAGACTCGCTCAAGAGCGACGACGGCCGCGATCCTTGGTCGATTACCTTTGCGCGCAATCAGCCCATTACCGTGCGGCTGAATGACGGAACCATCGACATTACGGTTCGCGGACAGCGTTACACCTCGGGCGACCAAGACTTCCGTGCGATGAATGTCACCGCACGCTACCAAGCCAAGCTTGGTGAACCAAACGAACGAGGGGTCCGCACGATCAAGCTGATCCGGCAGGGAGACTTGGAAATCGTTCCGCCAGGTGGCGCGCGGCGTCTTTCCGGTCGCGAGATCACGCTTCGCACGCTGCTGGAGAAACGATTTGGCAAGCTGTTCGAACAGGAAATCGTGTATGATGAGATGGTTCTGCCTGGGCGCTGGCGGCAGGCAGGCCTGCTGGATCCGCGGCAACTCGATCTCAAAGACGGCTGGTTGGTCGCCTCGCTGGTCGAGAGCGGTGTTCCCGCCCCTCCCGAGGTGAAACCGCCTGCGGTAAAGAAGCCCGCTGGCAATGCCCAAGCTAGCGGCCGATAAGGTGACGGAATTGGGCTCCTACCCCCGGGCGGCGATTGCTCAAGGAGATTAAAAACCAACCATGAGCCAGTTTGTTGAGATTCAGTTTGATTGCCTGCCGCTTCGCTCGGTGGGCCGGATGGACATCCCGCTCGACGCCTCTCCGGCTTTTCGCGAACGTTGCGAACGGGTGAAACATGCGCTCGAGGCCCACGGCTCTCACAACACTTATTATCTCTACAACGCCACCTGCACGTTTCATCTGACGAACTCTCCCGAATTGGGAATGATTCAGTTCCGCTTCGAAGGCACCGTCATGACCGATGAGACGGATCACCGAACCGTGCGTTCCGATTTGCAGGTTGAGCTAGTGCGCGAAACGTGCGATTGGCTGACGGCGCCCGCCTCGGATTGGCTGGCGGGTAGCGTAAGCCAGGCAGTTCAAGTTGAATTCGACCGGTTCATCGACGCCGGCGATCTAGAGCAAACGCATCAGAGAATCGCCAAGCTGCAAGCGGAAACCGAAAACCGCGGCGGCTTCGTGGGCATGTATCTCTAGACGCTCTCTGTCTAGTCTCCCCCGCTTTGCCCAGGCCACGGTCTTCACGCGCCTGAGGGGGTCATTGCATTGTGCTGCTAGCAGACGACTCGGAAGTCTGCGCGAATCGCGGGACATAGCGCGGGCTTGCGGATTAAGCATTCTTTTTCTGTTGAGTAGATTCGCCGAAGTTTAACGCGCGGTAGGTCGATACTTGGGTCTGCCGAATCCTCGCTCGGGATACATGCGCTTCGCGTAGGTGATCGAGTGCGAGGGGGTTCGGCGTGGACGGGGGGCGTCCGGTTACTGTCGCCAAGATTGCATTTGCACTGCTGTCGTTGACAGCAATGTGCCCGTGCGATCAGGCCAGCGTTCAGAGCCTGAAACCCCTTAAGGTCGATTCGATGAAACGGCGTGTCCACACCATTTGGGCGGTGCTTACCTCCGCCATGATCGCCTTCACTGGTTGCCGACCGCAGCAGCCATTCTATCTTCGTGAAGATGGCGATCTGTCACATTATCTGGACGTGGCCACGGAACTGGACTATCCCGACGTCGAGACCTCGACGCTGGCCGAAGTCACAGACGCGTTGGCACCATACACGCTCGATAACTACCAGTTCGCCCACTACTGGGATCTATCGCTCGAAGACGCCCTGCAGACGGCCCTGCAGAACTCGAAGGTCTTCCGCTCGCTCGGCGGACGTTTCGTAAGTTCGGCCTTTAACAACCGGGCCCAAGTCGGCGAGGCGCCGGACGCCATCACTCAGGCTCCGGATCAAGTCCGCACGATCTACGACCCGGCCATTGTCGAAACCACGCCGTTCACCGGCGTCGAGAATGCCCTCTCGGCGTTCGATACGCAGTGGAGCACGAACTTTTTCTACCAACACAACGACCGCCAGCAGAACGTGATGCCGCAGGCCTCGTTTGACGACTTCTTCCGGCAGATCTTTATTCAGAACACCAGTTCATTCAACAGCTCACTCACCAAGGTAACCGCCCAGGGTGGTGTGTTCTCGGTACGTAACAACCTCGTGTACGACTTGAACAACAACCCCACGCGACAAGTTCCCAAGGACTGGAACGTCAACTACGAATTGGGATTCAGCCAACCGTTGCTCGCTGGTGCCGGCGCCGAATTCAACCGCATTGCCGGTCCCTGGCAGCCGTACATGAGCCTACCTGGTGGTCCGCCGCTGACTCAACAGTTCGATGGTGTGGTACTCGCTCGGATCAATGTCGACATTGCCTTGGCCGATTTCGAAGGCGGTGTCCGCAACATTATCAACGACACGGAACAAGCCTACTGGGAACTGTCGTTCGCCTATCGCAACCTGGAAACCGCGAACACCGCGTTGAACAGTGCCCGGCAGACGTGGCAGAAGATCTACGCTCTCTATCGCACGGGCAGCCGCGGCGGCGAAGCAAACGCCGAGGCCATGGCTCGCGAACAGTTCTACCAGTTCAAGAGTCAGGCTCAAACGCAACTGAATGAACTATTTCGTGCTGAGAACCGTCTTCGCTGGGCGATGGGCCTGGCTTCGACGGACGGCCGCTTGATTCGCCCCACCGACCGGGCGACGATCGCCAAGGTGGAATTCGATTGGCGCGAGATTACCGAAGAGGCCCTCTCGCGCAACCTGGACCTTCGTCGGCAAAAGTGGCGTATCAAGCAGCGCGAGATGGAGCTGATTGCCGCCAAGAACTTGTTGCTGCCGCGTTTGGACTTGAACGGTACTTATCGCTGGCTTGGGCTGGGTGACGATCTGTTCGGCCGGCGAGACTTCGAGTTCACGCCGGAAAATCCTTTCGCCCTGACCGGATCCAGCGCTCTTCAGACCCTGGCTAGCGGCCAGTTCCAGGAATGGCAGTTGGGCTTTCAGTCGACGATGACGATCGGCTTCCGCAAGGAACTGGCCCAGGTCCGGCACTATCAGTTACAACTTGCTCGCGAACGGGCCAAGCTCCAAGACGAGGAGCTCGAGATCTCGCACCAGATCGCGGATGCCGTGCGCCAGCTCGAATACAACTACGCGATCACTCAGACGAACTTCAACCGCACGCTGGCCGCCGACAAGCAGGTCGAGGCCCAACAGGCGGCGTACGAGTCGGGCACGGTGACGCTCGACCAGTTGCTCGAAGCCCAGCGGCGCCGGGCTGAAGCACAAGCCAGCTTCTTCCGTACTCTGCTGGACTACCAGCGGGCCATCATTACCGTCCACTACCGCAAGGGTTCGCTCCTTGAGTACAACAACGTCTATCTGCAGGAAGGCCCCTGGCCGGATAAGGCCCAGTTCGACGCTCACCGCCTGGCTCGCCAGCGTGACGCGGGAGTCTACCTCAACTACGGCTACACCCGGCCCGGCGTGATCAGCGAAGGCGCCGTCCGCCAGAACGTCGAAGGACGACCGCCGATGATCGGCGAGCCAGGGCTCCTGCCGGCCGGAATGCCCCTGGGAGCCGGGCCCGAGGAATTGCCCCTCGGCCCGGGCAGCGAAATCCTGCCCGAGCCCGCGAGGGGCGCCTCGTACGGCGCCGAGCCGCAAGGCACAATGCAAGGTAAGTTTTCGTGGGGCCAATTGGGGCTGGGTAGCGAGTCTCAGGCGAGTCAAAATGAGACGTGGTCGCGAATAGCCGGCATGCCTGACGAGGTGCCGGCGCCGCGTGCCACGACAGCCGCCAACGCGCCGGCCGGCCGCGCATCGAAAGCCAACTTGCAGCAGCCACGTTCCGTGAAGTCGTATGAATCTAACTCGCATCAGCCGCTTGATTCAAATTCTCGGACTGCTACAAACGGTCAGGGGGCATAACGCCGGCGAACTGGCCAAAAGCTGCGAAGTCAGCCGCCGGACCATCTTTCGCGACCTGGAGGTGTTACGCGACGCGGGCGTGCCCCTGTTATTCGATGACGATCACAACGCTTACCGGATTCCTGGCACGTACTACCTGCCGCCCACGAACTTCACGACCGAAGAGGCGTTGGCAGTCATCGTGCTCTGCTACGAGATGGGGCAGAATCGTCGGCTCCCATTCTATGAAGCGGCCCAAAACGCGGCCTTGAAACTCGAGGCCAGTTTGCCCGGCCGCATCCGCGAGCACTTGCAAGAGCTGACGTCGGCCGTACAAATCAAGCTCGAACCGGCAAATCCGCTGTTCGGAAAATCGCCCGTTTATCAACAACTGCTGGCGGCGATCGCGGCACACCGGCCCGTACGTATTGAGTACGATAGCCTCAGCGACCAGGCGTTGCTGCGTCTTAAGCTCAGCCCTTATCGCCTGTTGTTCAGCCGCCGCAGTTGGTATGTGATCGGGCGCTCGGCAATGCATCGCGAGGTGCGTACGTTCAACATTGGCCGTATTCGCAAGCTGGAGTTGCTCGACGACCAGTTCCTGATCCCGCGAAGCTTTAGCATTCGCCGTTATCTGCGCAACGCCTGGCACCTGATTCCCGACGGCCCGGACACAGACGTCGTCGTACGGTTTTCTCCGTTGGTTGCCCGCAACGTCGGTGAAATCGTGTGGCATCACACGCAACGGCTCACCTGGAACGAAGATGGTTCGCTCGACTTTCAAGTGCGCGTATCCGGCATTTACGAAATTTCGTGGTGGATTCTCGGTTACGGCGACCAGGCCGAAGTGCTCGATCCGGAACCTCTGCGCGAGCTCATCGCCCAGCGGGCCGAACGCATGCTGGAACAATATCGCGGGCAGACAGTGACCTAGGAGCGCAGAAGAACACGCGCGTGGATGGCGCAACAGGCGTTCGAAACGTTGACCGCGACGGGAGAGACTTTGCGCGTGGCAACTCCTTGCGTTCGGCGTACCGGCAAGCATTGCGGGCTCTGGCTATGGCCGGGGGCCGGCGTTTGGACTGGGGGCCGAGACCCAAAACCGGCGATCGGGGCATTCCTGCTTTTTGCCGTAGTAAGCACCGTGCTACTTATTCCGCATCGCGGATAGAATGAAAGCGTTTTGGTGGGGGTTGCGACCCCCGTGCCGGCGATAAACAATCGCTGGCTATCCGCCGCCCCTGACCTTCCTAGCCCTATCGAGAATTCATTGAACGCCTCCTCCGCAGACACACTCGCCGCAGCGATCCAGCAGGCCGGCCTCGAAATCCCCTCCGAGCAGGTCGAATTGCTCGATCGCTACTGCCGCGTTCTCTGGGCGTGGAACGATAAACTGAATCTCACGCGCCATACGAACTATGACAAATTCGTTGCCCGCGATGTCGTCGATGCAACGCAGATCGAGCCGTTCCTCGATGCCGGAGAGCACGTCCTCGACGTAGGCACCGGCGGTGGCGTCCCCGGAGTCATCCTGGCGATTCTGCGTCCCGATCTGAAGGTTTCGCTATGCGACTCGGTAGCCAAAAAGGCCAAGGCTGTCGGCGAGATCCTACGCGAGACAGGGCTCGACATGCCGGTGTATCATCAGCCCGTCCAGGAACTCTTGAACGCGCACCACTTCAACACCCTGGTAGCCCGGGCGGTCGCCCCGTTACCAAAGATCCTCCGCTGGCTTGCTCCTCACTGGGAATCGTTCGACCGGCTCTTGTTGGTCAAAGGTCCCGCCTGGGTCGAAGAGCGGCAGGAAGCTCGCCACGCGGGGCTTTTTCACGGCTTGGATCTACGCAAGTTGGCGAGCTACCCACTGGCCGGCACGGAATCAGAGAGCGTGGTGTTGTCGATCCGTCCTAAGGACTGACCGCCTTTTCGCCGAGGCGTTCCGATCACCGTGTCCTGGGTGGCTTACCGCTCTCGATTGCCATTGACCGCCAGGAGCGATTCCTCCAGAATTCGCGCTCGATTCGCCAGCAGGGAAATGCTCGTGTGATAGCACTCGCACCGGGAGGAGGCCGGATACCATGTATCAAGGACGACGCGTGGTGTCGGTGACGCCGTACGGCCGGCACCGGTACGTCGAGATTCTCGCCCGCCATCTGCTCAAGTTGCGACCACTCATCGACGAGCATCACTTTTGGGTGAATACGGACGACGCCGAGGATCTGGCATTCGTCCATGGTCTGGCGGCCGCGTACCCCGACTTCTTTCGCCTGGTGTACGATAGCTCTCGCTACTCCAAGAAGCAGTGCGTGCCGCGCATTTGCTGGTTCTGGCAGAAATGCGACGAGTTGGACACGCTCTATCTGAAGTTTGACGACGATCTGGTTTGGATTGCCGACGGCGCGATCGAGCGGTTGCTCCAGTTTCGCCTCGAACATCCGGAATATCTCTGCGTATTTCCGAACACGGTCAATAACTCCCTGTGCTCACACCTGCATCAGCGGATGGGGTTGCTTCCCGAATCGCCCTCGATTGAATACGAGTGCCTGGGAAACATTAGTTGGGGAAGATGGCAAACGGCCCGCGACTGTCACGAGACGTTTTTCCAGTTACATGACGCTGGCGAACTCGAAAAGTACCGCTTCCCCACGTGGGAACTCAAAGACTACGAGCGGTTCAGCATCAACGCCATGTGCTGGCTCGGTAGCGACCTGGCAGAACCCGCCAAGCGGTTCGAGGGCGACGACGAAGCCTGGGTTACCGAGATCGTGCCCCGCGAAACGGAACGGCGGTGCGCCATCGTGGGAGACGCGCTCGTCGCGCACTTCGCCTACGGGCCCCAGCGAATGGGACTGGAAGCGGCGTGCAATGCGCTCGCTTGCTACAAGTCGCTCGCACCCGTCGACCATCACGAGCAAATCGAGCGTCTGATTCCCAAACGGCCGATGCCATCGTTCGGAAAGCGGATTCGCAACCTGCTTGCCAGTTGGCGACCGTCGGACTCAACCGACATGGCGCGTTCGGCATAGGCCCAACCGAGCCCCTCTCGCGGGCTCAAGCGAACTCTTGCCAGGTCGGTTTGATCACGAGCTCGGGAACATGCGCTCGCGGCGGCAGGAGCGCCACCATCAAAACCGCGTCCGCAATGTCCTGCGGGTGTAAAATTCGCGAGCGATGCTCCGCCGAGACCGGCGTAGGCCGCCCATCCAACAGCGGCGTATCGACCTCACCCGGACAGATGCTCGTCACGCGGATGCCGTTCTTCCCCTCTTCGAGACCGGTGATGGTGCCCAAGGCGGTCAAAGCAAACTTGGAAGCACAATAGGCAACGCCCCCGAGCACGCTGGCCCGCAAGCCAGACACCGAGTCCATATTGACGATGAGTCCTCCGCCCGCGGCACGCATCCCGGGAATCACCGCCCGCATGCAATTGAACGCGCCGGTGGCGTTGATTTTTAGCACGTCGTCCCAGGTTTCGGGCGGAATATCGGCCATGGTGCGCTGGGGCGTATTGATCCCGGCATTGTTGACGAGAATGTCGATCTGGCCAAGCTGCTCGGTGGCCCAGCGAAAAAGCTCGGCGACGCTGGCACGATCGGCGACATCGACCGCGTGCGTGAGAATCGGCGGGGCCCCTTGCCAACTTGCGGCCGCTTCGCGCAATCGTTCTTCGCGGCGGCCGGCGATGGCGACCCGACAGCCCTCGGCAGCCAGGCTTATGGCAATTGCCCGCCCAATTCCCGTCGCTCCACCGGTGATGACTGCCGTTTTCCCCGCAAGTCGCATAGTGTCGTCCCTACGATGATTCGAACGAGAATCGCCAGCTTCCCAAAGCTCTGCTGGCCGCAAGGCTTGAAACTTAAGCCGCTGGGGTTCGCATGGCAAGAGCCGCGGCCGGCTGTTTGCTGAGGCTTCTGCCGGTCGGCTCGGGCGCCCATTGCCGCGGGGTGATATTGCCCATCAGGCGAAGATCCGCGGCTTACCACCCCGTACCGCCTCTTCGCTTTCCCTCTGGACGGGGATAAAATAGTAGGGTGTACGGCTACTATCCGTTAGCCCAACCTCGAAGTTCAAGGATCACCAACCATCGCCAGTCCAGCTACTCAATTGCGATCGCAAGAGAGCCGCAGCTTGGAGCGTGCTCGCGCTGCGGCCCACGTTGCCGATCTGAATCGCGCCCGCGACATTGCGATCATCGATTTGCGGGAGATTACGCCGGTTTTCGATTTCTTCGTGCTGGCCACGGGGTCGAGCCGCAGGCAACTTCATGCAATCGCCGAGGAAATCGACATCACGCTTCGCAAGCAGTTTGGCGATCAGCGGCTCGGTATGGAAGGTTACGAAGACAGTCGCTGGATTCTGCTTGATTTTGGCGACGTGGTGATCCACCTCTTTGACGAGGAAACCCGCACCTACTACGATCTGGAACACCTGTGGGCAGGGGCGAAGCGCATTCCCTATGTGTCCAGCGACGCGTCGCCGGCGGAAAACCTTCCGACGGGCGATTCCGCAGCGCATGCTTCCGAGTAGGGGACCGCATTGCGGGTTCAACCAGGGCAAGTCTTCTCTACAGCGATGCGCCTCGCGGTTGTCCGCACCACCGCCGCTGGAGGGCCTGAGAACGGTTCGCGGTAGCGGCCGCTGGCCGAATGCTGGTTTGGGGTTGCTTGTCGCTCGACGAAAGTGGCAAACTGGCCGGCGAGGCGCATTACTTTTTTGCGTCCGCGACCGGCTCGCTAGATTTAATTGCTTCCTATGAATATTCTCGCCGAATTGCAGGAACGATTTCGCGCCGCGCTGACTCCACTCGTCGAGGACCCAGCGGAGCTGTTAACGATGATTCGTCCCAGTGGCGATGCGAAGTTTGGCGATTATCAAGCTAACTTTGCTATGCCGCTCGGCAAGCGATTGGGCCGCCCGCCACGCGATGTTGCCACGGAAGTCGTGACCAAGCTCAACCTCGACGATCTGTGTGACCCGCCTGAAGTGGCCGGGCCCGGATTCATCAATCTGCGTGTGAAGGACTCCTGGCTGACCAAGGCCACGGGACGCGCGCTTACGAGCCAGCGACTCGATGTTCAGCCGGCCGCGCGGCCTCGTACATACGTGCTCGATTATTCGTCGCCGAACGTGGCCAAGCCCATGCACGTGGGTCACATTCGCTCTACGGTTATCGGCGACTCGCTCAAGCGGACCCTTGTGTTTCTGGGTCATCGGGTGATTGCCGACAATCACATTGGCGACTGGGGCACGCAGTTCGGCATGATCATCTACGGCTACAAGCACTTTCTCGATCGCGCGGCGTATGAGAAGGAGGCCGTCGCGGAACTGGGGCGGCTGTATCGGCTGGTGAACCGATTAGTCTCCCACCAGGAAACCCTACAATCGCTCCCGGCGCTGCGCGAACAGATCGAAAAACAACGCGCCGAGGTAGCGAAGCAAACCGCCACGGCCGGTGAAAACTCTGCCGACAAGGGCGCAGCCAAATCGCTCCGTCGCGCGGAAGCAAACCTCAAAGAGCTTCAAGCGACCCTTGCGGAACGCGAAACAGGAATCGCGACGGTCAACAACGACCCTGTGCTTTCGAAGTTAGTGACCACCCATCCGGAGATCGACCGAGCCGTGCTCGCCGAGACAGCCAAGCTGCATCACGGCGACGAAGAGAACCTGCGGCTGTGGCACGAATTCTTGCCTCCCTGCATCGCCGATATCCAGAAGATCTACGATCGATTGGGCGTCACCTTCGACGAAACGCTGGGAGAAAGCTTCTACCACGACCGCTTGCCCGCGGTGGTCGAAGAGATGCTCCAGCGCGGAATCGCCCGAGAAAGCGACGGCGCAATCTGCGTGTTTCTCGAAGGTCGGCCAGCGCCGCTGGTAATCCGCAAGCAGGACGGCGCCTTTCTGTATGGCACGACCGATCTGGCGACGATTCAATACCGCGTCGAACGTTGGAACCCCGATGCGATTCTATACGTCGTGGATCATCGGCAGAGCCTGCACTTCGAGCAGCTTTTTGACGCTGCGCGCAAGTGGGGGTACGACGAGATCGAACTGCAACACATCGCGTTTGGCACGGTACTGGGCGACGATGGCCGGCCGTTCAAAACACGCTCAGGCGATACGGTCGGACTTGAAGGTCTGCTGGACGAGGCCGTGCGGCGGGCTCTCGAAGTCGTCCGCGCGAGTGACGACGGTAAACCGCCAGGTTCCGAAATTGCCCCCGAGCAACGTGAAGCGGTTGCGGAAGCCGTGGGGACCGGCGCACTCAAATACGCGGACCTGGCCACGAACCGCACGAACGACTACACCTTTAGCTACGACCGCATGCTGGCGATGAATGGGAATACCGCGACCTACATGCAATATGCTTACGCCCGGGTACGTTCGATCTTCGCTCGTGGCGAAATCGATAGCGACAAGCTGCGTGCCAGCGGCGCCGCGATCGACCTGGCCCATCCCGCTGAGCGGGCGCTGGCGCTGGGGATTTTGCAATTCTCAGAAGCGCTTGACCAGACAGCGGCCGACTATCGGCCAAGCGTTCTTACAGGGTATCTCTACGAACTGGCGAACCGCTATTCGACGTTCTTCGAGCAGTGCCCCGTACTGAAAGCGGCCGACGAACGAACCCGCACGAGCCGGCTGCTCTTGTGCGACTTGACGGCGCGCACGCTGAAACAGGGGCTCGAGCTGTTGGGTATCGAAGTCGTCGAAAAGATGTAGCTGACCGCGAGTCACCCAATTCGGCGGCGCTGCTGCAGCGGCCCAGGTTGCGGATTGTCGACGGTCAGCAATTCTTCGATCAGTCCTTGAGCATCACTGGCCGTGGCCAGCAGTCGGGTGAGCCAAAGCGACTTCAACATGCCTGTCGAGTCGAACAGTTCGGCGGGAAAGCATCCCAAAATGCTAGCCGCCAGCCGCGCGTTGGCGTCGGGGTTGGCGGCCGGCGGATGAAGCAAGTCGGCAAAAGCATTGCCCAACGCGGTGAGCGTCAGCGTCCAGGCATAGCGACCGCCAGCTTGCTCGCGCCGCTCGGCAAGATCCTCGGCAAAGTCCACGGCTCGATCAGCCTCGACAGCAAACTCACGAGAGACGCCGTGTTGTAGCAGCCCGCCAATCAGTACATCGCTCCACCGCTCGGCCCGCTTTCGAACGACGTTCAGAGCTGCCGCCTGGCGACCGCTGATCAGCCTGCGATTCAAGAGCATGCGGAGCGCGCGGCTACGAGCGTCCATATGAGAGTCGAATGCGCTACGCGCCAACGGCTCATCGACGCCCGAACGGAAGCGGCGGTCGCGAGCGACGAGCACGGTGGTCCATACGCGGGTCAGCGTTTCGCTGACGAAGATCTCTTCCAACGTGGCTAACAGTTCGACCGGGGCGGGAGCGGGCGTTTCGGTCGCGGCGTCATGCAAAGCGTGCAACTTGAGCGCGCGATGCCAGGTTTCGACGCGACATTTGGCGACGGCCCAGTACTGCTCGAGCGGCGCGGGCGACAGCTCCTTTGCTCGCGTTACAAGCAGCGGTCCGCCATGAGCCACAAAGCCAGCGATATCGACTAGTTGCCGGACGTGCATACGTGCCCATTAAGAAAGGTGTCACAAGAAACGAAAAAAAAGCAAACCGCCAGAGCCCGAGGGGACCAGGGCTCTGGCGGCCACAGAGGCGATGGACAGGAAAAGCAAAGCTGGTGCCGCGAGCGTGAATATCGGCAAAACACCTTGGATTCGCCGCACTTCAGGCTAAACAGTCCTGAATCGCGACGTTTTATCAGAACCCGTTGTTGCAGAATCGCAACACACGCCGCAACGCGACGTCGCCTGGCAACAACGTACCGACCGCCTACGTCGCGAGCGCTTTCGCCAACCTGAGAGGCTAGCCATTTGGTTTTCAGGTTCGCGTTTCGCGAGAGCTCTGGCTGGGGAGAGCGCCACAAGGCGCTATTGCAGTTCCGTGGAACGGCGTGAAATCACCTACTTGGCCCGAACGGCGAGGCATCGCTAGGGCCGATGACCACATCATCACTGTCGAGCCCCGCGGCTTGCTCACCGTTGCGATTTTCAAAGATGTGGTCGCGGCAGGCACGCGACCGGCAACCGGTCACGTACTCGACGTGAAAATCTTCAAACAGCAGGTTCTGACCGCAGGCGCCATGATTGCCGGAAATTCGATCTTGAAGCTCATTGCTCGGCGCGTCGGCCATGATGACATGGGTCGATCGGCCCAGGGCGAGGGGCGGCGTGTATCGCCCGTTCTGATGGTAACCAAGGCTGAAGCCATAGCTACCGCCCATCATTTTGACCATCCGCACTTGTTCGGCTGGAGTGGCACGTTCGATTTCTTCCAACGAGGGAACGCGGAAATTATCGAGTCTTTCGGCCAACTCCGACGCCGGGCAGATGACGATTCGGTGTTCGTCGAGCAAGCGGTTATGCAGCAAGATAACCGAGTAGATACCGCTACGATTGAGCTTATGGCGAGATTGAATTGCCGGCAACTTGCCAGGATGAGCGTCGCTATAACTGGCAAGCGCCATGCCGATTTGCCGCATATTATTTTGACAGCCGCGCACCCGGGCGGCAAAGCGGCTTTGGTTCATAGCAGGCCAGAAAAGCAGCGTGGCGGCTAAAAACACACCCGCGGCAACTGCTAAGTCGGACATTCGCCAGCGAGAAACCGGCGAAGCACCAAACACTGGTCGCTGCACTTTGCCCTGCAGGGCGACATACTCGCAGCAGCGACTCGCCAGGCCGAGCGGCGGAGCATAGCCCTCGCGATCGGCCGCGAATGGAGCGAGACTTCGCTCCAGAATCTCCAACTCTTGTTTAAGTCGCGGGTCTCGTTTGAGCTCCGCCTCCACCTGAGCACGCTCGGCAGGTTCCAAAGCGTGCAAAAGGTAACCGATCAAGTCTTCACGCATCGCGCTCATGTCTGGCCACACTTACATCGCAATGAATTCGGTTAATCATGTTCGCCCGGGTGGCTGGCCACCCAGGCTTCGTTGAGTTTAAGGATCGCCGAATGCAGCCGACTCTTCACGGTCCCCACGGGGATCTCGAGGATATCGGCGGCTTCGCGATATTTCAGGCCTTGGTAGTAAACCAGGTTGACGGCTTGCCGGAGGGTTTCGGGGAGGGAGTCGACGGCGTCTCGGATCCATTGACGCTGGTGAGCGGCGTCCAGATTACTCTCTGGGGCAGGTTCACTGCTGGCCAACAGATCGATAAGCGCTGCCACGTCATCGGAGCCCTCCGGTCGTGTATTGCGGTCTAGGCTGACGCTGCGGTGACGCTTATTGCGGCGCTGGGCGTCAATTGCCTGATTGGTTGCGATCGTATAAAGCCAGGGCCGGAACTTGCGTCCTTCCTCGAACTGATCCCCCTTCAGGTGAACCTGTAAAAAGGTCGCCTGAAAGGCATCTTCGGCCATCGAGGCGTCTCCCAAATAGCGCCGCAGGTAGCTATACAGCTCCCGTTCGTAGCGGTGCACCAATTGAGCAAACGCGTCTCGATCGCCCCGTTCGCGGTAGGCCGACAAAAGCTGCTCGTCGGACATGCCGGAACGGTCAGCTATTGCTGTCGGATGCGAGTTTCCGAGGACCTTATCCATAAGTCACTACGTGTGGCCGCGGCGCGGGGTTCAGCTCGGGTGGAAAATTAACGACAGATCGGGGACAAAAGTTCACCGGGATCCCCTAGCAGACAGGGCTCAGGACGCATCGCGCCAAGGCGGGAAAATCGGCCCGAAACATATTCTAGCAAACCAATTGCTACGATGCCCGGCCCGCTGCGTCCCACCCAAATGGCACGGCGAATTGTAGCATCTGAGACCCTGCCGCACAGCCGACTCGCCAGGGGCCTGTAATTCGCTATAATCGCCCCACGCGGAGCGTATTAACCTAGCAGGCTGCTGAAAAAGTCCGGCGTGAACTTTTTCAGCCTCGCGAAGTGCGGAGGTGAACTCCGCACCGCTCGCAAAATAACGACTTACGTCGCTATTTTGAGATCGCCTCCGTGCGATCTTATCAGGCTGCGGAGTTTTTCCGCAGCCTGCTAGTGCTGTGCCACGGTTTCGATCCGCGACACCGGCCAGCCCCGGCAGGTTGGCATGACTAGCAAGGGACGCCAGGATCGGCGGCCCCTCGATCGCCCTGAAACAGAAGGATTTCTCGCATGCAACCGCACGGCCTGATGCTTGGCTGGCTGGTCGTCACCGTGGCCCTGGGCATCGCCCACAGCAGCCACAGCAAGGCCGCCGAAACAGAAACCTATGGCGACGCCTTCAATTTCTTGGTGGCGCACACCAAAGTGGTTCAACTCACCGGCGAGAATGGTGAACGGGTGGCCATCTGTCCCGAGTATCAGGGACGCGTGATGACCAGTTCAACCAATGAACTGGAAGGCCGCAGTCACGGCTGGATCAATCGCGAGTACATCAAGCGAGGTGCGATCGACAAGCACTTCAACAACTACGGCGGCGAAGATCGCTTGTGGTTAGCGCCAGAGGGGGGGGCTTTCAGCTTGTTCTTTGCCCCCGGCGCCGCCCAAAGCCTGGCAAACTGGTATACGCCCCTCGGGCTAAACGAAGGGGCGATGCAAATCACCTCCGGCGATTCCGACCCACACTACAGGCTCTCGCGGCGCATTGCGATACAGAATGCCGCCCGAACCCAATTCGACCTGGAAATCCATCGCGAAATTCACCTTCAAAAGGTGCACCATTTTGGCGAGCTGTTTGGCAAGGATGCCGAACAAGCGATCAAGGAAGGCAAGCTGCGAATGGTGGGATTCAAAACCGTGAACACGGTGCTGAATCGCGGCCCTGCCATGACCCGCGACAAGGGCCTGTTCGCCGTCTGGAGCTTGGGACAGTTTCCGGCCGGCCCGCGCACCTCGATTATTGTACCCTACAAGGGGCCCGACGATCCGACCCTGGGGCCGATCGTCAATTCCGATTACTTCGGCACAGTGCCGGCCGAGCGGCTGCGGGTAAATTCGCAAGCCATCTGGTTTGCTGGCGATGGGAAGTATCGTTCGAAGATCGGCGTTTCGCAGCCGCGAGCCAAACCCATGGCGGGCGCCATCGATCTGGAGAATGGCGTGCTGACGCTCGTCCATTTTACGATGCCGGATGACCCCACGAAGTACGGCTATGTGAACAACCATTGGGGAACGCAGAAGGAACCCTATCTGGGCGACGTCTTCAACAGCTACAACGACGGTCCACCGGAGCCGGGCCAGCAGGCTTTGGGAGGGTTTTTCGAGCTCGAATCCCTTTCGCCAGCCGCGCAGCTTCCCACGGGCAAGTCGATCATGCATACCCAAGCGACCTTCCACATCGAGGGAGATAACGCGGCGCTGGCCCGCGTGGCAAAAGCCGCCCTTGGCGTGGATATCAAGGTCGACGACACGGCCAGAGCGGGTCAATAACCTCGGCGAAACAGCGTCACGCGCTCGCTCACGTAATACCGCCTCAACATGTCGAACCAACCCTCTCCGCTGGCTCCCGACCAATCGCGACTAGCGCGCGTGCTCGAACCAGAGGCGATGGACACCGCGGCCGAAGCGCTCGACTACGACCAGATGGACCACTCGGAGGTAAATCGCCGGTTCGCCTCCGATTTTCTTGCGGCATTCACGGCGGCGGGATGTGCAGAGAACGCGACCGTTCTCGATCTGGGAACCGGCACGGCCCAAATCCCCATCGAACTCTGCCGTCAAAACCCGCGGATCCGAGTGGTCGCGGTCGACCTCTCGATCGAAATGCTCAAGCTTGCGGCGACCAACATAACTCGTGCGGACGTACGCCACCGGATCCAGCTTGAACTCGTCGACGCCAAGCGGCTGCCGTTTGCCGACGGAACATTTGCAGCCGTCACGAGCAACAGCATCGTACACCACATTCCTCGCCCGCTCGATACGCTGCTCGAAGCGGTCCGCGTGGTGCGTCCAGGCGGGCTCCTGTTCTTTCGCGATCTGGCTCGCCCAAGGGACGACTCGGTTGTTGCGCATCTGGTAAAACAATACGCGGGCGTCTGCAACGAGCAGCAGCGGAAGTTGTTTGACGATTCGTTGCGGGCGGCGCTTTCCGTTGATGAAATGCGAGACCACGCGGCATCGCTGGGATTTGCTCTCGAAACGGTCTCCGCAACGAGCGACCGGCACTGGACGTGGACGGCGATCAAATAGAACGCCGCGAGAATTCAGGCGTCGTCACGGCCCGCCCATCGAGGCCCTCGACCGAACGCCTGCTTCGCACTTGGCAACGCCTCGCTGGCGGATCATGATGGGCCTAAAAGGATCCAGCGCAACGTGCAAATCAGCGGTACTCAAATCGAAGATACGTTCGCCGAAGCCTTCCGGATGCGCTACGTGCGGCTGGTAATCACGGCGCACGACGAGCATTGGCTGGACGCGGCGGTGCGCGAGCTCACCGGCTACAGTTCGTCGATTATTTCGTGCGATAGCGAAGCGGGACGCGAGCGCCAACTTTCGCCCGCCGAGACGCCCGACGGCCGGCCCGGCGCTGCGGTACTGCTGTTTGGTTTTTCGGCCGAGACACTCAAGCGGGTTGTCCCCAATCGGGTCGGGCAATGCGTCATGACGTGTCCAACGACGGCCGTGTACGACGGCCTGGCCGAGGGAGACGAACGCATCCCGCTGGGTAAAACCGTCCGCTACTTTGGCGACGGCTATCAGAAGAGCAAGCAGATCAACGGTCGTCGCTATTGGCGGGTGCCGGTCATGGACGGCGAGTTTGTCGTGGAGGATCGCGTTCACGTGGCCAAAGGGATCGGCGGCGGGAACTTCATCTTGCAAGGAACTTCGCAGGTCGTTGCCCTGGCGGCCGCTCGGCGGGCCATCCAGGCGATCGATCCGCTCGCGGGTGTGATCACCCCATTTCCGGGCGGCGTTGCGCGCAGCGGTAGCAAAGTGGGATCGCGTTACAAAACGCTCAAAGCCTCGACGGCCGACACCTATTGCCCAACGCTACGAGGGCGCGTGCTTACGAAGCTCGTCGACGGGGCCAACGCGGCCTATGAAGTCGTGATCGATGGCGCCGATGAAGCAGCCATCTCCAACGCCATGGCCGTGGGCATTCGCGCCGCGGCCGGTCCAGGAATTCTCGCGATCACGGCCGGGAATTACGGCGGCAAGCTCGGGAAGTTCCATTTCCAGTTGCGCGAGATTCTCGCTTGAGCGCAAGTCACCCCTCGTGGTGTCGTCGCTCCTCGTATGATTTGTGTCGGAATCGAACGGTAAGCCATGTCGCCGACAGCGCTCCGCTTTTTTTACCCCGCTTCGTCTCGAGGGGCGCTGTGTTCGTAGGTATCGACCTTCGTCACGTCAAGTTCGGTATTGGCCGTAGGGCCGGGGAGTACCCAGATCTCGCCGAATAGCTGACTCTGATCAGCCCGGACCCGATGATGCCGAACCAGTTCGAGTACGGCCAGAAACATGCCGATAAGCGCGCTCTTGTGCATGCCCGGACGGAACAGGTCGCGGAACTTCAGCCGTCCTTCATCGACCAGCCGTTCATTGATCTGAGTCATGTAAACGTGGATGGGCGTTTCGTCATAGACGATGTTCGAAGGCCGGGCGGCGGTGGTCTCACGTATGATTCGCCCGAACGCGCTCACGAGATCCCACATTTCCACCTCGCGAAGCTCTTCCTGGCTAAGATCACGTCGAATCTCAGGTTGATCGCTGGCCAATCGCCCCCAGCGCCGCTGCCAATCGTGAGAGCGTTCTTCGAGGATGCTGGCGGCGTCTTTGAACTTCTTATATTCCAACAGTCGCCGGACGAGCTCCTGGCGCGGATCGGAAAGTTCGTCTTCCACCTCGCCGCTTCGCGGGAGAACGCTGCGCGACTTGATCTCCACCAGCGTGCTGGCCATGTCCAGAAAATCCCCCACCGCGTTTACATCCAGTTCCTTGAGCAAGGACAAATGCTCAAGAAACTGGTCGGTGATGGGCGCGATTGGAATATCGACAATCTCGACCTCATGCTTGCGCACCAGGTACAGCAACAAGTCCAAAGGACCGCGAAAGATGTCGAGTTCGACACGAAAATCCATAAACGATAGTGCCGTACGTCATGGGGCGGAACAAGGTGGATACGTGCTCCCCTTGGTTATAGGGCAGCAACCGCCCGCCGCAAATGACAGTTGTTCGAACGTAGTTTCCGGGATCACACCGCGCTATGGTCGCGGCACCCCCACATGCCCTATCGGGGGGCGTAAAATTCTGCGCTGCGGCAACGCGCATATTTCCGTTGGATTTATAATGAGCATTGGCTAGACTTATTAATAGTGAACGGGGGTTTTCTTCCCTCCCGCGAAATCCTATCAGCGCACTCATTTCCTATCGCGGCGGGGGATTTGCTAACGGCTGCCTGAGAGCCGGAGTTTCGGTTCGGAAGAGAGCAGTGGCTTTGCAAGGCGCTCGCCGGGTGCTGTCAATGGCAGTCGCTCGATAGCGCGTGCAATGGTTTCTTGCCGTTGATCGGCCGTAATATCGTCGCGATGATCTACTAGCGTATTGTTTGGCGCTGCGCGTCCTGCCGCATGGGACGCCTTGTGGCAACTACGCTGCTCGATTATCGGAGCATTGACGGCCCTCCCATCCCTGGCAACCGAATTGCGAGGTGGAGGTATGTTCGAAATCAGGCACAAAAAGACTCGCGAAGTGCTCCTGGCAATCGACGCTGATTCCCTGGTCAATCGCAAGCTCGCAGGCGCACGGTTGCGGGGGGCCGATCTCGCGGGAGCCAACCTCTCCGGATCCGATCTGGTGAACACCGACCTCCGCGACGCGGATCTTGCACACGCCAATCTGTCAGGCTGCATTCTGACCGGCATCTATCTGGAAGGCGCAAATCTACTGCGAGCCGACCTTACCTTTGCCAATCTCACCGACGCGCATCTGCAAAATGCCGAATTGCAAGAAGCCCGAATGCGCGGCGCCATTTTGCGTTATGCCCAGCTCCGAGACGCCGTTCTGGTCGATGCCGACCTCTGCGAAGTCGATCTCACGATGGCCGACTTGCGAGCCGATTTGCACAATGCGCGATTGGTCCGCGCCGATCTGCGCGCGGCGGACCTAACCGGGGCAAACTTGCGCGGGGCCGATCTGCAAGAAGCCAATCTCCAAGGCGCCAAACTCACCTGCGCCAAACTCGCCGGGGCGAACGTCCTGGGAATGGTCGACGTCAACGGCAACCCAATGCGAATCCAGGCCGCGCTCGATACCCCCAAACCAAGCGCGGCGTCGGCAAAACGGCGGGCCGCGGCGCGGCGAATCAAGCACGCCGTACCGTGGTGGAAGTTTTGGGTGCGGGCCTAATCGCAGACCTCCCCACTTCGCGCAGAGCAGCGCGTTGAAGAATGGCGAAGAATGGCATGGAAAAGCCTGCCGTCGATCGTCACTCCTTCCTTCAACCGATGGCTCGTACTCTCACCGCCCAAAGCTGGGATCGGAGATCCCTGACAGCGCCCTAGCCGCTCTTGGACTTCGGCTCTGGAATCTTGTGCCCCATCTTCTCGCGTTTAGTAGCGATATAGCGAGCGTTGTGCTCGTTCACAGGAGTATGGATCGGCACTTGATCGACCACCTGCAAATCGAACCCGCCGTAGATGAAGGCGTCCGTTTTCTTGGGATTATTCGTGAGCAGGCGCACCTTGGTCAGCCCCAAGTCCTTGAGCAGTTGGATGCCGACACCGTAATCACGGGTATCGGCCTTATAGCCCAGGGCCAGGTTGGCTTCGACCGTGTCGAGCCCCTGGTCTTGTAGTGCATAGGCTTTGATCTTCTCGACCAGGCCGATCCCTCGCCCTTCTTGCGGTAGGTACACCAGGACCCCCGTCCCTTCGCTGGCGATCATCTGCAGGGCCTGATCCAACTGATCGCCGCAATCGCAGCGGAGCGAGGCCAGCACATCGCCCGTGAAGCAGGCGGAGTGCAACCGCACGAGCGGCACCGGCCCTTTGTCTGGATCGCCCATGACGAGCACGAACGGCTGCTGCTGCTCGTATTTAACGCCATAGAAAATGATCTGAAACTCTCCGTGTTTGGTGGGAAGCTTGGCCTCAGTGACCCGATAAACCAGTTTTTCGCGTAACCGGCGATAGCGAATCAGTTCTTCGATCGAGATGATTTCCAGGCGATATTCCTTGGCGAGCTGAAACAGGTGCTCTCGGGTAGCCCGGTCGCCATCTTCGCCGAGGATTTCGCATAGGACACCCCCCGGCGCCAAGCCGGCCATGCGTACCAGATCGACGGCGGCTTCGGTATGTCCGGCTCGCCGGAGCACGCCCCCCTCTTTGGCGACCAGCGGGAACAGGTGCCCTGGCCGGACAAAATCGCTGGGAACACTATTGGGATCGATAATCGAAGCAATCGCGCAGGCGCGTTCCTGGGCCGTGATACCGGTGCGGCAGGATTTGTGGTCGACCGGCACGGTATAGGAGGTGCCCAGAAACGAGGTATTGGCTTCCACCATGGGGGCCAGCTTCAGCCGTTCGCACACCTCGGGCAGAATGGGCATGCAAAGCTGGCCCCGGCCGTGGGTGATCATGAAATTGACCACCTCGGGAGTCACTTTTTCGGCGGCACAGATAAAATCGCCTTCGTTTTCGCGGTCCTCGGCGTCGACCACGATAATGATTTCGCCGCGGGCAATCGCCTCGATGGCTGCCTCGATGGTGGAAAATTGGCCGCCCATAAAATGCTCGTTTCGCCGTGACTTTCGCTAAGAGTTCAAGGGGCGTGCCGCCACGCCTCGCTAGGCTATTATAGGAGCGATCGGGGGGCTGGCCCAAGGGTGTCTGCCCCTCGGAAAAATCGCCCGCTCCCGGCGGGCCGAGGCGTGGCGGCCCGCCCCTTTCCGCTGCCGCTGCAAAATATATTTCAGGGCAAGAAATCGTGGCATCCGGCGAGTGCTCGCGCAGGCGGGGCGGATCGAGAATCGCGATCCGACTCGACGGCCCGGCCCCAGGTGGCTACAGTTGGGAGAAAGCTATGGTAGGCTTGGTTTGCCGAGGACGGCCGACGACGCCTGAGTAGGATTCCCGCCGAGAGTTTCTTGAAGAGCCTAAGCTGCCCCGCCCACCGACTGTTGGCAGGCAGACCGCACTGGAACACGTGAGCGCGAACCATCGAAAAACCGGGCCGGCCCATCGCAACGGACGTTCCAGAGGACCGGCTTGGGCGAACCTCTCCGACGAAGAGTTGCTCAAGTGGCGGATTAGCGACTTGGGGCTTTCGATCGAGGGCTCGGTGCTCGAAGAGCGCGTCGAGCGACTTTACGAAGAGCTCGAGTACCGCGGCATTCGTTTTCGTCCGCACGTTTGGATCTCGGACGAATGGTTCTCACCGGATGGCGTGCCAGGCATTGCCATTCCGTTCTACTTGGCGCACCCGCGGTTGGCGCGGCTCGAGCGCAAGCAGATGCTCGAGGTGGAAGGCGGCACCGAAGATTGGTGCCTGCGCATTCTCCGGCACGAGGCGGGCCACGCGATCGACACCGCGTATCGTTTGCATCGACGTAAGCAGTATCGAAAGCTCTTCGGCAGCTATACGGCGCCCTATCCCGAACACTACCATCCGAAACCGTACAGCAAGAACTACGTGCTGCATCTGGAGCCGTCGTATGCGCAGGCGCATCCGGCCGAGGACTTTGCCGAGACATTCGCCGTATGGCTGCGGCCACGTTCGACCTGGCGCGCGACATATCACGATTGGCCCGTGATCAAGAAGCTGGAATATGTCGCGGAATTGATGGAGGAAATTCGCGGCGAGAAGCCGGCGGTCGTGTCGCGGGAGCACGTCGAATCCGTGCGCAAGCTGCGCAAAACGCTGGGCGAGCATTACGCACAACGCCGCGACCAGTATGGCATCAATCTGCCAAACCTGTACGATCAACATCTGCGCAGACTGTTTTCCGACGCCGCCGATGCTCCGAAGGCGCCCTCGGCCGCTGGCTTCTTGCGGCGCAATCGGGCGGAATTGCGAAAAACCGTGGCGCATTGGACCGGCGAATACCAATACATCATTGATCAAGTCCTCGAAGAAATGATCGATCGTTGCGGTGAACTTGATTTGCGCATCGATCGCCCGGCGGATCAATCTCAACGCGATGCGCTCGTGTTGGTTACCGTGCAAACCATGAACTACTTGCACGGCGGCTATCATCGCGTGGCCTTGTAAAGGCCGGCAAACTTTGCCAATCTGGTTGGGGGCTGGCGGAACGAGCGGCCTTCGAAATCAAATTGAAAGTTTGAACTGTTAACGACAGGATGCCCGGTGGCAAAGAAGGCGAAAAAAACCGAGTTCAAGAAAATGCGCGTGCTGGTGCTCGTGCATGAGGACCTGGTGCCGCCAGAGTCGCTCGACGGCTACACCGACAAGCAAATCCAGGAATGGAAAACCGAGTACGATGTCGTACATACCTTGCGTGAAATGGGGCACGAGGTGCGTCCCCTGGGCGTCTGGGACGATCTCGGCAAGATTCGCAAAGAGGTCGCCGAGTGGCAGCCGCACATCGCCTTCAACCTGTTGGAAGAGTTCCACGGCGTCTCGATCTACGATCAGCATTTGGTGAGCTATCTCGAATTGCTCCGCCAACCCTACACAGGCTGCAACCCGCGCGGCTTGATGCTCGCCCACGACAAAGCACTTTCCAAGCAAATCCTCACCTACCATCGAATTCTAACGCCGCGGTTTGCCGTGTATCCGCAGAAGCGGGCCGTGAAGCCGACCAAGCGACTCAACTATCCGCTCGTCGTGAAAAGCGTCAGCGAGGAAGCCTCTCTGGGGATCTCACAAGCCTCGATCGTCACCAACGACGAAAAGCTCAAGGACCGCGTCGCGTTCGTTCACGAGCACGTCCAGTCGGATGCCTTGGTTGAAGAATATATTGAAGGTCGCGAACTTTATGTTGGCATCGTCGGCAATCAACGCTTGCAAACATTTCCGATCTGGGAACTGGAATTCAAAAAGGCGGACGACCGCGTGCCGCTGATCGCGACCGCCAAGGTCAAATGGGACTACGAATACCAGCAGAAACTGGGCGTAGAAACCAATGCCGCCAAGGATCTGCCCGACTCGGTGGCGAACGCCATCATCAGGCAGTGCATTCGCACCTACCGCGCGCTATTTCTCACGGGATACGCCCGCATCGACCTGCGACTGGCCGCCGACGGGCGGGCGTATGTGCTCGAGGCCAATCCGAATCCCAACCTCTCCTATGGCGAGGATTTTGCCGAATCTGGGGAAGCGGCGGGCCTCAGCTATGAAAGCCTGCTCCAGCGGATCATGACCCTGGGACGCAGCTACAAGGCCGCCTGGCGGACACCCTAAGCTGCGCGAATTCGCGGCGCTTAGGGCTGCGGAGAGTATCGCTCTCGGCAGGGGGGGGCGCTACGGCGCAAGCAACAGCCGCCCTGGGACTTTCAGGTAGCTGATCACCTCGTTGAGAAATCGGGCCGCTGTAGCGCCATCGACCAGGCGGTGATCGTACGACAAGCTGAGCGGCATCATAAGCCGAATGTCGATCTTGTCGCCTTCGCCAACGATCGGCAGCTTGCGCGAACGGCCAAGCAGCAGCACGGCCACCTCGGGGGGATTGATGATCGGCGTGGAATACGTGCCGCCAACCGCGCCCAGGTTGCTAATCGTGAACGTGCCGCCCTTGAGGTCATCGAGCTTGAACTGGGCCTTGCGGGCCTTTTCCGTCGTCTCGGTGAGTGCCTTCGCAATGGCCGGGATACTCATCCGGTCAACGTCACGAATGACGGGCACGACCAGCCCGCGCTCGGTATCGACCGCGACGCCGATGTTCACATATTGCTTATAGACGATCTCCTCTTTCTCCATGTCGATCGAGGCATTGACGAACGGATGGAGTCTCAAGGCCTGGGCCACGGCCTTCATCACGAAGGGCATCATCGTGAGCTTGATGTCGGTGCCAACGTAGTCCGACAGTCCGCCCTTGCGAATGCGTTCCAGTTCGGTGATATCCGCGTCGTCAAAGTTCGTAACGTGAGGAATCGTAGCATGCGACGCGGCCATATTGACGGCGATCGCCTTGCGAATGGCGGTGACCTTCGAGCGGCGCACCAATCCCCACGCGTCGCGTTCGTCGGTTCCTGCCGGAAGCGGCGTGCCCGGCGTCGCGGACGGGACAGGGCGGGGAGCCGAGACCGTCTCGCGGACGGCCGCCTTCACGTCCTCCTCGGTAATGCGCCCGTTGGGGCCGGTGCCCGCCACGAGCGCCAGATCGACCCCCAACTCACGAGCGAGACGGCGCGTCGCCGGCCCGGCCGGAGGCGTCTTGCCGGCTGCCTGGGGCGGTGCGGCGGGGGCGGCCTCCTTGGCCGCGGCTTTCTTGCTTGGCGTTTTGGCTGGTTTAGGCGTCTCGACTTTCGCAGCGATCCGCTCAACCTCGTCCTGGGTAGATTCCTCAGCCTGCTCGGCTTGTTCAGCGGCGGCGTTTGTCGACGAAGCGGCCTCTTGCGAGGCAGACGTATCCTTGGCGGCGGGCTTCTCCGCCGCCTTACCGCCAGAGCCCTCGACGGTCAGCAGTTTGTCGCCAACCTTTACTTTCGAGCCTTCCGTGACGTGAACCTTCACCACCTTTCCGGCAAAGGGGCACGGCAACTCGACCACGGCCTTTCCGGTCTCGATCTCCATCACGTTCTGATCGGCAGCGATTTCGTCTCCCTCGCTGACCATTACCTTGACGATGTCCCCCTCCTCGACGTTTTCACCCAGGCTGGGAACCTTAAAATCATTCGCCATGGAAATCGTAACTCCCTGATCAGGGCCGCACGTTGAATGCGGCGAGTGTACTCGGCTCGAAAAGCGCCCCGCCGCTTTTTGCCCGGCAAGGCGTGAAATGTCAGTTCACAATATCAGGCCCGGGCTGGCGCGATCTTTTCCGGATCGATTCCCAACTCGGAGATCGCGGCCGCGACTTGTGTTTTCTCGACCTGGCCACAATGGCTCAAGCGATAGAGCGCCGCCACCGTGATGCTTTCCGCATCCACCTCAAAGTGCCGCCGCAGGCTCGTGCGGTCTTCACTCCGGCCAAACCCATCGGTTCCCAACGCAAACAGGCCGCCCGGCACATACGGACCGATCTGCTCGGCCAAAGCCCGCACGTAGTCGCTGGCGCTGATGAATGGCCCCGACTCGCCTTCGAGCATTTTTTGCAAGTAGCTTTGCCGGGGCGACTCGTTCGGATGCAGCATATTCCAGCGCGAGGCCGCCAGAGCGTCGCGAGCCAACTCGGTGTAACTCGTCACGCTCCACACATTCGAGGCAATCTGGTACCGATCGGCCAAGATCTCTTGTGCCCGGAGCACCTCGCGCAGAATGGCGCCCGAGCCGAACAATTGCACGCGAGGCCGGTCTGGCCCAACATCATTGCTCGAGAATTTATAGATGCCGCGGATGATACCTTCTTCGATCCCGGCGGGCATCTGCGGATGCTTGTAATTTTCGTTGTACAGCGTGATGTAGTAGATCGCATCCTCGCCGTCTTCATACATTCGCTTCATGCCATCAAGCACGATCTGAGTCGTCTCATAGGCGAACGCGGGGTCATAAGCCCGAACGGTGGGAAACGCCAGGGCATTGAGCAGACTCTGACCATCTTGATGTTGGAGCCCCTCGCCAGCGAGCGTGGTGCGGCCGGCGGTGCCTCCGAGCAGGAAGCCCTTTGCGCGGCAATCACACGCGGCCCAAATCAAGTCGCCAATCCGCTGAAAACCAAACATCGAGTAGTAGATGAACATCGGGATCATGTTGATCCCGTGGGTCGAATACGCGGTGCCGGCGGCGATGAAGCTCGACATCGAGCCGGCTTCGGTAATGCCTTCTTCCAGAAGCTGGCCGTCTTTGGCCTCGCGGTAGTAGGTGAGCATGCCCGCGTCGACGGGCTCGTAGTTCTGGCCGGCGTGGGAGTAGATACCGCACTGCCGAAAGAATCCTTCCATACCGAAGGTGCGCGATTCGTCGGGCACGATCGGCACGATGTATTTGCCGACGTTCTTGTCTTTCAGCAACTTGCTCAGAAAACCGACAAACGCCATCGTGGTCGATGCTTCGCGGTCGCCGCTGCCTTCAACGAAGTCCTGGTAGGCGTCGATCCGCGGCATTTCGCTGTTGATCGGCTTGGTCGAGCGCGAAGGAACGAAGCCGCCGAGCGACTCGCGGCGCCTCTTGAGATATTGGATCTCTTCGCTATCCTCGGCGGGGCGATAGAAGGGCGCCTTCGAGACCTCGTCGTCCGAAATCGGAATTCCAAAGCGGCTGCGGAACTCGCGTAACTCTTTGTCGCCAAGCTTCTTCTGCTGATGCGTGACGTTGCGGCCTTCGCCCGCTTCACCCAGGCCATAGCCCTTGATGGTCTTGGCCAGAATGACGGTGGGGCGCCCCTGGCATTCAACGGCCGCTTTGTAAGCGGCGTACACCTTCTCGGGGTCATGGCCACCACGCCGCAACTTGCGCAGGTCGTCGTCCGACATCGCGCGAACCATTTGCAGCAACTCGGGATA
Organism: uncultured Planctomycetaceae bacterium; assembly: GCA_964598535.1. Classification (GTDB taxonomy): domain Bacteria; phylum Planctomycetota; class Planctomycetia; order Pirellulales; family PALSA-1355; genus JALHMI01. The sequence goes on along the minus strand of CAZRCI010000021.1, from coordinate 48,159 downwards.
CTTTCCGAAGAAGTGCTCGCGGATATATTCACCGGGCATCACGGTGTACTTCTGGTACTCGCCGTCGACGACCTCGCCCATGCGTTTGACCAGCAGGCCGTGCTTGTCCTTGGCCAACAGCGGATCCCAGCTTTCGCCCCAAATGACCTTGATGACATTCCAGCCGGCGCCACGGAAAACGCCTTCGAGCTCTTGGATGATCTTGCCGTTGCCGCGCACCGGCCCGTCGAGCCGCTGCAGGTTGCAGTTGATGACAAAGATCAGGTTGTCGAGTTTTTCTCGTCCGGCTAGCGTCAACGCGCCGAGCGACTCGGGTTCGTCGGTTTCGCCGTCCCCCAGAAAAGCCCAAACGTGCTGCCCCGAGGTGTCCTTGATGCCGCGATCGTGCAGATACTTGTTGAAACGGGCCTGATAGATGGCCATGATCGGGCCGAGTCCCATCGAAACCGTGGGAAACTCCCAGAAGCTCGGCATCAGCCAGGGGTGGGGATAGCTGGACAGCCCGCCTTCAGGTTCCAGCTCTTGGCGGAAGTTCACCAGGTGCTGCTCGTCGAGCCGGCCTTCAAGAAAAGCCCGCGCGTACATACCCGGCGCGGCGTGCCCTTGGAAATAAATCTGGTCGCCGGAGAAGTCATCGCCCTTGCCGCGAAAAAAGTGATTGAAGGCCACCTCGTACAACGTGGCGGCCGAAGCGAAGGTCGAAATGTGGCCACCGATGCCATCGTGTGCCTTATTGGCACGCGTGACCATCGCCATTGCGTTCCAGCGGATCATGCTTTTGATCCGCCGCTCGAGCTCTCGATTGCCAGGGTAGGGCGGCTGGCGATCTTCAGGGATCGTGTTGATGTAGGGTGTCGTGGCCGTAAACGGAAGCTGCACCCCCTCCTTGTGCGCAGCCTCGCTGAGCTCGCCGAGCAAGAAGCTCACGCGTTCGGGACCTTGGCTTTCCAGCACGCTGCGCAGCGATTCGAGCCATTCGGCCGTTTCCAAGGGGTCGGAATCGGCTCGGGAAGGAATCGTGTCAGCTTGCGACATGGCGAGGGCTCCAATTCACGGTGGGGAAACGGATTGTCGAACCCATGCGGGCCACCGTCCGCGGGGGAGTGGGCGCGTGGCGGGATTACCGCGTGCCACGATGCCAGCCGAGAGCGAGATTGCCTCGCTCGTGGCCGGCTGAATTATCGTCCGCTATACCAATTTGGTAAAGGTCTGTAAGTCCATACAGCGCAGCCTGTTGGTAGTGCGCAAGATGACTTTTTCTTATGTATTGCGGGCAGGTCGTGGCTTGTAGATCTCGGTTGCGGTGCCCAGGAACGCCTCGGCGGCAAAGCCCACCGACTCGCTCAACGTGGGGTGCGGATGGATCGTCTCGGCGAGATCACGCGCGGTGGCCCCCATTTCGATCGCCAACACCGCTTCGCTGATCAAGTCGCCGGCGCTCACGCCCACGATTCCCACGCCGAGAATGCGTTCGCTGTCCGGATCGATAAGCATCTTGGCGAAGCCTTCGGTGCGCCCCAGCGCAATAGCCTTGCCGCTAGCTGCCCAAGGATATTTCACAAGCTCATAGGAGATGCCTTGTGCCTTGGCTTCATTTTCGGTCAGGCCGGCCCAGGCAATTTCCGGATCGGTAAAGACCACCGCGGGAATGGCCATGGGCGCAAACTCGGCGGGTTCGCCCAACAAGGCCTCGACGGCGACCTTTCCCTGATGCGAAGCTTTGTGCGCGAGCATGGGCTCGCCAGCAACGTCGCCAATCGCCGAGATGTACTGATCGGCCGTGCGAAGCTGCTCATCGACGACTACGAACCCTTTTTCGTCGATCTCGACTTCGGTGTTCTCGAGCCCCAGCCCGGCGCTATTCGGCCGGCGCCCGACAGAAACGAGCACCCGACTGAACGACTCGGTGCGTGTACCATTCTCGTCTTCAAACGTGACGTCGATCGCGTTGTCGCCCTCGGCCAGGCTCACCACCTTGGTATTCATGTAGATACCGGCGAATAGCTTCTTCAGGCGCGTTTCGAGCGGCTTCACCAAGTCGCGGTCGGCCGTGGGCAGCAGATTAGGCGTCAGCTCGACGACGCTCACTTTCGTACCGAGTTCGGCATAGACCGTCCCCAGTTCGAGGCCAATGTAGCCGCCGCCAATTACCAGCAGGCTCTCGGGAATGTCCTTAAGCTCAAGCGCCCCGGTCGAGTCCATCACGCGATCGGTGCCCAGCTTGAACGCGCCGGGCATCGCGGGAATCGACCCCGACGCCAGAATGCAATGTTCAAACACGAGCTTGTCATCTCCTGCGACGCCTTCGAGCTTAAGCGTTTGCGAATTCAGAAACGTCGCCCGGGCATGAATCACCTGCACTTTACGGCGTTTGGCCAGTCCGGCAAGGCCGCCTGAGAGATCGCTGATGACTTTCTCTTTCCGCGCGCGGAGCCGATCGACGTCGACCTTGGGCTTTTCGAATTCGAGGCCCCAATCAGCCATCTCATGGGTTTCGCTGACGACGCGTGCGACGTGCAGCAGGGCCTTCGAGGGAATGCAGCCTTTCAGCAGGCAGGTTCCCCCCAAACGAGGCTCGGCCTCGACGAGCGTGACCTCCATGCCCATGTCGGCGGCCATGAAAGCGGCCGCATAACCGCCGGGCCCACCGCCCAGCACTACCAATTGAGTCTCCATCGCAGATTCAGTCCCAGCTAGGTATGTTGTTTCGCGCCGACGGCTGATGCCCCCATTTTATGGGGCGAGGAAAGCGGTGCACCCTTGCCGAATGGATCGATCCGGCAAAGCCGCCCATCATACCCGGGCAGTGGCACGGCTTGAAGGAGGCGAACCCTGGAAGTGCCGAAAGCGGTGCGTGGCCCCAAAAGCAGAGACCCACGTCCTTTTCGCCGCGATCGCGTTTCCTGCCTCGGCTCAGGATAGTTCTAAATCGGCGGCGCGGCGTCCGGCTCGCCAGTGTCTGAACATGCCCACCGCGACGGGCACTACGCTGATCAGCACGATGCCGATGACGACCTTCTCAAAATTGTGGCTGATCCAAGGAATTCGCCCCAGAAAGTAGCCGCAGATCGTCATCGAGACGACCCAGCCGATGCCGCCCAGAATGTTGTAGAAGGCAAAGTGGACGTAGTTCATTCGGGCCACGCCGGCCACGAACGGCGTGAATGTGCGGACCAGGGGCACGAATCGGGCCAGCACGATCGCCTTGCCGCCGTGACGCTCGTAAAACTCTTTGGCGGCTATCAGATGGCTATGTTTGACGAACCGCAGGTAGCCCTTCTCGAATACCCGCTGCCCCATTTGCAGCCCGAGATAGTAGTTCACCGCATCGCCGATGATCGCCGCGAGACACAGCGACAGGATCAGAATGCCGATGTTGAAGACCTCCTGGCTCGCAAGCAACCCCGCGGCAAACAGGAGCGAATCACCGGGCAGAAAGAAGCCGATTAGCAGTCCCGTCTCGCTGAAAATGATCGCGAACAAGATCAGATAGCTGACCCACCAGGGCCCGGCAAGGCTTACAAGCTGCCGAAGATTCTCCGGTTTGGCCAGGCCCATGAGATACTGGATCCACTCAAGGATGACGGTCATGGGCTGCGAACCGCGAGGCGGATGGAGATTAGGAACGTTGAGCGCAGAAATCGTGAGGGGCGTGGCCGATTATAAAGGCTCTGCCCCCAGCTGGCCACTCAATGAGTATAGCCCACCTCTTACGGGGTAGGCCGGCTTTCCAACAACCCTGCGGTAAAACTCACCAGATCGCCGCGCTCGCGGCAGATTTGCATCAGTGGCCCATAATCGTCAGCCATCCGCGAGAGCTCGAGCAAATTTGGCGCAAAACCGCTCATACGCGCTCCGGCAGGCAATAATTCGACCGAAGCCCGAATCGCATCGGCGTGGCGTCCTAACCGGGCTAGCAGCGCGATGTAGATCTCGATAGGGCCGGTACCATCTTCCTGGAGATCGGTTTCGCGAGCCTTCCCGGCGAAGAATTCAACCGCCTCGTCGACCTGCCGGCCCAGTTCCGCTCCGAAAAACAACGCATGGGCCGCATAGAGATCTTCAAAAGGCGGCTCGCCAGGAAACTGAAACTGACGCGAGAGCCGCCGCCCGTATTCAGTTAGCTCGAACGCCTTGCCGATCAATCCGCGATCTTCCAATACGCGAGCAAAACGCACCGTGGCGGCCAGGTGTGTGGTGTCGGTGTGGTAGCTCATCTCGCCAAATAGCCAATCTCGATCGGCGATCAGCTCGACAAGCGTCTGCTCGGCCGGCTCAGCGCCCTCCTGCCGGCCAATATCCGCGCGAACATTGGCCGTAAGTTCCCGGTACAGATGATCGAGCAACGCCGCGGCACATGTCTGCTGCTCGGCGCGGGGGCGGCCGAGCACCGCGCCCTCGTACGTCGTGATCGCGTTGCAGGTGCCGTAGTTTTCGAGCACCAGCCGATAGCCAAGCGCCGGACAGACACCTTCGTGCAGGCTAATTTCAATCAGATCTTGTAAATTTTCCTCGCAAGGCACGATCTTTTCGATCGCCACGGCCACAAGCTGCTTGTCCCCCACCGGACGAAGATACATCCAGGCTTCTCGCAAACGCCCTTCGTCGAGCAGCAGTGCGCCCACGTGCCTGCAACTTTCCAGATATGCATCTTCGACCTGCGAGCGCACGGGCTCGTCCAGGTCGTCGATGGACCCCTGCAAAATCGCGGGCAACCCCAACCGCTGTCGCGAACGCATCAGCAGCACGTCGAACAATTCGTGGTATTTCTTTTCCCGCGCGAGAGTGGCGGTAAGCTGGTCGAACAATGCTTCAGAACCGGACTCGCGCAGCGTCTGCGAAAGTTGATCAAACGTGTCTTGCGACATGGAATTGCACCCAAGGAAACTCGATGGCGGGTTCGTGCATTCATCGTAACGCGCGCGACCGCGCCACGAAACCGGGCCGCGCTATGCCATTCCGTTGCGCCGAGCGGGGAGCATTTGTCAACGGAGTTACTGTTACTACCTCCTGCTCTTACTCTTGATTCTTGCGGCGCCGCAAATACCGCTGTTAAATGAAGGCGCCCCACAAACTGTGAGAAAAGATCCTCGCAGTCCGTCGGCGTTGATCAACCGCGACCAGAGACCGCCATCATGAAAGCCTACCAGATCGAAGCCTTCGGATTCGATAACGTCAAACTGGCGGACATCGCCGAGCCGCAGCCGGGACCGGGCGAAGTGCTGCTTGAAATGCGGGCCTGGTCGCTCAATTTCCGCGACCTGATGGTGGCCAAGGGCCAATACAACCCGCGGCTGAAGCTGCCAGCCGTGCCGCTCTCGGACGGCGTGGGCCATGTCGTCGCCCTCGGCCCGGGCGCAACGAAGTGGAAAATCGGCGATCGCGTTGCCGGCTGCTTCATGCCCAAATGGACCTGCGGCGAACTCGATGACGAAAAAGCTCGCAGCGCCCTGGGCGGAGGTGGCCCGGCAGGCATGCTCGCCGAAAAGGTCGCAATCCGCGAAGCGGGGCTGGTGGCGGCGCCCGAGCATCTTTCGGATGAGCAAGCGGCGACGCTTCCTTGCGCCGCGGTGACCGCCTGGCAAGCTCTGGTCCCGGCAGGACACGTTCAAGCCGGCGACACCGTCCTCGTACAAGGCACCGGCGGGGTCTCGATCTTCGCCCTACAGTTTGCTCGCTTGCACGGCGCCCGGGTAATCGCCACCAGCAGCAGCGACGAAAAGCTCGCCAAGGCGATCGAGCTGGGGGCCTCGGATGGCATCAACTACAAGACGACTCCCGACTGGGATAAGAAGGTCCTCGAACTCACCGGAGGACGCGGCGTAGATTTTGTCGTCGAAGTCGGCGGAGCCGGAACGCTCCCCCTCTCGATGAAGTCCGTTCGGGCAGGCGGGCAGATTAGCCTGATCGGCGTGCTGACCGGCGGGGGGCAGGTGAACCCGATGCCGATCTTGATGCGCGGTATTCGCGTGCAGGGCATCTTCGTGGGTTCGCGCGAAATGTTCGAGGCGATGAACCGTGCGATCAGCCAGTCGAAGCTCGTGCCGGTCGTAGATCGCGCGTTCCCGTTCAGCGAGGCGCTGGACGCGTTCCGCTACATGGAAAGCGGCGCCCATTTGGGCAAGGTGGTCATCAAAAGGTAAATCGCGACGCGCCCTCAAGCGCCGGAGCGGTTCGATTCCCTCCAGTCCCGATGCACACAAGGCTTCCACAACGGCGTTAGGCGTTTGCGGCGTCTTCGCCGGGTTCGCGCTCGGCGGCTTCCGTGGCCTGACGCTTGCGCTCGGTTGTTGTACCGGGAACAATCTGGGGGCTCGGCGAGTTGGCCTCGATGATCTGCTTGAGCTCATCCGAGTCGATGACTTCTTTTTCAATCAGCCGGGCCGACAACGCCTGGAGCGAGGACATCCGAGTTTCGAGGATGTGGCGTACCTTCTCGAACGATTCGTCGATGATGCGTTTCACTTCTTCGTCGATCTCACGAGCGGTTTGTTCACTATGGCTGTGTTCACGCTGCATGTCGCCGCTGCCAGCCAGGAAGGGGCTGCGATTGCTCTCGCGGAAATTCACCCGGCCCAGGCGGCTCATGCCGTAGTCCATGACCATGCTGCGAGCGATGGCGCTGGCGCGCTCAAGATCGTTCTGCGCGCCGGTCGAAACGTCGTCAAATGTCATTTCCTCGGCACAGGTGCCGGCGAGCAACACCTGAATGCGGCTCTCGAGCTCGCCCTGGGTGAGCAGGTAACGGTCGCCCTCGGGGCGCTGCAACGTGTACCCCAGCGCGGCCAGGCCGCGAGGAATGATCGAAACCTTATGCACGGGATCGGTATTCGGCAAGCAGTAGGCCACGAGAGCATGCCCCGACTCGTGGTAGGCGACGCGTAGCTTTTCGTCCTCGTGGATGATGCGCTGCTTCTTTTCCAAGCCGGCGGTGACACGCTCGACGCCTTCGTTGAACTCATTCATGCCGACAGCCGTCTTGCCCTTGCGGGCGGCCAGCAACGCGGCCTCGTTCACCAAGTTCGCCAAGTCAGCTCCGACAAAGCCCGAGGTGATGGCCGCGACCTCCTTGAGATTCACGGTCTCATCGAGCTTCACGTTCTGCACGTGGACGTTCAAAATCGCCTCGCGACCGCGGACATCGGGCCGGTCGACCAGCACGTGGCGGTCAAAGCGGCCGGGGCGCAGCAGCGCCGGATCGAGCGTCTCGGGACGGTTCGTGGCCGCAAGCACAATCACTCCGCTGTTGGAATCGAAACCGTCCATCTCCACGAGCAAGGCGTTCAACGTTTGCTCGCGCTCGTCGTGTCCGCCCACGATGCTGCTGCCGCGTGTCTTGCCAAGCGCGTCGAGCTCGTCGATGAAGATGATGCAGGGGCTCTTGGCTTCGGCCTGCTGAAACATGTCGCGGACTCGCGCCGCCCCGACACCCACGAACATTTCGACGAAGTCCGAGCCCGAAAGGCTGAAGAACGGCACGCCGGCCTCGCCGGCAATGGCCTTGGCCAACAGGGTCTTGCCCGTGCCCGGAGGGCCGACCAGCAACAGGCCCTTGGGAATGCGGCCGCCAAGAAGTTGATACTTTTCCGGCGTGCGGAGAAACTCGACCACTTCGCGCAACTCATCCACCGCTTCGTCGATGCCGGCCACGTCCTCAAACGTAACGCCCAGGTCTTCTTGAGCGTACATCTTTCCGCGACTGCGACCGAAGGCCATCGGCGAGCCGGCGCCTCCCAGGCGGCGCATCAAATAAAAGAAGAAGAAAACGCACAGGACAGTCAGCAACAGCATCGGGACATACGAGCCCCACGGGCTGGGGCCCTCGGAGTGATCGAACGGAATCCCTTTCTCGACCAGGGCCTTGTCGAGCAGGTTGTCCATTGGCTTGATATTCGTGGTGAAGGCCCTCTCCTGAGGCGCCTTGTCATCCGGACGCTGCACGTCGATCGTGCCGGTCACTTCGTAGTTGCCGATGCGCAAATCGCGAGGTTGCGAATACCGCACGGCTACCTTGCGGCCGCCCGTCTCGCGTTCGACGTCGATATATCCCTTGGCGTCTTCATCCTTCACCAGCCGGAGCAGGTCGCTATAGGCCAATTGGTCGCCGGTCTGGCCGGTGAGCAGGATGACGACAAACGCCGTCAACAGGCCCAACGCGATCATGAACCACAGGATGTTGTTGTTGATAGGAGCTTTCTTTTCGGCCGGGCGACGAGCGGGGTCTCGATCGTTCTTCATCGTAGAAGGGCTCTTGGGCTTTCAGATCGAAGGGAGACGCTGGCGGCTGGTCCAGCAGGAGAAAGGCATCTCCGCCGGCCAAGTCGTCTGGTGCGATTCATGGTCCGTACCTGAGGACGCTGGCGCACGACAGGCGGAGCGTCTGTTCATAGTATGAGCTACGGATTCAAAATACAACGAGCATGAATCTACGGCTGGCACGGCAAGGAGCGATTGTAAGGGCTTTGGCGCGCCGTGCTCAGGGGCCGGGAACAGCCCCGGGTCTCGGGTTGTGAATCTCATACCCCCGGCCTTAGAATGAGGGGGTGTTTCGAGCAAATTCGCTCGAACGCGAGCGGCCGTTGGAGCGGCCTGTCTTCGCATCGATATTGCCCGCCCCCACGATGGCGCAATTTGTATGATCTCTGCTGCGGCCCAGGTGGCGATTCTCGGCTCGACCGGCTCCATTGGGCGCAACACCTTGGAGGTCATCGCCGCGTCGGAGGGAGCGCTGCGGGCAGTGGCGCTGTCGGCGCATTCAAGCATCGACCTGTTATTACGCCAAGCCGCGCAATTCCGGCCACGATGGGTCGCTTGTAGCGATCCTGAGGCTGCTAGCAGTTGCGACTGGACGGCCCTCCCGACGGGGGTGGATAAGCTCTGTGGGCCCGAATCGCTGGAGGCCATCGCCCGCTGTCCCGAGGTGGACGTGGTCGTGGCGGCAATCGTCGGAAGTGCTGGTTTACGCGGCACTTGGGCGGCGGTCGAAGCCGGCAAGACGATCGCCCTGGCCAACAAAGAAACCATGGTCGTGGCGGGGCCCCTGGTCACGCGGCTGGCGAACCAGACCGGCGCCAAGATCGTACCCGTCGATAGCGAGCACAGTGCCATTTTTCAGGCGATGCAGGCCGGCCGTCGAGACGAGGTGAAGCGGATTATCTTGACGGCCAGTGGAGGACCGTTCCGCAAGCATACGTCCGAGCAGTTGGGACAGGTAACCGTCGAGGACGCCCTGCGACATCCAACCTGGGAAATGGGACCCAAAATTACGATCGACTCGGCCACGATGATGAACAAAGCCCTGGAAATCATCGAGGCCCGCTGGCTGTTCGACCTGCGTCCCGACCAGATCGACGTGGTAGTGCATCCGCAGTCGATCGTGCATTCGCTCGTGGAATTTGTGGATGGTTCGATTCTGGCGCAGCTCGGCTCACCCGACATGAAGCTTCCGATCCAATATGCCCTGACCTATCCGCGGCGAACGCCCGGCATCGCCACCCGGCTGGACTTTACCGAAGCCATGCGGCTGGATTTCGAACCGCCCGATTTCGAACGATTTCCCGCCTTGGAATTAGGGCTCGAAGTGGCCCGCACCGGCGGAACCTCGGGCGTCGTGTTCAACGCCGCGAACGAAGCGGCAGTGGCCCGGTTTCGGGCCGGAGAGCTACAATTCACCGAGATCGTCCCTAGTTGTAGGGCCGTTCTCGAACATCATGATTTTGACCCGAGTCCTTCGCTGGCCGAGCTCGAAAAGCTCGACGCCTGGGCTCGCCAGGAGGTATTGCGTTGGGCTTGTCTTTGATAGTCGTGGCTTCGAGCGTCGTTTCCTTGGGGGCGCTGCCGCTAGCGCTCACCCTGACCGAGTTGCCAGGCGTGATTGTCACCATCTTGCAGGTGGCATTCGCGCTGGGCGCGGTGATCTTCGTGCATGAACTGGGGCACTTCGCCGTGGCCAAGTGGTGCGGCGTGAAGTGCGAGAAGTTCTATCTCGGCTTCGACATCTACGGCCTGAAGCTCTTCAAGTTTCAGTACGGCGAAACGGAATATGGCATCGGCATTCTGCCCCTCGGTGGTTACGTGAAGATGCTCGGCCAGGATGACAATCCTTCGAACTCGGCCCAGCAGCGAGAACAGTCGACCGTGAATCCGGAAATGGCGGACGCCGTGCTCAGACGCACTGGAGATGGCGGCACGATCGCGCTCGACCCCCGAAGTTACATGGCCAAAAGCGTCCCGCAACGGATGGCCATCATTTCGGCGGGCGTGATCATGAACGTCATTTTCGCGTTTATCTTCGCCGTGGCCGCTTACATGATGGGCGTCCCCGAGGTTATCGCCGGCGTGTCCAGCACGATGCCGGGCGAACCGGCCTGGCGAGCCGATTTGCAGCCCGGCGACCGCATCTTGAAGGTCAACGAAAACGTCGGCCAGGCACGATTCAACGATCTGAAGGCTGCCGTCGCACTGACGGATATCAATCATGGCGTGGAGTTTCTCATCGAACGCCCTGGCGTTGAGAAACCCTTTCTCGTGAACATCAAACCCGATGTGGTTGACGGCCGGTTGATGCCTATGGTCGGGCTGTCCCCGCCGCTGCTGACGGCGCTCAGCCGCAATCCGATCGTGATCGGCGGCAGCCCCGCGGCCGAAACGGGCAAGTTCCAAAAAGGGGACAAGGTCATCGCCGTGGATGGCACGCCCATCAACGGTTACGCGGAGTTATTAGCGCAATTCGTACGACATGCCGACAAACCCCTGCGTCTGACCATTGAACGACACGCCGGCGACGCTGCGAAACAAGAAGCAGGCGACGCCGTGACGATTCTCGACGTCGAGGTCCCGGCGCGTCCGATACGCACGCTGGGACTCGTGATGACGATGGGCAAGATCACCGCCATTCAAGACCAGTCTCCCGCCGCCGAAGCCGGCTTGCGTCCGGGCGACGTGATCACGCAGATCGATGGCGAAGCGCTGGGCGATCCGATGCGGCTGCCCGAGAAACTGCTTCGCCGAGCAGGCCAAGAGATCACGGTGACCATTACTCGTCCCACGGCGGGCGGAGAACCCGAGACCCTCGAAAAGCAAATGACGTTGCGCGATCGGCCGTGGTTCGACGACCCGCTGACCGATACCGGCCCCGTCTCTGTTCCGGCGTTGGGGGTTGCTTATGAAGTGATCGCCAAGATCTCCGAAGTCGAACCCGAAAGCCCCGCGGCGGCGGCCACGCTGACCGAAGGCGGCAAACCGGCGGCCAATCCGCATTTCGCCGTCGGGGATGAAATCGTTCAAGTAGAACTGAAACTTCCACAGGTTTCGGCCGAAGAAAAATCGCGCCGCGAGACCGACAAGTCGACGCGCTGGGCGTCCCAAAACGCGACGCTCAAGCTCTCCCCCAAAAAGCCAGGCTGGCCAGCGGCGTTCACGGGCTTACAAGAGCTACCGCCGGGAACCGAAGTCGTGCTAACGTTGAAGGACGGCAGGCAGGCTACACTGACGCCCGCCGAAGCGGGCGACTGGTTCTACCACGACCGCGGCTTCGTCTTTGAATACGAAACCGCGGTGATCCGCGCAAGCTCGTTCCAGAATGCGATCGTGCTTGGCGGCCGCGCGACCAAGGACTCGTTGCTGATGGTCTACCGCTTTCTGCGGCGCATCGGCACGCAAGTCTCGCCGTTCGCCTTGGGCGGGCCGATCACGATCGTTCAAGGCGCCGCGGCCGAAGCCAATGAAGGCCTCCCGCGCCTATTGCTGTTCCTCACGATGCTCAGCGCGAATCTGGCAGTAATCAACTTTCTGCCGATCCCCCTACTCGATGGCGGACACATGGTCTTCCTCATACTCGAGGGCATCTTGCGCCGACCGGTGAGCGAGAAAATCGTGGTGGCGTTCCACTATCTGGGCTTTGTGTTCATCATCAGCCTGATGCTATTCGTGCTGAGCCTCGACATCGGCTTGATTCCGCGGTTTTAATCCACCTCCACGGAATACATGCGTCGTTCATCGCGTTTTTCCATGCGACCATAAGCGGCGGCTGCGGGGCCACCTCCTCTTGCGTGCAGTCCACTGCCAGCCAACGGCTGGTCGCGCAGCTTCTGCATCGCGCTCGCGATGTGCAATGGCTTTCGCTTAGGTAACCGTTTAGGTGGCAATTTAGTTAGCGCTGGCCAGCATGGCTTCATTGGCGACCAAGGGGAGCCGTACGATGAAGGTCGCGCCCTTGCCCGGTGAGCTTTCGACGTCGATGGCGCCGCCGTGTGCGACAACAATCGAACGGCAAATACTGAGCCCCAGCCCATTGCCGCTGGTATAGGTTTCGCGTTGCCGAGACTTGTCGCCACGAAAAAAACGCTCAAAGACATGCGGCAAATCCTCGGCCGGAATGCCAATGCCGGTGTCGGTCACCCGCAGCACGGCCTCACCGTTCTCCTCGTCGAGACAGACCGTTACGAGGACATGGCCGCCGGGAGCCGTGAACTTCAGGCTGTTGTCGATCAAGTTGTTGATCACCTGTCGCAGCCGATCGGCATCGCCTGCAATCGCCACCGGCTCGCCGCCGCCCGCAGCCAGCCGCACGCCGCGTTCTTCCGCCGCTCCGCGAAACATGTCGGCGGAGCGTTCGACCAATCGATCGAGACGCACCGGGAGCCGAGCGACTTCGAACCGTTGGCTGTCGGTTTCCGCGAGCAGCAACAGTTGGTTGACGAGCACCCGAAGCTGGCCGCATTCGTCGGCAATCTCGCCCAGCATTTCCTGATACTCTTCGATGGTGCGTTCGGTATTCAGGGTCACCTCGACCGCGCTTTGAACAGCGGCCAAGGGCGATCGCAGCTCATGGGCTGCGTTGTCGACAAACTCGCGTTGACGTTGCAGGTAATCGCGGAGTTGATCCAGAAAGTTATTGATCGTCAGCGATAGCCTGTCGAGTTCGTCACCGGTGCCCCGAATTTCCAGGCGTTCTTCCAGCCGGCTGGGCCGTAGCCGCGCGGCGGTACTGATGATCTCGCCCAAGGGACGCGTGGCGCGTCCGGCCAAAAAGAACCCCGACAAGGGCGCAACGAACACGATTACAAACGCGGCCGCAAGCATTAGCCGCGACAGCCGCCCCATATCGCTATCGATCGTATTCAGCGACGCGCCGACCTGGACGGTAAAGCTCGGAATGCCTTCGTGCGTCACCGGCCGCGACGCCATGCGATATCCGTCGACCGTGATGAAGCGCGGTGGATTCAACGTCTCGCCATGCTGCAGCTTCGGAGGATGGCCGGTCTGGGTAACCACGTTTCCTTCGGCGTCGATTAGCCGCACGAAAAGCTGCCGATCCTGGTGGCCGGACGCCTTGCGTTGCATCTCGGCTTCGATCTGGCGCACGTCGGGATAGAAGCTCTCGACGGCCAGACCAACTTCATGCGCGTCGTCGAGCAATACCTGATCGGTCTCCGTCATCAGCGTGAAGTGCATCGCCTGGCGCACTCCGATGAGGGTTACCACGACGATCAGCAACACGGCCGCGGTATTCCAAGCGCTCAACCGAAATCGTAGCGACCGAAAGAGTGTCTTAAGTTGCTCGAAGTGCATAGCCGCGTCCTCGGACGGTCTGGATGATCGAGCCTTCGTGGCCCTTGTCCAGTTTACCCCGAAGACGGTTAATGTGTACTTCGATGACGTTGGTAGCTCCTTCCCAATCGGTCTCCCAAAGGTGTTCCGAGAGCATCCGCCGGGTAACGATGTGCCCGGAATACCGCATCAGGATTTCCAGCAGGCTGAACTCGGTGGGAGTGAGGTCGATTTCGCGGCCATCGCGTGTAACGCGCCGGGTGGCCAGATCGAGCGAGAGCGGCCCGGCCTGCATCACCATCGGCGGCCGGCTCACCGTGCGGCGACAAACGGCTTCCAGCCGTGCAGTCAGTTCAACCAGCGCGAACGGTTTCACGACGTAATCGTCCGCGCCAGCTTTCAGGCCATTGACGCGATCGTCAACGGAACCGAGCGCCGTGAGCGCGATTACGGGGGTCTGAATTCCCTGGCCGCGAATGTTGCGCAGCACATCGAGTCCGGGCATTCCCGGCAGCATCAGATCGAGAATGATCGCGTCAAATTGCTGACTCGAGGCCAGCTCCAGTCCACGTTGACCATCCTTAGCCCACATACAAGCGTGGCCGGATTCGGAAAGTCCCTGGCGCAATGTTTTTCCGATCAGCGGATCATCTTCAATCACCAGTAATTGCATGGCATCAAGCTCGGGATGTGCCATTGGAGTAGAAAACCTGTGGTCGAGTGCGTTGGAAATGCCTCTAAGAACTATATACGTAGCTTGACAATCGCACGGCCATCGACGCAAGTCATTGCACACCCCTTCCGAGCAACCTTACGGAAATGTAATTGCTTATGATTAGGAGACTTACAACCACGCGCGTATACTCCACTCAGCATCTGGAGACCAATTTCTGGCCACTTCTGCCGTACTCGCTTCCACGAAAACGAACTGTGGCATTCGGCGAGCGAGAAGAACTCGACGAGCCATTTTTTCATAACCACTGATGATCAAAAGTTGACCGAAAGCGCGGCAACTATCCACGAATCTTTGGCAAGCACGCCCGGAAAGTATTTACCGGCCCAACGGCGCCGGTGGGGAGTCTCAAGAAGCGATGGTGTCCATCACGCAGAATGGCGCGACAACGGCGACGAAGCATGAAGCCCCTTCCAACATGAACGGCCAAGAAGTGCCACGTGGCAACTGGCAAGGTTTCACCAAAGATTTCGGCAACGACATTATTGCCGGATTTCTGGTATTTCTGATCGCCCTGCCGTTGTGTCTGGGCATTTCGCTTGCCTGCGGGTTTCCGGCGATTGCCGGCGTATTCACGGCGATCGTCGGCTCGATCCTCACAACCTTTCTGAGCAATGCCGAATTGACCATCAAGGGGCCAGCGGCGGGGCTGATCGTCGTGGTGATCGGAACGGTCACCGATTTCGGCTATACCGCGGGGCAGAATCCCGCGGCCGACATGCAGGCCTATCGCCTGGCGCTCGCCGTCGGCGTCGCCGCCGGACTGGTTCAAATCGTGTTCGGGCTCGTCAGGGCTGGCGTGCTGGGCGATTTCTTTCCCACGTCGACCGTGCACGGCATGTTGGCCGCGATTGGCGTGATCATCATGCTCAAGCAGTTGCCGATCGCGATGGGCGAGTCCGCGCAAGGAGAACCACTCGAGATCTTGCGCGAACTCCCACACATGGTAATGAATGCAAACCCCGAAATCACACTGATCGGCGTGGTAAGCCTGCTGATTTTGTTTGGAATGCCCGTGATCAAGAATCCGCGGCTGCGCAGGATTCCGGCCCCGCTGGTCGTGCTGCTGGTCGCCGTACCGTTGGGGATGTACTTCGATCTTTCGCACGAACACACCTACTCGATGTTCGGACACACCTATTCGCTCGGCGAGAAGTTCCTGGTCAACGTGCCTGGAAATATGTTCCGCGCGATTACGTTTCCCGACTTTACCGCGCTGCAAACAATAACCGGCTGGAAGTGGGTCCTGATGTTTTCGCTGATTGGTTCGCTGGAGTCGCTGCTCAGCGCCAAGGCGATCGACATGCTCGATCCTTGGAAACGGAAGACCAACCTCAATCGCGACCTGGTCGCGGTGGGAATCGCCAATACGGTGGCGGCGTCGATCGGCGGACTGCCGATGATCTCTGAAATCGTCCGTAGCAAGGCAAACGTCGATAACGGCGCGCGCACGCGTTTTGCCGACTTCTGGCACGGTGTGTTTCTGCTCGGATTCGTCGCGCTCGTTCCTATGTTGATCCATCGCATTCCGCTCGCCGCTCTCGCGGCAATGCTGGTCTACACGGGTTTTCGGCTGGCGTCGCCGAAAGAGTTCTTGAACGTCTACCGAATCGGGCGCGAGCAGCTTGTGATCTTCGTCGTAACGGTCGTGGCCGTTCTAGCGACAGACCTGTTGATTGGCATCGCGATCGGCATTGGCGCGAAGTTTCTGATTCATATCTATAACGGCGTGCCCTTGCATTCACTGTTCAAGCCACATCTCGAAGTCGACAGCCGAGACGACAATGCGGTGGTAATCACCGCGCGCGAATCGGCGATTTTCACGAACTGGATCCCCATCAAACGCCGCATCGAGCAGCTCGGCCTTGTCGAACGCAACAACGTGGTTGTCGACCTATCCGGCACCAAGTTCATCGATCACAGCGTGATGGAACACTTGCACGAGCTCGAAATCGACTTTGAACAAGCCGGCCTGCTGCTGGAAGTCGAAGGACTCGATTCCCATCAGCAGCTCTCGGCCCACCCCCGGTCCGCCCGCCGCCGAAGTTTGGCCCGGATACGCCGGGTGACGATCGTGGCCGACGCGACGTTAGAAGGTGAGATCACCAACAAATGCGTCGAGCTAGGAGCCTCGGGCTACACCGCACTGCCATGTCACGGCGCGGGGCGACGGTCGCTCGCCGAGGGTTCGATGCGCACCGATCAGGTTCGCATCGAGCTGGTGGTTCCACATCCGGTCGCCGAGCGGATCCTCGAATACCTACGCCGTGAGATCTCGCTCGACCACGCGGTCACCGCCTGTGTTGAGACGGTCGAGGTGCTTGCATTGCAACAGTTCTAAGGGAGCGTCAATCCTTCGGGAGCATGCTCCGCCGCGTTTCAAACTCGCCCCGCCATGTGGTTCAAGCTAGCGGGGCAGAGGCGGCACGCGTTATCGCAGAAGTCCCAACTCGTCGAGAGAGTCGAGCAGTTCAGCAGCGTCACGATAAACGCGAAACGCGCCAGCACCGGCCAATTCGTCTTCGCCGTATCCACCCGATAATAGTCCGATGCTGAGCATGCCCGCACGGCGAGCGGCGAGCAAATCCCACACGGCGTCGCCCACCACGTAACAATCGCTCGCCGACACGTTCATCCTCGCTTGACAGGCGAGAAACAAGTCCGGCTCGGGCTTGGCCCTTTCGACATCACCGCGTTGAATAACGACAACGTCGTCCGGTACGTTCAGGGCCTCAAGCGAGGCATCGATATCCGGCCGCCGGCCACTGGTGGCGATGCCGTAGGGAATCGCGAGCGATCGCAACTCGCGTAGCAATTCAACCGCGCCCGGCAGCGGGCGTCTGCTCGGCATGAACTCTCGAAAGAGCCGGCTGTGCCCGTCCTGCAAGCGCCGCACTTCCTCGTCGGTAAAGGTACGGCCCAATTCGCGCGCCGCGGCGCGCACGAACAGCCCACCGCTCATGCCGATACGTCGATGAATGCGCCAGCCATCAATCGCCAGTCCCTCTTCCTCCAAGGCTCGCTGCCATGCCAGCACATGGCCATACACCGTATCGATGAGTGTCCCATCAAGGTCGAAGATTAACGCGGACATGGCGCCCCTCTCGGAAAAATGCACCGTTCAGTCGAACAGTTACATTGTCGCGGCCGACGGCGATTCTGCCAATCTGCGATCGCCGGTCGAGACACCGCTTGAAGATTTATTCTCGAGACCGCTGGGCTACCAAGGGACTGTAGGGTTCTCCAACGTTCGCGTTCTTAAGCAGGGACAATAAAAATGGGGGAGCTTTTTCGGTGTGGTGCCCGAAAAAGCCCCCCCTATGAGAACCTGCAAGGTGCTCCACTATTGGAACTCGTCTCCGGAGATCACCTCGTTGCCCTTGCGAGTAACCATTCGAGCATAGACGCGGATCTCGATGTCCTCATTGAGCAAGTGGACCGAACCGTCTCCAAACAGGATGTTCGCCCCGGCTGGATGAAAGGCATAGGTTTCACTCGAACCATTTGAACCATAGAACGGATACGGGAAGGAGCTTTGCTCGTTCGGCGAACCGCTCGTCACGGCGTAAATGTCCTCACCGTTGATATTGTTGATGGCCAGGGGCCCCGGGCAAGTACCTTCCGGTGTCGAGCCATCAAGCCCGAACTCGCTGGCCGGACGGCACCAGCCACCGCCATTCACGCGATGTTCGGGAAGATCCCCGATGAGCAGGCCCTTACGATACACGCGCGGGCGCCCCGCCGACTCGGCGAGCATCACCGTCTTGGAAGTGCCATCGGTCACGTGCCGCAAGGTGGCGTCGGTATTTCGCAAGAGCATCCCCGTCTGATCCGGCACGTCGTCCACGATTCCTGTGTCGACCAGCCGCTGTTCGACGTGGCTGATCGGCGCGTAATCGGTTGGCGCGGCACAACGGGTACTCACCCAATCCGGGAGCGACTGCGTCCACCATTGAGGATCTCCGTCCAAACGATCGTCTGAATCCGGCACCGAGGGGCATTCGAAGACCGGCAAGCGCTGCCCAACGACTTGGAAATTGGGAACCACTTTGCCATTTGCCGCGTCGGGCCGGCTCCAGTTGCTCCTAAAATCATATCGGTCGTATGTGTTCTGCTCCTCGAAGTAGGGCAGCATGAGCGTGGCCCAAGCATAGCGAGGTGCATTTGTCGCGCCCGCGACACGGTTGCTGGTGGGTAGCTTCCGGTGCGAATCGTGAAAGTTCAGAATCGCAATGCCCAGGTTCTTGAGGTTATTCACGCAGGATGTACGGCGAGCCGACTCACGAGCCGCTTGAATGGCGGGCAGCAACAAGCCTACCAACACGCCAATAATCGCAATCACAACCAGCAGCTCAACGAGCGTGAACGCTGATCGCGGTTTAACAAAACGGCGAAACATTTGCGAAAGTCCTTTAGTGTTTGAGGTGGGGGGAGTGGAGGTGAAAAATAACGGTTGGGTCTACCGGAGAATCTTGATGGGAATGGTGTTTACGCCATCCGCCACGTTGATATTGAGCTTCGTCGTGTCGGGCTTGCTGTACTGCGGCGGCAACAGGTTGGGGCCCTGTTGAAACTCGCCGTCCTTCTCGATGGACTTTCGCAAGACAACGGTCACGGCGTACTCGCCGACGGGAGCTCCATCGCCATGTCCATACGTCCCGACCGTGAAGTTCCCTTGCTTGTCGGCTTGGGCAGTCGGCGGCGGAAACTTGTCTTTGCCGGCCTTGGAATGAAAGACGACAAATGCATCTGCCGCCGGCCGCCCCTGATAAGTCACCTGCCCGCTAACGGGATGCACCGCCACGCGTTCGGGTTCCGCCTGGCCGCAACCGCTGGCGAGTCCCGCGAACACGAGCAAGACCGCTCCCAGCGAGACCGTGTGGCTGATAACGGTGCGTCCCGGCGCGACGCGCACTTCGTTGACCACCGGGCGACCTTCGGCGGCTCGCTGAGCGGTGTGCTGAAGCACTTGCTTGGCGTAGAACGAATTCACTTCGCCGCGGAGCAGTACATACTCGTTGCCGGCCAGAATGTGGACTCTGCGCAGCGACGGAATGTGCAAGCCGGCGATCAGAGATGAGAGGCGATTCTGCAGGGCCTCGTCCGTCTGCATCGTATCGGAGTTAATGTCGAAAGTCATTTTATGGTTGTCCTTGCTGAAATTTGAATTGGGGGGGACTCATCAACCGAACGTATCGCTGCAGGCCGCCAAGCCGCCGGTTGCCATAGGCGCGGTAGGGGACCGCCCACGGCAGACCGGCGAGGCGGCTAACGACACGCGCACGCGCGCAAGGCAGATCGCGTGCTGAAGCTGACGTGCGACAGAAAAACCATGTTGGCTTAGGACCTAACGGAAGTCCGGCTCCGCCTCTGGTGTTCCAGTCAGCGTTGCAAGAAGAAAGTTTGTATCTGGAAGGCGCCTCCCGGAATGTACCGGGTCGGCAGGAAATTGACCGACCGCACGGCGAGCCGCAGCAGCCATTAACGCTGATTCTTGCGGAGCCGGCGACGTTCGGTCCGTTCGAGCTGCACGACGACGCCGTCCTGCAACACGACGGTCACTTCGCCGAATTGCAGGCCCACAAGCGCTTCGCGAATCGACTGCAAGGCGATGTCGATTGGCGATGCCTCGCGGCGTGTCTGTTCACTTGCTGTGCTTTGCGTATCACCACTCACGGCAATGCTCCTCATTCCGCCCTCGCGCCTCGCGGCGTACCCTAAATTACATAATCTGGCGTAAACACTCGAACCTTGCGCGGGGCCACATACACGGTGTCTCCCGTTTTCAGGTCGAGTTCGACATAACGATCGGCGCTAACCTCGACGTTCAGCCCCATGCCGCTATCGAGGGCCGACAGAAACACCTTGGCCACGGGACCAGCGGCATTGATACGATCGACCCTTGCTCGCAGGCTGCTACCGCCATTGGGAGAGCGTTCGATTTGCAACTCGTGCGGGCGGACATATAGCGTCGCCGCGCGTTCATCGCGATGGTTGTGCTCAGGAAACATCCATTCCAGCGATCCGAATCGAGCGCAGCCATTGCTCACTTTGGCATGAATGACGTTTACGTTGCCCAAGAAGTCCATCACGAACGCATTGGCCGGGTTTTCGAAGACCTCTGCCGGCGCGCCAATCTGTTCGACGCGTCCCTGATTCATCACGACCACGTGGTCGGCGACTTCGAAAGCTTCTTGTTGATCGTGAGTGACAAACACGCTCGTGACATGGATCTCATCGTGTAATCGGCGGAGCCAGGCTCGCAGCTCGTCGCGCACCTTCGCATCCAGCGCGCCAAACGGCTCATCCAGCAGCAGCACCTTGGGGCGAATTGCAAGCGCTCGTGCAAGTGCCACGCGCTGCCGTTGTCCCCCGGAGAGCTGGGAAGGGTAACGCTTTCCCAGGCCTTCCAACCGCACCAAGTGCAGTAGCTCGGTCACGCGCTCATGGATCTGTTTTTTCGGTTCCTTGCGCACGCGCAGGCCAAACGCGATGTTCTCGTACACGCTCATATGGCGAAACAAGGCATAGTGCTGGAACACGAATCCAACGTTGCGATTTCGGGCACTGGTATGAGTCATATCCTCATCATCGCTCAGCACGCGTCCGGCGTCGGGCACTTCAAGACCGGCGATCAAACGCAGGAGCGTCGTCTTGCCAGATCCAGAAGGCCCCAGCAGCGCGAGTAGCGAACCGCCGGGTACTTCTAGCGAGACGTTATCAAGCGCCGTGAAGTTGCCAAACCGCTTGGTGATGTTCTGAACGACGATACTCATAGCGGACCTCCTGCCGCCGCGGAGCCGCGCACGGCGTCTTCCAGATCGCGACGCGTCTTGCGGGCGACAATGACCTTCAGCACGAGCGTAACCAGCGCCAGCAAGGTGAGAAGCGACGCAACGGCAAACGACGCGGGGTTGTTGTATTCCTGAAACAGCTTTTCAACGCGAAGCGGCATCGTGTCCGTGCGGCCGGCAATGTGGCCGGAAACGACATACACCGCGCCAAAC
This sequence comes from uncultured Planctomycetaceae bacterium, assembly GCA_964598535.1. Lineage (GTDB taxonomy): Bacteria > Planctomycetota > Planctomycetia > Pirellulales > PALSA-1355 > JALHMI01. The sequence goes on along the minus strand of CAZRCI010000021.1, from coordinate 26,868 downwards.
TCTCCCATCGCGCGGGCATTGCACAGAATGACGCCGTAGAGCAACCCCCACTTCACGTTGGGAAGAGTTATTCGCCACAGCATTTGCCAGCCGTTGGCGCCCAGGCTGACGGCCGCCACCTCCTCGTCCGAGCCAATTGCTTCCATGACCGGAATCAACTCCCGGGCGATGAATGGCAGGGTGACGAACGTCGTGGCCAAGACCAGCCCTGGCCAGGCAAAGATGATGGAGATGCCGTGTTCTCGGAGCCAGGGCCCAAAATGTCCCTGCATGCCGAACAGCAAAACGAGCATCAATCCCGCCACAACTGGCGACACCGAGAAGGGCAAATCGACGAGCGAAGTAAGCAGCGAACGTCCGGGAAAGCGAAAACGCGCGATTGCCCAGGCCGCGGCCAATCCGAAGACGAGATTGGCGACGACGGCGACCGGCGCGATGAGCAACGTCAGCCCGATGGCGTGCAGCGTGTCCGGATCGCCAAACAGATTTTTGAAATAAGCCCCCAGTCCGGGAGCAAGTGCCTGATAAAAGACGTTAACGACGGGGATGATGATCAACCATGTGAGTGAACCCACGGCGAACGAAATGAGCCCCCAGCGTACCCAGGCCGGATCGCGCTGCGCGACCGCGTGGCTAGATGCGTGCTGATTTCCAGTAGTGAGTGGTGCATTATGCATAAAAGCGTTTGCTCCACCGTTCTAGCAAGTTGACCGCGACCAGCAGCGCGAAGGACATCACAAGCAGCATCACGGCGATCGCTGTCGCTTCGGCATAGTGGAACTCTTCGAGCTGAGCGACGATCAGGACGGGCGCGATCTCGGTCCTGAACGGCATGTTGCCCGAGACGAACACGACGGAACCATACTCGCCGATGCCGCGCGCCAGCGACAATGCAAAGCCCGTGATCACGGCCGGAATCATCGCTGGCAAGATCACGCGGAGAAACGTCTGCAGCCGGTTCGCGCCAAGCAGGTAGGCCGCTTCTTCGGCATCCGATTCAAAGCTTTCCAAGACTGGCTCCAGGGCACGAATCACGAATGGTACTCCCAGGAACGTGAGCACCAGCACTACGGCCAGCCTCGAGTATGCAGCCTCGATGCCTAAGGGCACCAGAAACTGGCCGAGCCAACCGTTGGGAACATAGAGCGTCGAATAAACGAGCCCGGCAACGGCGGTGGGCAGCGCAAAAGGCAGATCAACCAGCGCATCGAACAACCGCTTGAACGGAAAATCGTAACGAACCAGCACCCAGGCCACCACAAAGCCGATCACGATGCTCGCGAAACTCGAAACAATCGCTGCGCCCAGCGTAAACTTGTAGGCCGCTACGGCGCGGGGCGTCCAGGCCGCGGCCCAAAACTCGCTCCAGGACAGCGTGAACGCCTTGCTAAAACAAGCCACGAGCGGCACCAGCACCAGAAGTCCCAGATACACGAGCGTGAATCCGAGACTCGACGTGAAACCGGGCAGTACGTGACGATTCGAAGAACTCATGAAAGATCGTGGCAGCGTTTGCTTTGCTTAGTGAATGTCGGTTGCGGGTTATTTCGCGACAGCGTTTCCAGGAGCGTAGATCTGATCGAAGACGCCGCCGTCGCTAAAGAACTTCTGCTGGGCATCATCCCAGCTCGAAACAATTTGCTGAATCGTGAATAGCTCGATCGAATGGAAATCGTTCGCATGCGCCCGGAGCACCTCTGGGCTAGATGGCCGATAGTGCTGGCGAGCGATGATCTCCTGAGCTTCCGGGGTATAGAGATAGTTCAGGTACGCTTCGGCCAACTCGCGAGTTTTGCGAGCGTCGACATTCTTGTCGACGACGGCCACCCGCGGCTCCGCCTTGATGCTGATCGAAGGATAAACGATTTCGAGAGCATTCCCTGATTCCGCCACTTCAAAGAAGGCTTCGTTTTCCCACGTTAGATGGACGTCGCCAATTCCCTTTTGGGCAAACGTGGTGGTGGAGCCCCGAGCCCCCGAATCGAGGACGGGCACGCGTTTGTAGAGTTTTGTGACAAATTCCTTGGCTTCCTCTTCGGATCCACCGCGAAGCGTAATGCTTCCCCATGCGGCCAGCAGACTCAGCTTTCCGTTGCCCGAGGTTTTGGGGCTGGGGGAAATCACCTCGACATCCTCCCGCACGAGGTCCGCCCAATCTTGGATTGCCTTGGGGTTTCCTTTGCGCACGACAAATACAATCGTCGAAAAGTAGGGGAGCGAGCCGTTCGGCAAGCGCTCCGGCCAGCCTTCCTGGATCAGACCGGCCTTCGAAATCGCATCGGTATCGGTATACATCGCGAGCGTGACCACATCGGCAGGCAGGCCTTCGATGACCGACCGGGCCTGACTTCCCGACCCACCATGCGACTGCTCGATATCAACCTTGGTGCCGTGCTTCGCGGCATAGTCAGCAATAAAACTCTGATTCAACTCGCGCCACAGCTCGCGCGTCGGGTCATACGAGACGTTCGTGAGCTTCACCGCCGGCCCCCCGGTGTCTGAATTGCACCCAGCAGCAATCGCAAGCAACGGAAGCGTGGCAACAAATCGAAGAAACGGCCGGCGGCGCATAATCACCCTCAATTCATTAGTTAGTTGATCATGATGAGTATGTTCGTCATTTAAATGCAATTTGTCAAGCGTAAGTCCACACAATTGACCGAAAACAGCGTAAGATAAATAACAGACTTACCTTGCGTCATTTCATCGACGACCAACCAGGGCCCTGGGGCCTGCTCAGGAGCCCGTGGTAATCCAATCGACCTTAACGGTTATGCCGAAGATCAGGGGCCTTTCTGGTCGATTATCGAATACATCCGCCCACTTCCTAAGCGATTTCACGTCCTTGAGCTGACATGCAGCGCGCGCATTCTCGTTGGATTTTCAGCGTGCTGACCCTAGTGCTGGGGGCGTGGACACAAACCGGACGCGCGGCAGATTACGCGGCGCCGGGGCCCCTGTCAGAATACAGAATGCAGGCGACGCTGCCGGTTGAAGGCCGACTTGAGCGTCTGCCGCCGATTACTCCGGATCGGCCGGGGACGATCGAACAAACCTCGTTGGTCGCGGCCAGTGCCAACAACCTCGTCCAACCCACGCAAACGGGCCTGCCGAACGACCCGAATCGATTTGGCATGCTGGGCTTGGCGTTTCAGGATTACGTCGAGCGACAGCAGAATCCACCAGGTTTCCCCAAAGGGAAGCCGACGCTGGTGATCGGCGGTCAGGTACAGACCGACGCGGTTTATTTCAGCCAAGACGATGCTAGCATCGCGGCGGTGGGCGACTTGCAGGACGCCGCGGACTTTCGGCGTGCACGCCTTGTCATGCAGGGCGTTTCGCACGAGGTTTATCGGTATGTGTTTGGCGTCGATTTCGCACTAGGGGGCCGGCCGAGCTTTCTGGATATGTACATCGAGCATATCCAATTGCCCGTGCTTCAGAATGCTCGCGTGGGTCAATTCTTCGAGCCCTTCAGCCTCGAGCGTGTTACCCAAAACCGCAACAACACGTTCATGGAACGTTCGTTGGTCGATACCTTCGCACCTGCGCGAAACCTGGGCATCATGACGAACGGCGTCACGGAGGACGAGCGTGCAACCTGGCAGATTGGCACCTTCCGCACCGCCAGCAACGAGTATGGCAACGATTCGTTTGACAGCGGACAGTCGTTGACCCTGCGCGGCACGTTCCTGCCATACTATGACGAGGGCAGCGATGGCCGCTACTACATGCACCTGGGCGGCTGCTACAGCTATCGCGATACGTATGAGAATGAGGTTCGATTCCGCAACTCGCCCGAAATTCGTATTCAAGAACCCAATCAGCCGTCGAACTTCGGGCCGATCTTCGTCGACACGGGCTTCATCCCCGCGAGCCACTTCCAGCTATTCGACGCGGAATTCATCTGGACGCAAGGTTCCTTCTCGGTGCAGTCGGAGTATGCGTGCTCAACGGTTGATCAGACCGGTGGCCCCAATCTATTTTTTGATGCGTTCATGGTGCAGGCCAGTTACTTTTTGACCGGGGAATTTCGCCCCTACGACCGCCGATTGGGCATCAACCAGCGAGTGATCCCGCACTCGAACTTCTGGTTGGTACGGACCGAAGATCGCGGCTTATGTAGCGGCTCCGGCGCTTGGGAACTGGCTCTCCGGTTTTCGATGATTCGGTTGAATGACGAAAACATCAACGGCAACGACCTGCACGACTTTACGGCGGGAGTGAACTGGTACTGGAATCCATACACCCGCGTGCGATTCAACTACATTCGCGCATTCCTCAACGATCTGGCGGTTGGCAGGAGCGTAACCGACATTTTCGGCATGCGCATGGACTTCGAATTCTGAAGCGGCGGGACGTCGTTCAACCGCAGTGTCCATAAAATCGGCTGCTTTCTTCTCGAAGATAGAGCAGCGCCTTGAGTTGCCGTTGGCTTCAAGGTCTGCATCGCGCGCTGTCGATTCTTCCCTCCACTGGCATGCAGTTGCGGTTTCGTGTGATGCTGCGATAGCACCGCCAGCATTGCACGGTGATCCGTCACTCTCGAGCGACATTGCGGTGGCCAGGGAGTTGCAGCTACCATTCCACGCCACGTTGGGTAATACCGCGCCCTACGATCGGCACGTCACTCTCTCGCGACTCCCCGAAGGAAACTGGCCATGCACGAGCAATCCTTCTCGCGATCGCTGGCCAGGGGCTGCCTGTTACTGGCCGTTGCGATTCCCAGCGGCTGCGCCGCGATCAAAGCGACTCAGCAGCCACCGAAGCGAAACCTGGGAGTGCTAGCGCCCGGAGTACCGCGAACGCATGTCATTGCCGAACTCGGAGCTCCAACTTGGAGCGAGCAACGCGAGGGCGAAACGATCGACGTGTTCACTTTCAAGCAAGGCTATGCCAAGACGACCAAGGCCGCCCGGGCGTTGGCGCATGGCGCCGCGGACGTGGCAACCTTTGGCTTGTGGGAGGTCGTCGGCATCCCCATGGAAACAATCGCCGACGGCACGGATGTCCAGCTCGAAGTTCACTACGGTCCTGATCACCATGTGGCCAGCGTTCACGTCATCAAGGGCGATGGGGTGGTCAATCCCAAGCCGAATGTCTTCGCACGAGCGTTTCGTCGCAAGTCGCCTGCCAATAAAGCCACGGCGGTCGCATCTTCGACCGCTTCCGAACCATCTCCAAGTAGTGCCCATATCCCCGAACATCTTCCACCGGCCGTTTCGACCGCGAACAGCAGCGCGACCGTGAGATAGTCACGCATTCCGATTCATTCTTTGCTCGCCCGACCGTCCTTCGGACCGCGCCAGCAATCCCGCAAACATGTCTAACCGCGGAGGCGTTTCCCATGATCGCGCAGGTTGGTCACGCTAGAATTACTACAATGGGCTTCACCGTGTACCGCGAACCAGAGCATCGAACCAGGTGCCGCGACGATGAGCGACTTTACGATCCGGCCGGCACGCTCCGGCGACCAACCGCGCGCCTATTACGTTTGCCTCAAAACGGGCGACCATGGGCGCGATGGAGAGCCCTACTATCGCGATGACCCTGACGCGTTAGGACGGATCTTCGTCGGCCCCTATCTGGCCTTCGAACCGGCATTGAGTCTGGTCCTGGAAGATTCTGGCGGCGTTTGCGGATATGCGCTCGCGGCGTTCGATTCTCGCATCTTCTATGAACGCTATGAGCGCGAGTGGCGTCCCAAATTGTGCGCAGAGTTCCGAATGCCCTCGGGAGAGCCTGCAACTTGGACGCGTACCGAGACGGTTCACTCCTGGTACCATCGACCAGAGTACTTTTGCCCCGAACCGTATAAGCAATATCCCTCGCACATGCACATTGACCTGCTGGAACATGCGCGTGGCCAAGGTCTTGGCCGCCGCATGATGGAACAGCTCATGGACAGGTTGCGCGATCAGGGATCGCCCGGCGGACACCTGGCCGTAAGTGTACAAAACATCTCGGCGCTGGCCTTTTACGAGCGGCTTGGTTTTCAAACCGTCGCCCGCATGAGACCTGCCTCTCACCACGGCACGGTCTACATGGGCAAGAGTTTTCGTTAGCGATACGGCGAAGATGCGCACGCGGGACGTATCGCTTCGCATTCGCCGCGTGCTCTCGCGGACACCATGTCGAGCAAGAGCGGTCGACATCGCGAGCGTAAAAAAAACAAAACCACGGCCGGTCGGTTAGACACAGCCGTGGTTTGTTGTAATCAAACCTCAAGCCCAATGCGACGGAGGAGTCGCTGCGAGAAGAGCGGGGTCTGGCTGTGCTAGGCACTAGCCGTTTGGTGACCCAAGCTCACGCATTTAGTAGGTCCTCCCGGCGGATGTAAGGCTGTAATGAGGTTTGAAGTTCGGAGTCATGTTCGGGTTTGCCGCCGCATGGGGCCGGCAGCACGTTAGATCGGCACTCGGCGGTTCGACCTTTGGGCCGATTTCAGAAAATCGTTCCCTGGCCACGCCACCTGGGCAGTGCTGATCGTTTGAATTATAGCTGGCAATCGAAGTCAAACGAAGAGCGAAATCGAGCCACGCCCGAGGCGATTTTCAACCAGCGTTCAAGGCGCAGCATTTGCTACAGCGTTTGTTATGGGATGCTCCGTTTAAATTTCACGAGAAATTTTACAGAACTAGCCTCGCGATTACCGAGCGTCGCGAGCCTGTGAACCACCGGCGACTTGGCAAAAGAAAAATCGTTTACTACGACGCGACTCGCCCTGAAGATGGTCGTACGGCTTCGTCCTGTAGTTCGTCGTACTCGCTCCATAGAAACGCGTCGACAGCTTCTTCCAGCATCTCTAATGTCTCGTACGTGCGGCTTGTGATGAGGCGCTTCAGCTCGGCAATCTTCGCCTCGCGAGCACTCCTCTCGGTAGTCTGGATCATTCGCCATGCTCCCTTTTGAGCAGTCGCAGCCTGCGATTCGGCCCCCGACAACGGGCGCCTCCAACAATGCCCCATCATGCTAGCACATGGAGCAGTAAAGAAAATCTGCCGCCTCTAGAGGGGGCCTGCCGAGGCCCCGCGATGATGCACAAAAAAAACAGCGGCACCTGCCGCGATAGGGCCGTATCGCGGCAGGTGCATCGCGTTTTTAGCTGTGGAAAACCTGTCGATAAGCGACCGATGCAATAGATGCAATCGGTCGACTCGTCAAATGCCTGAGCAAGTCGCTGAAAAAGGCTATCGTGGCATTTCCAGCCTCGCGAAGTGCGCGGAGCTAAACTCCGCACCGTTCGCAAAACAACGACTTGCGGCCGCCATTTTGGGATCGCATCCCTGCACTCCTATCGGGGCTGCTGACGTTTTCAGCAGCCCAATGGTGCGGGAATCATCGAGCCTTACTTTTCGACGACCCAAATGTTGCGGAATACCACCGGATTGCCATGGAATTGCAACATGAACGGTCCGCGCCCGGGCGCCTCGTGCGGAGCACCGCCCGGAGTCAGATTCGGCAATTCAAAGTCATCGTGAATCGCAACGCCATTGTGCTTTACCGTAACCTTGGCGTTCGAGACCTTCTTATCGCCCTCGAACCTCGCCGCGGTGAAATCGATATCATAGGTCTGCCACGAGAGCGGCGGCAGGCACATATTCACAGCGGGTTGTTTGAGCTGGTAGAAGCCGCCGCACTCATTGTCTTTTCCTTCCAAGCCGAACGAATCGAGAATCTGGCACTCGTAACGGTTCTGCAAGTACAGGCCACTGTTGCCGCGAGCTTGCCCATTGGCCTTGGGCATATATGGCGTACGGAACTCGAGGTGCAACGTGAAGTCGCCAAACTCGTCCTTCGTCAGCGCACCAGCCTGAAGCAGTTCGTCCTTCACGCGGCCGACCTTCCAAGCCTCGTTGTTCGTGCCGTCGAAGAGCACCTTCGCGCCTGCCGGTGGAGCAGCGCCCAACGTGGGACTCTTGCGCTCGATCTTTTCGAGCACGGCCATTTCCGTGCCGGCAGGATCCAGGATTTTCATTTTGCCATCCTCGATGACGGCTGATCCGCTATCGCCGATGAACGTGACCTTCCCGTCTTCGGTGGTGGCATCCGCCTCAACCTGAGGCATCCCGCGTTCCCAACCATCACCTGGCAGGCCCCCGAAGTAAAACACACCGTGAAATTTGCCATCCCCCTGAGCGATCACCTGCGAGCCAACTTTCATTGGTTCGGGCTGCTCGGAAGCCTTGAGCTCGCCTTGATATTCACCTTGAATGGCAAAGTCGGCGCCGGCTTCGGCCGGATCCGTAATCGACGGTCCGTCGGCCCCACGCACCTGATAGGAAAGCGCGAATCCAACGACAATGGCAAGCAACAATCGCCCGAGCATGGCAAACTCCTGAACGCACAGAGTGGTTAAGTCAACGTAGATTGGAAACAGCTATTTTGGCCTGCGGCACGGAGCGCAGCAAGCGTCCTCCCGCGCCGGTGGTGTCCTAAGCGTGTGTTGCTGGAAGGGAATGCCTGCGTGGCACGTTCAGAGCGCAGCGTGGGCGTGCTGAAGTTGACTCGGAAAATCCTGGTCCTTCGAGCACGCCCTTCGTTCCTCAGGGCCGTGCCACCTCCGGCAACACACGCTTAGGACACTACCCCCGCGCCAGACAAAATATCCACAAAACCCAGGAGCTTGGCTTCCTTTTGCCCCGGATCCGAACCATATGGCTAGACGCTATACAACAGCCTTTCCAAGAGCCCGACGCAAAGCACCTCGGTCGCGCATGCTGGAGTGGAGTCCGGCCGACATCTGGATTATCTGATGCCGCTGGAGCGAGAGAGATGCTCAAAGGCGGCAAACTCGCAGCGGCGTCTGAAGCGCCCGACAATCTTCGCATCCTTCCCATCGGATTTGCAGGAAGCTAAGATTGAAGGGGCGCCATGCGGTCGATTTCTGCATGGCAACGCTGGCGGGTGTAGCTCAATGGTAGAGCGCTTGGTTCCCAACCAAGATACGAGGGTTCGATTCCCTTCACCCGCTCTCTCTTCCTAACCGCGCGATGGGGCTGCAAACGCATCCGCCATTTTCCGCATTGCGTATCTTGCTTGAGCGTTCAGGCATGCCGTAAGTATTCGCCCGACCCTCTGCGATGCAATCCCGACTGGCGCGCAATCAAGAGTAGGGTCGCACCGATTAGCAAAAGCACGCTCATATCGGGCTCGGGGACGCTGACCACCTGCAATTGGGCCAGCACCTCCGGCGGCAACGCAGACGAATCCTGAAAAAAGAAGTAGTGAGAAGCCGTATTTTCGTCACCTCCGTTTCGGAGCAGGTTGACGCCACTTCCTGAGATCTGGACTTCCCCCGCCGGAATCAAACCCGCGTAAAGTGGAACATTCGCGACACCAGAGACGTAGTTGAGAGTGATCGTGTCCCCGAGAGGCGTCCAGCCTAAGCTGGTCAAAAGAGCGCCTGCCCCCGGATAGAATTGCTCTCGCACAGCAGCAATGACAATCGCTGGCTCGGACACAGTAATACGATTGGCACGCAGCCATTCGGACGACGTTTCGCCGATTCCGTTGAGTTCTGGACAGAAATCGGTAAAGTTGCTGCGGCGCTGCATGTAAATCGACTCGTCGAGATAGTCGGGAGCAGCGGTCATAAGGGAATTCGAGATATTTCGGAGCATGCGCGGGTCCGTTGAGAGATCGGTTGTTTGGATCGTCTCGTTGCAATACTGAGTAATAAACGTGACCTCCAGGGAAGCCGCGCCGGCGACCCTCGTAATGCCCCCCGTAATGACCATCGGTGTGAGCACTGCGAACGTGAGGAGTACTGTGTTGCGCATCAAGGGGCCTCTTCGGTCAATGAGGGATAGCAGGACTTGGTCGAGATGCGCGCGCGTGCTTGCTCTCGCGCGATGTTGAGGGCCGCAAAGAGGGCGGCGGACCAAGTAATGCTGTATTAGCGGGCCTGCTTTTGGCTGGAAGCGGCTACTTGTTCTAGCTTATGCAGAGAATCGAGCCGGGGTCAAGAAACTATTGCCGGTCTAGCCATGTTGCCACTAATCCCCGGTGGCTGCTTAGATTTTCCGGGGATTTCAATTTCAGACTGCCCCGCTGCCGCTTTCCCTTGGAGGATCGAAACAGGGACTGTACATTTATTTAGTGTGTCCGCGGGCGATCGCGCGCCACGGACGATCGTCCATCATCGCGGAAGGAGCTGGTTATGGCCGGCGTCATGGGGCGCAAAGCGCAAAGCGAGGGAATGCTGTTCGACACCAATGGCAATGAGCTGATTGACGAGGGGCTCGAACTCATCCTCTCGGTATCCGATCGCGAGACGATCGACGAGCTGTCGACGTATCCCGAGGGAGAACGCGAACAATTCGCGCTCCAAGCCCTGCGAATTGGAGTACTCGCGCTCCGACAGGCGCGAGGCCGTATCGACGCCGATCTGATTCAGCGCGAAACGCAGCGAATGCTCGCTGCGCTAGAAGGGCGGCTCTCGTCCTATTCACTGCAAATGCACGAAAAACTGTCCGGCTCGCTCAAGGAATATTTTGACCCGGGAAGCGGACGTTTCCATGAACGCGTGCAGCAACTCATCAAGCACGACGGCGAGCTCGAACAGGTCTTGCGCAGGCAGATTGGCGGAAGCGATTCGGAGCTTTGCAAGACACTTCTGGCGCACTTCGGCCACCAAAGCCCGCTGATGCAATTGCTCAGCCCAACCGAATCGCAAGGGCTGCTCGCCGCGCTCCGTCAAACTCTCGAAACCCAGCTCACCAACCAGCGCGAGCACGTGCTCAAGGAGTTTTCGCTCGACAACAAAGAAGGCGCGCTGGCCCGGATGATCGGCGAGCTCACCAGTAGCCACGGGCAGCTTGCCGAAGTGCTCGAGAAGAAAATTAGCGTCGTGATCGAGGAGTTCTCGCTCGACAAGGAAGACTCGGCCTTGAACCGTTTGGTGCGGAACGTCGACCGAGCCCAAACAACGATCACTCGCGAATTCTCCCTCGATAACGACGGCTCGGCCCTGGCTCGCTTGCGGCGTGAACTGATGGGGCTGATGGAAAAGCAGGTCGAGACAAACACCAAATTTCAAGAAGAAGTGAAAGTCACGCTCAGCTCGATGGTGGCCCGCCGCGAGGAAGCCGAGCGATCGACGCGTCATGGGATGGCTTTTGAAGACGCGGTCTGCGCGTTCATCGAGTACCATGCGCAACAGTCGGGCGATGTGGCCACGCGAGTCGGCAATACGACCGGCATGATCAAGAACAGCAAAGTCGGCGACTGCTTACTCGAACTGGGGCCCGATTGCGCCGCGGCCGGCGCAAAGATCGTCATCGAAGCCAAACAGCAAGGGACCTACAATCTTCAACAAGCGCGGGTCGAAATCGAAACCGCGAGGAAGAATCGCAATGCCCAGATTGGGCTGTTCGTATTTTCCAAACGCACCGCGCCCGAGTGCCTGGAAGAAGTCTTCCGTTCTGGCGACGACGTGTTCGTACTCTGGGATCCGGACGAGCAGGCGACTAATTTGCATTTGAAGATCGGCCTGGCTTTGGCTCGCGCGCTTTGCATCCGCGTGGAGAAACGGCAGCAGTCGCAGGCGGCCGACTTCGAAGCCATCACCGCGGCGATTCTCGATATCGAAAAGCAGTCGGGCATGCTCGGCGAAGCCAGCAAACACGCCGAAACAATCAAAAACGGCGCGGAAAAAATCCTCGATCGGGTCCGCATCACCCGTAAGTCGCTGGAAAAGCAAGTTGAAGTGCTGAACGAGCGGATTGCCGACCTGCGAGCGTTGCAAAGGGCAAACGTCGTTTAGCCCTTAGCCTTGAGCGCATCCGTAAGCCCACGGCGCTGATTTTATTTCAGGTTCGCGTAACCGCCGCGGAAATAGCACAGCGGCTTGCCTTCGCAAACGCGTGAGCTCTCTACCTCTCCGACAATGATCGTATGATCGCCCCCCGGTAGCAGGTCGACCACGCGGCATTCGATGGAGCAGATGGCGCCTTGAATGAGCGGCGCTCCCATGGGCCCGGGATTCCAACCGATCTCGCGAAACTGATCGGGCTCACTCTGTGCAAAGCGACGCGAGACATTCTCTTGCTCTTCGGCCAGGATGTTCACGGCGAACGATCGATCGATTTGAAACTGGTCGTGCAGGCGTGCCCGCTTATCGATGCAAATCAAGACCAGCGGCGGCTCGAGCGACAGCGAACTGAAAGCGGTCACCGTGATTCCAGCCGGGACGTCGTCATCACGAATGACGGTGACGACCGTGACCGCCGCGGCGAAATGGCCCAGGGATTGGCGAAATTCGGCTTTCTCGATGGGCATCGTTCCAGGCTTTCTAAAAAGTTCAACCGTGTGCCGCGTCCAAAATTGGAAGGGCGCATAATGGCCATGAACATAACGGATGTTTCTACCACGCCGCCTATCTCTTTCCTAGGTTCCCGCGCAAACCGTCCCTGCGCAAGCTGGTAACCATGCCATCAAATTAGTTGCAAGTCACGAAGAGGAAACGAGTTGTCGCTTACCTCGTGGCGTGTTGTTGCTTGACACCTGGAATGCTCTCCCTATAAACGACCCTAGCAATTACATCGAGCTTGCGGAATACGCAAACCAGGAAGACCAGTGGCTTATGGAACTTAGTCGCCGCGTGGAAACACGAGGCTGACATTCAATGGCAGGGGAAGTATCGGTCACCGGTGGACGTTCTGCCGTGATCAAGGATGTCGCGATCTACCCCGTCGTGTGTTCATGCGGCCGGATTGCCGCATTGCTTGCGAGCCGATTGTTTCTCGCGGCCTGATTCTCGGTGTTTAACCGCCACATTTTAGCGGTCGCGGGGCAAAACGACTCGACAACTTACCAAACGGAAGGAGTGAATGTGATGAGAGGAAAACTTGGTGTTGCCGTACTATTGATGGCGACCGCCGCGTGGCTGGTTGCTGAAAGCCAAGCCGAAGCCGGCCGACGCCACCATCGCCGCGGCTATAGCTCTGGCTGCGGTTACTCCGCGGGTTGCTACTCCGGCTGTAATACCGGCTACGACTCGGGTTGTACGACCGGTTGTGAAACGGCGGCGCCTTGCAATAGCGGATGTGGCGGCACCGGAGATGTGGCGCCACAGCCCCCAACCGCAGACACGGAATCCGTGCCCCTGGCTCCTGAACCAGATGCGGGCGCCAATGCACCGGCGCAAAAGGAGATTACGGTTGGCGCCGCTCCGCAGCGGGTCTATTCGTACCAAAGTGCTCGCGGCCGCCGCTGGTTCCGACGCTAGTAGTCTGTCAACGCTTGGCTTTCGGGTTCGCTTTTTGCGAAAGCACTAGCTTACTTGTTTGCGCCAAACCGCTTGCGCGTTTGACGATGTTTCGCGTCACCCGAATAAATCGGGTTGACGCTATATACACCAGACACCATTCCGTAGCGAACGCCACGGAACGCTGTGTTGTAGGTAGAACTGAACGCCGGGCGAGCCGCTCAACCAACGAGCGTCTCGCCCGGTTTGTTTTTTGGTGGTCTCTGTTTCGCTCGGATACGCGTCCGAGAGGGCCATACGTCACACTGGCTGGTCGCCACCCCTTGATGGGCATTCGCCGCGACAGCGCCCCGCCGCGCTGTACAATAGCGATGACGCGGTTGCGCGTCCCATGCCGACCGTCCTCACATTGGACCGCGAGATTGAATCGATGTCTGGATTTTCCGGGCTGCGTGTCGCCGCCTTCGAAAGCCGCCGCGCGGCGGAAATGTCAAATATGATTGAACGGTTCGGCGGCGTGGCGTCCGTCAGTCCCTCGATGCGCGAAGTCGCCATCACCGAGAATCGCGAGGCGGTGAATTTTGCCCATCACGTGCTCACCGGACAAATCGACATCATCATCTTCATGACGGGTGTGGGCATCCGGCATTTATTGGCCGAGGTCGAACGGCACGTCGATCGCCAACGTTTGCTCGAAGCCATGAGCGACATCATCACCATTGCTCGAGGGCCAAAGCCCGTCGCCGTGCTGCGCGAGCTGGGACTTAAGCCAACATACCGCGTGCCTGAACCCAATACGTGGCGTGAAATCCTCTCGACAATCGATCGCGAGAAAATTCACATCTCTCAACAAAACATTGGGCTGCAAGAATATGGACTGCCCAATGCGAGCCTCGTGGCGGGACTCGAAGCTCGGGGCGCGCGAGTACAAACCGTCAAAGTGTATCGGTGGGAACTCCCCGAGGATCTGACGCCGCTTGAGGCAAACGTACGTGCCCTAGCGGCCGGTGAACTCGACGTGGCGATGTTCACTTCTAGTCACCAGGCAGTCAACCTGTTGCGGGTTGCCGAGCGACTGAATCTTGCGACCGAGTTACGCGCGGGGCTTGCCAGCTCGGTCATCGCTTCGATTGGCCCCACGACCAGCGAAACGCTCGAAGAGCTAGGCATTCATGTCGATATCGAGCCCATGTATTCAAAAATGGGACAGCTTGTGGCAGCGGCCGCGGAGCAGTCGACCGCGTTTCTGCGGCGCAAGCGAACGCCAATCGTTTCGCGAAGTGCCGCGGGAGCTGAACAGATCCAGCCCCCTTCTGGCCCTTGGGACGACGGCCCGTTCATGCGAGCCTGCCGCCGGCAGGCTGTCTCACGAACGCCCATCTGGCTGATGCGGCAGGCAGGGCGTTACATGGCCGAATATCGTGCCGTACGCGAAAAGGTCTCGTTTTTGGAGCTGTGCAAAAATCCGGCACTGTGCGCCGAAGTCATGGTCACGGCCGTCGACAAACTCGGCGTCGATGCCGCGATCATCTTTTCGGATCTCCTGCCGATTCTTGAACCGCTGGGGTTCGAGCTTGAATTTGCCGTCGGCGATGGCCCCCAAATCCACAATCCGGTGCGCGAGGCCGCGGACCTCGATGCGCTGCGTGAACTCGATTCGTTGGAGTCGCTCGAATTCGTCATGGAAACCGTGCGTCAAACGCGAGCCAATATCACGGCGGAAATTCCCGTGATCGGTTTCGCCGGTGCGCCGTTTACGCTCGCGAGCTATGCCATTGAAGGCGGCGGAAGCCGAAGCTACCTGCACACCAAATCGCTCATGTATCGCGACGAGGGGGCTTGGCATGCTCTGATGAGCCTGCTGTCGCGAGCGATCGCACGCTACCTGACCGGGCAGATTGCCGCCGGAGCACAGGCGGTTCAGCTATTCGATAGCTGGGTCGGCTGCCTCGGCGTGGCCGATTATCGGCGTTATGTACTCCCCTATACAAAGGCGATCATCGATGCGTTGCCACAAGGCGTGCCGATCATCAACTTTGCCACGGGCAATCCCGCGCTGCTCCCCTCGATCGCTGAGACAGGCGGCCACGTGATTGGCGTCGACTGGCGAATCGAGCTCGACACGGCCTGGCACGTGCTGGGCGAACATCAAGCCATACAAGGAAACCTGGATCCGGCGATTCTGCTGGCCGACCGCGACACAATTCACGCCCGCGTGAAAGACGTCTTGCATCGGGCCGCGAATCGTCCGGGACATATATTCAACCTCGGACACGGAATCTTGCCGCAGACGCCCGTCGAGAACGTCCAGTATCTGGTGGAAACCGTACGCGCGCTGAGTACACGCAAATCAGGCTGACGTTTACTCGCAACGTGCGAGCTGAAACGTTGTTTCAGGCAACGACGCGCTGCGCCTGCCAGCCCGCAAGGCTTTGATCCGCGTGAGGCAGGACGTAAAGTACAACCTGACCGTCGCGCAAGTTGGGACGCAGCCGCTTTCCAAGTTCGATCGAACCCGCCGCGACCGGCTGCCCGGTGTCTTGTCGCTCGATCCGATCGACGCCGCGCCGATAGAGGTCCTCCGGCGGCAGTATGCCGGTGACATTCATTGCCGCGGCAGGCGCGCGTTCGCAGCAAATCACCCGACCGCTGTTCCAAGTGGCAAACAACCCGACAGCCGCCAGCGCACCGATGATTCCGCCGCCAGTCCCGCCAAGCGGCTCGAGATAGATCGCGCTCTCCGCGGCGAGTTCCAAGGCTTCCTGCATCGATAGCAGCTCGCGCTGGGCACGAAGGCCCCAACGCTTAATCTGCTCAGAAACCACCGGCGCGATACATAATCCTGGATCGCTCCCCGGCGGGCACCAGCCTAATATTTCATGACGCACACGGTGGGCCAAATGCGCGGCGTCGAACGCGCCTCGCGGTTCGAGCCCCATCGAGACGCCGCCATTCATCCGGGTACACGGAACGCGCGGATCTACGAGCAATTGATGCCGCACGATCCAATTCGTTTTGAACTCCAGATCCAAAACATCCGCAAGGCGCATCGCCAGCTTGTTTGTGCCCGGGGTGTCGGGCATGTCGGTATCATCGATGCCCAGGTAGATCATTCTTCTGACCGTGCGGGCGGATGCGCCCGAAACCAGGCCAGCGCCGAAACCAATCCCGCCAGAGCGCCAAACGCGACGAAGCACGCCAGCGCCACCGGCCAAAAGGACAGAAACCCGCGCCCGCCGCCAGCATTCCCAAACCAAATCGCCGATCCAAGCCGCACGGCAAACGCGAACAAGTTGGCGGCCGCGCCGGCAATCGCAGCCAACGCATAGATGCTGCGCCCCGACCGTGCGCTCACAAAGGCGAGATCGAGCGCCGGGCCCAGGCAAATGAGCCCCGTCACCGAAGCAGGATTCCACTGGCCAACGCCGGCGAGGCGAATCACCGCCACCAAGATCATGGCGGCCATGCTCATGACCGTGCCACTCCCACGCCGTGGAACGAGGCTAATCCCCAGCATCAGAGGCAAGGTTCCACGCAAGATCGCGTGCCCCGGGAGCGAGATCCCAAGGTTACCCGCGCTTGTCGCTACCGCAGCGACGAAGCCTAGGACGAGTAGGATCGCCAGTTCGCGCGAGGTAACCGACGCGGGAGTAGTCGACGTGGGAGTAGTCGACCACGACGAGTTCCACCACCGTGAGGCACGGCCCAACACGGGATTTGTAGTCCAGAAGTTGTGCATAAATTCTTCGCTCACCAGAGGATTACTTTTCTTCGCCGCTAATTTCATTGCCGGCCCGGGTGCTAAGTGCTCGAAGCACCATAGGGTCGATCGTATCGTGAACAAATCTCGCGCTGCCATCGGCAAAGCCGAGATTAGCACCTGCTGGGTGCCCGCTGCCATAGGCTGCGATGCGCAGGTCGACATAGTGTTCTTGAAACTGAGCGAAGCCGTCGGCCGGGGGTGTTTTGCCTGCGCGATCTCCATAAGCAAACGGCAATTGATAATTGAGAGGAGCAAAGGCGCTCAACGTGACATGGCCGATCATTTTGCGGCTGGTTGACGCGCCCCACCATCCCCACTCCTTCAGCGGCTCGCCCCAACCGGCGGCATTGAACGTCAGATAGTTCGGGTCGTCGTGATAGCGCTCGCCGAACAGCAGCGTGCGGCTGAGGCCGTCGGACACCTGCCGCGGCACGACCGGTTGCTGATAGCGCTTTGGCTCCGAGGCCTCGCCCGTCGTATGAAACATCCCATCGGTGATAGCGCGTTCGGGAAAATAGGCCCGGCTTCCGCCGTTCCCGCCATAGCTGGTCAAAGCGTAATGCCAGTTGCGGCTGGCCATCACAATCGGGTTCACGTCGATTTGATCGGAGGGGCAGATCAGCAGCGGCAACACGACCGCGGTGTTCGACTCCGCGCCACGGCTGGCATTGTTGATCGGATCGTCATAGTCCCAATTCACCAACACGTTGGCTTCTTCCAGATGGGGTAGCAAGAACGCGAACAGGGGAATGCCCCGATGGGAAACCGCGGAGTTGAAATACCATTGCTGAAGGCCTGGCGGGAAATGCCGTTGTGCATCGACGAATCCTTGGGCGGCGATGCCGAGCTGCCGCAACTGGCTGGCGCATTGCGCGCGGCGGGATGCCTCACGTGAGGCCTGCACGGCAGGCAACAAGAGCGCAAGCAGAATGCCGATCAGCGCGATGACCACCAGTAACTCCACGAGGGAGAATCCGCGGTTGCGAATTCTCCCTCGCGAGAAGCGCTGGCTCATTGCACGGTCGACCATGACACGATCCGAGCAGTTTGGCGCGAATTACCACCGTTTGCGGGCAATTGCCAGACCGAGGAGAGCCATTGCCAGCAATGCAACGCTCGACGGTTCTGGGACCACTTGATAGGTGATCTCGAGCACCGGTGGATAGTCGGACGTACTACCACTGAACCGCTTGGCCGTTTGCCCCATGCTTTCATCGCCTTGCACCAACCAACCGAAGTTTTGCAAGGGATTGTCCAACCAGAACTGCAAATCCGCAATCATCCCGGCATCCGACCAACTGAACCACTGCTCATCCGTTCCGGTGTTTTGATAAACCACCGTCGATGCGCTTACGATCGGCGAAAAATCGCCACCGGGCGTGTTCCATTTCGGGCTCGAAGTAGGATCGTCCGCATTGTAGAAGCGGTACAACCAAGTGGCGTCATTTTCCTCGGCCGGAGCTCCCATTCCGCCATCTTGATGAGAGGCCCCTTCGCCCCAGTCGGCCAGCGCACGATGCAGCGAGACAATCCGGTTGCCATTCAAGCCTCGGACGTCGTGCATCGTAAGCGTTGCCCCCGTGATGATCGAGCCGTCAGGAATGCTGGACAAGTCGAACTGGATCAAACCGCGACGAAGACTGATCGTCGCTGCCCCTTGTCCATCCTGATTTGTCCGGCCCGCGAAAATATCGCCCTGACCATTGCTTCGCTGCAAGTAAGAGTCCGTTTGCTGGATGAGCGTGTTATCCTGGGAAGGGCCGAGGCTCAGGCTCTCGGCAAGGGCCGGGGAAACGAGTAACAAGCCGCTCAAGACTGCGATTGCAGCGCGTTTGAGAATCATCGTTGGTGAGTTCCTCTGAGGTTGCAAAATGGCCTAGTAACCGATCAATTTAATTGCCACGGGCACGATAGTATCTCAATAATGACAGGATCATGTCAAACACCCCGGTCTTAAAAAATCTCGTTCGTGAGCGGCGCGTTGCCCGGGGCTGGTCCCAACAGCAGCTAGCGGACCTGGCGACGATTGCCCGAGCGAGCGTAAGTGCCATTGAGACCGGACGTTTGATCCCCAGCACGGCGGCAGCACTGGCACTGGCCGCGGCCCTCGACTGCCGGGTCGAAGACTTGTTCCGACTGGACGCCGCCGCCGCTGTCGAGCCTACCTGGGCCTGGCAACCGCAACGGTTTCCGGCGCGCTATTGGCAAGCCGAGGTCTCCGGACGCTTGTGGCTTTATCCGGTCGAACCGACCTATGCCGGCACGCTGCCCCATGACGGGGTATTCGACGGCAAGACAGCCGCCGCCCGCGTCGAATCGCCCCCTGAGACGCTGGTTCTGGCCACTTGCGACCCGGCCGTTGGCCTTCTGTGCGTCGAGTTGGCTCGCGAGAGTGGCCTGCGTGTGCTACCACTCGTTCGTTCAAGCCGCGCTGCGCTTGGCCTGCTTCGTGAACAACAGGTGCATGTCGCGGGCGTACACCTGGGGGCGGCTGGCACCGACACCAATGGCACGGTCGCGGGCGAGATGCTTGGCAGCGGCTACCGACTTGTTCGCGTGGCGACCTGGGACGAAGGCATTGTCACCGCGGCAGGGCGGACGCTTGCTTCTTCAGACGCCGCTCGGCGCGCGCGATTCCAATGGGTTGGCCGCGAGCCAGGGTCAGGCGCGCGACAGTGCTTCGAGGAAGTGCTCGGAGCGAGCGCCGCCCCCCGCCGGATCGCGCTCGATCACCGCGGCGTCGCTGAGGCCGTTCGCGCGGGATGGGCAGACGCGGGCATCTGCTTGCGGCTGGTGGGAGAAGAGGCTTCGCTCGAATTCTTGCACGTCCGCACCGAAGCCTACGATCTGTGCTACCCCGAGTCATTCGAGAACGATCCCCGCATGCGAGCACTGCTCGCCGTGATTCGGGGGCCGCGCTACCGTGGTCAATTAGCCGACCTGACAGGCTACCACGCGGCGTCTGGTGAAATCGTACCGATCGATTAACAGGGCTGCATCGCGTTGCAGAGCCTGCATGTTCGGCTGCCCAATCCAGGAGTCGCAGGCTCACGAATCGCCCGCCTTTAGGCAGGGATCTCGACGCTTCCCCGGTTCAAGGCATCGATTAGCTGTCGCAGCCGTCCGAGGCTGCGGCGATTGAAGCGGAAAGCCAACCGCGGAAACTCGGCCAGCAGCGGTTCGTCCTTCTCTTCAGACAACGGCCCACTGACGACGAATTCACCGCCATTGAGAATATCTGCGAAGTGCGCGTTGATATCGGCCAAAAGCTGCTCGCCAGGAGCCTCTTGCAAGCGGAAGACCAGCTTATTCTTTACGTACCGCATGCTGTGGTAGACCTTAAAGAACTGCAGGATCTCTTTGACCGCTTCCTCGACGCTATCCGTAAGCTTATACAGCGACAGATCATCCGGCGAAATCATGCCATCGCCGAGCAGCCGCTTCTCGATGAAATGCTGAAACTCGCACCAGAACTTGCCCCCGGGAGCATCCAGGAAAACGACTGGCACCATGTCGCGTTTTCCTGTCTGAAGCAGCGTTAGCACTTCAAGCCCTTCGTCGAGCGTGCCAAAGCCACCTGGCAGGCAGACGACGGCGTCGCACTCTTTGACGAACATGAGCTTGCGCGTAAAGAAATACTTCATGTGCACGAGCTTCGTATCACCAGCGATCACAGGGTTGGCATACTGCTCGAAGGGGAGCATGATGTTCAAACCCATCGAGTGCTCGCGGCCGGCGCCGACGTGTCCCGCTTCCATAATGCCGCTCGCCGCGCCGGTTACGACCAGCCAACTCTCGGCAGCCATCGCTCGGCCGAGCAGCACCGCCTGCTGATAGGTCGCTTCGTCTGGACGGGTGCGCGCGGAGCCGAACACCGTAACCTTTCGCCGCATGCGATAGGGCGTGAAGACCTTAAACGCATAACGCAATTCTCGCAGCGTGCGACTCAGAATCTTCAGATCGCCGCGAGACGTTTTGTCGACGGCAAGCTTATCGGCCGACTCTTTGATTTGATCGATGAGATCGACGACACGCGAGCGATCGGCCTCGGAGAGTTGCCCGTTGGCCGTATCCAGGCTTCGTTCGAGATCACGAACGGCATCTTCAGCGGCCTGGGCCGCTTCGGCGATTGGTTCGGAACTGGTTTGGCCACGGGATGCTGGTCGTTTGGAGTCCGCCACTCCGAGTCCCTCTTTCTTGTTCTCGATTGATAATTCTCAATTCCATGCCATGTGGGCGATAGGCACATTCTAACTATTATTATATCTGCGCCGCGGATGCGAGCAGCCGCGAATCGGAGCCCCCCCAGTTCACGGCGCAAAAAAATCGGCCCGAGACTCGATAATCGCGAGTCTCGGGCCGATTGGGTTTCAGATTATTACTTGGACGACGCGGCGTCGCCGGGGGCCTCAGGCCGAAGGCCGGCGGTAGTGCTGATAGGCGAGGATCACCTCGTAAAGGTCGGTCGAGATGGTCACCTCGTCGCTGTCGAAGTCGCGGAGCCAGGTCCGTTCATTGCGAACCGCATCGGCCAGTAGCGGGAGGATCTCTCCCAACGGGACCGTGACTTCGTCCCGAGTGTTCTTGGCCGTGGTAACAGCGGCAGTTACTTCGCTCTGCGGACCGTAGTACACACGCAAGTGGCTGCGAGCCATGTGGACGTTTCCTTACGTCTGAGGGCTTCGTGGTAACGAGTTGGGTTCTCCGCTCGCCCCGACTCCCGGAGCGTTTTGCGGAGACTCGCGCATGCAGGTGCATGCTATCGATGCCCGCCCTTGTGACACAGATATCGGCAAACCGAATGGCAAGGGTTTGATCTATTTGTCGGGCAGTGCCGTTTTTTCACGACTCCCCGAAAAAACCGTGAAGCACGCTTAGCATAGCTCGCCCTCGCAACCAGGGCGTACTGGGAGGTCTAGGAAGCTCGCGTCCTGCAATCGAGGCATCATCCTTGACAAATATAGGGGCAAGCGCTAGATTGCCAGATCAGCAACTTGGCACCTATAAAAACTTTGCGTCAAAAACTCTCACGCCACTGACGCCCTACTCTGCATGGCTAGCAACACGATTGCCATCGATCTGAGACCGGTGGCCCAGGCTTTACACCTCTCGTTGCGCCAGATTGAAAGCGTCGTCGAGTTGCTGGATGCTGGCAACACGGTGCCTTTCATCACCCGCTACCGCAAGGACCAGACTGGTGGTCTCGACGAGGAGCAGATCCGGGCCATCGAATCGCGGCTGGTCAAGCTTCGCCTGTTGGCTGAACGCAAGCAGACGATCCTGCGCTCGATCGAGTCGCAAGGAAAGCTGACACCAGAACTGGCCGCCGAGATCGAGGCCGCCGGCAGCACCAAGCGGCTGGAAGATTTGTACCTGCCTTATAAGCCCAAAAAGCAGACCTTGGCCACGGCGGCCCGCGAACGCGGCCTGGAACCGCTAGCCGAAGAAGTACTGACAGCCTCGCTATCGGCAACCGACCTGGACGTTCGAGCTACCGACTTCATAAACCCCGACAAGGGACTTGCCAGCACGGCCGACGTGCTGTTGGGCGTAGGACATATCCTTGCGGAATTGATCAGCGAACGCGCGGACCTGAGGCAGAAGCTCCGACAACTGCTCAACCGCAGCGGCAAGCTCGTCTGCTCGCGCGGTGAAGCGGACGACAAGATCGCCCAAGGGTTTCGCGACTATTTTGAATTCAGCGATGCGATTCAAAAAGTGCCCGAGCATCGCGTCCTGGCGATTAACCGCGGCGAAAAGGCCAAGGCACTGCGGGTCAAGGTCGAAGCCGACCTGGAGGCGATGCAAGCCCTCGTCGACGAGGCGGTTTGTCCAGCGGATCACCCCCACCTGGACTTCATTCGCGGCTGCGGACGCGATGCGCTCACGCGGCTGGTATATCCGAGCCTCGAGCGAGAGGTTCGCCGCGAACTGACCGACTGGGCAGAAGCCCATGCCGTGGAAGTGTTTGCCCGTAACCTGCGCAACCTTCTGCTTCAGAAACCGGTCTGCGGGCGGCGCGTGCTGGCCATTGACCCCGGCTTCAAGAGCGGCTGTAAGCTGGCCGCTCTCGATGAGTTTGGAAACCTGCTGGATCAGGCGGTGATTCATGTCGTCGGCAAGACCGAGCGAAAGCAGCAGGGACGTGAGAAGTTGGCCGAGCTTGTCGCCACGCACGCGTTGAGCCTGATCGCCATCGGCAACGGCACCGCCTGCCGTGAAACCGAAGAGCTCATTTCCGACCTTCTCTCCGCCGAGCTGGCCGACAAGGGAGCCGCCTACGTCATCGTCAACGAAGCCGGCGCCAGCGTCTATTCGACGAGCCCGCTGGGGCGCGAGGAGTTTCCCGAGTACGACGCGACGTTGCGCGGCGCGATTTCCATCGGACGCCGCCTTCAAGATCCGCTCAGCGAGCTGGTGAAAATCGATCCGGCGAGTATCGGCGTTGGCATGTACCAGCACGACGTTAAGGCCAAGCACCTGCGAGCCTCGCTCGACGCGGTGGTCGAATCGTGCGTGAATTATGTCGGCGTAGACCTGAACACGGCCAGCCCCGCCTTGCTGCGCTATGTTTCTGGCCTGAACCAGCTCACCGCAAGACGCCTGTACGACTACCGCACGCAACAGGGCCCGTTCAGAAGCCGCGAACAACTCAAGGAGGTTCCCGGTTTCGGCGAATCGGCTTTTGTGCAAGCCGCGGGCTTCCTGAAAATCTCTGGCGGCGACAATCCCCTGGATGCCACCTGGATTCATCCGGAGAGCTACGAACTCGCCAGCCAGGTACTCCAGCAGCTCGATGGCGGTCTGACCGACCTGGCGCAAAAGGACACCGCCGCGCAGCTCGCCGAACGGGCCGCCCAGGTACAGCTCGAAACCATGGCCGCGCAATTCGACGCCGGGGCGATGCTGTTGAAAGACATCCTCAGCCAGCTCGTTCGCCCGGGGCGCGACCCTCGCGATGATTTGCCCCTTCCCATTTTCAAGAAGGGCGTTATCAAGCTCGACGATCTGACCGCTGGTATGGAACTGCAGGGCACCGTACTGAACGTGGTCGACTTCGGCGCATTCGTGGACATCGGCCTGCACGACACGGGGCTCGTCCACATCAGCCAGCTCGCCAATAAATATGTGCGCGACCCCCACGAGGTGGTGTCCGTCGGCGACGTGGTGAAGGTCTGGGTACACGAAGTCGACAAGACGCGGCGGCGCGTTTCGTTGTCGATGATCCCTCCCGGCTCGGAACGAACTTCGCCCAAGAAACGCAAAGACCGGCGCGAGAAGCCCGACGCGAGCGAAGCGGTCGCCACGCCCGGGGAGAGCGCGGCGCCCCCGGCCGACAATGCCCCCGCGCCCGGACGCCGGCCTGGCCCTCCACAGCGCCGCCAGCAACAAGGTCAGCGCGCGCGTCGCCCTGCGCAAAAGCACGACGGACAGGAGAACCGGTCACGCTCGAAGTTCAAACAGCGTTCCGGCGGTAAGAAATCGGCTCCGCTCGCCCCGCTCACGCCGGAGATGAAATCCGGCAAAACCCCTATGCGGACGTTCGGCGATTTGAAACAATTCTTTGAGATGAAGGAAGAGCCGCAGGATTCGCCTCCGGAATCCGAATCGTAATGCCGAAGCCGATCGTCAAGATGGGCTGGCTTGCCAAGCCGTCCCTCAAGCTTGCTCATGGACTTTAAAGAACGACTCGAACGCGCCATCCAGCGGGGCCAACGGTCCAGCGACGCAGAGGCACGCGCCCGAGCCGAGCAAGCAACCACCGAGGAAGAATTTCGGCGACTGCATTCCCAATACCGGCTGGAACTTTCCGATCATATCGAGCAATGCCTGCGGGAGCTCGTTCGGCATTTCCCGGGCTTTCGCTACGAAACCATGGTCGGTGACCGCGGTTGGGGAGGGGCGATCAATCGCGACGATTTCTCACTGGTCGACGGCCGGCGCAGCAGCCTGTTCAGCCGCTTGGAGCTCGTCGTGCGGCCATTTTCCACGTCGCACGTGCTGGACCTCAATGCCAAGGGAACGATTCGCAATCGCGAGCTGTTTCACCGGGCTCAGTATCAGCGGCTCATGGAGGCCGATTTGCCGCTCCTGATGGATCAGGCCGATCGCTGGGTGCTTGAGTACGCCGAGTTGTACGCGGCCAAAAGCTGATCGTGAAATGACACCAGCCATTGCGGCTGCCCGCTTTGCTAAATTCGCCAAGTGTCGCCCGAGTCGTCGATGTCCCGAATTTCGCTACCTGGCGGTAACGCCTTACAGCTCGGGCGGCGCAATCGCCAGTTGCTTGAGCGCTTCGAGGCTCATCACCATGTCGTCGAGCGAAATGTCCTGCCAGCCGCCCATCTTGTGACGCAGAATACAAAGCTTGTACGCCTCGAAGGCGTCGTTGACGTCGGAAGGCAAAGGCGGCAGGGCGGCGAACGGACGCACGGGCGTGCTGCTGGCCGCGGCGCCACTGGCATAGCCGCCAGCCTCGACGTCATCTTCGTCCGAGTCGGACGACTCATCTTCATCGTCGTCAGATCGGTCGGCAGACGCTTCCCCGCGCTCGGGATCGTGAGCGGTTTCCATGGTGCCGGTCGTCACTTCCCCAGCATCCTCGGCTTCTGAATCCTCGTCCCAGGGAACCTCGGCCGAAGCGTCCTCGGCGGTTGGCTCCTCTTCGGCCAGCGCGCCGCGAGTCTCCCAGCGTTTGTGTCGCATCTCCGAGATGGACCAGTCGTTCTGCACGGCTCCCTCGAGCCAGAGTTCGGCGTCCTCCCAATCGAGCGCTGCCTGGAAATGGCTCCAAAACAACCCCCGATACTCCTCTCGGACGTTGCCGAACCGCTCATAGACGCGGCGTAGGCGTCCCACGTGCTGAGGTGTGACGTTTCCCACCCGGCGGCTCCAGGCCTCATCGGAGTAGTCCGAAACCGGCGCCTCGGCGTCGATTAGCGCCTGCCGCCAACTGAGAATGATTTCACCTTTTTCCCAGTTGGTGGTACTAACCAGCCGTTTCCATTGGCCCAGGAATTGTTCACTCGTCGAATCGATCAGCGCAGAATCCATGCGTCGCGGTTGCCACCTGACTGGAGAAATGATATCGGAAGACGGGCGTAGCACGCCGCCGATTCTCTCGGCCGACGAACTCGTCACCGATGCAATTCTATCGCAGGGCCGGTGGCCACCCTAGCAACGAGCGCGGTCTAGAGCGAGAAATGCTGGCGCTTCGCTCGGCTTAAGCGGCACGTACGTTAAGGTTTCGCGTCCACCCATAGCGGTTGAGATCCACCGCGCGGATTGGGGAAAACTTGTCAGCGGCCGGCTATTGCGGCGCCTCGGGCGCCAACTCCGCGGACACGAATCCGCAGCGGTTGTGCGTGCCATCGCAAAACGGACGCCGGCTCGACTGGCCGCAGCGGCACAACGCCACCGCCGGCTTGTCGGAATTGATCGGAAACACGTTTCCGTTGGCGTCGATAATCGTCACAGGGCCTTCGACCAGGAAGGGCCCATTGGTCCGGACGCGGATTGTGGTGGACATCGTACGGAATTCCTCCGAAGCGGCTTGCGATGGCGTGCCAATGGTTGCCCGCCTGTGGACAGAAAAGAACGGACAACCGCCAAAGTTTACCGCCGCTGGCAAGCAATGCCCAGGGTAGCGCGATTTTGCGGGCCGCGCGGAACACGATCAGCGGGCCGGCGCGGCTGCGTCGACCGGGGCGACAAGCATCACCTGCACCCCCGCAGGCTGATTTTGAGGCTGTTGCTGCGGCGCCTTCACGGACGCCAGACGGTTGCCTTCCATCAGCTTATCGGCCTGTGGCACCTGAGAGAGGACCGTGTTCATTTCATCGCTTTCCGCCTGAATGTAGTACAGCGCCTGCAATGGATTGCGCCCGGCCGCGAG
>CAZRCI010000020.1:0-98902 GCA_964598535.1 uncultured Planctomycetaceae bacterium | reverse complement strand
TCGATGGATTCTCTTTCACGAACGCAACGAACCAACCACCTGCGCAGCGCCGCAAACGCCACTGTCAAACGAGTGAAGATACATGCGATCGACACCCCTCTGTAGAGATCAATTGTGGCTGCGAAGCGATGCGCGTGCGCGCTCCTGGACATCCACAACAAGAAACAACCCGCGCCCGTGGCACTATTTTCAACTTCTGAAAAAAACCGGCAGCGGAGTAGTGGTCAGTGATCAGTGGCTAGAGTTGGAAAGCGTTCACTGCATTTCTAGCCACTGACCACTGGTCACTGACTACTACTCACTACCTGTTCTTTGAAAATTCGGATCCTGCTCAGCACTTCACGCCGTCGGTAGCAGCCGCGTCGAGAACACGATCTCGACGGCCGCGTCGTCGTCGGTCGGCAGGGCGGGCCGCCGCGTAAGCCGATCGGCGAACCCGATCAGCGTATCGAGGTCCAGGCCCAGGTACCGCTTTTGGCCAGCCACAGCCCGCACGTCGCGAAACAGCGCGCCGGCCCGGCTGCCGTGTCGGGCAACGCCCTCGGGCCGGCCTTCGCGCACTTTCACGCCGGCCGCGGCCAGCTTGATCAGGCCCTTGAGAAAGTCGGCCTCGACGCCGCGCCGGCCGCAGGCGTTCCACAGGCCTTCCCAGGTTTCGTGAGCTTCCCAGTAGTAGCCGTGATTGAACAGGTCGCAGCCGAGCAAGTACTCGTGCGACGTTTGCCAGCGGGTGGCGTCGATCGCACCGCACTCCCGCAGGCTATGGCCATGACTATGACCGGCCGGATCGCGCACCGGATGGGGAAACCGCCCGGGCACATAAGCGTACGGCGGCAGTGGCGTCTGCGGCGCCAGCCGAGTAAGCGGCACGTGCGGGTGCAATGTCGGTCGATCGACCATGGAGATATTTGAGCAGTGTGGGTTCACGGTTGCCATTTTATTCTTGCTCCACGACGACGGCTGTTCCATAGGCCAAGACTTCGGTAGCGCCGGTCATGATCTCGGTCGCGTCGTAACGCATGTTGATCACGGCGTTCGCGCCCATCGCGTTCGCATGTTGCAACATCAAGTCGAAGGCTTCGGCCCGAGCCTGTTCACAAAGGGTTGTTAATATCGAGATGTTTCCGCCCAAGAGCGATTGCAGGCTGGCGGCGAAATTGCCCACCACGCTCCGAGAACGCACTGTCACGCCGCGAACCACGCCCAGGTTGCGCACGACGCGATAGCCGGGCAGTTCCCAACTCGTGGTCACCATGGGGTTGGTAACGAGCGTGGTTTGGGGGTGCGGCTGGCCGCTGGAACTCCAGCTCATCGGATGAACCTCGAGGGAAATCGCCGTGCTTCGAGCGCTCGGCAGACGAATTTGACTTGCGAGCGGCGGTCCGCTTAGCGAAAACTGGGGGGGCCGCACGCCATCGATTGGGAAGATCGCGGCCTGCGTGCGCCGGTTAGCGAGTTCCCCCGATACCTGGAGTATACGTTGCAGTTTTCGCCCGAGGATTCAGACCGTTCGTTGGACCAGGCGGCCGTACGGCCGGGAATGTGGCAGCGCTGGCAAAGCTGGCCGCTGTATTTGCGGATCGTAGGGGCCGTAGTGCTTGGCGTGCTGCTGGGACTGGCGCTGGGCGAGCATGCCCAAGCGCTCCAGCTTCCGAGCCAGCTCGTGCTGCGCGTGCTGGGGGCCCTCGCGCCGCCCCTGATTCTGCTGGCGATCGTTCAGGCCCTGATGCGGGCCGAAATCGGCGGGCGCAAGGCCGGCCGGTTGGCTTTCCTGCTTGTGCTGAATACGCTCGTGGCGATCAGCATCGGGCTCCTGGTGGCCAACATCATTCAGCCGGGACGCTGGGTCCAAGCCGGCGCACCGCCGGTCGAGGAAGGCGTAAAAACCGAGCAGCCGAAAGCTCCGCTCTCGATGTTTCTAGAGAACGTGCCCAAGAGTATCGTCGGGCCGCTCGGCGACGGCGGCAGCGTGCTCTCGGTAATCTTTCTGGCGGTGAGTTTTGGCGTTGCGCTGCGCCGTTTGCGGCACCATCAGCTCAACACCGTCGATGATCTCGTGGAGGTCGCACTCGCGAGCCTGGTGATCATCCTGCACTGGGTCATCGACGTCATTCCACTGGCCGTGCTGGGCATCGTGGCCAGCATCATCGGCACCAGCGGCTTCAGCAAGTTCATCGCGCTGGGCGGGTTCGTGTTCGCCGTGCTTATCGCGCTCGCGCTTCAGGCGACGTACTACCTGGTGCGGATTCGCCTGGGAAGCTGGGTCCGTCCGCGCGATCTGCTCCGCGGCACGCGGGATGCCCTGGTGATGGCCTTCTCGACCAGCAGCTCGACCGCCACGATGCCGGTGACGTACGCCTGCCTTCGCAAGAACGTGGGCGTGCGCGAGGAATCGGCCACGCTCGGGGCGCTGGTGGGCGCCAACTTCAACAACGACGGCACGGCGCTATACGAAGCGATGTCCGCGCTGTTCGTGGCACAACTGCTTGGCATGCAGCTCACGATTGGCCAGCAGTTTATGGTGGTTTTGACGTCGGTCGTGGCCTCGGTCGGTGCGGCCGGCATTCCCGAGGCCGGGCTGGTTACCATGACCCTGGTGTTCAACGCCGTGGGATTGCCGGTCGAGTACATCGCGATCCTGCTTACGGTCGACTGGTTTCTCGACCGTTCGCGCACGGCGATCAACGTGATGGGCGACCTGAACGTGAGCTGCTTGCTCGACGGCAAGGTGCCTCCGCCGGAACCTGTGGCGATTTGATGGGAAGAGCTCACCACCCCACTCGGAGCGAGAATCAGCCCGGCATGTCGCCGAGCGTGGGGTCTTCAGCGGCCGGTCGGGACCAGGGAGCTTCCTCTTCCGGCTCACCGAGAACCCGGCCTTGGTGTGCGGCCTCGTCCTCTTCGCGCATCGTGGTCAAGAACGAACTGCCGATCAGACTGATGAATGTTCCGAAAATGCCGATCCCGATGACCATCGTCACGATTCCCACCAGGCGTCCTCCCACGGTCACCGGCACGATGTCGCCGTAGCCGACCGTGGTTAGCGTGACGAACGACCACCAGATCGAGTCCCACATATGCTTGTACGCCACCGGCTGGAACTCGTGCTCGAACTCGTACATGGCCAGCGAACTGGAAAACAATACGACGACAGCCACGAAGCTCACCACGGCAAGTTCGTGCCTCACGCGATGAAATCCGTGCAGCACATTTTGCAACGCGCGATGGTAGCGATACAGCTTGAGCAGTCGCAGCATCAACAGCGCGCGCAATAGTTTCAGCGAACGGAAGCTTGTCATCGGGCCGACGATTACCGGCAGGATGGCCAGCAGATCGATGATGCCCAGCAGCGATATCGGATAGCGCGTTCGATTCGGGGCAAGTGCCCAGCGAATGAAATACTCGGCCGTGAACCAGAGCAGCAGCATCCGCTCGTTTCGGCGCCAGAAGTTGAAACCCGCGTCGGTCACCTGAGTTTCGGCCTCCATGAACAGCGTCAGGATGCTGTAGAAGACCATCGCCTGGGCGAAATACTCGAACCAGCGTTTGGCGGTCGCTCGTTGCTTAGGAGTCATTGCGCGGCGAGAAAGCTGGTCGGGGACGCGGGATGGCAAAGAGGATGCGAAACATGCAAGGATAGCTCCCGCCCGGCGGTGGCATAATCGGCTTAACCGGCTTTTCGGTAAGGCTGGTCGGGCGGCTCGAGTATGGAATGCGGGGCGGCGCTACGAATCGCCGAGTCGCTGCGCATGCTGGTGAGAAAGGAGCTGCCAATGAGGCTGATGAATGTCCCCAGGACTCCGATGCCTACGAGCATCGTGCCGGCCGCTACGAGCCGCCCTGGAATCGTGATCGGATAGAGATCTCCATAGCCGACGGTCGTGAGCGTGACGAATGCCCACCACACGGCGTCACTCAGGCGGCCGAACTTTTCCGGCTGTGCGCCGCGTTCGAGTTCATACATCGCCATCGAGCTGGCGATGAGCACGATTCCGGTGACGAAGCCGACAACCCCCAATTCGCGGCGCACGCGGCGAAAGCCGTGCATCACGCGCTGCAGTGCGTCGTCGTAGCGGTAGAGCTTGAGCATCCACAGCAACGGCAATAGCCGCACCAGCTTGAGCGAACGTAGCCCGACGGTCAGCCCGAACAGCGATGGCACGATGGCGACCAGGTCGATAAACGCCAGCAGAGTAAATGGGTAACGCAGCCGGTTCTGCGCGTGAGCCCAGCGAAAGGCGTACTCGCCACAGAAGAGTGCGAGCAATGCTCGCTCGTTCCACAGCCAGAAGCTGCTGGCGACATGCGGCGAGCCTCGCGAGACAAGCTCCGCTTCGATATAGAACACCAGCACGCTATAGACCACGAGCAATTGCCCGCTGATCTCGAACCACCGGCGGCCTGTTGACGACTCGGGGAGCATGGCGTGGTCGCGGCTCGGGAACCGCGAGGAATGGGGGGGTGCGTAAGGCGGTCACGGGACGAGGGAGAATATCGTGGTCGGCCCACTGGTAAAAGGTGAACTCTATCGCCTGCGACGGCTGTGCAGTGCCGCTGGCATTGCTAGCGTGGCACTGGCTGCAACGTTTGACAGCGGTTGGCGGCATGCCGCGTCCGATAGCTATAAAAGCGGCGGCACGCGACACGATCGCATGGATGCGATCCCAAAATAACGATGTATGTCGTTGTTTTGCGAGTCGCGCGGAGCTTGGTTTCGCACTTGGCGAAGTTGAAGTAGACCGCGATGGCTTATTTCAACAGGCTGTCTAGGAGGGAATCGACCATGCAGAGCGGTCCGACACCCCGCTTCGTCGTACACAAGCTGCCGCACAAGCCGGCAACTGACGAACCGAAGCAAATGGTCCGACGATTTGTCGCCCAAGTCGGTAGCATCGAGAATGCCCGGCGCGCACTCGAGTTTCTCGACCTGCTCCAAGGCGGCGGCCATGAGCAACGCTGCGAGGCGGCCTGAGTAGCGAGTCGAGAGCGTCCAATGCTACTTGGTGGGAGCGGTCCAGGCGTTGCCCCAGCCGCGATAGAGCTCGCCAAGAAACGCTTCCCATTGGTCACGCGAGCGCGAAGCGGGAAACGGTTGCGGCGGGACTGGCTTGATGTCCGCCCACGCGATATCGAACTCGCCGTTGGCCGTGATGCGGCCGATTCGAGGCGTCTTGAACGCGTGCAGCGTTTCAGGATCGATCGTGACCGTGCCCTCCGGCGCTTCGATCGTTTGGCCACGGATCGCCTGTCGAATCTTGGCCGTTTCGCAACTTCCGGCCTTATTCACCGCGGCGGCCCACAGCTTGACGCCAATGTAGGCCGCTTCCATGGGGTCGGTGACGGAACGTTGGGGGCCGTATTTCTCGTGAAACGCCGCCACAAGCCGCTCGTTTGCCGGGCTCGTGAGAGATTGGAAATAGTTCCAGGCAACATAGTCGCCAGCCATCGCCATCGGGTCGAGGCGGCGAATTTCCTGCTCGCTCACCGAGAAGGAAATAGTGCTAACGACCTGGGGCGTGATCTTGGCCGCACGCAAGGTTGCGAAAAATGGCACGTTCGTGTCGCCATTGATTGTATTGAGGATCGCGTCTGGACGCGCGCTGACGATTTTGTCGACTACCGACTGCACGTCGAAACTGCCAAGCGGCAGATATTCCTCTCCAACGATCTCTGCCCCCAGCTCGTCGAGTTCGTCGCGAATAATCGCGTTCGCCGCTCGCGGAAAAACGTAGTCCGAACCGACCAGGAAGAACTTTCGCTTTTGTCCGAAGGCAAATAGCCAGGCAACGGCCGGAATGATCTGCTGGTTGGGCACCGCGCCCAGATAAACTACGTTCGGCGACTGCTCCAGCCCTTCGTACTGCACCGGGTAGACCAGCAAATGGTCGTGTTGTTCAACAATCGGTACGATTGTCTTGCGCGCGGCCGAGGTCCAGCAGCCAAAGATCGTGCATACCTTGTCCTCGACCAGCAGCTTGCGAGCTTGCTCGGCAAATGCCGATGGATCGGACCGTCCGTCTCGAACAAGGGCTTTCACCGGGCGGCCAAGCACGCCTCCGGATTGATTGAGCTCGTCGATCGCAAGCAACGTGGCATCGACCACCGGCGACTCGCTTTCCTCCATACTGCCGGTGAGCGAATGCAGGACTCCCACGAGAATTGCAGGGCCGGCCGCAGGGATTGAACTTGCGCCAGAGTCGGGCGAGGGCGCGTATGGGCTACTTTCCCGCAGCAGGGCCAAACCACTCGCGCCCGCTGCCAGCCCCACAGCGCCTAACCCCGCGGCCGTCAGCCAAACGCGCCGATTCGCCTTCGATGGATTCGCCGGATTCGCCGCGGCAACGGCTGCATGATTCGCGCCGCTCCGGCTCGGCAGTGCGATCTCCGCGGCGCCGGTCAATGTGGCGCTCACGGCGTTTAAATCGGCCAGCATCTCATCCGCGGATTGGTAACGATCTTCTGGCTGTTTAGCCATCGCTCGCTGAACGATTTGTGTGCAGGCGGTTGGAATGGTCGGATTGGTTTTTCGTGGGTCGAGGGGCGGACCGCCGACGTGCGCGAACATGACCTGCACGATGCTACCGGCTTCTTGATAGGGATGCATGCCGGTCAGCAGGCTGTAGTAGGTAGCTCCCAGCGAGTAGATGTCGCTTCGGCCGTCGACGGGGCGCGATTCGCACTGTTCGGGGCTCATGTAGTACGGGGTACCGGCTACCGCGCCTTCGCGCGTGAGCTGCATCGTGGCCCCAATGGTTTGCTTGGCCAGGCCGAAATCGGCGATCTTGACCGAGCCGTCGGGCGCACGTAGCAGGTTGGCCGGCTTGATGTCGCGATGCACAAGGCCCACGCGATGGGCCGCTGCGAGTCCTTTGCACGCATCGGCGGCGATTTGCGTCGCAATCAACACCGGAAGCGCGCCGTTGTGTTCCAGTTCGCTATCGATTGTCCCGCCGCCCACGTACTCCATCACCAGGTAGTAGGCATCGCCGTCACGGTCGACTTCGTAGATCCCCACGGCATTGGGATGCGCGAGCTTGCCCGCTGCTTTGGCTTCGGAAAGAAACCTGGCAAGCGCCGTCTTGTCGCTCGACAATTCTACGGGCAACATCTTGAGCGCGACGTCACGCTCGATCATGGTGTCGTGCGCCAAAAACACGACTCCCATACCGCCCGCGCCTAGCAGACGACGGATCTCGTAGCGATCGATGTGCCGGCCAATCCACTGATCGGCGTTTGCCAGGCTGGGAAAGCTCGCACCCGGCGAACGCGCGCCGCCGTGGGCCAGCGTTTCTCCCAGTTTGACGTCGGTACGTTGTGAATGCTCGGTTGGTGAGGTTGCTTGATCGGCCGATCTTGTGTTTTCGTTCTTACTCATAATGCAGAGCTTGTCCGGCCGGCGGGCTACGAAAACGCATCGAGGTTGCTGTGCCGAGTGACGCGGTAGTGACCGATGAACCGGTGGCCGGTCCCGCAAACCAAGGTCTTATGCCCGTCGATCCGCATTGCCGCCAATACCACGGTTGACGGCCGGTCAGACAAGCAGTGTCTTCTGCCTGGACGCGGTCCAAGCGAGACTAGGATAATCCTACCTTATGAATCGTCTGCGGCAATGGCGGGGATGCGCCGCCTAACTTTCAATGACTAAAGGGTTTTGGGATTCGTCACCGCAAATAACGTCTACCAGGAGTAACCCAGGCCCGTCGAACCAATATGAAACATCTCAAGGCTATTGACCTGGGCGTCGTACCCAGCGAAGACGCTTAGCCCCTCGGCGATCTGCCATCGAACCCGAGTTCCCACCATCGCCCAATTGCTGCCATATTTGAAACCCTGGGTAGCGAAGACGTTCGAGGTGCCAGGCGAGAAAAAAGCAGTCGGCGCAGCCTCGCACTTGATGAATTCGCACAGCCATAGCAGCCTCGCTTCTGTTTCAATACAGCCCGCCTCGCGCCACCGGCGCGTCGTGAGCAGCCGTCCTCCCACCACGCTGCGTTGGTCGTCGGCATCCAGGGCCGAAGTTGTCAGCCGCGGACGATCCGTGTCGAATTCGAGAAAATCTTCTCGAGGAAGCGTCACCTCGAGGGCATGAAATCTTGGAATCAACCTCCAGGATTCTTCGGGAGGAAGCTCCAAGCGAACCTCGTCGTTTGCCGGAGTTCTCGCAAGCAGTTCCAATTGCGAATAATCGCCGTCAGACGCCGGCTGACGTAGGAACGCCTCCAGATTCGACGCCAGCAGCAGGCTTTCTTTGAGCTCCGTATCCGCGGCGCGTGCGCCCGGCGATAACCAACCAGCCAGCAATCCCGCGCAGAGTAGCGTCAGCGAGGCCCACGCGCCGCGGTGTAGCGGGCAATATCCTCGAAGTCGCAAACTGTGCCGACTGGACATGGCGGGAGTTCGAGCGGCTGCGTCGGAGGAAATCATCGAGACCAGGCACGGGGAAGATCTCGGTTCTCATTGCTTCGGTTGCTCAATCGCGGGGAGTGCAGCAAAGTTCTGCTCGCAGGTGAAACCCCGACGGTTGCTTGCGTGATAGCAGCCGCAAAATTTTACGCGCATTCCCAAACTAACGGCGCGGTTACTTGCGCCGGGCAGTGTTGAACCGGAGAAATCTCGGTATAATCCGCACGGAACTTGCGCCAGTACGACACTATTCCTCTCGTCCGAACGGCATGGACGCTTCCCGCGATCTCGAGTGCGACGTCGTCATCTGGGGAGGCGGCTGCGCGGGCCTCTGGCTCCTGGATGAGCTCCGGCGCGGCGGAGTGCGAGCCGTGCTGTTGGAAGCCAATGCTTTGGGAAGCGGTCAGACGGTTGCCGCCCAAGGCATTCTGCACGGCGGGCTCAAATACTCGCTCGCGGGACTACTATCCGCCTCGGCGCGCATGGTCCGCGAGATGCCTCTGGTGTGGGATGCGGCCGTCGCCGGAAACGCCGAACCCGATCTATCGGCCATGCGTTTGAGAGCTCCCTGGTGTGCGCTTTGGCGCGGCGCGTCGCTCAAGTCGTGGACCTCGATGCTAG
Organism: uncultured Planctomycetaceae bacterium; assembly: GCA_964598535.1. GTDB lineage: Bacteria > Planctomycetota > Planctomycetia > Pirellulales > PALSA-1355 > JALHMI01. Next base: position 89,878 of record CAZRCI010000020.1, on the reverse strand, counting down.
GGGCGGTTGCTGCTTTGCAAGTGAGGCCCGTGGAATTTAATGAGCAGGAAATTCCGCCCGTGCTCGCCGGGTGCCCGCGACCCGTCTATCGCCTTGCAGAACGGGTGATTGATCCGCTGAGCTTGCTGGAGGTATTGGCGGAGCGCAATCGCGGGCTCGTGTGGCAAGTGAGTTCAAATGGAGGTCTACAGCAGGGGTCCGAAAGCATCCTTGTTCGTCGGCCGGGATCGGATGAAACGCTTCGTTTGCGCAGCCGGTGGGTGGTGCTCTCCGCTGGTGAAGGAAACGCGACGTTACGCGCTCGGTTGGGCTTGGCAACCGAGATCATGCAGCGGCGGCCCTTGCGCGTGGCGCTTGTTCGCGGTAACTTGCCTCGCTTGAACGGCCACTGCGTCGAGGGCGCTAAAACCCGAGTGACGATCACCAGCGAGATCGATCGCCAGGGACGCACGGTCTGGCAGCTTGGTGGCCAGGTCAGCGAAGACGGTATCTCGATGAAAGCCGATGACTTTCTAAGCCACGCGAAGCGCGAACTGCTGGCGGTACTACCGGGGTTTCACGATGATGGGCTGGAGTGGGCCGAGTTCTCCGTCAATCGGGCCGAACGCGCCACCACCAGCGGCCTCATGCCGGGCGATGTCCAGATTATCCGTGAGGGAAACGTGCTCACCGTGTGGCCGACCAAGCTGGTGATGGCCCCGCTGTTGACCCGGCGGCTGGTTGAACTCATAGAACTTGCCGGCCTGAACGATCCAATCACGTGGCAGCGGCAGGTCGCTGCGCTGCACTGGCCAGCCCCACGTGTGGCCCTGCCTCCTTGGGAAGAAGAGCTTCAATGGAAAAACGTCAGCTAGGCACCGCGGGGCCAATGGTCAGTTCCATCGGCTTCGGCGCGTTCAAGATCGGCCGCAACCAAAAGACCAAGTACCACACGCCCTACGAGTTGCCCGACGAAGCCGACATCGCACGGTTGCTTAATGAAATCCTCGACCTGGGGGTCAACTACATCGACACGGCGCCAGCCTACGGTGTAAGTGAAGAACGAATCGGCGCCGCGATTGGACATCGCCGGCGGGAATTTGTGCTCTCGACGAAGGTGGGAGAGGCGTTCGATGGCGCCGCGTCCACGTATGACTTCTCACGCAGCGCAATCGAAGGCAGTGTCGTCCAGAGTTTGCGTCGGCTGCGAGCCGAACGACTCGACGTGTTGCTCGTGCACTCCTCGGGCGATGACCTCGCGATCATCAATCAATCGGACGCGGTGCCCACCTTGCTCGCCATGCGCGAGCGCGGCCTTGTCCGCCAAGTGGGGATCTCCACGAAGACTGCCGAAGGCACACTCGCCGCAATCTCCTGGGCCGATGTCGTCATGGTCGAGTACCACGCTCAAGATCGTTTTCAGGAAGCAGCGGTGGAAGCGGCCGCAACCTCGGGGCTAGGCGTCGTTGTCAAGAAGGGGCTCGCAGCCGGCAGGCTTCCGGCAGCCGAGGCCATTCCATTCGTGCTTGCCAATCAGGCGGTCTCCACTCTGATTGTTGGTTCGTTGAACTCGCAGCACATGCGCGAGAACCTAAGGCTTGCCGAACAGGCGGCCAAGACATCGTAACCCGTCCATCTAAAACGGCGCGGCCGACTCCCAGACAATTCGCTGGCCCGTGGCCGGGTGCGCAAGTTCCAGCCGCGTGGCGTGCAGCAACAGCCGGAGAGCGAGCCGTGTAGCGGGCGGTTCCGCATACAGCGGATCGCCCAGGATCGGGTGGCCGATGGCCGCCAGGTGAATCCGAAGTTGATGCGATCGTCCCGTCAGCGGCATGAGCTTAAGCCGGCTGCGATCCGCGTCAGCCTCGAGCACGCGATAACGCGTCACCGCCGGTCGGCCCCGGACGCGGTCGACCATATGCCGCGGCGGCCGGTCAAAGTCTTTGCGAATCGGTAGCTCGATCGAGCCTTCCGCATCGCATGGAATGCCGTACACGATCGCCACATAGTGCTTGTCGACGGTGCGCTGTTCAAACTGTCGGCCAAGCTCGCGCTGCGCGTGTGGCGAGAGCGCCATGACGAAAATACCCGAGGTATCGCGGTCGAGCCGATGCACGACCAACGCCCCCGGATACTCGACCTGCACTCGTGCGCTTAGGCAGTCTTGCAAGTCCGGTCCACGACCGGGCACGGACAATAGCCCGCTCGGCTTGTCGAGCGCCAGTAGCTCGTCGTCGCGATAAATGATCGGAAGCTGGCTCAAGTCACTTTTCAATCGCCGGCGGATCGACCAGTAATGCGAGAATCACCTGGGCGTACAGGCGGTGGCCGAAATCGCTGGGATGGTTTACCCCATTTCCGTTGACGTCGATTTCTCGTTTGTGAGTGAGCAATTGTTCCCACAAGTCGGTCAGATCGGCCAGCGCGACGCCGGGCCCGATAAACGACGCCAAAACATCTCGATAAGGACGAAACATCTCGCGCGGCGTATGTACCCATTGGCTGTTGCCGAGCATCGTGGCGACCAGAATCACCTCCGTCTCAGCGTTCTGCTTGTGAATTCGTTCGAGCATCTCGGCGATCGCGGCCCGATAGCTGGCCGGATTGCGAGCGCCGACGTCATTCATTCCATAGGCAATGATGATCAGATCGGGTTGCATTGCCAACAAGGCGTCGAGATCGCCTTGGCCACGAAGCACGTTCCAGCCGCCAACCGCGCGATTGACGAGCTTTACCTCTCCGCCATAGCTCCTGCGGAGCTGTGCCGCGACCAGCTCGGGGTAGGGGGGCATCCAAGGCGCCACGCCGCTGAAGCCCGAGGCGTTGTACCCCTCGGAAATGCTGTCGCCGCTAACCGCGATCGTGAGCGGTTGCTTCGTCCGTAATCGGGCGAGTGTTCGGGGTAGTTCCCGCGCGGCGAGCGTGGGAATTTTGCCCTGCCAGTTTACCGGCTTGTGCGTATACGTGACTTCCACCTGCTGGTCGTGAAACCAATGTTGGTTGTCGAATAGCACGCCGCGCGTCGCGTCACCAGTCTTGTGCGGGATGCTACGCGGCGAACCGGCGGGTGGAAAAAGCGTTTCCGTCGCAAGCTGTGGGATTCGAGATTCTGGCGCGAGCTTGAGCGATCGATCACCCGGCTCGAACGTGAAGTCGCGTCCCGCTTCAAACTCCTGCGAGCGGTCAGCGCGACGCAGCGCCAACACCCTCTCGGCCGGAAACAAGAGCTTTCCCACCGCGGCCTTTCCCGCTCCATCGCGAACGAAGATCAGGCTCTCGCGATAGACAGTTTCACCGCGCCAGATTGGATCCAGCAAGTGCAGTTCGTCCAGCATCGCCCCGACATCCGGATGCTTCGTGTCCTCCTCGGCAGTGGCGAACGCGCTTATTAGCGCGATCGAGAATAACGCCGTGAGCAGCCGAGCGGGGCGAAGCATGTTGAATACCTTTAGTATCGAGCAACGGATGAATTGCGTGTTAATGCCGAGAATCTCCAGTCGCCTTCGAGCGTCTCGGAATGCCTCGCGATCAGCGTCAGTACACTTGATCGGCGAAGTAGCCGCCCGTGGGTAAGGCGATGATTCCCCAAGTTTCGCCGACCGCGATCTTCAGCTTCTCGCCTTGGTTGGCCACTCCCGAGGGCTTTACCGTGAATGTATAGTTTCCCGGCAGCACATGCAGCGAAACACCATCTTTGGGGTTTTTAGCGCCCTTGCCGGCGGCGACTTTGTAAGACTGTCCGTTGATCACGATCGTGGCTTCACGATCGCCGGCGTTCCCCAAAATCAAGCGCCCTTTTCCTGGTTGGGGATCGATCCCCGCGGCCTTGGCCTTTGCTGGATATCGGGCCGCTAGTGTCGCCTGAGTATCGTTTCCCTGTTGGGCGAGTGTGATCCGGAGCGTGCCTTCGCCGCCAGAGAAAGCCAACGACGCGGTGTCGTCGGCGAGTTTCGCAGCCTGGAGATCTTCTTTCCAGCCGCGCGTGGTAAGCTCACGCCGATAGAACTCGACCACCGCGGCCAGAGGAGCTGGAATCGTCGCTTCCGCTGTCGCGCGGAACTGGCTACCGCTCGACGAGCGGTTCTTGGTCGTTAGCGGGTAGGGCAGCCCGTTGTACTCTTCAGCGCCGAGCGGCTCCGTGGCGGGCGCGGGAACGTTTGGATCGCCACTGACGGGTTCTCCGACGAGCAACTTCACATCGAACGGCGCGTTGAAGGTGTATTCGTTGTCGAACAGCTTGCCGCGCTCGACGAGTCGAGCTTGTCCCTTGGCCCGGTCTCCCTCGATCTCGAGGTGGGCCGGCAGCTTGTCCTCGCCTTGGCCACCGAGATTCACGGACAACCCGCCGGCATACATGAACAAATAGCTCAGCTTGCCGTTGGCGTCATAGCGAAGCTTGAGTTGCGGATCGAAGCTGAGGGCCTCGCCGCCGTCCTGACCGTTGTTCAACAGCGCGACAATCTTGTCGACGTTGATCGGTTTGGTCGACAGCAGCACTTCGGTCCTTAGCTGGTCTTCGCCGTCCGGTGTTTGAAAGGCCACTCCGTAGGCCAATTCGTACTTCTGGCCGCCCGCTTCTAGCGTAGCGCCGGCTTGCTTCTGCTCAGCGGCTGCAATCTTGGCCGCATAACGAAGTCTGGCCGGCTTGGTTTCGGCCGGCTCGACTTCGGCTCGTTCTGGTTTATCGCCGACCGGCTCTTCCGGCATTTCGGCCGGAACGTCGTTTCTTAAGGGTTTCTTGCGAGCTACTTTTGCCGCGGCGCGCGACGCGGGCGTCTTGTCCCAGTTCAGGTTTTTGGTCATAAGCGTGGCGTTGCTGCCGTTGCCCGACGCATTGATCATGATCGTCAAGTTCGCTTCACCTAGGCTGAACTTCAAAATGCCCGAGTGCTCGGTCACGAGCGGATTGGGCTCCACGGTCCAGCCTTGCTCGGGAAGCCGCTCCTGAAAGAAGCGACTCAGCGCGGGAACACCATCGGCACTGCTGACCTTGATCATCTTGGTGAGCTTGGTGTACTCGACTCCGGCTCCTTCGGGCATCACAAGATTGGCGACGGCCGTGGAGCCATGTGTGGCCGCGATTGGCGTCTTGGCCGCTGGTTTCGCTTTGCCTGGAACCGCCTTTACCGCCTCCCGCGCTTCGCCGATCGCGTCGACCGCCATTTTTTCCGCCGACTTGAGCAACGCGCCGATATCATTGGTTTCAGGAAGCTCTGGCATTTCCACACCGGAGGCTCCTTCGGCAAGCTTACTTTCGGCTCCGGGCTTCGCGGTCTTCTCTCCGGCAAGCTTCTTCTGGACGGCTTCCTTGGCCAGCCGCTCTTCGTCCTCCACTTCGGTGGCGGTGTCGAACTCGACTTTTGTGCGCACGATCCCCGTGAAATGCCGCATGTCGAGCGAGATCAGGTCGCCCCCGGCATTGCGGAAGATAAGAAATGCGGTCCTCTGTCGATCGTCGATGATGGGCTTATCGGTCGTTGGTTTCCAGCCCAATTTAGCGAGGGCCGTTTGATAGAATGTCACCAGTGGCGCGATGTCTTCGCCCGGATAATCGAATCGCAGCGATTTGTCGCCATCGTCGTAGCGCGGATCGGGGGCGTCAGGCGGAAGCGGCAAATCGGCAGAGAGCAGCTCGGTGCTGTAACGTAGCAACGTCTTGTTGCCTTGGGCCGGCGCTTTGGAGACCCAGGCCATAACGCGAATGCCGTGTTTCTTGAAGTACCGCATCGGCATCTCTTCGTTGCCGGCGGTGCCGTAGGGCTCCCAGCCGGCCGCGACGAGCAGTTTGCTCGTCGCGTCGGCCGTATCGGCAACTTTCGCTTCGGTGAGATACGAAGCATCGCTGCCAAACGAACCAAAAGGCTGCATTCCCTTGGGCACTGGCAGCGATGTGGGCGCGACATTGCCGTGGTTCACCAACGAAACTTGCGACCAGCCTTCTTTTTTGGGATCGCCGGTGACCGCATTCACTCCGACGGACAGCGTGTAGTCATTCTTTTTGAATTGGGCTGCGTGATTGGCGCCGGCGTGGTAGCCGCCCGGCTGTTCCTTCCAGCCAGCCTTGGTCAGCGCTTCTTTTTGAAACGCGTACGCCGCGTTGCTCTCGGCAGGGGCCTCGTACAGTAGAATGCCGAGCGTTTGGAGGCCGTTACCAACGGCCCCCTGCAAACGCGGGAACGTGCGAAGGTCGAGCACCTCGGCCGCGGCCTGCGGCGTGGCGGGGTCGGCGGCGACAGTCGCTGATGTCGGGAGCAGAGAAACAAGCACCAGTAAACACGCCAGACAGCTAGAATGTTTGCCTACCGCGAGCATGGAAGAAGGGCACCTTATGCTTGAATTCCTGGGGATAGGTTTGACGAGCGGCGTCCACCGAGGCAACACAGATTCCGCTGATCTTAACGAGCTTACGCCGGCTGCCTAGTGGAGTGTTAATATCGGCATACCATGTGGGCGGATCGACGCCGGGCATCGTCCCTTGCAACGCTAGCTTTCGTCCCGGACGCGGGCAGTTTATGGTGGGATCTGCCGGTTTGTACCTTGCCGATCGATCGAGGCTTCTCAATGAACTTTCTGCGATTCACTGCCGCGCTTGGCTTGGGCCTCTGCGGAGGGGCCGCTGCCTGGGCTCAAACGCTGGATTCCCCATCGGTAAGCCCCGTTCGTTTTGAACGAATCGTGCTTACCGACAAATACTATTGCGACGGCATTCACTACGGCGACATCGACCGCGACGGCGTACTCGACATCGTGGCCGGGCCGTTTTGGTACCAGGGCCCCGACTTTCGCCGAGCCAGGGCATTTTATTCTCCGGTCGCGCTTCCGCCGGAGAAGAGCCCTTCGGATAGCATGTTCTCGTTCGTCCACGACTTTAGCGGCGACGGCTGGCCTGATATCCTGGTCATCGGCCGTGTGCATCTGCATCCGGCCTATTGGTATGAGAATCCCGGAGCACGTGTGACCATTAGCGACGAACCCTGGCAGAAACACTACGCATTTGAGCGCGTGCAAGGCGAGTCGCCCCCGTTCGTGGATCTCGATGGCGACGGTCGGCCGCAACTCGTCTGCCACTGGCAAGGGCGTTGGGGATGGATCGAGCCCGATTGGCAACAGCCTCGCGCGCCGTGGAAGTTTCAACCGCTTTCCGAGGTTGCTGAGTGGAAGGAGTTTTACCACGGCACGGGCGTCGGCGATTTGAACGGTGACGGCCGGCCGGACTTGGTGCTGAACGATGGCTGGTTCGAGCAGCCCGAGACGAGCGATGCCCGCAGAAACCAGTCCTGGCCGTGGCATCCATTTAAGCTTTCCGACGATCGGGGCGGAGCGCAGATTCTGATCTACGACGTTGACGGCGATGGCGACAATGACGTCATCTCGGCGATGAACGCGCACGGTTGGGGGCTAGCCTGGTTCGAGCAGGTTCGCGACCGAGATCGGCTCACGTTCCAGAAACACCCGGTGATGGGTACGCGCGACGATATCGCTCGGTTCGGTGTCGCCTTCACGCAACCGCATGCCCTCGACGCGGGTGACATCAACGGCGACGGGTTGCCCGATCTGATCGTCGGAAAACGCATGTGGGCGCATGGGCCTGCGGGCGACATCGAGCCCTCGGCGGCGCCGGTTCTCTATTGGTTTGAATTACAACGGGATCCGCAGACGGGCGCCCGCTTTGTGCCGCATCTGGTGGATCAGCGCAGCGGTGTCGGCGTCCAGGTGGTGGCGGTCGATATCGACGGCGACGGCGACGTGGACATTTTGACGGCCTCGAAGCTGGGGAGCTTTTTGTTTCGCAACGAGCGAGCGCGCTGACGAGTGGACGTTTGACACGCGGCGACAGCTTTATTCGAAGGAGACGTCGATGCGATGGACGGAAGGCTCGGCATTGGAGCGACTGTTCGACACGATTTGTCATACAAGCTGCTCGTTGTTTTCTGTTCCCTGGGCGGTGGTCCACGTCGACCACGAGGGCCAGCGAGCCACGATTGGCAACGGTCGGGATGTTTGGGAAGAGGCGATCGAGCCGTTGTTCCGCAAGCGGCCGTGGCGCCAAATCGAGGTAGTCGAGGACGCCACGAATGATTCGCGATTTCCCCCGAATCTGGCCGCCGCGGAAACCCCTCGAATCGGATTCTATGCCGGCGTTCCGCTGCTTCTGGAGCCGGACATTCCGGTTGGCGCCCTGTGTCTGATGGATGTGTCGCCTCGCGCATTCACGCTCGAGCAATGTCGGCAACTCGAAGGATTGGCACAGCTCGCGTCCGCACAACTGCGGATGCAAGCCGCCGTTTGCAAGGCGTCCGAACAAGAGTCGCTGTTTCGCCTGCTGGCGGAGAACTCGACCGATACGATCGTCAGGGGGGATTTGAATGGCGTGCGCCTCTATATCTCGCCTGCTGTTCGAACGCTGCTCGGCTATGAACCTGAAGAACTCATCGGCAAGAGGGCCAGCGAGATCGTCCATCCGGACGACGTCGAACAATTCGGGCGAATGATGAAGGATATCCGAGAAGCTCGTGTCGACGTGGCCGTGACCGAACATCGGCAACGTCATAAAAACGGCTCCTGGGTCTGGATGGAAGCTTTCGTCAAACTCACGCGAGACGAAGTGAATGACCAGCCGACAGGCTATGTTGTCTCGGTGCGCGACGTCTCGCGCCGCAAAAAAGCCGAGCAGGAGTCCGCTCTCCGGTTGCGCAATATTCAACGGCTGACGCAAACCGCGGAAAAGTTGCTCCGGGCGTTCGAGTCCGGAGGGGATGAGGTCGTTTACGCGAACGTGCTACGGATCTCCCTCGACGCCTTTGAAAGCATGGCCGGGTGGTTCGTACGGTTCGATGAAGACGGAGCCCTGATCGGCCCTCACGTTCACGCTGGAACATCGGCCACGACGCGTTGTCAACCGAACGGTTGTGATTTGTGGATGCGGGTCATGGACGAAAAGCGCGTGATTGCCGAGAACGAACCCCGCACGATGGAATCCGGCGTGACGCTCGCGCGGTCGTTGGCCGGCCCGATTCTATACAACGATCAGGTGTTGGGGCTCATGCACCTGGCGGACGCCGAGGTCGATTACTCGCGGGACGAATGCGATCTGTTGACGCGCGTGTTGCAACTTGCGGCGCCAGCGCTGTTCGCCCGCATGCAGCTCACGCGGCTTACGAACCGCGAAGCCGAGGTGATGGACTTGATCGTGATGGGGATGTCGCAGAAGCAAATCGCCGCGGCGCTCGAGATCAGCGTGCAAACCGTGGCCAAACATCGTGCGCGCGTCCTGGAGAAGCTCTCGGTCCGCGGAGATGTCGATCTCGTGTACTTCGCGCTGAAGAAACGGTCCAATCGATTGTTCGATCTTGGCGCAATTGGCCATGACCTTCTTCTGGGGCAGGAGTTGCCGCAGCCACCAATTCCAGCCGACGAACCCGTTCCCAAGATGCTCGAATAAGCAAGACGCTCGAATAAGACGAATAAGAGTAGGAGGGCCTGCACGAGACGCCCTCCCTAGGGCTCCGACGAGGTCCCACATCGCCGATGGGGGGCATCAAGTCTGTGTTTGCGCATTGGGCTGTGGTTGAATGCCCGTTCGGCAACGCCTTTTTGTTGATCTCTCACATCGCAAGAGACGGCAGCCGGTTGCGCGAAATTCGCCCGGTTGGGTTCGCCGTAGCGGCTGCGTACAATGAGGCTTTCCGGCCAAGTCTCCCCCATTTGCTGGCAACCTGCTGCGTGAAAGGTGACCGACCGTGTTGCGTGACCCTGTTCGTGATTTCCGTTGGATCGCGATTGCCGAAGGCTTGTCGTTCCTGCTGTTGCTGTTTATTGCCATGCCGCTCAAGTATTGGGTCGGAATTCCGCTCTGGGTTCGAGTTGTCGGCTCGATTCACGGCGGACTCTTTCTGCTGTATATCTGGGCCGCGCTGCGGGCCGCCAAATGTGACAAATGGTCGACGAAGCAGCTCATCGTCGCCTGCGTGGCGTCGTTGTTGCCGTTCGGGCCATTTGTGATTGATCACAAGCTCAAGCAGGAAGCGCAGGCCGAGGAACTGGCCGGCGCGCGAGGACAGGTGGAATGAACCGCGTTCGCCATCGCAGGATCGCTTGGTTTCTGATCGTCTGGACGCTTGGGGACATGGCTTCCTGGGCGATCGCAGGCGAACAAGCGAGCGGCTGGAAGGCCGGCGTTGCACGCACGGTCATTACGCCCCAAACTTCGGTCTGGCTCGCCGGCTACGGCACGAAACGCGTTCCGGATGGTAAGCTCCACGAGCTGTGGATGAAGGCGCTTGCGCTTGAAGACGCCCTCGGCCGGCGCGCCGTGCTCGTCACCAGCGACTTTCAGGGGGTGCCCAAGAGCATGAGCGATCGGGTATTCGCGAAGCTCGAAAAATTGCATGGCCTCGAACGCCGGCAAGTGATGCTTACCTTCTCGCATAACCATTGTGGGCCGCGACTGGGTGACGACCTGATCGATTACTATCCGGTTGAGGACGCGCAGGAACAGTTGGTGCGAGAATACACAGATCGGATGGTTGAGCGAACCGTTGCCGTGATTGGCGAGGCGTTGGCGAATCTAGCGCCAGCGGAACTTGCGACGGGTCGGGGACAAGCCACCTTCGCCGTCAATCGGCGCCACAATCGCGAGGAGGACGTTCCACGACTCATCGCCGAGGGTAGGCTCCAAGGGCCGGTCGATCACGCCGTGCCCGTACTTCGGGTGACGCGGCCCGATGGCGCGGTGGCGGCGATCGTGTTCGGTTATGCCTGCCATCCCACCACGCTGAGCTTCAATACCTGGTGCGGCGATTTCCCGGGCTTTGCGCAGCTTGAGATCGAAACCCAATACCCCGGCGCGGCCGCGATGTTCGTGAACACCTGCGGCGGTGATCAGAACCCGTTGCCGCGCCGCACGGTCGAGCTTTGCCAAGATTACGGACACCAACTGGCCATGAGTGTGGAAGCGGCCCTTGCCGGGGACTTGCTGTCGCTCGAGTCCGAGTTGCAGACGGCGTTTGAACACGTGGATCTGGCGTATCTCGAAGTCGCTTCGCGCGAGGAGCTGCTGGCAGCCGCGACGGACGAAGGCAATGCGATCTTGTCTCGCTGGGCACGGCGGCTGCTCCGGCAGCTTGAACGCGGCGAGCGATTCGGTGCGGAGTATCCTTACCCGGTTCACGCCTGGCGTTTGGGAAAGGATACGCATTGGATCGGCCTGGGAGCCGAGTCGGTCGTCGATTATTCCCTGCGTTTCAAACGCGAGTATGGCGACGGAACCTGGGTGCTGGGCTACACGGACGACATGATCGCGTACATTCCCTCGCGCCGCGTCTGGGAAGAAGGGGGCTATGAAGGAGGCTCGCGGCTCTATGAATACGGCCGGCCGGCCTTGCGTTGGGCGGGAGACGTCGAGGAACGCATCGCCCAGATGGTGGCACGTTTGATCCAAGAAGTCGACCAGCCGCTCACCGCGAACGATTCACGCTGAACTTGGACGTCGCGCAAGAAACAACTCCAGCGGCGAGCCAGCATCCGTCAACGCGCAAGTCGTGACGATTTCTGGGAGAAAGCCGGTCTCGCGCAAAAGTTCTATCCACGAATCACGTGAAAAGATGCCTGCGACGTGTCGATCGTGTTCGACAGCGGGGAGAGCAGGGGCCACCACGCGGCCAGGTCGGCATAAAGCTTGGGAATCGCGTTCATGACGGAGCGAATTTGCCGAAAATGGGGACTGAAGGGTGCTCACGCCCGGCCCTTGGCGGTTGCCCCGAGACCCCGGCCGAGGCCGGACGCGAGGCTGACACTCACTAGGCCAATGGTACACTATCCTGTGGGCCCCCTGGTGCCACCGTCGTGCGCGCGGCGGAGAGGGGTTGGCGGCAAGGGGCAGAGGAGAGTTCCACGGTCAGCGCGGGATAGTGCTGTTGATAGGAAGAGCATGATTTCCAGACTTGCGTCGTGTTTCTTGGCGATCGTCTATTCCGCGACCGCAACGGCGGCGGAACCTTTGTTGCTCCTTGCGCCCGACGAACTGGCTGTTACGTTTGTCCTTAAGAACAGCCTTGGCAAGACGCCGCAACTCATGCTGTTCGATGCTACCCACGAATCGGATACCGCCGACAGCATCAATTTCTGGCGCGGCACGCGGAAACTTGTCGAGCGCGGTGTGGCGGTGCAGTTCAAGGGACTGCGGTTCCTGCGCGACGAGGCTGATCCAGAGTTGCTCGTGGTGCGCCTGGTCGGCGTGAAAAACGAGTTGGAACTTACCGAACGTGTGCCGCTTGCCGACGTACAAAGCGGCAAGACATTGGGGCTGCGTTTTGGCCCGGCGGCCATCGGCGCCGGCATTGTCACCGGCACGACCGATGCGGAAATGGTCGTGGCCTACAATCCCCTGGATCGGACGCTGGCGATTTCCGAGATCTCGGGCCACTTCGAATGGAAACGGCTATTCTATCAGCCGCAATCCGATTCCGGTGGGCTGGCCAACGTCACGGGCGAGGTAGGAGACGTTCCGCCCGGCGGGGCAATCTTAAAAGCGATCTCGCGCTAACCGTTTTGCTGATGGCGATACGATGTCGAGCCACGAGACCTGGTATGCGCCAGGGGGGCCAAACAGCATAGCCACCGGACGCACGAGTGGAGTCAGGTGGCTGTGCAAAAGAAAGTACCGAAGGTGGGACTTGAACCCACACGCCCTTGCGGGCACCGGATTTTGAGTCCGGCGCGTCTGCCATTCCGCCACTTCGGCAAGTGAGATGGAGCATTCCAGTGTTTGGCATTTTGGGGCCTGCGTCAAGGGCCGGTTTTCACGACGCTTTGGGAACTCCGGCAATGAGTGGCCTGCTGCACGGATCGCACCGGTTATTTTGACCGCGAAACAGCCGACTTCCGCCAAGATTTTTGGGGGCTGCTGCCGCGGAAGCCTGTTTAGCAATCCGTTGAACTATTGCGACGGGCTGCGCGATCGCATGGAGGCGATCTCAAAATAGCGGCATAAGTCGTTCTTTTGCGAGCCGTACGAGGCTTGGCTTCGTACTTGGCGAGGTTGCAATGACCACGATGGCTTGTTTCAACGGACGGCTAGGAATTTTGCGAACCAGGGGGTCTGGCGAGCGTATTCCCGTGCCTTATACTGCGGCATCGCATCGATTGCTTGCGATAGGGAACGGCGCCGGTTCATGACGCGCAATGCCTGCATGGCTTTTTGCGCCCGACGGACGTCTGGCAACAGGTATTTATTCCGACAGTAGGCATTTTCGAATCAGGCAAGGCAGATCATGGCTGGCAAGCGGAAAGTTCGCGTGGCGATTATTGGATTGGGATTTGGCGCCGAGTTCATTCCGATCTACCAAAACCATCCCCATGCCGAAATGTATGCGATCTGCCAGCGGAATCCCGAGAAGCTGCATCAGATTGGCGATGCGTTCGGTGTCGAAAAGCGCTACCAAAAATATGAAGACGTGCTGGCCGATCCGAATGTTGATGCCGTGCATATCAATACCCCAATTCCGGATCATGCTCCGCAGAGCCTCGCGGGCCTGAAGGCCGGCAAGCACGTGGCTTGTACCGTGCCCATGGCCACCTCGATCGACGAATGCCGCGATCTTGTGGCTGCGCAACGGGCAAGCGGTAAGAAGTACATGATGATGGAAACGGTCGTATACAGTCGCGAATTCCTGTACGTGAAGCAGCTCTACGAAAATGGCGAACTGGGCCGCTTGCAATTTCTACGCGGTTCGCACCAGCAAGAGATGGCCGGTTGGCCCGGCTACTGGGAAGGTCTCCCACCGATGCACTATGCCACGCACTGCGTGAGCCCCTGCTTGGCGCTGCCGGGCAAATTGGCCAAGAGCGTCGTGTGCCACGGCTCGGGCCGGATCAGCGAAGCCCTCACGAGCAAGTACGGTTCGCCATTCGCGGTCGAAACCGCGACATTCGATATGCACGATTCACCGCTTTGTGCTGAGGTGACGCGCAGCTTGTTCGAGACCGCACGGCAATATATCGAAAGCTTCGACGTCTATGCTGACAAGGTTTCGTTCGAGTGGCCGCGGATCGAGCACGAGCCGGTCGTGCTGCACCGGGGCGAGACGCCCGAGCGGGTCAAGGTGCCCAACTTTGCCGATCGGCTGCCCGAAGGTATCCGCCGCTTCACGACCAAAGGCGTATACGATGCCGATGAGGCGCAGCACTTGTCGTTCACCCAGGGGAGCGGCCATGGCGGCTCGCACCCGCATCTGGCTCATGAGTTCATCAGCGCGATCGTCGAAGACCGCGAGCCGCTGCCAAACGCCATAACCAGCGCCAACTGGACGATGACGGGAATCTGCGCCCACATGTCGGCCATGAAGGGTGGCGAGCGGGTCGAGATTCCGCAGTGGTAACTCGGCTGTTGCCGGGGTGGTACGCCGTGATGTTCGTCGAGCGGGGCAGGGGGCCGTTTTTCAACGCCTGGGGGCCACGTTCGTGCCAAGCTATGCGGAAAGCGGTCAATTTCTCGGGAGATTTTGAGCTACAATTGAGCTCATTCGTGTTTCTCCATGCGTTCACCCGCTTTCCAGGTCGACGAATATGTCGATTGTGCTTTTTGAAGATGAACTCATTTGCCGGCTCGATCCGGTGGCCATTGGCAAGCCGGCATTCGCCGTCAGTTGCGGCGCGGCGCGCCTGATTGACCTGGTCACCGGCTGGGATGTGCCGGTGCATGCCCAGGTTCGCGAGCATTTGCGAGCAAGCGTGGCGGCCGACTATCCGGCCGTTCGGCAGGATCTTCCGGCGACGGATGGCCCCGCTTTGTGGATCAACGCTCGCGTGGCGCCCTCGTGCGAGGCCGGTGCGTTGCTGGGCTCGTGGTGGCGCAGTGGCCGTCCCGGCGTGATCCGGTATGGCGACATCGTTGCCGCGGCGCTGGTACCGGCCGGCGCATCAATCGATCTGGCACGACTGGCCGAGGGTGAGCTTCCCGCCGCGGCCGGTGAATTACCGCTGTTCGAGTATGCCCACGACGTGGTGCGCTATCATCTCAAGACACTCTCGGCAAACCTTGAACAGCGGATTGCCCGAGGGACGTATCAACAACTAGAAGACGGCGTGTTTCTGGCCGAGGGCGCATCGCTCGGCACGCACGTCGTGGCGGATACGACCCGCGGACCGATCGTGCTGGAAACCGGCGCGTCGATTGGACCATACAGCTATTTGAGCGGTCCCGTACACGTGGGGTCCCGCGCTCGGGTGATCGAACACGCGGCGCTCAAAGATTGCGTGGCGATCGGTCATACCGCCAAGATTGGCGGCGAGGTCGAGGCCTCGATCATCGAGCCCTACACCAATAAGCAGCATCACGGCTTTCTGGGGCACAGTTACCTGGGAAGCTGGATCAACCTCGGCGCCGGCACCTGCAACAGCGACCTCAAAAACACCTACGGCCAGGTGAACATGGAATACCGGGGGCAGAAGGTGCCCACCGGCATGCAGTTTATCGGCGCGATCGTGGGCGACTACGCCAAGACGGCCATCAATACCGGCATCTTCACGGGCAAGACTGTCGGCGTGTGCAGCATGGTTTACGGCTTCGTGACCACGAACGTTCCCAGTTTTGTGAACTATGCCCGATTGTTTGGCCAGGTGACCGAAGCCCCGGTCGACGTCATGGTGGCCACCCAGCGGCGCATGTTCGAGCGGCGCGGCGTCGAGCAGCGGCCTTGCGACGCGGAACTGCTCAAGGCGATGTATCAGCTCACCGAACACGAACGGAAGCAATCGGGCGATCCGCTCTCGCTCGAACCGCTGTCGCTCTAGCAGGCTGCTGGCTTTTTCAGCAGCCTGATAGCAATGCGGCGGCGGCGAGTTTCGGGGCATCGCGGTTGTGGATATATTGGGGGTCTTGAGGTCGACGGCTGGCGACCATCCCCAATCGCGAATGCTCCTGGAAACGGAAACGATCGAATGAGTGTCGAGGCGGATAGCGAACTTTCTCGCGCCTATGGACCGGGCAGATTCGGCCTTTCCTTCGAGTTGTTTCCGCCCAGGACCTGCGCTGGCGATGAAGAGCTCTTTGGCCACGTCGCAAAGCTCGTCGAGTTTCGCCCGGACTACATCACCTGTACCTACGGCGCGGGCGGTTCCACGCGCGACAAAACGCTGGAAATCGTCGAACGTGTAAGGCGGCAGTTCGGTTGCCTGGTCGCCTCGCATCTGACGTGTGTCGGCTCGACCGTCGATGATCTGCGGGATTATCTGCGCGACGCGCTCGAACGCTCCGTGGGCTGCATTGTCGCGTTGCGTGGCGATCCGCCGCAGGGTGAAGATTCGTTCAAACCCGTCGTCGGCGGATTATCCTACGCCAATGAGCTTGTTACGCTCATCAAACGCGAGTTCCCGAAGTTTGGGGTCGCGGTCGCCGGCTATCCAGAGACGCATCGCGAAGCGCCTAGCGCCGAAATCGACCTGGAAAACCTCAAACGCAAAGTCGACTGCGGCGCCGACGTGGTAATCACACAGCTCTTTTACGACAATCCCGACTTCTTCCGGTTTCGGGAGCGTTGTGAGCGGGCCGGTATTCGCGTCCCCATCGTGCCGGGCGTGTTACCCGTGACTAATCTTGCGCAGATCCGGCGCATTACCTCGCTCTGCGGCGCGCAGTTACCTCAAGCGTTTCAGCAAGCTCTTGAAGCCCAGGTCGAGAGTGCCGAGGGGCAGTTCGCGGCCGGCGTCGATTTTGCGATCCGCCAGTGCCGCGAACTTGTCGATGCCGGCGTGCCGGGTTTGCACTTCTACGTGCTCAACAAGTCACCCGCGACGTGTGCCGTGCTCGAGTCGCTACGAATCCCTCGCGGCCGGTAGTCCAGTGCAAATGGGGCCGCCGCCCGCGGGGAACGTGCTTGCGAAACGAACGAAGGCAGAAGGAAATAGTGTTTCCCTCTGCCTCGCTCGTTCCACCTTCTCTTTTTTTCGGCCTGCCGATTTCTAGGCCTCTTGGGCAATCTCGACCTGCGGCAGTTCGGCCTTTTCTAGAAAGCCGAGCAAGCCGCGACAGCGATAAGGCTGCTGCAATTTGCGAACGGCCTTGGCCTCGATCTGGCGGACGCGTTCGCGTGTCACCGAGAAGATGCGGCCAACTTCTTCGAGCGTATAAGCATAACCGTCGGTCAGGCCGTAACGCATTCGCAGGATCTCGCGTTCCCGGTGGTTGAGCGTCTGCATGACGTCGGCCAAACGGCTCTTGAGCGATTCCTGGTTGAAGTCGTACAGCGGATCGTCTTCGCGATGGTCTTCGAGGAATTCACCGAAATAGCTGTCGTCATGATCGCCCACGGGCTGGTCGAGTGAGAGCGGCTGGCGCGCCATTTTGAGGATGCAACGCGTGTCTTCGAGCGAGAGACCGGCGGCCTCCGCGGTTTGTTCCACGGTCGGTTCGCAGCCGTTCTGTTGCACCAGGTCGCGCGTTACCGTCCGCACGCGCGTCATTGCGTCGATCATATGCACCGGAACGCGAATCGTACGGCTCTGATCGGCAATGGCCCGGGTAATGGCCTGACGAATCCACCAAGTGGCATAGGTAGAAAATTTGAAGCCTCGGGCACACTCGAACTTATCGACGGCCCGCATCAAACCGGTGTTCCCTTCCTGAATCAGGTCGAGAAAGCTCAGGCCGCGATTGCGATAACGCTTGGCGATCGAGACCACCAGCCGCAGATTGCCGGCCGAGAGCACCCGCTTCGCGGCGTCGTATTGTTTTTGTAGCGAATCGGTTCGCTGCACGCGACGCCGGAGCGTGGCCTGGCTTTCGGCGGTGATTCGCATGAGCTGGTGCAACTCGCGTCGCAGTTCGTCCTGCGACGAATAGGGGTAGTTCGTCGGGTCGGCAAGCTGCTCGCGAATCGATGCCATGCGGCTGGCGATCTCACCCAGCTTGTCGAGCAGGGGTTGCAATCGCTGAGTGCGAAGATTGAGCTCCTCGACGAGACGCACGGCGCGACGGCGTCGACGGACCAATCGCTGCCAAGCGGCGCGACGTTCGCCAATCGGGTTCTTGCGATGGATTACGCAGTGGAAGTCGCGCTGGTTTTCGTGGAGCAGCTTGCTCAGCGTGGCAAGGTTCGGGCCTAGCCGTTTCAGGATCCGCTTCTTTTCGGCGGTATTCGTCACCGAGACTTCGATCGTGCGGTCGAGACGCAGGGTGCCTTCGCGGACCTTGGTCAACAGTTGGACCGCGCCTTGCAGAATGAAATCGTTCGCCAGCATGTTGTGGCGGAACAAGCGACGAGTCTTCTCGATCGTTTGCGCGGCATCCAGCTCCTGGGCGCGGCTCAACAGCGGGATCTCGCCCATCTGCATCAGGTACATCCGCACCGGATCGTCGATGTGGCTGACCGAGCCGTCGGCCAGTTCATCGAGACCTTCCTCCGCGTCGACCGCCTCGTCCACGGCCTCGAAGCCCTCGGTCTCTTCGTCCTCGAAATCCTGGTTGCCAGACGCATTGTCTTCGAATTCATCGAAGATGGGTTTCCCGGCGGCTTTCTTGCCTTTCCGCACCGTTGCCGAGTCGTCGGCGGCTGCGGGCGAGGTGCCGGTGGAAACTTGACTCTTCGCCGGAACGGGCTTTCGCACTTTCTTGACCAAGTCGGAACTCCTCGGTGTCGGACAGGATGGGCTTTGAGGATCTGCGTCGAAGGGTGGGAAAAGCAGCTTAGGTGCCAAGCCGTCGGCGAATTCGGAGCTCATGGATGCAAGTCCTGATGTGTAAATGAGTTGGGTTACTCGCCGCGGGCTTTCCTGGCCCGGGACCATCGCCATGCGTGTTGTTGAGAGGCAACGCCTGATGCTGGAAGATGTGGTGTTTTGGCAGCAGGCGTGGGGTCGCTCCGAATGGCCGTATACGGGCTCCGTAGTCCGGCAGTGGGGGATTTATCGCGTCTGCGCTGGGTGGCCTCTATCCAGAGGCCTCACGTCTAACTTCGTGCCTGGGGGGCTGCACTATTGCCGAGGACGATGACCGAAGAACCGTTTTGCCCCTCCTCCGGCGCGTCCCCGCAAGCTAAATTCTGGGTTTCCCCCGCGGCCGATGCCCGGGGGCGGTGCTCCCCGCCGAGAATTCACGACTGCACTAGGCCGGTTTGGACATACAAGCGAATGGTTCTTGATACTCAGGCAACGCTCGGAGAATTAGCCCGTCGGTTGGCCCAGGACGAAGCTCAGCTCGCGCTGGGTGGCGGAGCCAAGGCCATCGAACGGCAACGCCAGAAGAAGCGGCTGTTTGTCCGCGACCGGCTCAAGCTGCTGCTCGATGAATGCGCTCCTTGGCTGGAACTCGGGCTGTGGGCCGGTTGGGAGATGTACGACGAGTGGGGTGGTGCACCTGGCGCGGGCGTGGTGTGTGGCATCGGTACGATTGCCGGCCGCAAGCACGTCGTGATCGCTAATGATGCCACGGTCAAAGCCGGGGCATTCTTTCCGGCAACGACCAAGAAAGTGCTTCGAGCCCAGCGAATCGCCATGCAGAACCGATTGCCTCTGGTGTATTTGGTGGATTCGGCCGGCGTATTCTTGCCGCTCCAGGAGGATGTCTTTCCGGACGAAGATGACTTCGGTCGCATCTTTCGCAACAACGCGATCATCTCGGCGGCCGGTATCAGCCAGATTGCCGCGATCATGGGCAACTGCGTGGCAGGCGGCGGATACCTGCCGGTGCTTTGCGACAAGCTGCTGATGACGGATGGTTCCGGCTTATACCTGGCCGGCCCGGCGCTCGTGAAGAGCGCCATTGGACAGGTGGTCTCGAGCGACGATCTGGGCGGCGCCGAAATGCACGCCCAGGTGAGCGGCACGATCGACTATCGCGATTCGAGCGACGAGGATTGCCTGGCCCGTTTGCGCCGCCTGGTTGCCAACGTGCATCCCGACCTCAGCGAGCCGGCCCCTCCGTTTACGCGTCAGGCCGCTGCCCCGCCCAAACGGCCGGGCACCGATCTTTACGACATCGTCAGCCCCAACCCGCGCGATGAATACGAAGTGCGCGACGTGATCGATTGCCTGGTCGATGCGGGCAGTTTCGACGAATACAAGCCCGAGTACGGACAGACGCTCGTCTGTGGCACCGCTCGCGTAGGTGGTTTTTCCATGGGAATTGTCGCGAATCAACACCATCAGGTTCGGCCGGCCGACGGACCGATTCAGTTCGGCGGCGTGTTGTACGTCGACAGCGCCGAAAAGGCCGCCCGATTTATTATGAACTGCAACCAGGACTGGATGCCGATCTTGTTTTTACAGGACGTGAACGGCTTCATGGTCGGACGCGACAGCGAGCGCGAGGGGATCATCAAAGCCGGGGCCAAGTTGGTCAACGCCATCAGCAACAGCCGCGTGCCCAAGCTCACCGTGCTGGTCGGCGGATCGTATGGCGCCGGTAACTATGCCCTTTGTGGCAAGGCGTTCGACCCGCGGCTGATCTTTGCCTGGCCCAATGCTCGCTGCGCCGTGATGGGAGGCGACCAGGCCACGAGCACGTTGCTGGACGTAACGGTCAAAAGTCTCGAGCGGCAGGGCCATGCCGTCGACGCCGCCGAACTAGCCGAGCTGCGTGACAAGGTGAAGGGAAACTACGATCGGGCTACCGACGTGCGACACGGCGCCGCGCGCGGATGGGTTGATGCCATCCTCGATCCCGCCAAGACTCGCGACGTGCTGATCCAGACGCTAGAAGTGGCAACCCGGTATGCGCCGGACGAACCGTTCAAAGTGGGCGTGTTCCAGGTTTGATTCGAGACGAAACCTCTTTGGCAACAAGCGGGGGAGCGGCAAGCGTGGCAATTCGCATTGGTAACGCGGCGGGTTTTCTGGGCGACAACCTGGACGCCCCCCGACTCTTGGCCGAGGAGGGCGAGCTCGACTACCTCACGCTCGAGTACCTGGCCGAACTCACGCTCTCGATTCTTGCGCGCGTGCGCGAGAAAAATCCCACGGCCGGATATGCCGGCGATTTTCTCGCTGCGCTCAGAAGTCTGGTGCCAGCGCTCGAACGTCAGCCGAAGCTGAAGATCGTCACCAACGCGGGCGGAATGAATCCCGCCGCGTGTGCGCGCGCGGTCGCGGCCGTTCTGGCAGAGGCCGGTTTAGGGCAAGTTGCGATCGGCGTCGTCTCGGGCGACGACGTGTTTAGCGACATCGCGCGGTTGCAGACCGCCGGTTGCCGGTTGGAACATTTTGAAACGGGCGAGCCGCTTGACACCTCCAAGCTGTCGCTCGTGTCGGCCAACGCCTACCTGGGCGCGAAGCCGATTGTCGAGGCGCTGGCCGGAGGCGCGCGAATCGTGATTACCGGCCGCGTGGCCGACGCCTCGCTGACCGTGGGGCCCGCCGTGCATGAATTCGGCTGGGATTGGCAAGACTGGAACCGTTTGGCGGCGGCCAGCGTGGCGGGACACGTCATCGAATGCGGCGCTCAAGCGACCGGCGGGTTGCACCGCCACTGGGAACAACTCGATTTGGGACACGTAGGCTATCCCATTGCCGAGTTAGATGCCGATGGCAAAGTCGTCATCACCAAGCCCCCGGGAACCGGGGGGCGCGTGAACCGTCAAACGGTCACCGAGCAATTACTTTACGAGATTGGTGACCCACGGCACTACCTCACTCCGGACGTGGATGTGGATTTCACCACCCTCGAAGTACGCGATGCGGGCCCTGACCGCGTCCAAGTCGAGAATGCAACCGGGCGAACCGCCCCGCCTAGCTACAAAGTCTCGGCGGCATACCGCAACGGCTTCACCGCCAGCGGGCAATTGCTGGTCTGCGGCCGCGATGCCGCGAGCAAGGCTGAGGTCTGCGGACGCATGATCTTCGAACGCTTGACCACGGCAGGTTATGAATTTGACGAAAAATTGGTCGAATGCCTGGGAACCGGCGTTTCGGCGCCAGGCTTCAAACCATCCGGCGAAGTGCGCGAAGTCATGCTCCGCGTCAGCGTGCGCGATGCCCGGCGCGAGGCCGTGGAGCGCTTCACCAAGGAGTTTGCCCCCTTGATTACCAGCGGGCCGCCCGGGCTTGCCGGCTATGCCAGCGGACGCAGCGCCGTGCGCCCCGTGTTCGCCTACTGGCCGACCTTGGTGCCCAAGGATCTGGTCACCGCGCGGGTCGAAGTGCGGAAGGCCGTGGATTGGAATCCGCCAACCTGAACTATTGCCGGGCATCGGGCGATCTTCGTATGAGTGAGAACGCTCGTGTTCGCCAAGAAGACAATGGCCAGCGGACGAACGCTGGACGAGGATCCTGGCACGCAACACAATAGCGAGAGAACGAATGGCGGCGAACCAAACAATCCGCTTGGGCGAAATTGCCCATGCCCGTAGCGGCGATAAAGGAAACCACGCCAACGTGGGCGTGATCGCGTACACTTGGGCGGGCTTTGACTACTTGCGCGACGTGCTCACCGAAGAACGCGTCGCGGAGTATTTCGCCACGCTGGCGCTGACGCGGGTCGAACGGTTCGAGCTGCCGCGGCTGTCGGCTTTCAATTTCCTGCTATACAATGCCCTGGGCGGCGGAGCGAGCCAAGCGCTCAGGATCGACACCCAGGGCAAGCTTCTCGGCACGTCGATCTTGGAACTCGAGGTCCCCCGTCCCGACAGCCTCGATATCATGCTCGGGCCTCTGCATTAGCACGGCGTCCACCGCAGTCCAGCCACACGGTTCACAAACCGCTTCGCACGCACCCATGCAATCGAGCGTCAAACTCCACGTTCACGATCATACGGCCACGGTTACGCTCAATCGGCCAGACAAGCGAAACGCCCTCTCACGCAAACTGCTGGCGGAGCTCCAGCAGACGCTTGACGATCTTTACCAGGAACGCCGGGTGCGCGGCGTCATTTTAACCGGCGCCGGTTCAGCGTTCTCGGCCGGAATGGACTTGCAGGAAATGCAGGCGGTCGCCGAGCGGGAAGATCGACAGGAACAGTGGCGTGCGGATGCCGTCCTGTATCACGACCTGATTGAGACGATGTTGCGGTTTCCCAAGCCACTGATCGCGGCCGTGAATGGGCCGGCGATAGCCGGTGGGGCAGGGCTGGTGATGGCCTGCGACCTTGTGGTGGCCGCGGACACCGCACAGTTCGGCTTTCCCGAGCCTCGCCGCGGTATCGTCGCGGGCCTGGTCGCACCCCTGTTGGCCTTTCGCCTGGGAGGAGCACGCGCCGCCCAGTTGTTGCTCACCGCGCGACCCTTCTCCGCCGCGGAGATGCACATGTTCGGTTTGTATCATGAGATCGTCCACGAGGATAAAATCTGGGCCCGCTCTCGAGAATTGATCGCCGAGATTGCCAAAAGTGCGCCCGAGGCGATTCAGTTGACCAAACGCTTGCTCAACGAAACGATCGGCGAGTCGCTGTTCACGCAGCTCGTCGCCGGCGCTGCCGCCAGCGCAAGTTCGCGCACCACGGAGGCCGCCGCCGAGGGCCTCTCTGCGTTTCTCGAAAAGCGCGACCCCAAGTGGTGGTAACGTCTTCCGGCACACGGGGCCAGAAGACGTTGGTCGCGACTTACAAGCGTCGGGCGCATGCGGACGCATCGAGATGCCCGTCGTGCAGAGCCGAAGCCACGAGCGCCGCATCGCAACCTGCTCGGGCCAGCGAATCGAGATCTTTTTCCGCGCGTACTCCGCCCCCGGCGATGATTTCTACCTCTGGCGCGAGGCAGCGCAATTGCCGGCAAAGCGGTTCGGTGCCGACGCCTTGGCCCATGCCGACTCGCGCCAGGTCAAGCAGGATAAATCGGCGCACGCCCAGTCGAAGCGCGATCTTGACAATAGACAGCGGGGTGTGATTTTGCCAGGCAGGTGCCGTCGTAAGGGGCCGGCCGTGCTTCATATCCAGGCTGAAGACGAGTCGCTCCTCGCCAATCTCTCCCGACATTGTCGCAAGCGTGGCCGGTTCAGCAAGCGTTTCCAACCCGATGACAATGCCCGCGAGCGGCTTTGTGCCGATCCGGGCAGCAGCAAACGCTCGTGCGGTTGCGACATCTCGTATCCCCGCGTCGACGAGTAGCTCGAGCGGCAAAGGGGTGTCAGACGCCTGTTCCACGAGGGCAGTTTCCGATGCTCGCCTTTCAATGGCGTCCAGATCGGCCAGATAGGCCTGCCGAAAACCGATGTTTGCAAACGCTGTCGCGACCGTTTCCAGGCGAGCGTCAGCACACAAACGGCTTTCGATTGGCCGATATTCGTCGCGCCGGCCTCCCACGCCCCGAACTACCAGGCCGTCTTTCAGATCGATGACCGGGAGAATGCGCAACGAACCGTCTCGCAAGCCGAAAAAACCAATCTCGCCGTAAGCCGAAAAGACTCCGCGGCCACAGGCGTCACCGCGTCTAAGACCATCTCGCGACGGATCGCTAGATGGGCGAGGCGAGGTCCCTCCAGGATCATCGCCGAGATGGCGGGGTGGCACAAGCAACCCACGGCCCCGTCGCAAATCCCCTAGTTTGACGGCATGCTCCGACAGCCAGGCGGCGCCTGACTCCGCCTGGCGGAGTCAGTGCGGAGCGAGCGAGCGGGGGACGAGAAACGCCAAACTCCCTCGTTTCCGAGATCAGGCCGCATCGGCCAGAATACCGGAAAACGCCCGTATTCGCCGCGGAATCGGCCCTTCTCCCAGCCCGCCCTCGCGCGTTACAATACGATCTTCGCCACACGCAAAATCGGGCCGTCAGGAGCGGCCCCGAAGACCAACATAGCGCTGGGAAGTCAGGACCAATGGCCAAAAGCAAAAAGAAAGTCGAAACCATGTTTCTCGTCTGCGAAGAGACGGGCGACTACAACTACACGATCCGCCGCAAGCCAGGCGGCGAGAAGCTGAAACTCTCGAAGTACTCGCCGCGGCTCCGCAAGCACACGGTGCATGTGGAAAAGAAAAAGTAGCGCCGGCCGGCAGTAAGTGAATGGTGTCACGGGTGGTCGCCAACGCGCTCACCCGTGCTTCATTTAACGAGCCGCGTTGGCGACCAGGCAACCACCGGTTGCCGGGCAGCTTGCACCTCGTCTGGGCGGCTGATCGACGTCGTATGCGGTGCCTCGTGCAACAGCTCGGGCGATTCTTCGCTGACGCGGAATAGCGTTTGAGCAAACGCGTCGAGCGTCTCTTTGCTTTCGGTCTCGGTGGGCTCGATCATCATCGCTTCGCGCACAATGGGCGGAAAGTAAACCGTCGGCGCATGATAGCCGTAGTCTAGCAGACGCTTGGCGATGTCCATCGCCGAGATGCCTCGCTCGCTTTTAAGCTTCGCCCCGCTCGCCACGAACTCGTGCATGCAACGGTCGCCTTGCGGTACCGGGAAGATGTGCTTTACCTTCGAAAGCAGGTAATTGGCGTTCAGCACTGCATTTTCGCTGACGCGTTTAAGGCCCTCGGGGCCATGTGTGCGAATGTAGCAGTAAGCACGGACGAGCACGCCCACGTTGCCGAAGAAACTGCGCACGCGGCCAATCGTCTGCGGTCGGTCGTACTTCAGGTGGAAGCCGTCCCCATCGCGCACCACCACCGGCACCGGAAGATAGGGCTCTAGCGCGTGCGTGACTGCGATCGGGCCTGCGCCGGGCCCCCCGCCGCCGTGCGGGCCGCTGAACGTCTTATGTGGGTTGAAGTGCATCATGTCGGCGCCAAAATCGCCCGGTCGGGCGATTCCCAGGATGGCGTTCATGTTGGCGCCGTCCAGATAGATCAGCCCGCCAACGTCGTGGACGCGCGCCGCGATCTCGGCGATCTGTCGATCGAACATGCCCAGCGTGTTGGGATTGGTGATCATGAACACCGCGGTTTGGCGGTCGAGCTTGCTTTCAAGGTCGGCCAGATCGACGTACCCCGAGGGCGTGCTCTTGACGGTCACGGTGTCGAAGCCGGCCATCTTGGCGCTCGCCGGATTGGTGCCGTGCGCGCTATCGGGGGCCAGGACCTTGGTGCGCTCTTGCCCCAACTGGCGAAAGTGCGCGGCGGCCATGAGCAGCGAGGTCATTTCACCCTGCGCGCCTGCCGCGGGCTGGAGCGAAACCGCCGGCAGTCCCGCGATCTCGGCCAGCATTTCCTGCAAACCCCAGAGCAGTTCGAGCAATCCTTGCAGCGTATCGACCGGCTGGTAAGGGTGCAGGTCGAGCATTCCCGGCAGGTTGGCGAGCCGTTCGTTTCGCTTGGGGTTGTGCTTCATCGTGCACGAGCCCAGCGGATAAAAATGCGTGTCGACCGACATGTTCTGCGTCGAAAGATTCGTGAAGTGGCGCACCAGTTCCGGCTCGGTCAATTCTGGCAGCGGCGGAGGAGTAGAGGCTCTGGCCTCGGCGGGCAAGAGCTCGTCGAGAGGCGCCTCGGGGACATCGGCCGCGGGCAAACGCACGCCGCGCCGGCCGGCCTTACTCAGCTCAAACAGCAGTTGGGTCGCTCGAGTGTTACGCATGAATCGCCGCCACTTGGTTGAGACAGCCCGCCAGGCCGTCGATTTCTTCACGAGTCCGCCGCTCGGTCACGGTTACCAGAAAACAATCCGCCAGATCCTCGTACCACATGCCCAGCGGCACGCCGGCCAGGTAGCCCAATTCGGAGGCGCGCACGAGTAGGTCTTCGATGTCGCCGTCTTTCGCGCGGAGCACAAACTCCTTGAACGTCGGGGCGGCGAACGTGCGCTCAAAGGCGCCATCAGCCACAAGTCTTTCCGCCGCGTAATGCGAACGGCGCAAACAGAGCTCGGCAGTCTCGCGCAAGCCCTGCGGCCCCAACGCCGATAGATAAACGGCCGCCCGCAAAGCGAACAGCCCCTGGTTCGTACAGATGTTGCTCGTGGCTTTCTCGCGTCGAATGTGCTGCTCGCGCGTTTGTAACGTAAGCACGAAGCAGCGTTTGCCACGCCGGTCGACGGTTTCGCCCGCGATGCGGCCTGGCATCCGGCGCACGAATTGCTCGCGGCACGCCAGGATGCCCAGGTACGGCCCGCCGAACGACATCGGGCTGCCCAGGCTTTGCCCTTCGGCGACAACGATGTCCGCGCCGTAATCGCCCGGCCGTTTGAGTAGCCCAAGGCTGATCGGATCGACGCTCACGGCGAGCAGGGCCCCGGCTTCATGCGCGATCCTTGCGATCGACTCCACCGGTTCCAGGCAGCCGAAGAAGTTCGGATGCTGGACCAGCACGCAGGCCGTTTCCTCGTTCACGGCATGGGCCAACGCCTCGGGCGAGATCACGCCGTCGGGCGTTTCGACTGTCACTAGTTCGATGCCCAGGTTCGCCAGGTACGTCGCCAGAATCTGCCGATACTCGGGATGCACGCTGCCGACCGTCACCACGCGCGCATGGCGTCCCGTGGCGCTCACGGCCATCAGCACGGCCTCGGCCGCGGCGCTGCCGCCGTCGTACAGGCTGGCATTCGACACGTCCATGCCCGTGAGCTGCGTGATCAGCGTTTGATACTCGAAGAACACCTGCAAGTTGCCCTGGCTCGCTTCTGGCTGATAGGGGGTATACGAGGTGTAATATTCGCCACGCGAAGCGACGTAATCGACCACGGCCGGAATAAAGTGGTCGTAGCTGCCCGCGCCCAGGAAGCAAACCTTTTCACCCGCCGAGGAGTTCTTCCGCGCGAGCCCGGCCATGTGCGCCGTGAGCTCCATCTCGGTAAGCGCTGGCGGGATGTTGAGTGGACCCTTGAGTCGCAATTCCTCGGGAATCGAGGCGAAGAGCTCTTCAATATTCTTGACGCCGATCGACTCCAGCATCGCTTGCTGGTCTTCGGCCGTATTGGCGATATAAGGCATGGGAGAACGGATCGGTGCTTGGTGGTCGGCGGATAGAACGAAGTAAATGATCGGGCGTAACGCCGTTAATGTCCTTCCTCGGCGCACTGTTTTTCATAGGCGGCATGTGAGAGCAGGTTTTGAAGATCGGCTTCGTCCGCGAGCTTGATCTTGGCAATCCAGCCGGCCCCATAGGGATCGTCATTGAGCTGGCCGAGTTGGTCGGGCAGTTCACCGTTCACGTCGACGACCTCGCCGCTCACGGGGCTATAGAGGTCGCTGACCGCCTTGACGCTCTCGATCTCGCCGATCGATTCGCCAGCCTTGACCTGGCGGCCGACCTCGGGCAGTTCGAGATACACCAGGTCCGTCAGCGCCTCGACCGCGAAGTGTGAGATTCCGATCGTGGCCACGGGCGCGCCGCCGGAGCGATCGACGTGGACCCATTCGTGCGTCTTGGCGTAAAGCAGATCTTGGGGCTGCACGGCGCGTTCCTTTATTTTATGAATGGACGGTTTCAGGTATTTCGTCGATAAAACGGCAGCGTCACGACGCGAGCCTGCTCGCGTGCTCCGCGAATATCAATCGCCAGTTCGGCCCCCACGGTCGCGTGGCTTCGCTCGACGAAGGCCATCGCGATCGGGCGGCCCAGCGTGGGCGAAAACGTGCCGCTGCTGACGCGGCCAATGGGCTGCTCGCCCGAGAATACTGGATAGCCTTCACGCGGGACTCGCTTGCCGGTCAGTTCCAGGCCGATCCGGATCGGCAGCGCGCCGTCCTCCTTGAGTCGGGCGAGCGGCTCGCTGCCGGGGAACACGCGATCTTTCAAATTCACGGCGAAGCCCAGCCCGGCTTGGAACGGATGGATCGACTCGTCGAGTTCATGCCCGTAGAGCGGCATGCCAGCCTCGAGCCGTAGCGTGTCGCGCGCGCCCAGTCCAACCGCGCCGCCACCGACTGCCAGAGCGGCTTCGAACAGGGCCTCCCACAATGGGACGGCCGCTTCGGCTGGTACGATCAACTCGCAGCCGTCTTCGCCCGTATAGCCGGTGCGGCTGACCAGGCCCGAGGTACCGACCAGATCGCATTCGGCGCCGTGATAGTAGCCGAGCTTCTCGGGATCGAGGCTGATGAGCGGGCGAACGATCTCCAATGCCCGTGGCCCCTGGACGGCAATCATGGCGGTTTCGGTCGTGGCGTCGTGAATCTCGACTTCCGCGCCGTTGCGATGTTGCCGTAGCCAATCGACGATCTTCGTTCGATTACTCGCGTTCACGACCACTTGAAAGTAGCTTGCGCCGCGAGCGTGGGTGAGGTGATAGACGAGCACATCGTCCAACACGCCTCCGGCGTCATTCGTCACTAAGGCGTAGCGAATCTGGCCGGCAGGCATGCCAACCACGCGGCGGGTAACGATCCGTTCGAGGAATGCTTCCGCCGCGGGGCCTTCAAACCGCAGACGCCCCATGTGTGAGACATCGAACAGGCCCGCGGCCGTTCGCGTGACGTTGTGCTCGGCCACGATCGAGGTGTATTGGACAGGCATCGACCAGCCGGCAAAATCTACCAACCGTCCGCCGTGCGAGGCGTGCCATCCATGAAGCGGCGTTTGCGCAAGGGTACTGGTCATCCGGGGCCTCATCCCAGAAGTGTCGAACGGACTCTCGCCCCTTAAGGACCAATGCCAGGCCCAATCGGCGTTCGAGAACCCACGAGATGCCAAAAACGTCTGCCGGTATTGTACCGGGCGGGGCCAGCGTGCCTAGGGTGAGGAAGGATTTCCACGCTCCGCCCCGCGCACATCACGAGGTGTAAAGGGCTCGCGGACATTCGCCAATTGCGGACGCCGTTAGGGAATCTGCCTGGGAGCAAGCGTCGGAGCGAGGATGGCGAGAAGCAAATTCCTTATCGCCGCCGCTTTCCCTTCTTCGGCTTGCTCTTGCCTTTGGCTTTGTCCTTCTTCGCACGACGCTCGGCTTTGCTGCCGATGCGGCTCTTGCGCGTTGGCGCTTTTCCGCGCGCAACGATACGGAAGTCTAGCTCACGGCGGTCGACATCCACCCGGGCCACGCTCACCGTGATATGATCGCCAAGCTGGTAGCGATTTCCGGCTCGATTGCCCGTGAGCGTGTGCGCGCCGCGGTCGAAGCGGTAGTAGTCGTCCTGTAGGGAGCTGATGTGAATCAATCCTTCGGCGGGCAGATCGACTCCCTGCGCAAACAAGCCGAATTCTTCGACCCCGGTCACGACGGCTTCCATCGTCAGGCCGATGCGGCTATTCAGGTAATCGAGCAGCTTGACCTTGGTCAACTCGCGCTCGGCCGCTTCAGCGCGGCGCTCGCGATCGCTACAGTGTTCGCCCACCACGGCTAATTCGCCGAAATCGTTGCGCGGTTTCTTGCCTCGCAGCACCTGGTCGAGCAGCCGGTGGATTGTCAGGTCGGGATAGCGGCGAATCGGTGACGTGAAGTGCGTATAGCACTCGCTTGCCAGGGCGTAATGACCTTGTTTCTCGGGGCTATAAACCGCCCGTTGCAGACTGCGAAGCAGGGCGAAGTTTACGGCCCGTTGTTCGGGCAGGCCCTCGACGTCGGCTAGGAGCTTCTGTAACTCAAACCGGCTTTCGAGGCTTTCCGTCTGAAAGCCCATTCCGGTGACGAATTCGGTGAGGGCTTTGAGCTTGCGTGGATCTGGCGCCATATGTACGCGGCGAATGAACTGGAGCTCCGCCTTTTCCAAAAATTCGGCGACCGCTTCGTTTGCCGCGAGCATGAAGTCTTCAATGATTCGGTGGCTTTCCGTGTTCTCGACCAGGTGCGCGCCGGTCACGCGGCCGTCGGCGTCCAGGTCGACCTTCACTTCCGGCATCGTCAGTTCCAGGCCGCCGCGGCGATAGCGTCGCTCGCGCAGGATTGCCGCCAGCTTCTGCATTCGGCCGAGCAGCGTGTGCACCTTCGGATCGAGCTTTTCGCGCCAAGCCTCCGGATCGGCCAGGTACTCGTCGACTTCTTCGTACGTGAAACGCCGGCGACTGCGAATCGCCCCGGACATCGGTTCCGCGTGCAGCGGAATCCCCTCGGGCGTGTACTCGATGAACACCGATTTCGTATAGCGGACACGATCGGGCTGGAGGCTCGCCAGGCCGTTCGAGATGATTTCCGGAATCATCGGTATCACGCGGTCGGGCAGATAAGTGCTCGTGGCCCGCGAGTATGCTTCGCGGTCGAGCGCCGAATCAGGCCGTACGAAGTGCGAGACGTCGGCAATGTGTACGCCGAGCAGCCAGTGCCCCTTTTCGTTGATCTCGAGCGAAACGGCGTCATCGAAGTCGCGCGCATCGACCGGATCGATCGTGATCGTGGTCAGGTTCGTCAGGTCCGTGCGGCCCTCGGGAATGCTCTCGTCGAACAGGTCGGCCTGGTGGCGAGATTCCGCGACCGCGTCTTCGGCAAATTCTCCCGGCAGATTGAACTCTCGAATGATCGACAGCGTATCGACCCCCGGCTCGCCCCGCTGCCCGAGGATTTCGGTGATGACGCCTTCCCCCTGATGAGCGTGCGTCGGAAAACGGACCATCTCGATGACGACCTTGTCGTCGATCTTCGGGCGTTTCACGCCGGGATCGCCGACCAGTACCGGTTGCGAGAAGGGAAGCCCATCCACTTGCACATAGGCCTGCCCGGCGTCCTCGATGTAGACGCCTACGAACTGGTGCGTCTGGCGTTCGATGATCTCGACGATCTCGCCCTCGGGATTAAGGCGGCGCATCTCGGCTTTCTTTTTCAGCCGCACCAGCACGGTATCGCCCGTGGCGGCGTCGCCGGCGTCGTACTTGGAGATGTAGATGTCCTGCGTGCGGTCGGCGCCGGGTGCGCTGCCCGCGGGACGCACAAAGCCGAAGCCTCCGTCCGTGCGGCGAAAGACGCCCGTTACGCGGTAGCCTTTCTCCTCGCTGTTGGCCGCGACCGGCGGTCCAAGCAAGTGATTCGCGCCATAGCTGACCTTGCCTGCTTTCAATAGCCGCTTGATGACGCGCTTTAACTCTCGCGTTTCTTCTTCGTCCAGCTTGAGTTGTTTGGCGATGACGCGCGGTTTGACAGGTTTGTAGCCCTTCTCTTGGACCAGGGCCAGCAGGTCGTATTCGATTTGCTCGCTGCGCACGGGAGGGGGGATCCTTCAGAGAGGGTGACCGCATTCGTTGCACGGGCGGGCTTTGGAGCCCCGCCTCGTCAACGCCGACACACGGAAATTCTACCGTCCGGAACCGCCGCGGGACGCGCCTTTGAACAGTTTTCTGCCCAGCGACTGGTGATAATTGGTCCAGCCGCTTTCGATATTGGGGTCGTCCCGCATCAACTGCTCGAACGAATGGACCTTGGCGTCGAGATTGTCCAGGTGGTGCAGAGCCACCGCCTCGAGCGTCATCGGCAGCTTCGGGCTGCCGTATTCGTATTGGCCGTGGTGGCTCACGATCATGTGCTTCAGCCGCAGGGCCAGTTCGTCCGGCATCGGCTCCCCGCTGAGGCGTTCCACCTCCTTGAGCTTGCGATCGAGGATGCCGATGGCCATGACCAGGTGGCCAATCAGTTGGCCTTCATCGCTATAGGCGAAATCGCGCTCGTAGGTAAGCTCGTCGATCTTGCCCATGTCGTGCAGAAAGGCTCCCATCAGCAGCAAGTCGGTATTGATGCTGGGATACAACGGAGCCACCGCCAACGCGACTTCCATCAAGCTCACGACGTGTTCGAGCAGTCCCCCGATATAAGCGTGATGGTTTTTCACGCCCGCCGGGGCCCGGCTGAATTTGCGCATGAACTCGTCGTCCATGAGAAAGCACTCGGCGAGATTTAGCAGGTAAGGGTCGCGGATCTTGCGAAGCATCGAGCCTAGTTTGACGACGTACTGGTCGATCTCTTTCGAGTCGAGAATCATGAAGTCGTCCGGGTCCACCTCGCTTGGCGACACCTTTCGGATATTATTGGCGATGAGCTGGATCGTCCCCTGGAAGAGCTGCGTGCAGCCCTCGACGCGAACATAGTCGCCGTTCTCGAAGCCGCGATAGTCGTTCTCGCTGGCGTTCCACATCCGGGCGCCGATCGATCCGCTGCGGTCTGACAGATCGAGTTGCAAGTAAAGGTTGCCGTTGCGATTCGGGCGCAACTGTTTTTCGCTGGCGAGAAAGATCTGGTCGATGGTTTCTTGATGAGCTAATTGGCTGACAAACCGCCTGGACATGAGCAAAGGCTTTCTAAGACGCCAAACAAGCCGGCGCCATGAGGGGATGGGAACGAGCGAGCGGAAACCTGGATTCTAGGGCGGTCTGTGCAGGCTCACAAGGGTTCCCATTGTTGTGCCGCGGGGGGCTCGCGTAAAATGTCCCGCTTTCCAGGTTTCACGGTACTTAAGCACTCCACCGCTAGCAGTCGCTCCAAGAGGAACTCACGCATGGCCAAGGCTCCCCAAACCGCGATCACGCCAACCCGGGCGGAAGACTACCCCGAGTGGTATCAACAGGTGGTCCGCGCCGCTGACCTGGCCGAGCAGTCACCGGTGCGCGGCTGCATGGTGATCAAGCCCTGGGGCTATGCCATCTGGGAGGCGATGCAGCAAGCGCTCGACCGGATGTTCAAGGATACCGGCCACGTCAACGCTTATTTCCCGCTCTTCATCCCCCTCAGCTATCTGGAAAAAGAAGCCGAGCACGTCGAGGGGTTCGCCAAAGAGTGCGCCGTGGTGACCCACCACCGGCTCGAGGCCGGCCCCGACGGCGGACTGGTGCCCACCGGCAAGCTCGAAGAGCCGCTCGTCGTGCGGCCCACCAGCGAGACGATCATCGGCGCGATGTACGCCCGTTGGGTCAAATCGTATCGCGATCTGCCGATCCTGATCAACCAATGGGCCAATGTCGTCCGCTGGGAACTGCGCACCCGGCTCTTCCTGCGCACGGCCGAGTTCCTCTGGCAAGAAGGGCACACGGCACATGCCACGGCCGAAGAGGCCATCGAAGAAACCCGCAAAATGCTGGGCGTCTACGCCACGTTCGCCAAAGAATACATGGCCATGCCCGTCATTCGAGGCGAAAAGACCGCGGGCGAACGCTTTCCTGGCGCGGTGAATACCTACAGCATCGAAGCGATGATGCAAGACCGCAAAGCGCTGCAGGCCGGCACTTCGCACTTTCTGGGACAGAACTTCTCAAAGGCCCAGGAGATCAAGTACCTTTCGAACGAGGGCCGCGAGGAGTTCGCTTGGACCACGAGCTGGGGAGTTTCGACCCGATTGGTGGGCGCCCTGATCATGACTCACTCGGACGACGATGGCCTGGTGCTGCCGCCCAGGCTCGCGCCCCAGCACGTGGTTATCCTGCCGATCTATCGCAATGACGAGGAAGGCGGCCCCGTGCTCGAGTATTGCCACAAGCTCCGCGGCGAATTGACGAATCAAACCTACGACAACGCTCCGGTGCGGACGCTTGTCGATACGCGTGACATTCCACGCGCCGACAAGAAATGGCAGCACGTGAAACGCGGCGTGCCGATCATCGTCGAAGTCGGGCCTCGAGACATTCAGGGTGACACGCTGATGCCCAAGCGGCGCGACGAGTCGACCACCGAAAAGAAGCCGGCCATTCCCCGCGCGCAATTCGTTAGCACGGTCGGCGCGTCGCTCACCGCGATGCAAACCAATCTCTACGAGAGGGCGCTCGCCTATCGAGAGCAGCATACCTGCACGTTCACCGATCTCGCGGAGTTCGAGCAATACTTCACGCCACGGAACTCCGACAAGCCGGAAATTCACGGCGGCTTCGCCATCGCGCACCTGGCCGAAGGGCCCGAGTCGGCCGCCGTCTTGGCCAAGCACAAGCTTACGGTGCGCTGCATCCCGCTCGACGACGAGCCAGGCTTTGAGGAACAGACGCCGGGCAAGTGCCTCTTCAGCGGCCGGCCGACAGCCGTGCGCGCGGTCATCTCGAAGGCCTATTGAAAATCCCTCACAAACCGGAAGGAATTTCCAAGCAACGTTCGCGGGCCTCGATCATGGGCGACATCTCCCAGCCAACGCCGGTCCTTCTGCTCCTGGCGGCGTTCAGCCGGTACGGCGATGCGCTCGATTGGACACGCGACCGGACCGTGTCCACGTGGGGGCCGGTGGCGCTAGCCAGTGAACGGTTTCCCTTCGATGCGACCGACTACTATCAAGCGTCCATGGGGCCGGGGATTTTTAAGCAGTTTCTGGCTTTCGAGCGGCTGATCGATCCCGCGGAGATCGTCGACCTCAAATTGCGGACGAATGCCTGGGAGACGGACTATGCTGGAATAAGCGGCCACGCCGAACGGCGGCCGCTCAATCTCGATCCCGGGTACCTGACGCTGGCCAAATTGGTGCTGGCCTCGACCAAGGATCACGCCCATCGCATTTACTTGTCGCGCGGAATCTACGCCGAGGTCACGTTGTACTATAAGCATCGCCAATGGCAGTCGCGCGAGTGGTCGTTTCCGGACTATCGACGCGCCGACTACCAGCAATTTTTTTCCGCCTGCCGCGATTACCTGCGCGGACGGATAGCACAAGGGCCCGTCGCATGAGCTGGGTGCCTGCGTTGGCGATCGTGCCGGGACTGCTGGTCAGTCTCACGGTGTGCTACCTGGTGCGGGCGATCGCGCCGCGGGTAGGGCTACTCGATCAACCTGGCCACCGCAAGATTCACGCCCGGCCCGTTCCCTTTGGGGGTGGTATCGGCATCTGGGCCGGCATTGTCCTGCCGCTGTCCATCGGGCAGACGGGGCTTTGGCTCTGGACACGGTCGGCGGATCAGACGCTGGACTGGTCGGCCTTCGGCGCCGGCGCGCAGCGCGTGGCCGAGTTCGTCCAGCCGCATTTGGCCGGCCTGCAATCGCGCGCCGGTGGCTTGTGGTTTTTTTTGGCGGCCGGCACCCTGCTGATGCTTTTGGGGCTCGTCGACGATGCACGCAAGCTCGACTGGCGATTGCGTCTGGGCGTCGAGTTCCTCGTCGCGGCCGCCGTCGTCTATGGTCAAGGATGGCGGCTCACGCTGTTTGTTGATCTGCCGCTTGTGACCGGCCTGATCACGGTGCTCTGGATTGTAGGGCTCGTCAATTCCATCAATTTTCTGGACAACATGGATGGTCTGGCAGGCGGCGTAGCGGCGATCGCCTCGCTGATGCTGGCCATCTACATGCTGTTGGTGCCTCAGGCCCCCGGACAGCCGCAGGTTTTTATCGCCGGCTTCCTGTTTCTGCTCGTCGGTTCGCTGCTCGGGTTCTTGTGGCACAATCGGTCGCCGGCCAAGTTGTTTATGGGAGATGCCGGAAGCTACTTGGTGGGCTTCTCGCTAGCGGTCATGACGATCCTGGCCACCTTTAGCGGCGAGGGAGTGCCGCGGCACTCGATCCTAGCGCCGATGTGCGTGCTGGTGGTGCCGTTGTATGATACGGTGAGCGTGGTGATGATTCGGCTCCGTAGCGGGCGCAGCCCCTTCGAAGGAGACACGAATCACTTTTCACACCGGCTGGTCGCGCTCGGGCTCACCAAGGTACAGGCGGTGCTTACAATCTATCTCACTACGGCCGCCTGTGGGCTGGCGGCGCTCGTCTTGCCCCAGGTCGATGCGGGCGGGGCGATGATTATCGTTCTAGCGATCGGCTGCCTCTTGGCGGTCATTGCCATCCTCGAGGCGACTGCTCGGCGGCTCGCGCGGGAGAAATCATAGATGCCAACGCACGCCGCACACGCTTCGAAATCGGCCGTTCAACTCAAGTCCGGACAGGATGAATCGCTCGCCGATCGGATTCGCGCATGGCTCTTGGCGGGTTTTGCCGCGGTATGCGTGGCGCGGCCGCTCGTGCCCAGCGAAGGCGTGGCATGGCTGGGAGACGGCCATGCATTCACAATATTACTCCTGCTGCTGACGGGTGGCTACTTCGTGCTCGCCTGGCAAGAACGGCGGCTGACGCGCAAGCTGCATGTGACCGATTGGGCCGTGTTGGCGTTGGTCGCGTTTTGTGTGATCAGCGCTCTGGCCGGAATCGCCAAGTTTTTTCTCGGCGGCGAAGGGCTCGAGTTCAAACAACGGCAACCGGCCCCGCGCCTCGCGCTGAACATGGCGTGGGAATGGGTCGGCCTGGGGCTGACCTACTTTCTCACCCGCCAGTTGCCGGCGACGGCGCTGCATACGCGCGTCCTGGTTGCCATCATGGTCGCGGTTGCCACGGCAATCGCGGCCCTCGGGCTGTATCAGGTCGCCGTCACCCTGCCGGCGGAGCGGGCCGCCTATGCCGCCGACCCGGATCGAACGCTCGAGGACTTGGGGCAATGGTTTCCATCCGATTCGCCGGAACGTGCCCGCTTCGAGGCTCGCCTGGCCAGCACCGAGCCGCTGGCGACGTTCGCCTTGACCAATTCGCTGGCCGGGCTCCTAGCCGTCTGGGTTTTGATGCTGGCCGGCATCACCTGGCGCTTTGCCGGCGAGCACCGTGGCCGAATGCTCGCCGGCATCGCTTGGGCAAGAGTCCTGGGTATGGCCGCTGCCCTCGGCCTGATGCTGGTCTGCTTCGCGCTGACAAAAAGTCGCAGCGCCTACGTTGCCTTGGCGGTGGGCCTGTTCGCGCTCCCGGTCGTCGTGCTTCCGGCGTCTCGGGCGGTCTGGAAGTGGATGGCCGCAGGCGCCGCGATCGTTCTTGCCTTGGCGGTCGCGCTGTTGGTTTCCGGAGCCGGCCAGACGTTGGCGAGCGAAGCGGCGCGGTCGTTCCAGTTTCGGGTCGAATACTGGCAAGCCACGCTCGACATGATCGCGAATTTTCCTCTGTTCGGTGTCGGCCCTGGCGAGTTTCAGGACTACTACACCCAATACAAGCTGCCTCAGGCCAGCGAGGAAGTACGCGATCCGCACAACTTCATTCTCGAAGTCTGGGCCACCGGCGGCACGCTGGCCCTGCTAGGGCTGGTGGCCGTGCTCGCGGGATTGGCAATGGCCTGGAACGACGCGCGCCGAACGGCAGCGCAAAGCGACGTGGACTCCACAGCGGGGGGGCAGTCTGCATGGCTGATGTTGTGCGGCGCGCTCGTCGGGTTGCCGCTGGCCTACGTCGCGGGGCTTCCTTTCGGTTTTCAACTTTCGATCGATCAGGGCCTCATTGCCGCGGCGACCGGCGCTATGGTAATTTTCTCGGTGTGGACATGGCTGCGCGATGGCCGTTTGCCGAGCATGCTTCCGGCGTTGGCCGCGCTCGTGCTCATGATCCATTGGCTCGCTTCCGGTGGCCTTACATTCCCAGGCGTGGCGGGCTCGTTTTGGATTCTGGCCGCCTTGACGGTGAATCAGGCCAGCCAGGCGAGCGTTGCGTTTGTGCCTGCCGACGTCCACGTCGCAACGTCGCGCGCGCGCTGGTGGGCGGGAGGGGCGATCGCGCTCTTGTTGCTGATGATCGTCAGTTGCTATCTCACGGCCTTTTATCCCGTGTTGGCGTCGCGGGCGGCCCTGGCGCGGGCGGCTAATAGGCAACTTGGAGCCCCTTCGCGGTTCGGTCTCTTCCTGCAAGCGGCAAACGCCGATTGGGCCTCGAGCGAGCCGTTTTTGGCCATCGCCGAGCTCAGCGTCGAACAGATACAAAACAATCCCGACGACGATCCGCAGTGGTCGCAGCACCTGGTGCGGTCGGCTCGCGGCGTGTTGGCGTCGCACGGCCATTCGAGCGCCGAGGTACGCCGCCTCGCTCGATGCTTTCGCGAAGCGTACCGCGTTTCAGGCAATCCCGGGGCCGCGAACTCTTGGGTCGATATGGCCCGCCTGGCATCGCAATTATATCCCAACTCGGCGCTCTTGCAGGCCGAGTATGCGTTGGCCCTGGACGCGACCACCAAGAAGACCGCCGCGCGGAGGGTTGCCCAGCGGGCCTTGGAACTCGACCAGCTCACGCCCCACGCCGACAAAAAATTGCCCGACGATTTGCGCTTGCGAATGCAAGAGCTGACTACGGAAGGGTAGCGGACTCCCCCCGCCAGATTAGTGCCCGCCTAACGTCCCACGCAGATTCGGCCCTGGTTGGCCCGATCGGCTAAAATAAAATAGGGTAGACGCCGCGGGCTTTCGGCATGGGTGTTCCTTTCCTATCAACGCGTCGGCGAGGCAAACCTTGAAGATACGCACGTTGTGGGCTGCCAGCCTGATCGCAGGACTCATGGTCGGTGCGGCAATTACCTGGGTCAACTTTGGCCGGGCCGGAACACGACTCGGGCCAGAGCCGGCAAGCCTGCCTCTTGCCGCCGACGGATCGCTCGAGCCGCGCGTGGCGGTCGAGTCGGCGTTTCACGACTTCGGCACGGTCGATCGCGCAGGAACTTCGCGCCACGCGTTTCGCATCAGCAATCGCGGCTCCGGCATCCTACGGCTGAAGGCCGGCAAAACCTCTTGCAGCGCGTGCACGATTGCCGACCTCGATCGGAACGAACTGGCAAATGGCGAAACGGCCCATGTGGTCATCGAATACACGCCGGGGCCCATGACCCACAACTTCCGGCAAACGGCCACGGTGCTTACCAACGACCTCCAGCAGCCGCGGATCGAGTTGACCGTGATGGGCAAAATCAGCGACAAATTGTTCAGCGATCCTTACGTGGCGAACTTCGGCAATGTGCCCGCCGGCCAAAACGCGACGGCCGAGGTCCGATTGCTTTACTACTTGCAAGGAGAGCTTCGCGTTCTCGATCACGAATTCATCGGAGAAACGCACGCGGAGAACTTTTCGCTCGAAGCCAAACCGCTCGAAGCCGCGAAGCTTGCCGATTCCGAAGCTAGCAGCGGCGTCCTGCTCGTGCTAACCCTGAAACCGGGCTTGCCCCTGGGATCGTTTAGGCAGACAATCCGGCTCACGCTGGACACCGGGGAGAACACGCCCTCGTTCGAGTACAAGCAGGGCGTCGTGGGGACCATCGTCAGCGAGATCTCCATCGTGGGGGCCGGTTGGCGGACAAGGGATGGCGTTCTGGATCTCGGGACATTTTCTCGAGATCGGGGCGTCAAGAAATCCGTCAGGATTCTGGTACGAGGTGAGGATCGCAAGCGAATCAAGCTCGGGACGCTTCGTGTCGAGCCGCCGCAGACGCGCGTGACGCTCGGTGAGCTAGCGCCGCTGAACGACAGCGTCGAACAGATCGTGCTCGACATCGAGATTCCGCCCGGCGTTCCACCGATGGTCTATAATGGTTCCCCCCAGTCGCCGTTTGGTGAAATTGTGCTCGGCGTCAGGGATTATCCGCACGTCGAGGACGTGAAGTTGCGGCTGAAGTTGACGGCCGAGTGAGAGATGCGATGGCGGCGGTTGCCGCGGTCAACAGGCTGGTAAGGCTTTCTTCCACGGATGGATGTAGGTGGCTCGGATGAATACGACAGCTTGGCAAGCACGTGGGTTCTGCTGGTTGATCTCCCTGGCGACGGTCCTGGGATGCGGCGAAGGTTCGCAGCCCGCGGTTACGGCGTCGCTGCCCAGAGAAGCTTCGCGGTCACCGGAGCCGGCCGCCGTGGCGAATTCTCAACCGGTCGCGCCGGATGACATTTCAGAGGCCGCGACCGAGTCCTTGATATTGCCGGATACGACCACGGCGGAGCCCGCCGAAAGCTCGATGCCTGCCGCGTTGTCGGGCGAGAGTTCCATCGCTTTCGTCGCCGACAACCGGCCTCAACAACCACGGGCGGAGTCCTCCCAGGGCGATGCGTATCAGGCCAGGCCGAAGGTCGATCCGATTGCCATCAATGGGAAATACTTCGAAGGGTGGACCAAGCCCAAGCTGGCAATCGTCTTCAGCGGGCGCCAGGACGGCTATCTCGAACCATGCGGTTGTGCGGGCCTCGATCAGCAGAAGGGCGGGATGAGCCGCCGCCACACGTTCCTCCGCGAACTCGAACAGCGAGGTTGGCCAGTCGCGGCCTTGGATGTCGGTGGGCTCGTGCGCCGCTTTGGAAGGCAGGCCGAACTACAATTCGCCATCGCCGCCGAGGGGCTCAAGAAAATGGGCTACAAGGCGGTCGGCTTCGGACCCCACGACCTGCGCCTTTCAGCCGGTGAGGTGGTTGCCGCCGTGGCCGGCGCCAGCCCCGAGGATACGATTTTTGTCTCGGCGAACGTCAACCTGTTCGACCTGACGTCCAAGACGCGAATCATCGAAGCTGGCGGCATGAAAATCGGGGTCACGTCGGTCTTGGGAAAGACCTATCAAGAACAAATCAACAACGATGAAGTGGTCATTACTCCCGCCGACGAAGCCCTGGCCGGCGTGGTCGGCGAACTTGCCGGCTGCGACGTGCGAGTGTTGCTCGCCCATGCCACCGAGGAAGAGACTCGCGAGCTCGCCGCCAAGTTTCCGCAGTTCGAGCTGGTCGTCACGGCCGACGGACGCGATATTCCACCGCTCGAGCCCGAGACGATCGAGGGTGGTAAAACGCGGCTGATCGAAATCTCGCCGAAGAGCATGTATGTCATCGTCGCCGGCTTCTACGACGATTCTCGGCAGCCCATCCGCTTTCAACGCGTGGCGCTCGACTCGCGATATTCAGACTCGCAGACCATGAAGGATTTGATGGCCACCTATCAGGATCAGTTGCGACAACTCGGCTGGCGCGACCTGGGCATCAAGGCCGTGTCCCACCCGCGCTCCAAAGACGGTGATAAGCTCGCGGGCCACTTCGCCGGAGCCGAATCTTGTAAAGAATGTCATCCCACGGCCTATGGTATCTGGAGCAAGTCGAAGCACGCAGAAGCCACCGAGACGCTGGCCAAGCTCAACCCTCCGCGACAGTTCGACGCGGAGTGCGTGAGCTGTCATGCGACCGGGTGGAATCCTCAAGAGTATTACCCGTTTCTCACGGGCTTCGATGGGCTCGACACAACGCCCCATCTGTCGGGAAATCAGTGCGAGAACTGCCACGGGCCGGGCGCCGCGCATGTCGCGGCAGAAAATAGTCGCAATCGCACGAAACGCGACGAGGAGCGACTAGCGCTCAAGCTCACTGCCGGCATGGCCCTCGAGAACGTGTGCATCAAGTGTCACGACCACGACAACAGTCCCGAGTTCAACGAACAGAGCTTCGAAGCTCACTACTGGCCGAAGGTCCAGCACAAGGGCAAGAAGTAAGGTTCACCGCCTGTCGAGGAACGCTTATCCCTGGATCTCGGCCATCGCCTCGTCGGGGATATTGAAGTTCGAAGACACGTTTTGCACGTCGTCGTGGTCGTCGAGTTTCTCCATCAGTTGCAAGACCTTCCGGCCTGTGTCCGCGTCGAGGTCGACGGTCGACTGCGGGATTCGCAGGATCTCGCTCGACTCGATCGTGACTCCGTGGTCGATGAGCGCCGAGCCGACTTCGGCGAAGACGCTCGGGTCGCAGATGATTTCGAACTTGTCCTCGACGCGTTTCACGTCGTCGGCGCCCGCCTCCAGGGCATGTTCCATCAGCCTGTCTTCGTCGATTGACTCGGTAGGAACGAAGAACAGTCCCTTGCGGTCGAACATCCAGGCGACGCAGCCCGTGGCGCCCAGCTTGCCGTCGGCAAGTTCGAAGATCTTACGAATTTCGCCCGCGGTGCGATTGCGGTTGTCGGTCAGGATTTCACACAGCACGGCCACTCCGCCGGCACCGTAGCCTTCGTAGAGTACTTCTTCCAGGTTGCCGCCTTCGAGCTCGCCAGTGCCGCGTTTGATCGCCCGCTGGATATTCTCCTTGGGCATGCTGATGGCTTTGGCGGCATCAATGGCGTAGCGCAGCTTGAGGTTTGCGGCCGGATCGCCACCGCCGCCTTTGGCCG
Organism: uncultured Planctomycetaceae bacterium; assembly: GCA_964598535.1. Taxonomy (GTDB): domain Bacteria; phylum Planctomycetota; class Planctomycetia; order Pirellulales; family PALSA-1355; genus JALHMI01. The sequence continues at coordinate 47,320 of CAZRCI010000020.1, read as the reverse complement.
CCACGATAATTGCCTTGGAGAGCTTGCTCCAGACCTTGCCGCGCTTGTTGTCGACGAGAGCTTTCTTGCGGGCGATATTTGCCCAATGGGAATGACCGGCCATGACTCTCTCAAAGATTCCTCGTTACGAATTGTCGCGGGCGCTGTCTGTGGCGTCTGGCGATCCCGCGGGAGCGGGCTCTTGCTCGGCGGTGTTCTCGGTCGCCTGGGCCTCGGCCGTTTTGATCTTCTCGTAAATCGCCTTTGCCTTGTCGGTTTCCGCGTCGCGCTCATAGGCGGCGGCGGCCTTGCGCCAGCTCTCGATGGCGTTGGCAGCCTGTTCATTCCGCAGTTGAGCTTCGGCCAGATGGTCGAAGATCAGCCCATCCGCCTTGGGGACCGAGGCGGCAACCTTCAACTCCGCGACAGCTTCGTCGTAGCGTCCAAGCCGGTACAACACCCAGCCCAGGCTATCGCGATACGCCATGTTCTTGGGATCGTCGGCCACGGCCCTTTCAATCATCTGATGGGCCAGATCCAGATGCTTGCCGGCGTCGGCCCAGAGATACCCCAGGTCGTTCAAGGCGCCGGCATCCTCGGGAAACTCGTCGAGCACCTGCTCCAACCACTCTTCGCCCAGATTCTGATCGCCCTGCATGATGGCGATATTCGAGAGCACCAGCCGGGCGTCGCGCAATACGTCGCGCACGTCGGACGATTCGTAGTTCTTGTCGTTGGCATCCAACAGCGCAAGGTAACGCTTCTTGGCGTCTTCCAAACGGCCGGCATGAAACTCGATCCACGCGGCCCGACTCGCGAACCGCGGCGTGTCCGGCTTCGCCTTAGCTGCCGCTTCCGCCCGCACGAGCCCGTCGTCGGTGCGGCCTGCCATTTCCAACGCCCCGGAAAGGTAGAACTCCAGCGTCGGATTGTCTTGGGGCAGCACGTTGTCGTTCAGCCCGCGTTCGAGGATCTTGATGGCGCGCTCGAATTGCTCCTTGGCAAACAATTCGAGTCCCCAAGTGATGAGAGTCTCGGCGGGGCGCACGCCTTCGGCTTTCAAGGCGGCCTCGAACAGCTTTTCGGCGTCGTCGTACTTCTCGAGTTCGAGCGCGATCAGGGCCGCCGTCATCAACGGGCCGTAGTCCAGGGGCTGCGAGTCGGCCTGCTGCGTGGCACGCGGCGCAAGATCCTCGAGCGCTTCGTCCACGACCATTTCCGCCACAGGGCGGTCGGCAATCAGTTCTTCGCCGGTTGTGCCCAGCGGCGAAAGATTCGACGTGCGGCCCACCGTGTCGCCCAAGAGCATTAGCAACTTCTCGATCTCCTGCTGGCGCCGATAGATGTCGACCAGGCCCGTGACCGCCTCGATTGGCGGGCGCTGTTGTCGCGCCGCGAGGATGGCCTCGAAGATCGGTCGTGCCTTGCCCAACTGGCCCGCCTTGCGATAACGCTCGGCAATGAAATAGCCCAGCGGAATGTTCTCCGGATCGGATTGGCGGAACACCTCGAGCCGTTCGAGCAGATCGTCCTCTTGCCCCAGGTCGGCGAGCGTTTGTTCAAACAGCTCGTAGGGGCCGGTGCCTTGCGAGGAGAACTTCTTTTCGAGATAGGCTTCCAGCTTGGACAACGCCTGCGCCGGGCGATTTCGTAGTTCGTCGACGCGGGCCGCATTGTAGAGCGCCAAGGCCGCGTCCGGCTTGAACGTGGCTGCCTTGGCCAAGGCCGCTTCCGCTTCGTTCGGCCGCTTGGCTTCCAGAAAGCATTCGCCGAAAAGTTGGTAGGTGAGCTCGCCCTTGTTGACGAGTGCCTTCTGCACCTCGTCTGAAAGTCCGTAGGCTTCGGGCTTGGCGAGCGCGGCGGCCACCTTTTCAAAATGGTCGGCCGACCGCTCGAAGTTTTTAGCCAGGAAGTAAAGCCGGCCGATCTCCATCCACATCAGCACCGAGTCGGCCGAAGGTTTGCCGGCTTTGTCCTGAATCGCCAGTGCTTTCTCATACAGCCGCAGGGCTCGAACGGTGTCGCCGTTTTCGGTAAGGTACATCGCCAGCCGGCGGAGCAGGTTGGCGTCCGTCGGGTCGCGTTCGGCCATCAAGAGCGCGTAGCGCACTCCCACCGCTTCGCGGTCAAGATTGAACGCCAGGGGCACGATCTCACGCAGCGCGGCCAGCGCGTCCGGATCGAATCGGAAAGCTCGTTGGTAGTTTCGCAGCGCCTCGACGTAGTTCTGCTTTTGTTCGGCGACCCGCGCGGCGGCAAACAGAGCCAACGCTTGAACGTGGTCTTGTTCCTCGTGGGTCCGTGGCTTCAGCGGCACCAGCGGTTCGACCGGGTCATCAAACGGCGAGTCCGGAGCGATGGACAGTCCAGTGTCTTCGGTCGATGCGGCGGCCAGCGGCGACGCGGAAACGAAGATGAGCACCGCCGCGATTAAGATGGCGAGCGGGGCCCTGGCAACCGGTTGAAACCTGGCAACCCGTTGAAATAAGCTGTCGTGGCCTATTCCAACTTCGCCCAGCGCGGAACCAAGTTTCGCACGGCTCTCAAAATAACGACGTACATCGTTATTTTGAGATTGCATCCAGGCGAGCATGCAGCCCGGCGAATACTTCAACGGGCAGCTAGGGGCGCGGCTCGACCATAACTTGCAGGAGGGACGTCTCATGGCATGAATTCCCGAACCGCATGAATTCTCGAACCGGAGGATGAATCGGAACGATGTTGAACCGCCAGCGCGGCCCCATCGCTTCGTTGAGCCGGCAGGCGCCGACATTCATTGTACCTGGGACCAGCCGTTCGCCCACCGCGAGCGGCAGTGGCTTCCCCATTCGCAGAGACAGACGCCGCGACAGTGCACGCCGCGCTAGCGAGGCTTTCGCTTCGCGAGAGCTTTGGCGGGTGTTTTTTTGACGGCAAGCGGTTTCTTCTTGGCGGGGCTGGCGGCCGCTTTCTGGCGGCGCGCGGCCTTCTCCGCCGGCTTTTCAGCGGGCTTGGCTTTCTTCGAGGCGAGCTCCTTGGCCTCTTTTTTTTTGCCGTCTTGCCCCTTCTTTCGTTCGACCGGCGCGGGCTCCGCGGGCGGTTCCGGGGCCTTCTTGGAGGCTCGCTTCGGAAAACGCTCCTTGGCGTCTGGCGCTATTGAGAGCAGGAGTTCTCGCACCGTATTCGAAAACGGTGAAGCGAAGAAATCCGCGCCCAACTCATGCAGCAGCGAACCGAATTCTTGGCCCTTGCTCTTGGGGATCGCACGCTCCATGCCTGGCACATTGCCAGACTCGGCTTCCGATTCGCTGATCACGCCAATCACATACAGCACCCCGAGCGTTCCCTTGTCCACGGGAATCGAGTGCCCGCCCAGCGACATTTGCGTGGCGTAGGCCACCACAAAGGGCGTTGCCCCTTGAAGCTTCTGCAAACGCTTGACCGCGACTCCCAGGTTCTGCTTCTTCAGATGCTCGAGATCGAACGAATAGTCGGATTCGAACACGCTTTGCAGGATGCCCTTCACGCGGGAGGCCGCTTCCGGCGCTTCGGGCAGCATGCTCATGGCTTCTCCGAGCTCTTTGACCGTGCTGACGCGAATCTCATTCCAGTCGAAGAACGCCCCCTTGAGCGTCTCGAAGGCTTGCAGCGCCACGTCGTGCCGCGCGTTTTCCAGGCATGCCGCGAATAGTAATGTGTCGAGCAACACCTGATCCGCCTTAACGGAGGGGTGCTTGTACGTGCGCTTGAGCACCTTGTGGGTCTTGTTCAAAAGTGTTGCGCGGTTGGTCGTGCTCATGCCTGTCTCAACGGGGTCGCAGATTCGATAGGAAGGTATTTCGGGGGTAATCGATACTCAGATTCGCCAGCTCGCCAGCTTGTCTCCAGCCGTGTGGTCGACCTTGCGCTCAGCGAGAAGAGGCCTCGGCGTCCGAGTCATTTTCACGCAGATCCTGCTCATCCTCAGGCTCGTCGTCCGGTCCGTTATCCGAATCCGAACGGTCGGGGCCACTATCCGATTTCTCACCTTCGGCGGCGGGAGGCAACACGGATTTCAAAATCTGACTAATTTCGATCGAACGTTTGACTCCCAAGTCTAGCACGAACGCCAAGTGGGGGGTGTAGCGGGTGTCGATTCGCTTGGCAACCTTGGATTGCAGAAATCCCGCGGCATTTTGCAACCCGCGCAGGCTGAGCCGCTGTTTCGTTTCATCCCCCATAATCGATACGTGAACCTTGGCCTGTCGCATGTCCGGCGACACCTCGACATAGGTCACGGTCACGTCCTGGACTCGGGGGTCCTTGAGCTCCGCCAGGATCGCCATGCTGACGACCTCGCGGATTGCCTCTGCCGCCTTTTGCGTTCGCCTCGAGCTCATGCCACCTCACAGCTTCCGTCGACCAACCACCTCTGCGGGCGCCCTCCACTGAAACGCCGCTCGCGTGGCGCCGCGGACGAGTCTCGCGATTTAGAAGGTGCGGGCAACCTCTTCCACTTTGTAAACCTCGAGAATGTCGCCTTCTTTCAGGTCGTTGAAACCGGCCAGCTTGATGCCGCATTCCAAGCCTTCGCGAACTTCGCGGGCATCGTCCTTTTCCCGCTTGAGCGAGTCCATCGAGTAGTCGCCGATGATCCGATTCTCGCGGATCAAGCGGACGCGGCCGTTGCGCTGAATCGTGCCGGACAGCACGCGGCAACCGGCAATGGTGCCGATGCGGCTGATCGTGAACGTCCGCTGCACGAGCGCCCGGCCCAAGTCGACTTCGCGTTGCTCGGGTTCGAGCATCCCTTCGAGGGCTGCCTTCAAATCTTCGGTGAGTTTGTAAATGATGTCGTAACGGCGAATTTGCACGCCGCGTTCGTCGCCCAGCGTGCGCGCTTTTTCGTCTGGAACGACGTTGAAACCGATGATCACCGCGTCCGAGGCATCTGCCAGATGGACGTCGGCCTCGGTGATGCCGCCCACCGTGGCTTGCAGCACCTTGATCTTCACCTCGGGATGGACGAGTTTCGTAAACTCCTTCTGAATCGCCTCGATCGAGCCGCGCACATCCGCCCGCAAGATGATGTTGAGCGTTTGCGCTTCTTTCTGGCCAAGGCGGTCGAAGAGGTTTTCGAGCGTCACGTGTTCAGGTTTCGTTCCCAGGGCGGCGCGCCGGCTCATGCCCTCGCGCTTCTCGGCGATCTCGCGCGCCACGGAGATTTCCGGCAGCACGTAGAAGTGCTCACCGGCCGCCGGAGCGATATTGAGACCCGTGACGTTGACCGGCATGCTGGGGCCAGCCTCTTGATGTTGCAGCGAGGGCTTAAGCGTGTCGTACATCGCTTTGACGCGGCCGTAGGCGCCGCCGCAAACGATGGAATCGCCCACCTTGAGGGTGCCGGCCTGCACGATGAGCTTGGCGACCACGCCGCGGCCCTCGTGCAACTCGGCCTCGAGACAGGTTCCGCGCGCCGGGCGGTTCGGATTGGCTCGATAATCGCGCAATTCGGCCAACGTGAGCAGCGTTTCCAGCAAGTCGTCCATCCCGGTGCCTTGCGTGGCGCTGGTTTTTACGACTTCGGTATCGCCGCCCCATTCGCTGGGCAGCAATTCCGCCGCGGCAAGTTGCTGGTAGATCCGCTGCACGTCCACGCCGGGCAGGTCGATCTTGTTCAACGCCACGACGATCGGCACGCCGGCCGCCTTGGCGTGCGAAATGGCTTCCTCGGTTTGCGGCATGATGCCGTCGTCGGCCGCCACGACGAGCACCGCGATGTCCGTGACATTGGCGCCGCGGGCACGCATCTCGGTGAAGGCTTCGTGGCCCGGCGTATCGACGAACGAAATCCGTCGGCCGTCTTTCTCGATCTGGTAAGCGCGAATGTGCTGCGTGATGCCGCCGCTTTCGCCGCTCACCACGTCGATGCCGATGATCCGGTCCAAAAGCGACGTCTTACCGTGGTCGACGTGACCCAGGAACGTGATAACCGGCGGACGCGGTTCGAGCAGGGTTTCGTCCTCCTCCTCGCCACGCAACCGCGCGAGCGCTTCTTCGCCGGCATCTACCGCCTGCTTGAAATCTACCTCGACGCCGAGCTCGACCGCTAACAGTTCGGCCATGTCGGGTTCGATTTCCGAATTGATGTTGCCCATCGTGCCGAGCTGCAACAGGTGGCGCAGCACCTGCTGGGCCGAGACGCCAACCGCCTCCGAGAGGCTTCGCACCGTGACGGGCATTTGCACCGTCACTCGGCCCTTGCGCGGCGCGGCCGTGTTGGTGCCAGTACGCTTATTCAGACGCTGCATCGACCTGCGACGCGGCGTTGGGGTTTCCTCGTCCTCGCTTCGTCGCGAATCGTTGCCGGCCCGGCGTCGATTGAGTTGGCGTTGTTCGCGGCCGACCGGCGCCAGCTCTTCGCCTGCGGGGCCTGCCACGCCTTTGCCCCGGCGCGCACGCCCCGGCGCCGGCGGTTCCACGGCTGCGGGGGTACTGCGGTCGCGACGATCACCGCGCGGCGCTGCGCCGGTGCCTCGCGCCGGCGTCGGTTGCGCTTGCTCGTCTTGCTGATGACGCTTGTCTTGCGTCTTGCGGACGTGATCGATCAGCGGCTTGGTGCCACCGCCCCGGTTGGCCGCTTTGATCGCATCGATCGGCAACCGCAGATCCGGCTTTTGGGCCTCGACTTCTGGCGGTGCCACCGGCTCGGGCATCGTCACTTCCGGCAGGGGCGCAAGCTTGATCGCCGCCGGACGTGGCGTCTGAGGACGCGGCGCGGCGGGCTTGGCAGGCGGCGCGTCGGGCTTCTTGCGGCCCGACAGTACCGGAACTTTGTCCGGCACCATACCGGTCGGTGCGATGTAGTCTTCGCGGCGCACGACTTCTGGCTCGGCCGGCGCGGCGGGCGCCGCCGGACGCGGCTTGGCGGGCTTGCCGCCTCCGGCCCCTCCGGACAAGTACGCTTTGACGCGGTCGACTTCTTCGTCGGTCAAGCTGGCCAGCGCCGAACCCTTGCCGGTGACTCCGGCGGCCGTGCAAATGTCGACCAGGACCTTGCTGTCGAGCTTCAGTTCTTTCGCTAAGGAATAGATACGAACGGGCAAGTTTCAGCCCTCCACTGCCATGTCGCGACACGCCTGCAACGGCAAGCTCGTCGGGACATCAAATGTAAACCCTAATTCATGGACGAGTCTCCCTAGGATGTTGATCTCATCCTTCGTCCGTAGCCGGAGGCTCTGCTTCGGCCGCGGACGAACTTTCCTCACTTTCGGTTTCCGATGCTTCCGGCTGGAGATCCGCCGGGGGAACTCCTTCGCCACGCGCCGCTCGCTCGGCGGCTTCGGCTGCCTCGGCGGCAGCGGTCGCGGCGTCGATCCGCTCTTGTTCACGTTGCCGACGACGCTCGAGGGCGGCCGCTTGTTCGGCTTCTTGAGCTTTGGCTTCCGCTTGTTCAATAATGTGCGATACCTGCTCTTCGGACAACTCGCCCATTTCCATCAGGGCATCCGGCTCGATGATCGAGAGGTCGTCATACGACAGGAACCCCTCGCCCACCAGCCGCTCGCTGAGGCTTTCCTCGACGCCGTCCAACGCCGAGAAACCGACCACCGCCCGCTCGATCGACTCGTCAAGCTCTTCGCGCGTCATGATTTCAATGTCCCAGCCGCAGAGCTTGCTCGCCAGGCGGACATTCTGCCCGCGGCGGCCGATCGCCAGCGAAAGCTGATCCTCGCGAACCAGCACGATAGCCCGGCCCAGCATCTGGCAGAGGATTACTTCTTCGACTTCGGCGGGCTGCAGTGCGTTGGGAATCAGCACTTGCAGATCGTCGCTCCAACGCACGATGTCGATTCGCTCGCCAGCCAACTCGTCGACGATATTCTTGATGCGATTACCTCGAACGCCCACGCAGGCACCGACGCAATCCACCCGCTGGTCCGAACTGCTCACGGCCACTTTGCTACGGTAGCCCGGCTCGCGCGCCATGGCGCGAATCTCGATCACGCCGTCGGCGATTTCGGGAATCTCTTGTTCAAATAACCGCTGCACGAGTTGCGGACGCGTGCGGCTCAGAATCACCTTCACCCGGCTACCGGCCTTGCGGACCTCAAACACCGTGGCCCGCACGCGTTCGTTGGGGTGATGCGTTTCGCCAGGGATCTGTTCGCTGCGGGGCAGGATGGCCTCGACGTTCGTCAGCGCGACCGTGGCGGCTCCGCCTTCGTAACGCTGGACCACGCCTGTGATCATCTGGCCGATCTGCTCGAAATATTCGTCGTACAGGGCGTCGCGCTCGGCCTCGCGAATCTTTTGGATCATCACCTGTTTGGCGGTTTGCGCGCCGATCCGCCCAACGGTTTCCTCGGGGTCGAGGGGAGCCCCGTTATGCGTGCCGCTGATCGAACCGTCCTTGCGGTCGATGTTGACGACAATATCCTCTTCTTCGCCGTATTGCTTCTTGGCGGCCGAGACCAGGGCCGCTTCGATCGCGGTGAACACGATCTCCTTGTCGACGTTCTTGTCGCGGTGGATCGCATCGACGATCCGCAGCAGTTCGTTGGCATTCATGGTTGGTTCGATTCCCTCGGCTAAGCTCGAATTGTCGGGTGCTTGTCGCGAGCGGTGAGCCTGGTTCGATCACACCAGCTCGGGAGCTTCCCCTCGGCGAATTGTCAAACTTCTGTTCTCAGGCGCTTCCTGTCTCCACAAACGGGTTCGAATCGGGTTTGGCTTCGTCCGTCGTGCCTCGAGTTTTTGTCCTGACGCTTCTCAATCCTCATGCACGCTTCCCGCTGTCAACCATTAAGAGGCCGGAGGCCGGCAACCATTACGAGGGGACGATCCGCACGATTGCCCGCCTCAAGTCGCCGTCAGTAAACAGCTTCCACGCACTTCGCCCCCCGTGGCTTGGGCCGCCGGGGGCGACTTCGTTATCAAAAATCGTTCCTGTGAAACCACTTACGGTAAGTTCACAATCCGGTAAACATACCGCTTTAGGGGACTAGTGTCAAGCAGCGCGAGATGGGAATGCCATCCGTAAGGGCATGCTCTGGCCGAGCGTCTGGCAATCGACACGAATGGCCACGAAGCCCAGGGGGGTGGTCTACGGACGGAGCCGCGAACGCAACTCGGCAAAAAAACTGGCCCGGTTGCCAAGCGGGGGGGCGGCAACCAGGCCAGTGTCGAGAGAACCCAGCTACAAGTGCTGGTAGTGGGGGTCAATCCTGATCCTGATCGACGCCCGATTCCGAGCTTCGCTCACGCGGCTCCTGGCGATGCTTGGAGTCGCGATCCTTTGACTTCTCGCGGGCCTGTTCGTCCTGGTGCTGCCGTTTCGCGCAACGCTGGGCGTGCTCGCCGTCTTTCTTGCCGCGTGGATGGTCGCCGGCATCGTGGTGACGCTTTTTGAAACCAGCCGAATGGAATCGCGACGCATGATGACCGTGATCGCGTGGGCCACGCTCGCGATCGAACCTCGGTCCGTCTTCACGCTGGCGATCAAAGTGCCAGGCAAACAGCGGTCGATCGTTCGGCCCACGATGCGCAGCAGGGTGGCCAATGCCAGGTCCATGCGAGCCACCAGCAAACCAGCCATTGAATCCTTCTGACCCACGGCGGTGGTGAGCGGCAAAGCGATGTCCTTGCCAGGCGTGACGCGGACTTACGCGAAAATGCAGGCCGGCGCCATGCCAGTTTCGCTCTGCAAAGTGCGCTCGGTCGCGGTGCCGGCCGTGAGCCCCCGGGGCACGTTGGGCTAAGTGACGCCAGTCATGGCGATGGTAAGCACGGGGGCCGAAGTGCGAGAACTGCCGATGGCCATGATGAGCGCCCATGACTCGCGCGACGCGATGCCAAGCCAGGCTTCGCGCGTCGAATTCGCGATGAAAGAAGTCGCCATGAAAGTGATGGCGAGCCTGCGGGCCCCGTGCCGCAAAATGCCGACCATAGACAGATCGGGCGTGCGGATGCCGGTGGAATCCTCCGCGGGCTACGTGGTGCTTATGCCCCTGACGATGATGCCCATGCCGGGCCTGCGGGCCACGATGGTCATCGCGATGCCGCGCGGCGTGACCATGTCGCTTGCCGTGCTTACGGTTGGATTTTGCTTTCTTATCGCCTTGTTTTGTTTGTTTGCCTTCCCGTTTTTCTGCGGAGGCATCGTCCGATTTCTCGGCAGTGAGCACCGTAGCGGCCGTATCGCGGCGGAGTTCAGCGCCTTGGCGAGCGCGTCGTCCCCGGCCGAATTCGCGCCCGCCCGGTCGTTCGAGTCGTCCCTCGAACTTGGCGCCGATCAGTTCCTGCCATTTGTTTTTTTGCGCTTCGGTGAGCAGGCCTTGCAGCTTTTCCTGCGTGGTTTGTCGCGCGGCTTGGATCTTGCGAAATGCCTCGCCGCGATTCCCCTCGGCGTCTCGCAGCAACGAGCGAACCTCGTCCTGGTTTGACGACTGGATTTCTTTGATGGCTTTCTGTTGTTCGTCGGTCAGGTTCAGCTTTTCGGCGATGCCCGGCGAAGACAGTGCGGCCGGGCCGGCGAGTTGCAGGCTGATTTGTTCAAGCCGCTGTCGCTGTTCCTCGTTCAAAATCGATTCGATTGCCTTGCGGCTGGTCGCGCGCGACTCGGTGAACCGTTTCACACGCTCTTCGCGGCTGAGGTCGCGCCCGCCTGCGTTCGCTTCTCGCAATTTGGCGGTGAGGTCGTTAACCTGCTTGACCTGCTCGTCGGTCAGCTTGAGCTCTTCTTGAACGGACTTTTGACCCAGCAGCATCGGGCCGCCGAAGCCGCCGTTCGCCTCCCCGGGGCGGCGTCCGCCGCGTTCCTGCGCCACTGCGCTCGACGTGCTCGCGACGATCGCCGCAAGCAGAATAAAATGATGAACGATCCGCATGATTACCTCTCCTGGTTACGGACGGTTGCTGTCGCCATGAACAGGGGCCGGCGGCACTCCAGGGCGACCATGTGGACGCCTGATGTTTCGACCGCTAGCCCCTTACGCGTCTCTATGGAATGAAACCGCGCAGCGTGGTTCTGGTTCCGCGCGAACCGGAGAGAATTCGGATTGCGCCCCGCTGCGATCCCGTTGTCCCTGGCAGGGCGGCCCTTGCTACTGCGGTTCGCTGCGCCGCTCCGCGAAACTTCATCAGTTCTTAATCTTGATGAGTGTTATCGCAACGCCTGGCAGGCGTATCCGCGGTTCGGTTTTGCCTTGAACTGGCATGATCTCCAGAGAATTCTGACCGTGCCTCGCATGGGTGGTTCGTGAGCTATGCTGGTACTAGGCGTCGAGCGCCGCAATGCAGCCCGATTGGGATACTCGCGGCAAATCCTGCGCAAGCATCTGGGGGTAGCAACGATGATTCAACGTCTTGGCGTCAGTCTCGTGGGAATTGTGCTCGTGGCAAATAGCGAGGTTGCCCAGCCGCATGTTTTCCAGGGGCAAGGGCAGCAGGGCACAAGCTACTTTCAACTCGAAACAGGACTGACCACCTTCAATTTCCGCCATGCTGGCAAGTCCAACTTCGTTGTCTGGCTGCTGGATGAAGACGGTCGCCGCGTTCAACTTATTGCCAACGAAATCGGGAGCTGCACGGGCTCCAAGGCCATTCATATCGCCCGCGCCGGAACGTATCTGCTCGATGTATCCGGCGACGGCGTGTGGACGATTTCGCGGTCGGTGATGTATTACAATCCTTATGTGCGTCAAACGGATGCGGGCGAACGCGAGGAATCCGATGTCTATGCGACATTGAATCGGATTTTCGAGACGTTGTCGGTGGGGAGCCGCACGATCGCGCGAGACCGTTATCAGCGCGAGCACCCTGACGGTCGATTTGAGGATTCGACGATTGCTCAGCATCTCGATGCGCTGGACCTGCGAGTCCAACGATTGAAACTGCGCATGAAAGAGCTTTCGTTCGACCAGATCAAATCGGAGTGGCAGTCGCTCCAGCGCGAATACGGTAAGGTCCGCAACGGCAAAGGGCAGGATAAGTCGACGTAGCCACCGCCCGCTACTTCAAGGGTCGATCAGGCTCTGCTGAAAACCCCCGAAAAATCCCACAGCCTGATAGGATCGCAGGAATGCGATCCCAAAATAGCAGGCGCAAAGCTGCTCGTCAGAGATGGCGCATCGGGAATGCGATTTCGCAGGCGCCCGTTCGTCCGGTCGACCGCTTTCTTTATCCCTCAAATCCCGCGACGAGAATTGCGCTGGCCTGGCCCTGGGGTGTAACGTTCACGTTCAGGAAGCTTCTGCCCGGATGATCACCTTCGCGGCAGACGGCCAGTTGGCATTTCGGGTCGGGCGTTTCATAGTTCAGCACGGGAAACAACTGCTGATGCTCCAGCGCCAGCACGCTGGCGATCATTTCGATCAGCCCGCCGCCGGCGCCGAGATTGCCGAAATGGCTCTTCGCCGCGACGATGGGGAGCTTTGCCGTGCGGTTGCCAAACACGTTGTGGATCGCCAGCGCTTCTTCTTCATCGCAACTGCGCGTGCTGAGGCCGTGCGCATGTAGGTGTCCGATGTCCGCCGGCTGCCGATCGGCATCGCGTAGCGAGGACGCCATCACATTGCGGAGCGCCGTTTCGCGTTGGGCAATACCGCTCACGTCGGCCACGGAGCTGGACGCGGTGCCCAGCACTTCGCCGTAGATCTTCGCGCCGCGACGTTTTGCCGAATGCAGCTCTTCCAGCACCACGGCGCCCGCCCCTTCGCCAAGGACCATGCCGCCGCGGTTCAAGTCGAACGGCCGGCTGGCCTTGGTGGGCTCGACGCCGTCGGCGGCGACTTCTTCCTGCGTGAGTGAGTGGACCATCTTCATCGGGTGGATCCGGCTGCCCGTGGCGCCCGCGATCATGATGTCGGCGCTACCGCGCAGGATCGTGCGGTAGGCTTCGCCTACCGAGGCGTTGGCCGAGGCCTCGCGCAGCGTGAGCGAATTGTTCGGACCGCGCAGGTCGTTATAGATCGCCAAGTGGCTGGCCGGCATGTTCGGCAGATACTTGAGCAGCCAGAGCGGCGTAAGCTGCTGCATGCCCTCGCTCGCCCAACGGGTGAAGTCGAAGTTGCCGTCGTCGTCGATGCACTTCATGATGCCGGCCGCGAAGTCATCCGGCAGGGTGAGCATGTAGTCGGAGCCGAAGAGCACTCCGATTCGCTCGGGATCGAGTTCCTCGGTCGAGCCCAGCTTGGCGTCCGTCATCGCCCGCTGCGCGGCGGCGACGCCCATTTGCGTTTCGCGGCACATCACCTTCAGGCCCTTGCGAATGGCCTTCTTTTTTTCGCCATCCAAGGGACCAAAGTCGTCGATCGAACCGGTAAAGTCTCGCGCCTCGGCGGCGAATTTCGTCGGCAAGTAGTCGGTCGGAACGGCCGACAGCGGAGCCACGCCGCTGCGGCCACCGGCGAGCCCTTCCCACAGCGATTCCAGCGTCAGGCCCAAGGGGCTGATGACGCCCATGCCGGTGATGACCACCCGTCGCGAGGTATTCATGTACACGATTGCCACACTCCTGATGGGGTTCGAAAGCACGTCTCGCGTTTGCGAGACAACGTCTGGCTGTCGCCCACCGGGCTTTCGACCAGGTTTGTCAGTGCCGGGCGTGTCTTGCCAGGACGCGAATGCCCGTCGATCTGTTCGCAAGCGACGTTGGGCTTCCGAGGGGAGACCGTAAGTTTATCGTGATTCGTGGTACTTGGCGAGCGGGAGATCCACACGCTCGGTGGTGACGGACGTCGAGCGGCTGGTGTTTGTCCTCCGGGTGGTTGCCTGGCTGCCCGAAGTCAGGGATGCTCCCGTTCCGCTCAATATCGATTTTGATACAAGCTCGCCTCACGCTGCGCGGGGATGGCCGACGGTTGCGCGCCCAGCTTGCCGCGCGACTCGACGAAGATCAGCATCTCGGCTCGCGGCGGACCGGAAAACAACGGAACGCTCAGCGTACCCGAGGCGTCCGGAATCGGGGCCGGACCAATCCCCAGGCTGATCAGCAATACCTTGTCCGTGGGCCAACGAAAGCGCTCGTGCAAGCGGACACTTGTCGCCTGGCTCACCTCGACCTTTTGCCGCTGCCGAGGGGCCGCGGTCGTGGGCACGTCGATCATCACCGGGATCATCTTTTCAACCTGGTCCACGTCGCAACGAATCACCGCGTCGACCACCGAGCTGTCTATCGATAGTAGCGGACTGAATTCGAGTTTGAAGCCTTCGTCGTATTGGCCCATTACCGGCTCGAAACCCGGCCAGGTGCCATCGGTCTTGAGCACCACGTCGCGAACATAGTTGCGGGCATGATTGGCGGATACTTGCTTCGATTGGCCGTTGTTGACCATCAGATGCGGCGTGCCGTGTTCGCGGAAATCGCTTCGACGACGCAGATCGGCAACCAGCAGCGCAAAGTCTTCTTTGGCCAACAACCACGCCGAGGTGCCTTGGCTTTGCGTGGCCACGGCGTGTAGCACCGGATGGTGCTTTGCTCGCCAGTCGGGGCTGCCGAGCGTAACCACGCGCATTCCAAACACGTGCGACTCGGCTTCCGAATTCACAAAGCGATCGACGATGTCCTGGACCACTGCCTGCATCGGCGGCGTGTGATAAACCACCACCCGGCGGCTATCGACGCTGAGGATGCCCAGCGGTTGCGAGTGCCACGATTCGTAACCCGTCTCTCGCAGAATCCAGTCGAGGATTGCCTGTTCGGGCTTCACGGTCGAGCTGACACGGGCTGTGTACGGTGTAATGTCGTATTCGCGCCACTCCTGGCCGGCATCGTTGGGGAGTGTGCCCGGGCCCGTACTGACGCGGGCAATTGGCTCCCGCGCTCGCACGGGCATCGCCGGAGTTTGCACTGCCGCGGGCGTGCCCGCCGCGGGTTGCGCGACCGGAAGCTGTTGCAGCGGCGGTTGTGACACCGGCGCCAGCGTGCCGCTGGTGCGAACGACTCCGCCCGGAGATCGCCATTTCATGCCCTCGGCGTCAAGCGCAGCGGGCGGGATGCCGCCGGCTTGCGCGACTCCGGTTCCCCTCGCGGCACCGGGCGTTGGCGGCAATTGGGCGTGCGCGAGCACGGTCGAAAGCGCGCACACGCCGAGAAATGTACTTAAACGCAGAGCGAAGTTACTAGCACGCATCGAGTGTGGCCTCCCTGGCCTGCACTGCCGAGCCGGTGCTCAAGGTACCCGAAGGAACATCGCGGCTCTACTTCCCTAACAGGTTGCTGAAGAATGCCACCTGGCGGCATTTTTCAACCTCGCCAAGTTTTGGAGCAAAGCTCCTCAAGGTTCGCGAAACAAGCGGCACACGCCGCAATTTCGGCATCGCATCCATGCGATTTAGCAGCCTGCCAAATGCGGAGACAGGCTGCCAAGGGGCGGGAAGTATAGGAAGCGTCTGCGAGCGTGGCAATAGCGGGTGAGAACGCGGGATGCCAGAATTCCTGGGCGGCGAGTCCGCTAACAAGACCATCAGGCTGCTGAAAAGATCCGCAGCCCGATCGGATCGCATAGCTGCGCCCCCCCAAAAAAAATATAGAGCGGCGCAAGTCGTTATTTTACGAGCGAAGTGGAGTTCAGCTCCGCACTTCGCCAAATGCCCAAGCGGTTGGCGTAAACAGGTAAAATCGCGTGCTTCTGGAGCGAGGGAACCCGTCGATGAAACGTTGCCGGAGGCAAACGTTGCCAGGGCCCTGATTCGCCCGGCAGGGTTCTATGCCTTGCCGTTTCTCAGGCGTCCAATCAACACCGAGGCGTTGTGTCCGCCAAAGCCAAAGCTGTTGCTCATCGCCGCGTTGATCGCGCGCTCGCGGGCCGTGTTCGGCGTGTAGTCCAGATCGCACGCCGGATCTGGATTTTCGAGATTGATCGTCGGCGGAATGGTGTTGTCCCGGAGCGTGAGCACGCTCAGCACCAGTTCGATTCCGCCGCTGGCGCCCAGCGAATGGCCAAGTTGGCTCTTATTGCTCGAGATGCTCAGCTCGCGAGCATGGTCTTTGAAGACGCTTTTGATGGCGGCCGTTTCGGCCTGATCGCCCAGCGGCGTGCTCGTGCCATGCGCATTGATATAGGTGACGTAGCTCGGATCGACCTGAGCGTCTTCCAGGGCTCGCTTCATGGCCCGCGAAGCCCCCAGGCCGGATTCATCGGGCTGGGTGATGTGTCCTGCGTCGGCGCTGGCCCCGTAGCCCAACACCTCGGCATAGATCCTCGCGCCGCGGCGCTTGGCATGTTCAAGTTCTTCGAACACCAACATGCCGGCCCCTTCCGAAAGAACGAAGCCGTCTCGTTCGCGATCGAACGGCCGGCTCGCCCGGGTGGGCTCATCATTGCGCTCGCTCAAGGCCCGCATGTTCGCAAAACCGCTGATCCCCATCGGCGTGATGGCAGCCTCGCTGCCGCCGGTGACCATCACGTCAGCCTCGTCGTACTGAATGCATTTGAAGGCGTCGCCAATCGCATTGGTGGCGCTGGCGCAGGCCGTCGCCACGGCGTAATTCGGACCGCGCAGGCCATATTCGATCGAGATCTGGCCGCTGGCGGCATTGAGCATCAGCTTCGGGATCGTAAAGGCCGAAACCTTGTCGGGGCCCTTATGCAACAGGCGCTCGACCTGGGTTTCGATTTCATGCAATCCGCCGATGCCGGAGCCGAGAATCACACCCGCGCGGAACGGATCCACCGTGCTGAAATCGATGCCGCTATCGCGCACGGCGTCGATTCCCGCAACCATCGCGAATTGCGTAAAGCGGTCGATACGCTTAGCATCCTTGGCCGACATGTAGTCGCCCGGAGACCAATCGTAGACGTCGCCTCCAAAGTGGACCTTGTGCCCCGTCGTGTCGAAGAGCTTGATCTTGTGGATCCCGCTTTCGCCGGCCAGCATCCGCTTCCAGAGATCTTCGACCTTGCAACTGAGCGCGGTGACCGCCCCCAGTCCGGTTACGACAACGCGCCGTTTCATGAATCCCTACTTACGGCCCAGAGAACTTACCGGGAACTTACCGGCCCCAGAGCTCGCGGCTTACGATTGGGAAGCCTCGATAAATTGAATGGCCTGACCCACGGTCTGAATTTTTTCAGCCGCGTCGTCAGGAATGGTAATGTCAAACTCTTCCTCGAGCTCCATGACCAGCTCGACCGTGTCAAGCGAGTCCGCGCCCAAGTCGTTGACGAATGAGGTCTCGGGAGTGATCTTTTCCTTATCCACACCCAATTGCTCGGCCACAATGTCGATCACGCGTTCTTGAACTGACGCCACCTTCACGATCCTCCAACTGAATTCATATATATCTATAAGGGTGGGGCAAACCTGCTAGCAGGTCTCCGACACGCCGGGCCAAACACGATTCAAACATGCCCCGGCTAAGATGGGCCTGGAGACTCTTAAGGCGAAGTCTCGGGGCGGCTTAGGCGGAACTCACGGACACAAAAATAGAGGATTTCCATAAGACAGGTCAAGATAGAAAGTTTCGGGCAAAGTGTCTATATCACCCGCCGCTCCCCAGGCTTGCCTACGAAACTGTTGCCGCTGGTGCCTCTTCGGTCACGAAGATTCTTGTTCGCATCCCGATTGGGTGGGCGTCGCTGGCGTACTGGTTTGCCTAACGCCCGGCCTCCAATACTCCACACTCCCGCGTATGTTACGCCACCAACCCGCCATCGACCGTGAGAACCTGGCCGGTTACATAGCTGGCCGAACCGCTGGCCAGAAATAGAACCGCGCCAGCGATGTCGTCGACGTGCCCCAGGCGTTTGGCGGGCACGCGTTTCTTCACCTCGTCCAGCACCATCGGGCCCAGGGCTTCCGTCATTTCCGTCTCGATAAAGCCTGGCGCCACGGCGTTGACCGTGATCTTGCGGCTCGCTAATTCCTTGGCCACAACGCGCGTCATACCGATCACGCCCGCCTTCGAGGCCGCATAGTTCGCCTGACCAGGGTTGCCCATGATGCCCGAGACGCTCGAAATGTTGATGATCCGCCCGTAGCGGGCCTGCATCATCGGGCGCGTCACGGCCCGGGTAAACAGGAACGAGCCCCGCAGGTTCGTGTTGATTACGCTGTCCCAGTCGTCGTCCGACATTCGCGGAACCAGCGTATCTCGGGTGATACCCGCGTTGTTGACCAGGATATGAATGCGGCCCCATTTCTCGACGACTTCGTCGACGACCTTCTGTACGCTTTCGCCGCTGGTCACGTCGCAAGAGTACACCGCCGCGGCGCCGCCCGCGGCTTCAACGGCCGCGGCTGTTTCGGCCAGCTTGTCGGCATTTCGGGCGATGCACGCGACCTTGGCGCCGCAACGTCCCAGTGCAACGGCAATCGCGCGGCCGATGCCTTGCGAAGCGCCGGTGACAATGGCCACCTGCTCGCTTAGGTCGACTTGGATGCCATGATTGGCGGTGGTGTCCTTTTCAGCCATTTCTCGCTCCCTGAAGTTGTCTCGCGTGGCTCTCGAAGTAGATCATGTTGAAGATGTTCTTGGTCTGAATCAGCCGGCAATCGTATAGCCCGCTGGCCAGACGCGTGGAAGAATGCCGTTGTTGAATAACGATCCGCCAGGGCATTAATCGAGCGCGCCGTGGCAGGCGACTTTGCGATCGATGCGCTTCAAGAGACCTCGCAACACACGGCCTGGCCCGACTTCATAAAACTGGTCATAGTCGTCGGTGAGCAAATTGCGCATCGATTCTTCCCAGCGAACCGGGGTCACGATTTGCCGCACCAGAAGCTGGCGGATTTCGTCCGGATCGAAATGTGCCGCGGCGTCGACATTCGATATGACGGGAATCGAGGGGCGGTCGATGCGCGTTTCGGCCAGAGCCTCGCGCAGTCGCTCGACGGCCGAATTCATGATCGGCGTATGGAAGGCGCCCGCCACGGCCAACGGCACGGCCTTCATGGCTCCGGCGGTGACGGCCAATTCGGCAACGCGCTCGCAGGCGCTGTTGGTTCCCGAGACGACAATGTTGCCGGGGCACAGCAAGTTGGCAATTTGCAGTGTTTCGCCCTGGCGGGCCTGTTCACAAAGTTCTTCGACTTGCGGGCGCTCGAGCCCCAGCACGCTTACCATGCCGCTCGGCGTGTTGTCGGCGGCGTCTTGCATCGCGGCGCCGCGGATCGCCACCAGACGCAAGCCTTCTTCAAACTCGATCGCGCCGGCGAACACGAGCGCCGTGTATTCGCCCAAGCTCAGGCCGGCCGTCGCCTCGCACGAGAGCACGACCTCTGGCGAGCGATCGCGAAGCTGCTCGATGGCCGCCAGGCTCGTCACGAACAGCGCCGGCTGGCTGATCGCGGTCGAATCGAGTTCTTCCGCGGGGCCTTCGAAGCAGAGCTTGGCCAGGTCATAGCCCAGCACGCTCGCCGCCCGCTGGTAGAGAGCACGCGCGGCGGGAAGCGACTCGGCGGCTTGTTGGCCCATGCCAACAAACTGCGCGCCCTGACCGGGAAAGAGAAACGCAATTTTGCTCACGAAGGAGACTCCCACGCGGTCCTTTGGAGGAAGTCGGACGAAAGCCCGTGCATTCAAAGGGCAGGGGCCCGTGTCCCATTCGCTACGAACGTCGGTGCCGAGAGGGCTTGTCCCCTGTCGCAGTCATATCCCAGTCGCAGTCAGGCCCCAGCAACGAGTTGCTCGGTAGCGAGCTATTCTTCCGTCGAGCTGACCACGACCCGGCCCATATAATGGCCGCAGTTCGGACAAACCTTGTGCGAAGGCACGGCAGTGCTGCACTGTGGGCAATATTCCAGCCGCAACGGCTTGATCGCATTATGAGCCCGGCGGCTACCGCTGCGGGCATTGGAACTTTTTCGTTTGGGGACGGCCATGGTACTTCACCCGGACTTGATAACTTTTTAGCCCACCTGGGCGAAGCTTCGTTTGCAGCCTCAAACCCTGAGGGGAACACTCGTTACAGTAATGGCAAACGGACCATCCTAAGCGAGGCTTGCCCTGAGTGTCAAGCGGTCGAATCGAGCATCGAGCACCCCTGCGGTAGGGATTCCCGGCAATTCGCGCGGTTGGGTCCCGAGGGCCAACCGGTGGCACACGGAAGTAGGTCCAGCATGAAATATTACGGACGTTTCCCGTCCAGCGTCTGGCTGATCGGCTTGAACCCCGCGGGATGTGGCCTCCAAATGGAATGGGCATCAGGGGTTAGTTTTGTTTCTTGGGCCGAAGAGGGGCGGTCGCGATGCTATTATCCTCTGGTACTCACCTTGAGAGCTCAGTGCTTGGGTGTGCGATGTGAGTCGGGCGGGCGAGCTAGCCTGATGCGCCGCATGATGATCGTGGCTCGCGACGTTTTTCGACGTTGGAGGATTAGCACGCCGCTCGATGAGCCGCGAGGCGTGTCGGCGCTTGCGATCCAGCCGTTTCTCATCACTTTGCGAGCGGTGCGGAGTTCGGCTCCGCACGGTGCGAGGCTGATAAAAAGGTCACCACGGATCTTTTGCAGCAGCCGGCTGAAGCGCGCGGTGCGCCTCGGAATCTATTCGCCCCGCAAGCGTCATGCCGCTGGTGAGTGAGCCGGGAAGGGCACGCTGGCCGTGTGGATGACCTCGCGTCAAAATTTCTTGGTTCCGCCTCGATGCGTGCTGCTTGCTGTCGGTGTCCGTGCGTGAGAGTCAGGGCGCGCCATTTGCTGGGCATCGGTTGTTCAATCGATCCGCATTCTCGGGCCATTCGCGGTGCTACCACCTACTTGACTTGCCTCGCTCGATCCCGATACTCAAAAACTCTGGCCAAGGGCCTGACAATCTGACGAGCGCGGCCAACGCCCAATATCTCGCGAGCCGCTTGCATCACGCTCAACAATTCCGGAAAGGAGCACGGCACTGCCCATGAGTCGTCCTAAAATCAGCATCATTGGCGCCGGGAACGTCGGCGCTACGACGGCCCATTGGTGTGCGGCCGCCGAGTTGGGCGACATCGTGCTCCTCGACATTCCACAAGTCGGCGATATGCCCAAAGGCAAGGCGCTCGACCTGATGCAGGCTTCGCCCATCATGGGGTTCGACTCGCGAATCGTGGGCACGAACGACTACGCCGACACTGCGGGCAGCAGCGTCGTGGTCATTACGGCTGGTATCGCACGCAAGCCCGGCATGAGCCGCGATGACCTGCTGGGAACAAACGCCAAGATCGTGGGGGCCGTGGCCGAGCAGATCAAGGCGACCAGTCCCGATTCAATCATCATCGTCGTCAGCAACCCGTTGGACGCGATGGTGCAACGCGTGCAGGAGGTGAGCGGCTTTCCCCATAAACGCGTCTTTGGCCAGGCTGGCGTGCTCGACACGGCTCGCTATCGCACGTTTTTGGCGCTGGAGCTGGGCGTCAGCGTCGAGGACATCAGTGCCCTGCTGATGGGCGGTCACGGCGATACGATGGTGCCGATGCCCAGTTGCACCTCGGTGGGCGGTATACCGATCACTCGGCTCATCGATCCCAAGCGGCTTGAAGAGATCGTCGATCGTACCCGCAAAGGTGGCGCCGAGATCGTCGGCTTACTCAAGACCGGCAGCGCCTACTATGCGCCTGCCGCGGCCACCACGCAAATGGTCGAAGCGATCATCCGCGACAAAAAGCGACTGATTCCCGTCGCCGCCTGGTGCGACAAGGAGTACGGCGTTGGCGGCTATTACGTCGGCGTTCCCGCGATTGTCGGCGCCGGGGGCGTGGAACGGATCATCGAGCTCGATCTCGAGCCTCAAGAGAAAACGGACTTCGCAAAGAGCGTGGTCGCCGTCAAAGAGCTCGTTTCCGCGATGAACAATCTGTCCCTATAAAAAAAGGCACGTGCCGTTTTACATGCGAATGCCTGAACGCTGCTAGCAGCGCTCAGGCGAAGATGCCTGCCGTTGACAGCAAAAAAACATCGGAGTAGAGTCCCCGACTCCGGTCGAAATTTTCCCGGAAGCAATCCGGTTTTCGGGAGAGCTTAGTGGTTGGCGCATCGGACGGAGGCTGTTTGAGTGTCATTCGGCGATCGATCCGGAAACTGTTCGGGCTGACGCATTGCGCCATGGTTGACACATACGTATTGCGAGTGCTGCCGCGGTTGATTTTGCTGATTACCGTGATAGCGCTGCCGAGGGTCGTATATTCCGCGACTCCGGCAGATTTATCCGCCGAGCTTACGGTTGCCGCGCCTCAGCGCGCGTGGCGCTCCATCGTCTTGCATCACTCGGCTACCTCGGTGGGGGATGTCGCCTCGATCGATGCTGCCCATCGCCGCAACAAGGACGCCCAGGGGAATCCTTGGCTCGGCATCGGCTATCATTTCGTCGTGGGGAACGGACAACGCATGGCCGATGGCGAAGTCCGCGCCACGTTTCGTTGGCGAGACCAATTGGCCGGCGCGCATGCCGGCCACCGACAGCAGAACGAGCACGGCATCGGCATTTGCCTGATTGGTGATTTTGAAACCGCCGCGCCGACTCCCAAACAACTCGAGTCGCTGCACCAACTCTTGAAAATATTGAGCGCGCGATACGCGATTACGCGCGATCGTGTGCTGCGCCATCAGGACGTTCATGCGACCCTCTGTCCCGGCCGCATGTTTCCCTGGGAGCAAGTGATTGCCAAACTGCCCGAGGAGCACGATTCCTGATCCACCGTACCTTGGACCCTTCAGGGCCAGCCGCGCCCGCGGCTCGCCGCTCACCCCGTTAGCGAACTTGCAATGAACCGAATCAACGATCTGCTCGACGACGAGCCCCAGATAGGCCAATTCGCTGCAAACACCGGGCTGGCGGATTCGGCCGCGTCGAGCGGAGAACTTCCCCATTGCCTGTTTCTGCCTCAACACTATGAAGCCAACTACGCCTATCCGCTGATCGTCTGGCTGCACGGCCCCGACGATGACGAACGGCAGGTCAACCGCATTGCCCCGCTGGTCAGCTTGCGAAACTACGCGGCGATTGGCCCGCGCGGAACCATCGCCTGTCATCGGGCCGGTTATCGTTGGTCGCAAAAGATCGAACACATCGCCGCTGCCGAGGAACGCGTCTTCCGTAGCGTGCGCATTGCCCGCCGCTGGTTGAATATCGCGCCCGGCAGAATCTATCTCGCGGGCTATGCCTGCGGAGGCACCATGGCGCTGCGGATCGCGCTCGCCAATCCCGGACGATTTGCCGGCGTGCTTTCCATCGGTGGCGGACTCCCCACCGGCCAGCGCCCGCTCGCTCGGTTTAACGAAGTTCGCGGACTGAATGTCTTTCTGGCCACCGGCCGCCATAGCCAGGGATATCCCGAGTCGGCCGTCTGCCGCGACCTGCGGTTGATGCACGCCGCGAACATGGCTGTCAATCTGCGGCAGTATCTCACCGGCGACGACGTGACGACCGACATGCTCGCGGACATGAACCGTTGGATCATGGAGCAAATCGCCACGGCTATGCCCATCGAGAGTGACGAGCACAGCCATCGGCGATAGCCACACGGCCTGGGCCTTCCGAGATCTGGCCGCGCTCGTGCCGTGTTTCGCTCGAACTTCAGACGCATTGCAAAGGGCGAATGCGCCTCGCTTGTCGCGCGCGTGCCTTTTTGGTCCAATGATGCGCGAGTTCGGAACGTAAAAGCTCAAACGCCGCGTGTACGGGCATCAGGACGATAATGGCCAAGCTGTGGCGGATACATCCTCACGACGCCTCGCAGATCGCGGCCCTCGAACGCGCGGCGGGCGTTCCCGCGGTGGTTGCCCAATTGCTCTATTGCCGCGGAATTCATGACGTCGAGCGCGTGCGCGAGTTTCTCGATCCTCGGCTCAGCCATCTTCGTGATCCCGAGCTTTTGCCGGGGCTGGCCGATGCGGCCGATCGCATCACGGCCTCGGTTCGCGCCGGGCGGCGGATCGTCATCTATGGCGATTACGACGTCGATGGCATGAGCGGCACCGCGATTCTCTTTCTCTGCCTGCGGCTACTTGGCGCCGAGGTGAGCTACTACGTTCCCAATCGCGTGGACGAAGGGTACGGCCTGAATTGCGAGGCCCTGCAAACATTAGCGGCGCACGACGCGCAAACCGTCATCACCGTCGATTGTGGCGCGGCAAGCGTCAAGCAGGCTGAGACCGCCCGGCGATTGGGCCTCGAACTCTTCGTCACCGATCATCATCACTTTGCCGATTCGCTGCCCGAGTGCGACGGGTTGGTGCATCCGGCGCTACCTGGCACGAGTTATCCCTTTACCGGGCTGTGCGGCGCGGGGGTAGCCTTCAAGCTTGCCTGGGCGCTCTGCCAGCGCGCCAGCCAGGCCAAAAAGGTCAGCGACCCGATGCGCGAGTTCCTGATGCAGGCCGTTGGTCTCGTCTCGCTGGGCACGGTGGCCGATGTGGTGCCTCTGGTCGACGAAAATCGCGTGCTGGTGCGTCACGGCCTGCTGAGTTTGAAGCAACGCCCGACGTTGGGCGTCGCCGCGCTCTTCAAATTGCTTTCGATCGATGCTTATAGCCCGCTTTCGAGCGAGGACATCGCCTTCAAGCTCGCTCCACGTTTAAACGCTGCCGGACGCCTAGGGCAGGCCACCCTCGGCATCGAGCTGCTGACGACCGACTCCGCCGAACGGGCCGGCGCGTTGGCGGCCTATTTGCACGAGCTCAACGGTAGCCGCGAAAGTCTCGAGCGCAGCATCTATCTGGCCGCCAACAAACAGGCCACTGAGCAGTTCGATCCCGACGGAGACGCCGCGCTGGTGCTTGCCGAACGCGGCTGGCACCCGGGCGTTATCGGTATCGTGGCCGCCCGCCTGGCCGAAAAGTTTCATCGGCCTGTGGTGATAATCGCGCTCGACGCCGTGGGCGCCAAACCCGGCATCGGTTCGGCGCGCAGCGCGGGCGGATTCAATCTGCACGCGGGCCTCGCGGCATGCAGCGAGCACTTGGTGAGTCACGGCGGTCATGCCGCGGCGGCCGGCCTGAAGATCGAAGAATCGCGCGTTGATGCCTTCCGCCAGCAGTTTGTCGAATACGCCGCGGCCGAGATATCCGCCGCCGCGCGCACCGCCGAGCTGCGCGTCGATGCCGAAGTGTCTTTCAGTTCGCTTACGCAAGCGGCCGTCGAACAGCTCGAACGGCTAGCGCCCTTTGGGCATTCCAATCCCAGGCCGTTGTTATGTTCATCCGAGGTCTCGCTCGCCGAGCCGCCACGACCGGTGGGCGGTGGCCAGCGGCACTTGTCTCTGCGCCTTGTGCAGCACGGCGTGCAATTCAAGGCGATTGCCTTCGGCGGCGCCGATTGGGCCGGCGAGCTTCACGAAACAAGTGGGCCAATCTCAGTCGCCTTTCGCCCTTTCGTGAATCATTTTCGCGGACGTCGCTCCGTGGAGCTACAGGTTTGCGATTGGCAACCCGCCGCGGGCGTCCATCTTGAATCCCAAACTTCAGCGGCGGCCGCCACTGAAGATGTTTGAGTCGCCGCGAGCTGAATCTCGCGTTCCGGCCCCCGGCCGAATTCTGTCGGACCGTCGCCTATTTCTAACCGTTGCGGCAGGCCCTCGAATACAGTCTGCGACGAGTCGGCAATGCTGAAACGGACGCGTCCGAGCCACGCTAGTTGGCATCGCCTGCTCCCACGACGGTTCGCGAGACTATGACGCAAAGCATTATGATTTTAGATTTTGCGCGTCTTGGTATTGAACTGGCGACGTCGCTACATATAATCACGTCAACGATTCACAACTATTGTGATCAAGTTTCTGTTAAATCCCTCCCAGCGTCGGGGGCATTGTCCCCCTGGAAAAGTAATCCGTCGGTCGTCGATCCGCCGGATTTAACCCACCCATTTGATGCTGCTGACTGGAAGGCCCAGAGGCACGTGTCCTGATCAACAGGAGATGTTCCCATGTGTTTGCCCTCTTGAGCCATCGAGCGTCGGCGTAGGGGTATCGCGATTGCGACCACCGGGCAGGGATGATCGTGGCAGCTTGCGGCGGTCTCTTTCCTGATCTCCGGTTCTGAAAATCGCCTTCGCTTTCTTGGAAGCGTTTCGCCTCTGGGATCGTGTTGCGCGCTGCGTGGTCGTTCGCGCTCTCGCTGGTGGCTTTACTTCGGTTTGTGATGCGCCGTTCGCGCGAACGGCGTTTTGCGGTCGCGTTGCGCGCTGCGTTTGCCCCGGCAGTCGGCGCGACGAGTCGCGTTGTCTTCCATTCAATCTGCGCTCACGGGAGCAGAAAGGATTATTTCGATGCGTCGTTGTCGGTGTACCGAGGGTTGGCGTCAGGTTCTCACGCGGATGGCGTCAACCCCCGCATTGCTCGTGCTTCTTTGAACTCAAAGTCTTACTTATCGAACGAAAGCAGAATAATGACTGAACTCAACAAGACATGGATTACCAAGCAAGCGGCGACCAGGGTGCGCCGAATCTTCAAGGCTGGCGTGCTGCTGGCCACCGTATTGGCGGCGCCGAGCGTGGGGCTCGCGCAGTATACGTATGTGCCGACGCCGGGGCAGTCTGGCAATTGGAACTCGTTTGATCGATGGACGGGCGGCCCGGTAGGCACCTTTCCCAACGGCACAAGCGCGAGCGCCACGATTGGCAACCCGGCTTCGCTTGCTCCAAGCGGCAATTACAACGTGCAGTTAGGGCAGAATATCACCGTCGAATCCATTAACGTGACCCACAGTGTCACCGCGCCCGGCACGCTCCGTATCGGTGCCAACGGTAGCGGGACGCTCACGTTTCAATCGGCTAGCGGAACGGCGTCCTACACGGAGAACCCAGGTTCCACCGCCGGCACGTACCGCACGGACATCTTCGCACCGGTAGTCTTCGCGTCCGATACCGTGATCACACAGAATCGCGAGTTCGACAGCAATCAGGGGACGCTGTTCTCCAGCACCAATAACTCGTCGGGTGGGACCACCGCGGCATCCAACGTCACCGTCACCAAACGGGGAATTGGCAACATCACGTTCGAAGTGCCGCCCACGGCGCCAGGGACGGGGTTTCAGGGGAGACTGGTTATCGACCAAGGCGGCGTACGCGTCGGCGCGAATGTCTTCTCAAACGCGGCCGAAGTGGTCGTGAACAACGGCGGACAGTTTCAGCTCGCCTCGGGAACCCAAGGGAATTGGAACCTCGGAGTCGGCAGCGTCCTGACGCTCAACGGCCTCGGCAAGGAGGCGGGAATTTCGCCCGAAGGCGCCCTGCGATTCAACAACGGTGGGAATCCCGGCAACTTCAACAACCCGGTGCATTTGGCGTCGGATTCCGGGATCGACGTCCAGGCCAATAGCGCGACGGTGCGCGGACACCTGACGCTGACCCAGCCCGTGTCTGGACCGGGGGGAATTGTAAAAACCGGGAATGGCATTTTGTCTCTCGCCTCCGCCAATACTTATGAGGGCACGACGGTTGTCAACGCGGGGATCTTGCGGGCGGTGAACGAAACGGGTTCGGCGACTGGCACGGGACCGGTTGTGATTAACGCCAGTGGCACGTTGGCCGGCAACGGCACAATCGCCGGCAATGTCAGCGTCCTCGGTGGCGTCTTCTCGCCTGGCACCAGCGCCGGCACGTTGAGCCTGGGCTCAACCGTGTTCGACGCCCTGTCGAGCCTGATTTACGAACTGGGAACGCCCGGCGTGATTGGCGATGGCGTCAACGATTTGACCAACATCACGGGAGATTTGACGCTCAACGGATCGTTGAGCGTAACGCAACTTCCCGGCTTCGGTTTGGGCACCTACCGTTTATTCAACTATACGGGACAGTTGGTAGATAACGGTTTGGAACTGAACTTGGGCACACTGCCCGAGGGGTGGTTCGCTTCGCTCGACACCTCGATTGCCAACCAGGTGAATCTGAGCATCTCGGTTGTTCCCGAGCCGGGCACCTTGGCCTTGCTGGTATTGGGCGGCGCGGCGCTTGTAGGCGCTGGGGTTCGCCAACGCCGACGCAAGCCGTCGCTCGTGGCCTAGCGAGCGCGGTTTCTATCTCTACTTGCGACCGGGAGACGGCGTCGCGCGGGGCACGTCTTCCGCCATGCTCTGTGGGCGCGGCCCGTTTCCCGGATGCTTTATCACCGTTGAATTCAAGATCGATCGAATCCAGCCTGGAGCCGTGATTGCCCGGTCCCATTCGGTGGTTTGCCGGCGATGACGCCAAGTTTTCATCGCCCTCGACTCTCTGAGGAAACCGAGCCGTGGCTCTCAATTCCAATAGTTCCAAGAAGGAACTCTCTCAAGGAGAAACTGCCAATGCGACGAACTTCGACGGGCTTAAAACCCGGCATTCTGTTGATCACCATGATCTTGACCGCCGTAGCTAATTCCCTGGACGCCTACGGTGAACCGATCGTCTACTACGACCATCTCTTTGGCGTCAAAGTGACCCGCAACGTACAGTACGGGACCGGTATTTCCAAAGGGGCTTCGATTCCGCTGTTTGCCGACATTTATGAGCCCATTGGTATCGGGTTGGCCGATGTGCCGGACGACCGCCCGGCGATCGTGATTCAAGACGGCGGCGCCTGGACCTCGGCTAGCAAGGGTCGCGAGCGCGTCACGATTCCGGCGGTTTATAGCGCCCAGCGCGGATACACCGTGGTGGTGACCGACTATCGGCAGGGAGCGCCAGGGCTGCCCTTGGGACTCGCTGACCCCGGTCCACATGCTCCGGTTACCGTGGGGCAAACCAAGTTCGGCGCGGCCCCTTATGCAGGGATCACGACGGGGACGATTTACAGCCTATACCCGGGGCTTACCCCGATCCAATCGGGGATCGAGGATTTCGCGCTGGCCATCGATTGGACGCGCAGCAACGCGGCGGCGTTGAACATCAATCCGAATAAGGTTGCCGTTGCCGGTGGGTCGGCCGGTGGCATCGACGCGCTATTGCTGCAATACAATAACAATAATATCGAGAACAATGGCCTGGTGACCGTCGATCCCCGCTACGCGGCTCAAGCGGTGATCGCGCTGGTTTCGACGATGGACGGGAACCACAATCGGATCCAGCCGGGAGGTCCGCCCGTCTTCCTGTTGAACAACACGGCCGACCTGATTGTGCCTTGGAGCGAGGCCATGTCGCAACGGTTTGTCGATGTGGGGATCTATCGCGAACAGTGGTTTCAGCCGACCAGCACGGCGCATGGCGTCGACTGGGGGCAGATCGTAACCAATCACGCCGGCGAACAAGGGATCGTTCTCGAGTTGATGCGGGACTTTCTCTACTCGCAATTGGTGGCGGTGCCGGAGCCAACGAGCTTTGTGATGGGGGCCGTTGCGCTCGCGGCGTTCGCCGGGCTTCGGCTACGTGAGCGCTTAGCAGCCCGTTGAAGAATTCAACGGGCTGCGACATCGCAGGGATGCGATGGCAAAATAGCGACGTAAGTCGTTATTTTGCGAGCCGTGCGGAGCTTTGCTCCGCACTTGGCGAGGTTGAAAAATCACGGTGGCATTTTTCAACAGGCTGCTAGGTGCCAGACGACCTGGGCGAGAGTAGGGATTCGCTTGCGCGCTATTTCAGATTCGCGGCTTGCCGCTACGGGGGCGGTGAATAATCGCGCCCGTAGCGACCGAGCCGTTCGTTGTTCGCCGGAACCAACGGACGCCGCGCGAGCGCTTCCGCCTTCGAAGCGACCGGCGTTCACGTTGGGCGGAGGCCCTCTAGGGCGTGTTGACGCTTACCAGAGAGTTCAGTTCGACGATGCGGTTTCGATATCGGGACAGGATCCTGCTGACGGTGGGATCCGCGGGTTGTAGTCCGCCCCACCCTTGGAGAATGGCAACGCCTCGTCGGAGTGCTCCGACGGCTTCGCCCGGACGTTCCAGTTTGACGAGAATCGCCGCCGCCTCCGACCAGCATTCGGCATGGGATAGCACGAGCTTCTTTCTTCGCGGCCGACTTCCGTCACGTTGCTCCCAGGTTGCGGCGGCCAGCTCAAAGTACCGTAGAGCTTCTTCGAGATCGTCGGCATCACGCAATACGCAAGCGGTGTCGAACTGAATGGTGCCAGCCAGGATCCTGCCGCGATCGTTGCCCTCTTCGATCGCTAGCAGCCGCTGACAATACGTGTCGGCCGCGCGCAGCGAGTCTAAAGCCACGCGAGTTTCTTTCTGGATGGATCGCGCGTGCCTGGACTGTTCGTAGTAAAGCTCGGCGGCCAGGTGCAGAGCGGCATGGGGCGCCGGAAGATTGACGCTCATGCTGCGTTCGAGCACGTCGATCGCGACGTCGAGCCGGTCGGCATCGTCAGGCGTTAGCGACGTGCGGTTGAGCGTCACAAACTCCAGGCAAAGCCCGCCGAAAGCCTGGGCCAGTGCCAGGTCATTCGTATGGCTGCATGCGAATGCTTGGGTGTCTAGCAGGGCGGCCAAGAGCATTTCTTGCGCGACTTGCCGGTTGCCATTGGAACGCGTCACCCGACTCAGCCGCAGCGCTGACGTCGACGATAGCCGAATCATGTCGAGCGTGTCTGGACGTAGCGACCGCAACGTCTGGCTCAGCTTCAGACTCGCGGAAAACAGCTCGTAGGAACTTCGCGAGTCGCCCGTCTGTACGAAACGCTCTCCATTCTGGAACAACGACTGGGCATAGTCCGCGGCGACTTCATAGCCAAGATCGTGCTCCAGCGGTATGTGTTTGAACAGTTGGCCGTCGTGGATCAGCCAGCGGCCATTTTCCAAACCGCGATTCGTGAGCAGAAAGCTTCCGTACCAGTAACACACCTGCACCATCCACCGACGATACGATTCGTCGTCCGGCTCCGCCAGAACGAAGCTCCACCACCTGCGAATGGCGTCTTGGTAGTGGATCTCAGCTTGTTCGTGGTCGCCGCATAACTCCAGATGCCGCGCCATGTGCCCCTGGGCCATCGCCACCGACGGAGGAGCCCGTTTTTGGAACTCGGCGCTCATGAGAATCGACTCATAGTGGCGCATCGCCACTTCAAGCGTCGGATTGCCATCTTGTCCGAACGGTGCGCGCCAGTACATCGCGTCGTCGATTGCCATGCCAAGATCAAGCAGCACGCGCTCGGTCTGAGCCAGGTAGCGTTGGGCCTGTTGTTCCGAATCTTGTGCCGCGTGGAAGTTCGCCTCCGCACGTTGCCACTGCCACAGCACGCCAGACAGGCCCGCCACGAACGCGACCACCAGCATCGCGGCCAGCGACACCGAGACGGGATGCTGATGGCACAATCGCCGGGCCGCTTGCAGCCGCCCCAGCGGCCTGGCCGTCACCGCACGTCCAGCCAGATAAGCTCTCAGATCGTCGGCCAGTTGGCCGGCAGACTGATAACGATCTTCTGGCCGAGCTTGCATCGACTTGGTGATTACCGCCTGCAAGTCGGCGTCCACGCCCGTTCGAATGTCGGGGCGACGTGGGGCGCCTCTACCATCGGAAGTCGGTTCCAAGGGCATGGTCGAGCGGTCGGCAAGCAACTCGAACAACACAGCGCCGAGACTATAGACATCGCTTTGAATACTGGCGGGAGTTCCGTTGGCCGCGGCCAGTTCGGGCGCCATATAGCCCGGCGTTCCGGCAAGCTTTCTTTTGGTGGCCAGCCCTGCCGCGTCGTCCTGACGTACCGCGAGTCCGAAGTCCGCCAGGCGTGGCGTGAGCGGTTGAAACGTTTCGGCGGTCTCGCTCGCGCCGGAGGGGGCTTCGCGTGGAATCAGGATGTTGGCCGCCTTGATGTCCCGATGCAAAAGCCCTCGACTGTGGGCATGTTGAACCGCATCGGCCACGGCCGCCACCATGGCCGCGGCCGTGCGTTCGGAAATCGGTTGCGCGCAGCTTGCCAGCCATTCCGTGAGCGAAACCCCGTCGCAATACGCGGACGCGATATACCAGACCGTGCCGATCGCGCCGACTTCGTAAACCGGCACGATGCCAGGATGATCGAGCGTGGCGGCCGCCTGCGCTTCGTGCAGCACTCGCTGCTGCCAGTCGGGCACCGCCAGCAATTCGGGACGCGGCAATTTCAGCGCGACCTCGCGTTTCAGCAGCGGATCGAAGGCGTGCAGGACGATCCCAAAGCCTCCCGATCCCAATCGGCGGAGCACGCTGTAACGCCCCAACCTGTCGCCCGTGTCGGACGATTCGGAACGAGCTTGAACGATTTCGAGCGGCCCGCTCGCGGCGCCGTCGACCTTGAGCAGCGCCTCGAACCAGGTGGAAAAGTCCTGCAACGATTGGGTCGGGTCCTGCTGCGGCTCGCCAGCGGCGCGATCCGCGCTTGCCTGCGCCAGACGAATGATGGTTTCACGTCCCATGGTGCGGCACTACGGCGTCTTCTGGTGTTCCGTCTCGGACGTCAGGATCTCGCGGAGCTTGGACACCGCGCGCAGCCACAGGGCTCGCGTTCGCTTCTCTTCCATTCCAAGCCGGTTGGCGACTTCCGCAAACGGAAGCCCTTCCAGCGATCGCCAGACAATGACCTGCCGATAGTGGGGCGGCAGACGCGGAATCATGCTCTGGATGCGCTGCTTTTCATCCCATTGGGCCACAAGCTCTCTGGCTTCGTGCTGATCGTTCGTGGCCAGTTGGTCCATGAACGAACGCGAATCGAGATCCTGGATCGAAATCTCCCGGCTTACCTGGCGCCGCTGCGTATCCAAAAACCGGCTCCGTAAATCCGAGAGACGGTTGAGCAAGATCTTCCTCAGCCACGCGGTCAGCTCTTCGACCGTGGTCGATTTGAACGACGCGAATTCCTTGTGCGCCTTGACAAGGGTGTCCTGCACCACGTCCAAGGGAGAAACTTTCGCAGCCAACTGGTGGTCGATGCCCGACTTGGCGATGGTCCACAAGTACTTGCGATAGATCTCCAACAGCGCGGATAAGGCCGCTTCGTCTTCGCGCGCTTGCAGAAGCAAACGTTGCGCGCGACGCGCTTCCTCGGACTCCGACTCGTTGTCCTCCCGGCTCATACTCTGGGTGTCCGTGGTGGCATTGTTGGGGGGGCACTGTTTCCGTAGCCGTCAGGATACTTGTCCGCGCAAAGCCAAGCAAATCGAGGATCTGCAAGCCACCAGGCCAACGGCTTCGAAAAAGCGTGCGCCAAGGTAGATTTTGCCGTTTAGGGGCTTAGAGCAGGTGCAATCGATTGATTTGCCGTGCGCCGAGACGTGCAAAAAACTTCGTAAGGTGCATTGTCACTAGTGCTTAAGTGCAACTTGTCGGCATGCCGCAGGGGGCTGGATGCCCGAAGGTCGCCGAATCGCCACCGGCCTGTTCATGCCAGTTGTCCCCCCCAATTTGACCTTCCCCCGTGGGCTCGGATAAAACGGCTCCGGCTCCAAAATCCAACACGCGCATCACCAGGAATCAAACAGCTATGGCCAGAGGGCAATCCCGGCGCAAATCGCATGGAACACGAGGCGATCGAACGAAAGTATTTGTTCGCAAGCCGCGCAAGCTGCTTACCGAGATCCTGGAAGAGCGTCAGCTGCTCACCGCCGTCTCGTGGGACGGCGGCGGCGGCGATCTCCTGTGGAGCAACCCGCTGAACTGGTCGAACAACCAGCTTCCCGGCC
This sequence comes from uncultured Planctomycetaceae bacterium, assembly GCA_964598535.1. Taxonomy (GTDB): domain Bacteria; phylum Planctomycetota; class Planctomycetia; order Pirellulales; family PALSA-1355; genus JALHMI01. Next base: position 13,904 of record CAZRCI010000020.1, on the reverse strand, counting down.
CCGACGACGACGTCACGATCAACGCCGCGGGCGATGTCACGATTGCCTACGATGGCGTCGGCTCTCTGTCGCTTAAGAGCTTGGTACTCGCCGATTCATTACGAATTGGTTCAGGCGTCATTGCGGTGCTTGGGAACTTTACGATCAACATGGGGCAGTCTCTGAATGTATCGAGCGGCAGTGCATCATTCGAGGTTCATGGTAGTGCAACTATCGATGGCGCCAGTCTTGTCGTGACAGGAGGAACGCTTTCGCTTCCGGGCGCGACGAGTTACACGAATAGTGGTGGCAGCAGTCGGACGGCGACGCTTCAGGCCAGTGGAGGCGGCGTGCTCGATTTGGGGAACGTGACGAACATCGACCTGGGGCCAGACCACGGAACTACGTTGCAGATTGACGCTCAGAGCGGCGGTCAGGTGAAACTTCAGAATGTGACGCAGATCAGTGACGCCGCCACCAACTCGGCACGGCGAGCGTTGGTGACCGCCGACGGAGCGGGAAGCGTCATCAACTTTGGCGGCTTGGTGAATTTCCTCGACAACTCATTCTGGAATGCGGATTGGCATTCCACGCTGACGGCGAAAAACAGTGGAGCGATTCAAGCTCCTCTCCTGATCAGTCTGAAGGAGGTGGACGTAGCACTGGACGGCACGGGCGTCTTGACGTTCGAGACTTGGGTGAATTGGACCAATGGCGTGGGGACCTTTAGCGGTAGCACGTACACGTTTACGAACCTGGTGAATGCCAACGGGACACTATTGGCCGCGACGAGCGGTCGGATCGAGTTTCCGAAGTTGACAACACTGACCAACGGTTCATTGTCAATTTCTGGCGGAGCGACAGCCAGCGTTCCTGAACTATCAGCGATCAACGGTGCGAGCTTGTTGGTCAGCGGCGGTGTGGCGTTATCGCTTCCGAAGGTCACGAGCTATACCAATACCAGTGGCAACCAGGTAGCGACGCTCCGCGCCAGTGGGGGTGGCGTGCTCGATTTGGGGAACGTGACGAACGTCGACCTCGGGTCGGGACACGACCGGGTTTTGCAGATCCAGGCTCAGAGCGGCGGTCGGGTCGACTTGCACAAGGTGACGCAGATCAGCGACGCTGCCACCAACTCAGCGCGTCGGGCGGAAGTTCTCGCGGATGGAGCGGGAAGCCAAGTCGACCTGGGCAGCCTAGTGAACTTCCTTAACAACTCCACCTGGGGCGGTTGGTACTCATCACTCACCGCTCGCAACAGTGGAGTGCTTCAAGCTCCAGTTCTGGTTGGCTTGAACGGCGTGAACGTAACGCTCGACGGCACGGGTGCGCTGGCGACCGGCTCCTGGACGAATTGGACAAACGGCGTCGGGAATTTTAGTGGCGCGACGTACACGTTTACGAACCTGGTGAATGCCAACGGGACACTATTGGCCGCGACGAGCGGTCGGATCGAGTTTCCGAAGTTGACAACACTGACCAACGGTTCATTGTCAATTTCTGGCGGAGCGACAGCCAGCGTTCCTGAACTATCAGCGATCAACGGTGCGAGCTTGTTGGTCAGCGGCGGTGTGGCGTTATCGCTTCCGAAGGTCACGAGCTATACCAATACCAGTGGCAACCAGGTAGCGACGCTCCGCGCCAGTGGGGGTGGCGTGCTCGATTTGGGGAACGTGACGAACGTCGACCTCGGGTCGGGACACGACCGGGTTTTGCAGATCCAGGCTCAGAGCGGCGGTCGGGTCGACTTGCACAAGGTGACGCAGATCAGCGACGCTGCCACCAACTCAGCGCGTCGGGCGGAAGTTCTCGCGGATGGAGCGGGAAGCCAAGTCGACCTGGGCAGTCTGGTGAACTTCCTTAACAACTCCACCTGGGGCGGTTGGTACTCATCACTCACCGCCCAGAACAATGCCTCGATCCTGTTTGGCACGCTGACGACTTTGCTGAATACATCGGTCTCAATCGACTCGAGCGTGTTCGTAAGTGGTTCCTTGTTGGTTGGCGTTGGCGCATCCCTTACCGGCCAAGGCGAAATCTTTGGCAACGTGCGGAATTCCGGCGGAACGGTGACGCCCGCCAAGGGAGCGCAGGGGCTTACCATTCACGGTGACTACACGCAAACCGCTGCCGGCAGACTCATCGTCGCGATCGATGACGCCGTCGATACAAACAATTACGCACGCCTCCTCGTCGACGGCAAGACCACACTCGCCGGCACGCTCGAAATCACACGGGCGAATAGCTACGCCCCCGACCTTTTCACCGACTATGCCATCCTCTCCGCCGAGACCGTTAGCGGTACGTTTAGCACGGTTACCGGTGGGGCCATCGCCGGCGGCGATCTTACGCTCCAGTACGGATCCAGCGTCGTTGCCCTGTCGCGCAGCTTCGCCCGCGAGCCGGTCGCCACGTTCAATTACCAGAATACGCAGGCCAATCAACGCACGTTTTTCAACGTCAGCCAGGTGGCCGGCGGTCGCGCCCAGTTTCGCGTCTATGGTCCTGACGGAAAACTCGTGACGCTGTCGAACGCCTGGCCCGCAAACCCCAACGCCGGCGACGTCGGCACGTTCCTCCTCAAGGATATCGGCAGCTACGAAGTCCGCGTTTACGGTGCGGTGGGCGAGAACCCGTCGTTCGACGCCGCGTTGAACCCCGCCCCGCTCATCACCCAGCCCGGCTTCTTCCGGCGAGCGACTAGCGGCGAAATCGCGCGTCCCGGAGAAACCCAGGTTTGGGAGTTCGATGCACGCGTCGGCGACGAGATCAGCCTGGACGTACTGAACATTATCGGCGCCGGCCAGCAGCTTTCGTTCACGCTGAAAGATCCCGCCGGCAAGGTCGTCTATCATCGCAGGACGGCCGCCGAAGCGTTCAACGCGGCCGATTTCGGTCCCTTCTTCGCAACGAGCGACGGCAAGTATACGCTCACGGTTGATGGCGTCGGCGATGACACGGCCGCTTACCAATTCGTCGTTTCGGGGCCGCAGGCGCCGCGCATCCGGTCGCACGCCGTCAAAGGACCCAATCCGGCCACGGTCAACGAAGCCTGGTTCTTGTTCGATCAGGCGATGGACACCTCCAGCTTTTCGCTCGCGCAAGATTTGCTGACGTTCCAGAATCCTGCCGGCGCCGTGGCCCCCACGGGCTTCCGGTGGGAGGACGCGAGCACGCTGGTGATCACGTTCGCGCCGCAGCCGGCGGACGTGCCGCTGTTCATGGTTTTGTCCGCGGGAATCACCAACACCGCCGGCATTCCACTCGATCAAGATAACGACCGGATTCCGGGCGAGGATCCGGACGATCAGTACCGCGCGCCGCTGGCCGTTGACAACCGCGGGCCGTTCGTCATCTATACGCAGCCCGGCACGACGGCTTCGGCTCCGCTCGATCGAATCCCGTTCCATTTCAGCGAACCGATCGACGCGGGGACGTTTTCGTTGGCGGATGTCACGCAGTTTATCGGCCCGGGCGGTGTCGACCTGCGCAATCAGCTCACCAACTTCCTGGTCGGCGAAAAGTCAGTGACCGTGTTCTTCCATGCGCAAGTCGCGGGCGGACAGTTCACGATCTCCATCGGTCCAAACATCGCCGACGCGGCCGGCAATCTCATGGATCAGTCGCGCGACGGCGTGAACGGACAAACGAATGACGCTTTCACGTTCACCACGAACGTTCAATCGCCCGACCTGCTCGTGGCCAGCGTGGCCAATCCGACGCCCGCCACGCACGGTCAGGACATCACGCTCACTTGGACGGTGCAGAACAACGGCGCCGACCCGGCCACGGGCACCTGGTGGGACTATGTCTATCTGTCGGCGGATGACAAGTGGGATCTGGGCGACGCGCTGGTTGGCAAGGTGCTGTACACCGGCGCGGCGCTCGCGGCCAACGGTGGCAATTATGTCGGCACGCTCACCGCGCCTTTGCCGGGAATGTTGCCCGGCAATTATCGCGTGATCGTCCGCACGAACATTCTCGAAAGCCTCACCGAGGCGACGCAGTCGAACAACACGGGCGTTTCGGCCAATGCGGCCCGATTCGAGTTGCCGGCATTGGCCAGCGGCGTTGTCGCGACCACGTCCGTCGACTATCGCGAGGACTTGTACTACAAGTTCGAGGTGCCGGCGAACATGGCCGGCGGATCGCTCGTGCTGCGACTGGGCACGAACAACACCAGCGTGGCCAACGAACTGTACGTCAGCCGCAACACGCTGCCAACACGCACGAAGCATGACGCCCGCTCGCGGCAGGGATTGGCCTCGAACCAGTACATCATTCTGTCGGCCTTGCAGGCAGGCACTTATTATATTCTCGGCGCCATCGCGCCGAACCAGCAGCAGATCGGCACGCTCGGCACCGCCAACCTGCAGGCCGATCTGCTGGTGCCCGGTGAATTCAGCATTCTCGATTCATACTTTGGGCAGGGCGGCACGGCTGGCAACCGCACGATCGAGATCAACGGCGTCAACTTCGACCGCACGGTGACCGCCCGGCTGACGAACGCCGCGGACGCATCGATTCCGGCGGTGAGCTACTACCGCGTCGGCCCGGAAAAACTGTACGCGACGTTCGACCTGACGAGCGTCGCTCCCGGCACCTACAACGTGACCTTCGAGAACTCGGCCGGCCAGGTCGAGACGATCGGAAATTCGCTGGAGGTGGTTGACAATCGTGGCGCTGCCGTCGGATTTGCCCCGAGTGTCACGGCACCTCCGGCCTTTCGGCGAGTTTTTCATGAGCCTCTAACCATATTGCCATTTGTAGTCAGTTGGTCAAACAATGGATTGAACGATTTGCCAACGCCTATCGTAAAGCTATCGAGTTCAGAGCCATTCAGCGCATCTCCCGACGGCTCGAACTCGCAGTTAGGAGAGGAATTCTACGCATTACAAATCGGTGACGCACCTCCTGGGTTACTGCTACCAGGCCAGAATTACTCGATCACGCGTTACTCCGTACCGTTGTTGGCACGGGAGGTTCAAGGATTTACGAATATCGATCTCACAGTTAGCCTGCCTTATGCTCAATTGGATGAGCCGTTCGAATGGACTCAACTGCAAAGCTATCTAGGTGAGCAGATATCTGATAGTGAGTATGCGGAGCTTCTCAGTGCGTTACGGATGGGCATTGGAACTACGAATGGCGATTTCCTCTGGATGCTCTCGCGCAACGCCAACTTAATTTCTGAAGCGGTCGCTCAGCCAATAACGACGGGTGATCTTCTGTCGTTGGAATTGAAGCGACTTCACGCTTCAATCGGTCCGTCTATTTCTGGCATCGTAACTGGTGCAAATTTCAACACGTCCTACGCAGGCAGTTCGATATTCGCGTTCAATCTGGTGAGTGGTGATACTTACGAATCAACGGTTCTGCAGGATGGCTCTTTTGTTTTCGATCGTGTCACGCCGGGGCGCTATGGAATTGCCATTCAAGGGCATCTGATTTCATCTTCGATGCCGGAGGAGATAGTTGTAGAAAACGCACCCTTGCAGGGTATTCGATTGGAAGTGGAAGTCGGCAGCAGCATCAAGGTAAATATCGTCGACGCGGTAGGTTCTGGCAGTGTGGCCAACGCGACAGTCATCGCTATTGATTCAAATGATGGCAGGCCAGTTGCGGTCGCTGATTCCAGCAGCAACTACACGTTACATGGACTGCCGGACGGCAATTACTCAATACTCGTTATGAGTAGTAATAGATCAACGAGTTGGGTCGACGGAATCAGCATTAATGGCCCGAATCACTACGAAGAAGTCAGTATATTGATGGGGCAGCCAGCGTCGCTCGTGGGTTCCGTTGAACTACCAGGTGGCGTGATCGCCGACGAACGTATTAACGTCGTCGTGCTCATGGAAGGCCTCCCAATCGTTGGCGGATTTCGGCCAGATATCATAAATGGTGTATTCTCTCTCAGTAATCTGCCTGCCGGTTCTTACCGTATTCAGATTTCAGGCGAAGGATTCGAATTACTTGAAACGTCGCTCTTTACTATAGCCCCCGGTGAATTGCATGCCGTTGGCACGCTAATTCTGGAAGCGTCTGACCTTCCGCCTATAGCGGCCCTAAAAGGTATTGATAATCCCCAACCTCCACTCCCTGTTCATTGTGAAATTCCTCTGTGGACACCTCTATTTTCAGAAGATGTCGGGAAGACCTGTCCACAATGCGAGGGAGCCCGCCTTAAAGTAATCGCTGCGATTAAAGTGCGCAACGATATCGCGAGTAAAATGAATGCGGTGGTTGCCAAGCTCCAGGCCGAGTGCCGTCGCTGCTCTGAAGAATACTTGACCAAGGGTGCGTCACAGAATAAATCGATCCAGGATTACATGGATCAGTGCATGTCACGTATTGTAGTACAAAATCTTCGTAATGAATGGGATGCACTAAAGCAGGACTTGGTGATAACTATAGCTTTGGGTTATAAACTCGCCTTACAACTTCAGGAATGCGCGAAAAACTGTGACAACAAGTGTCTTGGTGATGCATGCACAGAAATTGAAGATGTAGGTTCTTATGATCCCAATGACATCATCGGCCCAGGTGGCGTTGGTGAAGGACGCTGGATAGCGGCGCAATCGACGCTATCGTATATGATCCGCTTCGAGAACGACGCCGAGAAGGCCACGGCTCCAGCGGCGGTCGTGCGGATCACGCAAACGCTTGACAGCGACCTCGATTTCAGCAGCTTCCGCCTCGGTACGTTCGGCTTCGGCGATATCGTCATTACCGACGCCGTGGGCCTCGCCTCGTTCGAGACTCGGCTCGACTATCGCGACTCGCTCGGCATCTACCTCGACGTGCGCGCCGGCATCGACGTCGAGACCGGCGAAGCTTTCTGGGAGCTTAAGTCGATCGACCCCGCGACGGGGGAAGTGCCGTTCAGCCCTCTCGTTGGCTTCTTGCCGCCAAACGCCAATGGCGTCGAAGGGCAGGGCTACGTCACCTACTCGGTGCGCGCCAAGAGCACTGTCCAGTCGGGCGACGTGATCGACGCCGTGGCGTCGATCGTCTTCGACCAGAACGAAGCCATCGAAACCCCGCCGATCTTCAACACGATCGACGCCGGCGAACCCACCAGCCAGGTCCAGGCCCTGGCGAGCCAGAACTTCCCGGGCTTCCTGGTCACCTGGTCGGGCGCGGACGATGACGGCGGATCCGGCATCCGGTACTACGATATTTACGTCTCGGAGAACGGCGGTGCCTTCCAGCTTTGGCTCGACGACACCTCGGCGACCGAAGCCCGCTACTTTGACACGACGCCGGGCAACACCTATGCCTTCTACAGCGTGGCGATCGACCTCGTCGGCCATCGGGAGGCGGCTCCCACAGAGGGCGACGCGGTTACGCTGGCCATCGAGCCGATCACGACCACCGTTGTCGCGGTGAACGTGACGCAAACGCCCCACGTGAAGATCACGGTCGAGTTCGATGACGCGATGGCCGTGCAATCGCTTATCGACAGCGGAGCGATTCGCTCGGTGCTGACCGTCGTCAACTACAGCACGGGACCGGTGAACCTCACCAACTGGTCGTTCAGCTACGATGCCGCGACGCGCGTCTTGACGCTCGCCACAATCGACCAACTTCCCAGCGGCGTCTACGAATTGCAACTCGATGGCAACGAGCTTCGCACGGAAGACGGCATCCTGCTCAAGGGCGGCGCTTCGGGCCTGGTGTTCAACATTCCGGCGTTCGAAGCCCCGGTGCCCGTGCAAGCGGCGGGCGGCGATCTGCTGGTCGGCGGAGATGCGACGCCGGTGGTGCTCGATTGGAACGCGGACGGTCTGGCCGACCTGATCGTCGGTGAGCGAATCAGTGGCAACCAGGTCAAGCTGCGGGTCTACCTGAATCGGGGTACGAACGCCGCGCCCCTGTACGACGGCTTCTTCTACGCTCGGACGACGACGGGCGAGATCGTGGTGCCCGCGGCGGCCGACTTCAGTGTTTCGGCGCGGATGGTCGACTGGAACGGAGACGATGAGCTCGATCTAGTGCTGGGCCTGGCCGACGGCCGAGTACAACTCTGGACGAACGTGAACACCAGCCAACTGCCGATCTTCGACGTGCCGCGATACCTTCAAGTGGCGGGCGAAGCGAGCGCGCCCTCAACGCAGCCGTCCACGTCGACAGACGTGCCGGACTGCGGCTGCGGAACCAAGAAGACGCCGCAGACCGCGACGCCGCAGTCGGCCGCCGAGCCAGTGGCCGCCGCGGCGCCGGCCGATCTTGACGTTGGGTTCCGTGCTTCCATCGCCGTGGTCGACTGGGACAACGATGGCCAGTTCGACCTGGTGGTTGGCAACGCCGACGGTCGCGTGCAGGTATATCTGTTCTCGCATGCCGAGGGCATCGATCTCGAACTGTCACACGTGGTTCAACTCGGGGCGGGCACGCTCGTTGTGCCGGGCGGACTGACCAGTATCGACGTGGTGGACATCAATGGCGATGGTCGCAAGGATCTGGTCGTCGGCAACGGCGAAGGCCGGCTGTTCGCCTATCTCAACGACGGTTGGGACAGCACGCCCCGCTTTACACACGGCTACGAACTGCGGGCAGACGGAGAACCGATCGACTTACCGGGCAACGCGAGATCGCGCACGGTGGTCGTCGACTATGACCACGACGGCCAGGTCGACCTCATCGTCGGAGCCGCGGACGGCAGCGTCCGCCTGTATCGCGGCATGAGCGAGGTTGGCTATCCGCCCATCGTTCGCGAAGTTGCCGGCGGACAGTACGCGTTCACGTTCGAAGTGGTCGCCAACGACGAGCCCGCGACCATCGAGCGGATCGCGGTTCGCTCTTCCGGCTGGACATCGCCGTTCCCCTATGCCGCCGGCTATGGGCTCAACCCGGCCGGGGCGCCAGAAATCTTACCCTGGATGGCCATCGATCAAATCATCGTGACGTTCAGCGGACCGGTTGTCGTGGAGCAAGCGTCGCTCGCTTTATACGGCATGAATCTGGCTGACTACGAGATCGGCGGATTTTCGTACGACACGGTCACATACACCGCCACCTGGTCGCTGGCTCGTTCGATCGAGTTCGACAAGCTGCGGTTGGAGCTCGACGGAGAGATTCGCGATACGTCGGGCAATCAGTTGGCGCCAATCAGCTTGCGGTTCGAGGTATTGCCGGGCGATCTGAACCAGAATCGAATGGCGTCCTTAGTGGACATATTGGGGGTTCGGGCCATACTGGATACGCAGCATGGCGATGCCGGCTACAATCCCTTTGCGGACATCGATGGCAACGGCTCGATATCGATCGTGGACTTCGACCAGTCCCGGCAATATCAGGGAAAGACGCTTCTGTGGGTCACGCCGATGCACCGGCCTGCCGCCACGCTGCCCCTTGTCCTTGATGCGGCGCCGGGCGCCGCGCTGCCGGGTGACGTCCTTGCGGAAGTGGCAAGCAATTCGCCGCCGATCGCAATACCCACCGGCTTGGCCGTCGCGGACGAACTCTCGGCCGAAGTTGTCGTGTTGCCAGCCGGCGACGAGGTTGTTAGCGCGGCTCCCGCGGTATCCGTAAGCGACGACATCAGTGTAGATCTTGCGGTGTGGCATGCCAGCGAACCTCAAGTCAACACCTTGGCAGGTGAGACGAGCACTGAAAGACCAGCCCCCGGCAGTCCGCTCTTGGGGCGCACGCGAGATATCGAGTCTCCCGTAGCAGCCTCGTCCGCTCGTCCCGAAGCAGCTTCGGTTGCCACCTTCGTTGTTGCGTGGTCTGAAAACGCGGCATCCGACGAGCGAGATACGTCCGCTCAAACGCTGTTGACGCAATTCGACACTCCGTCCGTAGACGCGTTCGGCGGCGTCCGTTCGGCGGTGGCTTTGCAGGCCGCATTCGAAAGGAAAGAGGGCCTTGTCCGAGAGGCAGCGCTGATGAGCCTGGCGTTCGAGGGCGGTCCGTTGCGTTCGCCGGTGCTGTGGAGTGCTGCCGCCGATACGGTGCCCCCGACGGTTGCGACGATGCTCGATCATCTACACGAGAAGATCTTTGACGATTTCGAGGTCGACGACGAGTTCGAAAGCCTTGACATGGTCGAGAATCGCCGCGATTCGTCCGGCTGGCAAAACGACGACGACGCAGACGAAACGGCTGCTAGGGATGGCCTCGCCGCGTTCGAAACGTTGCTGAAGCGCATCTGACGTCGCTCCGAATCACGCCCTCGAAGCTTCCGCCATTTGCCGATCCTGCTGCACTGTTCGCAAGAGGTTGCAAAAACGGCTTGCCGAAAATCGTTATGCGGTAAGCCTTTAAAAAGTCGGGGCGACAGGACACTTTTCGTGTCAGCCATCGCATTGCTGGCCGAACGTTTTAGTCGTGGCCGCTGAATTACTCATGACGAGTTGTGCCGCTTGGTCATGAAGTCGGCGACCTGTGGCACGATTGGTTCACCTGTGTTTCGGGACCTCGTGACCGTTAATGCGCAGCGTGGCTGACCAATAACCGACATCAATTTGGACGTCGGTAACAGTCGCATCAAACGGACGAACGGGAACGCCGTCAATCGAAATCGCTGCCGGCGAAAAAACAAAGATGCGGCCACCGGCTTTGATCTCGGTCCAGGCAGTGTTTTCGGCGCAAGAGAACGGTCCGTTGATCTTTGCGGTTATGCCGTTGGGTAGTGACGCTGTGCCCGAGGCATTTGCGGTCAAGCTCGCAAAGGCAAAAAGGCACAATGTCGTTGCGACGCAGAGAAGTACCAGGCCGATTGCGACTGGACCGAGGATCAACCTGCCTTTCGCCATGGGTTCCAATACCCGCCCTTGGGTTGTTGAATAGGCATTCAGAAAACGAGGCGGCGTAGCAAAACCGTGCAATTCACGATAATTACAACCTACCGACCAGCAAAGTTCAAATCCCGTCGCCAGTCGCAACCAACGACGGGACTCTTAAAGTTGAGAAAATCGGGGCGACAGGACGCCAGTTGAATTTTTTATCGCCGGAGTCCGGGGCCTGGAAGCAGGGTTGCAGCGATGGATATTAGATTACTGGCTAGAGATTGGATGGTAGGTGGCCAGGAACACCCGGACCGCTCGGGCGATGCGCTCTTGCTTGGCTGCCGGAGTGAGTCGGTCGGGCACACCTAACGCAAAACGAATATAGCCTGTCCCGAGAAGCAAGCCGAACAGTATCTCGGCGGCTGCCACAGGGTCGTCTTCGACTAGTTCGCCTGATTTCATCAACTGGTCGAACACTTCGGCCACACGTTGGATCAAAAGTAGCGTGCCGTGTTTGTAGAGCAAACTGCCGATCCTTGGGCCTCCCGGCTGAGCTGACAGCGCGAGGCGATGCAAGTCCTTCACCATAGGCGAAGTCATTCCGGCAACGACGGCAGTTGCCAAGGCGGTAACCACCTCTTCGGCGCCGTTTGACTGAGCTTGGACAGCGGAATATGAGGCAGCAATCGCTGTGGCCCGCCGGTGGACCACAGCCTCGAACAACGCGGCCTTGCTACCGAAATGGGCGTAAATGGACACCTTCGATCCGCCCGCCCGGCGGGTGATCTCGTCCATGCTGGTAGCAGGATAGCCGACCTCGCGAAATACATCCCAAGCGGCGTCAAGAATGGCCTCGCGTTTTGCCTCTCCACGAATTTGAGCCGGCTTGCGTCGGGTTGCCATCTCGCCCTCCTATCTGTACTATACAGTACAGTTTATCGTTAGCAAGGCTGTACGGAAGGCCGGGCCAAGAGGTGTAGTATGATCCGTGTGACGCCGATCCAGACCGGTTGGGCGAGGCTGAAGTCCGCCCAGAAATGCGGGCTCGATGGGCGTTCCTCCTTTGGTCGCAAACTTGATATTGTTCGCGACCGTGTGTGGGCCGGCCCGCTGCCCGTCCTGGCCTGGATGGTCGAGCATCCCGAAGGAAGATTTGTCATCGACACCGGCGACACGGCCGAAAACTCGACACCGGGATACCTACCCTGGTGGAACCCGTTCTTCACCAAGATGGTCGAGATCAAGGTTGCCCCAGTGGAGGAGATCGGATTCCAGCTGCATGTCTTGGGGATTGATCCCGCACGGGACATCACTGCCGTGATTCTGACTCACTACCACCATGACCATACCGGTGGCTTGCACCACTTTCCTCATACCCACATCATTGGGCCACGAGATGGTTGGCGGTTGGCCCGCGGACTTAAAGGGAGGATGATGGGATGCCTGCCGCAACGCTGGCCGACTTGGTTCCGTCCGGAATTAGTCGACATGGACGGCCCACCAATCGGGCCGTTCCCGGCGTCTCACCCGATTACGCGCGACGGCCGCGTCTTCATGGTTCCCGCACCCGGTCACTTCCCCGGGCACGCGGCAGTGGTGGTTCGGGGTGACGGCGTCACCTACTTCTTCGCTGGCGATGCAACTTATGAGCAGGCGGACCTGGCCGCCGACCGTGTGGATGGGGTGACCTCTGACCCGCTCGTCTCACTGGCGACTATTCGGGCCATCAAGAAGTTTGCCCGGCAAGAACCGACAATCATTCTTCCCGCCCATGATCCGGATGGACTCCGTCGGTTGGCCACAGGCGAAGTATTTTCTGAATGAGCCTTTCGCTGAGACAAAGGCATCTAGTGGTTCGAGTCGAGACCGGAGATCTCCTGAGACGGGCTCAGACCAAACTCTGCGGAGAATGTGGTGACGGGATTTGAACCTAGCAAGCATTCGTGCAGTGCCGCCGTCAAAGACGCACGCGCCACCGTTTAGCTGGGCACGTTTGAACCTGAAAGTCCCGGTATATCACAACCCATCTCTATAGATTCTGAAGTTAAGTCGGGGCAACAGGACGCGGCTAGAACTTTTCAGGGATGGCGTCAGAAGCTGGCGGGCATCGCTTGTTCCTACAGGCACAAGGCCTTGTGGATTAATCCCGGTCATTCGAGCAGTTGGAAGTTCTCGGTTCGGCGAAATGCTAAGACGCGACGGACACCAATCGAATAACAATAAATACATCTTGAAAAACGATAACCCCTGGGACAGGATGAAAATCAAGAACTTGGTGACCATCTCTCCAGGCGCCGTGCATCCCACGGTTTGCCAGCGTCGAACTCGACCAGCGCGCCTGGCCAAGCGGATCGTTTGTGGGTCACATTCCGCCAGTCGACGGCGCCCCGCGCGCGATATCAATCTCTGAGAACTTCTCAGAAGGTGTGCCGCACCCATGAAAAGAAGCTCAACCGTATTCCTACAAGTAGTCATCGTGCTCATCGGCATCGGCGCTCTGGCTATCATGCTTTGGGAGCCGCAGGTCGAAGGCAGGAACGCGCACGCTACGCAATTTGAGGTCTATTTCAAAGATCCTCTGCTGGCGTATGCGTATATCGCGTCCATCCCGTTTTTCGTGGCGCTCTATCAAGCATTCAAGGTGTTGAGATATGCCAGGCAAAATCAGGTCTTCTCGCAAGCGGCCGTGAAGGCTTTACGGACCATCAAGTACTGCGCGATAGCCCTTATTGGTTTTGTCGTCGTCGGAGAGATCTTCATTTTACTCGGCGGCGCGATGGAGCCGCCGGCAATTGTCATGGGCATCCTGGTTATATTCGGTTCCATCGTGATTGCCGCCGCAGCGGCGACGCTTGAACAGCTTTTGCAAACTGCGGTGGAAATAAAGTCTGAGAACGACCTAATGGTGTAACGAGACCAGCATGGCCATCATCATTAACATCGACGTCATGTTGGCGAAGCGGAAGATGAGCGTCACCGAGCTTGCCGAGAGAGTCGGCATCACAATGGCCAACATTTCCATCTTGAAAAACGGCAAGGCGAAGGCGATTCGGCTATCTACTCTGGAAGCGATTTGCAAAGCACTCCTATGTAGCCGGTTTTGGCAAGGGTGCTGGGATGAGGATGTTTCCAGACTCGGGTTGTCGTCGTTCCATCGGCATCCGTCGTTCCTTCCTGATCTTTTTCCCT
>CAZRCI010000019.1:99149-105158 GCA_964598535.1 uncultured Planctomycetaceae bacterium | reverse complement strand
GAAGAGCAGAAGATCAATCCCAACGCCAAGCCGGATGAGGCCTGGGGTTGGCTACCGCCGCCGCTCAAGGGCGAGGGCCGCAAGGTGCAAACCGAATGGTTGCACAGCTTCCTGCTCGATCCGCACGAGATTCGTCCCGCGTCGGTGCTGCGAATGCCGAAGTTCAATATGTCGAGCGACGAAGCCACGAAACTCGTCAACTACTTCGCAGCCGTCGACCGTGTGGACTATCCGTACGACTTCGATCCGCGCACTCGGCAGGCGCACTTGGCCGAGGCCGAGGCCCAACATCCTACGCGGATGGCCGATGCCCTGAAGATCGTCACCGACAACAACTTCTGCATCAAGTGCCACCTGATGGGCGATTTTGCTCCCTCGGGCGCCAATTCGGCCAAGGCGCCTCAGCTCTCCGAAGTGGGACGTCGTTTGCGGCCAGATTACATTCTCGATTGGGTTGCCAACCCCAAGCGGATCCTGCCGTACACTGGCATGCCCGTGAACATTCCGGCGGACAAGCCCGTCAGCCAGGAGTTGTTCAAGGGCGACAGCATGCAGCAGCTCGAAGGTGTTGTGGACTTGCTGTTGAACTACAGCCGGTTTACCGAAAGCCAACTTTCCATCAAACCACTCATCAAATCGCCGCCTCCGGCGGAAACGCCACAAAGCCAAGACGCGGCTCAATAAAAAGGGAGGGGTTCCATCATGCTCAAGACCTCACGTTTTGTATTTGCTTCACTATTGTTCGTACCGGCCGCGTTGCTGGTAGGCTGCGGTCAGGCTGCTTCGCCTCCGCCCGGCGCCCCGGAAGAAGCCGCCGCGCCCCAGATCGACCAGGGGGAAGAAACCGCGCCGGCGGCCGACGGCTCCTCGGCCAGCGTGGACCGGCCGGTGGTGGAAGTACGCACCGCGGCCGCTGACGGCGAGTGGGGCACGCTCAAGGGTCGCATCGTGTTCGACGGCAAGGCGCCCGCGCCGGCGACGGTCGACACCAGCAAGGATCCCGCCTGTAAGGCTTCGGTCACAAACGAAAGCCTGCTCGTCTCGGGCGACGGTGGTATCGAGAACGCGGTGATCATGCTGCGAACCAAGAACCCCAAGGTGCATCCGGACTATGAAAAGACGGCGACCGCGGAAGTCGTGCTCGACAACAAAGACTGCCGTTTCGAGCCGCACGTGCAGGTCGTTCTTCTGTCGCAAACGTTGATGCTGAAGAACTCGGATCCAACCGGTCATAACAGCAACATCACGCCACTGCTCGGTACCCCGATCAATCCGGTGCTGGCCGCCGGCGGCGAGGCGGTTCCGTACAAGTTCACCGCCGAAGAGGCCGTGCCGGTCAAGGTTGGCTGCAACATTCATCCCTGGATGAGCGCTTGGGTCGTCGCGCGCAAAGATCCCTACGCGGCCGTGACCGATAAGGACGGCAACTTCGTGATCGAAAACCTGCCCGCCGGCAAGGAGCTCGAATTCCGCCTGTGGCAGGAATCGGGCGGTTACTTGAAGAACGCGGCGTTTAAAGGCGGCAAGGCCGACGCCCGCGGCACGTTCAAGCTGAAGATCAAGCCGGGCGACAACGACCTGGGTGACATCAAGGTACCGGCCTCGGTGTTCAAGAAGTAACCCAATCTCGACACCAATCCGGCATGGCAACGGTGGGTCGCACGGCGTGCGTTTTTCCCGCGGAGAAGTAAGCGATATGTCCAAGAGTTGTGTATTCAGTTGCTTGGCCCTCGCAGGCCTCGTCACGGTGGCCGCGAGTGGTTGCGGGCGTCAGGCACCTGCGAGCCCGAGTCCTCAGACGAGCGTGGCGGCCGATATCCGCAAGGAATTGCTAAGTGCCGCGAGCGCCGAGGAAGGCGAAGCGGCCCAAGCCGAAACCGGCACCGGCTGGGGAACGCTGCGTGGCAAGTTCGTCTATGCCGGCGATCCACCGGCGCCGAGCAACCTGGACGTGAATCGTGACGCCGAGGTTTGCCTTTCCAACGGTCCCTTAGTCGACAACTCGCTACGAGTCGGTCCGGGCAAGGGACTGGCCAATGTCGTGATCTATGCCCGGGCCAAGCGGGTGCATGAATCGGCCGCACCGCTGGAAAAAGAAAACGACCTCGAACCGCTCGTGTTCGATCAGAAGGAGTGCATGTTCCTGACGCATGTCATGGCTTGCCAGGTGAACCAGAAGCTCGACATCAAGAACAGCGATCCGGTGGGGCACAATACGAAGATCGACCCGCAAAAGGGCGTGCCGATCAACCCGATCTTGCCGGCCAATGCGAACATTCCGTACACGCCCACGGCGGAAGAAGCCCTTCCGGCGCCGGTCTCGTGCAGCATCCATCCCTGGATGCGGGCTTATCTTTTGCCGCGCAACGATAAGTATTTTGCGGTGACGACGGACGACGGATCGTTTGAGATTCCGAATCTGCCGGCGGGCGAAGAGGTCGAGTTGCAAGTCTGGCACGAGCGAGGCGCGGGCCCGGGCGGCGCCGTCGTCCTGCCGCGAAAAGACTTGAAGTGGAGCAACCGCGGCCGCTTCGTGGTGACGCTCAACGACGGCGAGACCACGGAACTGGACCTGGAGGTTCCGTCCAGCTCGATCAAGTAAAAACACAGTCCAGGCCCATGTGCCCGCCGCCCTCAAGCCGCGGCGAGAGATGGGGCAAAGCATCTACCGGCAACGATTACGTAAATACAACTCAACCGGCCCCATTACCCGCCGGACTATTATCATGAATCGGATACTTTCGCAGTCTTCACTGTTCACCGCCAGCATGGCGCTCGTGGCGCTGGTGAGCGGCTGTGGCCAGAGCTCGCAACCGCAGTTTCGTCTCGACACGGTGGCGTTGGCCCAGAAGCAGATTCCCCCAGAGCAAGTGCAGGATATCGCCAACATTCTGGACGCGATGTTCGGCACGCCGGACGATCCGTTCCTGCTGCCGGAGATGGGACTCGACGCGAATCTGGTGAAGATGTCGGCCGGCCCGGTCGCGAGCGACCAGTTCGGCCGTGAAACGGGCTTGTATCGCCGGCACTGCGCCCACTGCCACGGCACGACGGGAGACGGCCTGGGCCCCACCGCGTTGTTGCTCAACCCTTATCCGCGCGATTACCGCCAGGGCAAATTCAAATTCAAAAGCACCGAGCGCGCGGCAAAGCCGACCGATCATGACCTGGAGGTCATCATTCGCGAAGGCGTGCAAGGCACCGCGATGCCGGCGTTCGGGCTGCTTCCGGACGTGCAGATCAAGTCGCTGATCGAGTACGTGAAGTACCTGAGCATTCGCGGCCAGGTGGAAACGCGGCTCTCGGATGCACTACTCGACCTGAGCGAAGGTGAAAAGCTGCAACCGTCTCGTGAGGTTCTCATCGACGAGCTCCTGACGCCGATCGTCGAAAGCTGGACGATGGCCCCCGACAATATCATCGCGACTAGCGGCGACAACGCGAAGCCGGACTTCGCGCTCGCCGAGTCGATTGCCAAGGGCCAGGAGCTGTTCTACAGCGCCAAGGCCAACTGTGCGAAATGCCACGGTTTCAGCGCTCTGGGCGATGGCCAGACGAACGACTTCGACGACTGGAGCAAGGCCGTCGAAGAAGCGCATAAGAGCTTGGACGCCGACATCGCCACGCTCGACGACCCGGGCGAGATGAGCTCCGAGGAACGCGCCGCGCTCGCGCGTCACGTGGAGCGTTTGGCGCACGCCTTGGAGGCCGACTCGCTCCCGCCGAGAAATGCCCGGCCGCGCAACCTGCGTCAGGGAATCTATCGTGGCGGACGAGCTCCCTACGACATTTACCGCCGGATCTATGCCGGCATCAACGGCACGCCGATGCCGGCCGTGGGACCGCCATCGCCGGGGGCGCCGGGGACGCTCACCAATGACGAAATTTGGAATCTGGTCGATTATGTACTTTCGCTACCGTACGAGCCCATCAGCCAACCGCCACGTCAGCAATCGCACGTGAGCCGCGCTGGGTTGTAAGCACGTATCGGGATGCCGTCCAACGTCAGGAAAACATTTACGCCGGCGGTCGTTCATATGCGATCCACCGGTCAAAGCCGTCAGGCTGGAGAACTGAGCCGTGGGTAAGTTTTGGGCCTTTCTGTTCTTGCTGGTCACGATCCTGTGCGTAGCCAGTTTTGTCTTCGCGCCAATGTACCAGCACTGGCTTCCGGTCGACGTGTCGCAAGATGGGCATGCCATCGACCATTTGTTTTATTTCATCCTATGGCTCACCGGCGCCGTGTTCATCGGCACCGAAGTGGCGCTCTTCTGGTTCATGTTGCGATACGAGCAATCGAGCGATCGCAAGGTGGTCTTCAGCCACGGCAGCCATAGCCTGGAAATCATCTGGACGATCATTCCCGCCGCGACCCTGCTGTTCATCGCGATCTATCAGATGAACGCCTGGGCCGAGAACAAGATTCGCAATCCGGCCGCCGGTCCGGACGGCATCCTCGGTACGGCCGACGACATGCCGCCCACGGTCGAGGTAACCGCGCGGCAGTTCGAGTGGCGGTTGCGCTACCCGGGCAAGAACGGAATCCTGGGCGACCAGGACGATGTGCATGTCGTCAACGATCTGCGGCTGCCGGTGCAGGAAGAGATCCTGGTCGACCTCAAGAGCGCCGACGTACTGCACAGTTTCTTCCTGCCGAACCTTCGCGTGAAGCAGGACGCGGTTCCGGGCATGAAGATTCCCGTCTGGTTCCGCGCCACACAGAAGGGTTCCTTCGACATCGTGTGCGCTGAACTGTGCGGTTGGGGACACTACAAAATGAAGGGCCGCGTCACGTTCGTCTCTCGCGGAGAGTACGACGAGTGGCTCGAGCAGAAGTACCGCGAGCAAACCGCGACGGTGGACTCGCAAGTGGCACAAGGGGACGTTGAATGAGCTCCATCACGGTCGGTACCCACGCGCATGATGATCACGCCGCGCACGCGGGTGGCTTTCTGAGCACGTACGTGTTCAGCAAGGACCACAAGATCATCGGCTTGCAGTTCCTGTTTTCCACGTTGATCTGGTTCCTGATCGGCGGCCTGTTGGCGCTTGGCATTCGCTGGCAAGTGGCGTGGCCCTGGGCCGAGATGCCAATCATCGGCAAGATGCTGTTCGCCAGCGAAGGCGGTCAGATCTCACCCGAGTTCTATACGATCTTGTTCACGATGCACGCAACGGTGATGATCTTCTTTGTGATCATCCCGATCTTGGCCGGAGCGTTCGGCAATTACCTGATTCCACTCATGATCGGGGCCGACGACATGGCTTTCCCCACGCTGAACATGCTCAGCTACTGGTTCATGTGGCCGGCATTCATCGCCGTGGGGGCGAGCTTCTTTGTCGAAGGCGGCGCCGCCAAAAGCGGCTGGACGGCTTACCCGCCGCTCTCACTCACCGACTGGAACGGACAGACGCTCTGGCTCATCGGCCTAACGCTCGTGGGCATCTCGTCGATGATGGGCTCGGTCAACTATATGACCACAATCATTCAGATGCGTGCCCCGGGCATGACCATGTTCCGGCTGCCCATGACCATCTGGGGGATGTTCATCACCGCGGTTTTGCAGGCGTTTGCGCTACCGGTGCTCACCGCCGCCGGTTTCATGCAGCTTATGGACCGGGTGTTCGGCACGGGATTCTTCATTCCTGAAGGTTGGTCAACCAACAACGCTCCGATGGCCTCGGGCGGCGGCCAGCCGCTTTTGTGGCAGCACTTGTTCTGGTTTTATTCCCATCCGGCCGTGTACATCATGATTCTGCCGGCAATGGGCATGGTCTCGGACATGATCGCCTGCTTCTCGCGAAAGCCGCTCTTCGGGTACAAGCCGATGGTCTACTCGATCGCCGGTATCGCGGGCCTGGGCTTTATCGTCTGGGGGCACCACATGTTCGTGTCGGGCATGAACCCGGCGCTCGGCATGACGTTCATGGTCTCGACCATGATGATCGCGCTCCCCTCGGCCATTAAGACGTTCAATTGGCTGGGCACCATGTGGGGCGGTCACGTTC
>CAZRCI010000019.1:92286-99139 GCA_964598535.1 uncultured Planctomycetaceae bacterium | reverse complement strand
GTTCGTGGCCATGTTCATCATCGGCGGCCTGTCGGGCATCTTCATGGCCGCCACGCCGGTGGACATCTTCATCCACGACACCTACTTCATCGTCGCTCACTTCCATTACGTGCTGTTTGCCGGCACGGCGATGGGCGTATTCGGCGCGATCTATTTCTGGTTTCCCAAGATGTTCGGCCGGATGATGAACGAGACCGCCGGCAAGATCCACTTCTTCTTTACGTTCCTGTTCCTCAACGGCACGTTCTTCACGATGCACATCCTGGGCGTGGTCGGTTTCCCGCGGCGACTTGCCGATCCGTACCACTACCAGACGTTTCACCATTTGCAGCCGCTGAACGAATTCATTACCTGGTGCGCGATCGGCATGGTCTCCGTGCAGGTGATCTTTGCCGCGAACTTCATCCTGAGCATGTTCCTCGGTCCCAAGGCCGGCCGCAATCCGTGGCATGCCAATGGCCTGGAATGGCAGGCTCCCAGCCCGCCGGGTCACGGCAATTACGACTTCCAGCCGGTGATCTACCGTGGACCGTACGAATACAACTCGCCCGAGTCGAGCAAGGACTATTACCCGCAAAACGAGCCGCCCCCGGGCGTGCATCCCGATCCGCCGTCGCCGCCGATTTATTAATGCCCGGATCGCTCCGTGGCATGACAACCGCCAACACGCAGGAGCTGCACGCTCGCCAGATGTGCCAAGTAAACCAGAATCCTCGCGCAGGCCAGCCCTGGCTCATGCGTCGAGTTCGCTACTTCCTCCGGACCTAAATCGTGATCAACGCAAACCAACAAACGGAAAGCTCCTGGCCCCATCGTTGGGCCGTGGCGTTGGTTTGCGCGACGTTCCCCATGATTTGGATCGGCGGACTGGTCACCACCACAGGCGCCGGCATGGCGGTGCCCGATTGGCCGAACACGTATGGCTACAATCTGTTTCTGTACCCCTGGCAAACCTGGGTCTTCGGTCCCTGGAAGCTGTTCATCGAGCATGGTCATCGGCTATTCGGCACCGTCGTGGGCATGATCGCCATCGGCTTCCTGATGTCGACGTTCTGGTGCCAAAAGCGGGCGGCAATCCGCTGGCTAGGCATCGCGGCGTTGGTGGGCGTGGTGGGACAGGGCATTCTTGGTGGCCTGCGGGTGCTGGCGAACGAAGTCACTTTGGCCCAAATCCACGGTTGCGTGGGCCCCGCATTTTTTGCCTTTACGGTGATTTGTGCGGTGGTCACTTCGCGCCGCTGGCGAGAGGTCGAGGCGCCGGCGAACCCTGGCATTGCCAAGCTCGAACGTCTGGCGTTGATCATCGCGCTGCTGGCGATGTTGCAAGTCGTGCTCGGCTCGACGTTGCGACACCTGCCCGTCGGAGCACGGCCGGGCAATTTTCGCGTGGCGTTGTTCTTTCATTTATTCGTGGCCGCCGGCTTGTGGGCGCACATCGCGTTGCTCACGTTTCGCGTGTGGCGAGGATTTCGCGATGAAGCCTGGTTGCGCGCGCCGGCCACTCGGCTCTCGGTACTCGTGGTGCTTCAGATCTTGCTCGGCCTGGGAACCTGGGTGGCCAAATACGGCTTTCCGGACTGGATGGGCGGTTATGGGTTTGCCGCGGCCTACCGCCCCACGGCCGACAGCGCGGGGCAAATCATGATGACCACCGCGCACGTCGCAATTGGCTCGCTGATTCTGGCGACCAGCGCACTACTTGCGATCCGGACGTGGCGGCTGAGTTCGCTGGCCACGCCTGTTTCGCGGACAACGGATCCGATCCAACGCCCCTCGAGCGGCCACAAGCTATTTATGGAGGCCGTCCGATGAGCATGCCCTCGCTTGTCCTTGAGGAACGGTCTGGGGTGCTTGCGCGCCTGGCCGACTATATCGAGCTCACCAAGCCCAAGATCGCGGTAATGGTGCTGGTAACCGTCGCGGTGGCGGCCTTCGTCGCAAATTGGGGGCCGCCCTCTGCCTGGTTGCTCGCACACACGTTGATCGGCACCGCGCTGGTGGCCGCCAGCGCCAGTGCTTTCAACCAATGGATCGAACGCGACACGGACGCCTTGATGGCCCGCACGGCCGAGCGGCCGCTGCCCGCGGGCCGTCTCACCGGTTCTCAAGTCATCACCTTCGGCGCGGTGACCATCGTGCTGGGGATCGCTTATCTGGCGGCTTGCGTGAGCTACTTCACGGCGGCGCTGGGATTATTGACCTGGGTGATGTATGTCATTATTTACACGCCACTCAAGCGGCACACCGCGGCGAACACGGCCGTGGGCGCTGTCGCCGGGGCACTCCCGGTGCTGATGGGGTGGACATCGGTCGGCGCACCGCTCGACTTGCGAGCCTGGTCGCTGTTTCTGATCGTCTTCCTGTGGCAGTTTCCACACTTCATGGCAATCGCCTGGATCTATCGCCGCGATTACGGCGGCGCGGGTCTGAAAATGCTCAGCACGGTCGATCCAAGCGGCATACGAGCCGGCGTTCAGGCAATCCTGGCCGCGCTGGTTCTGGTGCCCGTGAGCATGGTGCCCTGTCTGGCCCAGCCGGCAAGCGGTTTTCTACTCGCCTGGGCGCTAGTCCTGGGGGTGGCACAGTTTGCCTGTGCGGTGTTTTTTTTCGCACAACTGAGCGATTCCGCCGCGCGACGGCTATTATGGGCTTCGCTCGTGTATTTGCCGGCCATGATGGGCCTGCTGGCGTTGGGCCCCTTGGCCTAGCCGTATCGTCAGACGAAAGCAAAGCGACGTTTACGCGACACAAGAAAGGTTGGATAAAACGATCATGGCCACGACCCATGCACCTGCCCAGCACGATCACGCGCACGGCCACGTGGGGCTGGAGTACCATCCGGGTTTGCCGATTTCCAACGGCAAGCTGATCGTATGGTTGTTCCTGTCGACGGAGATCATGTTCTTCGCCGGCCTGATCGGCACTTATATCGTGCTCCGATTCGGGGCCGCGGTCTGGCCCACGCCGCACGAAGTTCACCTCAGCGAGCCAATCGGCGCGTTCAATACGTTCGTGCTGATTTGTTCCAGCGTGAGCGTGGTGCTGTGCCTCGAAGCGGCCAAAGCCAACAAGGTCTCGCTCGCCAAGACCTGGCTGCTCATCACCTTCGTGCTGGGTTGCCTCTTCTTGGGCGTCAAGATGTACGAATACAATGCCAAGTTTTCGCACGGCATTTACCCTGGTCTGCCGCACAGCCGAATCTACGAAAAGGCCGACCTGAACTATGCGGCGGCGGTTCGCACACGGCTCGAAACACTCCGTAGCGGGCTGGACGCGGAAAGCGCCGCCCTTAAGGAACGCTTTGCGGAAGATCCCGCGGCCCTGGAAAAAGATCCGGCCATGGTGCAGGTCAACGAGCGACTGGCGCTCGTGACCCAAATCATGGAGGAAGAGAAGAAGGTCGAAACCGCCGCGGCGACCGCTTCGAACGTCGCGGCGGCGCGAGCCGAGTTGAACGGACTGGCCAATCGCATCATGCCGTTAGGTCACCACCCGGCGGACGCCGGGGCAGAGCCTCATCACGGACTGAATGACGAGCACCCTTGGCTCCAGTTGCCCATCGTCATTCCGGGCGGCAATATGTGGGCCAGCACCTACTTCCTGCTTACCGGGTTCCACGCCATCCACGTCATCGTGGGCTTGATCGTGTTCGCTCGGATGATCCCGATGACGTTGGGGGTGATGTCGACTGGGTACATCGAAAACATCGGTCTCTACTGGCACTTTGTCGACCTTGTCTGGATCTTCTTGTTCCCGCTGTTGTACTTGTTCTAGGGGAGCCCGAGGACTTCGGATGACATGCAAGCGGTTTGACGCAAACAAGCAAGCCGATGCCCGCACTAAGAGACCGAACTCAAACATGAAACGTTAAGAGAACGCGGAATCTCTCCCTCGATACACGCCAACAAAACACATTAAGCACACGCCCCCCGCGGCGCGGAGTTTTGAACTATGTCGCATCACGAACACCAGCACGCTCACGGCTCGATGCACGACGATGCTCACGCGGGAGATCACGGCCACGACGCCGGTTTGGCGAAGTACGTGTATGTCTTCCTCGCGCTGTGCGTGCTTACGGGAGCCTCGTTCTTCACCTATTCGTCAGCCTGGCCATTCCACAACCAACCGGCCATTGGCTGGGCGTTCATGATGGCGGTCTCGTGTACCAAGGCCATGCTCGTGATCCTGTTCTTCATGCACGTCAAATACGAAGCGAATTGGAAATATGTGCTGACGATCCCTGCGGCGTTCATGGCGCTCTTCCTGCTTCTGGCCCTGGTGCCCGACATTGGCATGCGCGGGCGCTGGCACGCCGAAGAACGGCAACTGTACATGGCCGAGCCGCGCGACAATGCCCACGAGGTCGTCAAGCACGGCGACGATCATGTGGAAGGACATGCCGAACCGGCCGCGCATTAGTGTTCTGTCGTCGCCTTGAAAAGCATGAATGATTGAAAAGCATGAATGATTTGCTGGCTGCCGAACCCTAGGGCGGGTTGGCAGGCGGCCGCGCCGCGTTCCTCCAACCAATGCAGGGGGGGGCGCAGCGTGGACCTTAACAGCAGCAGAGGAGGAACGGACGACCCTCGGCGGCCTCGGCAACGCGATGCATTGCTGCGCCGGGACCTGTGAGGTCTGGCAGCGACTACCCGCCGGGTAAAAGAGGGCCGACATGAACTCCGCCGTAAGATACTGGGTCATCTTGGTCGCCGTGCTCAGCGGCGTCTACGGTTCATTTGTCTTGTGGCGCTCGGCGCAGGACGCTCCCTCGACCGCAGCGCCGTCCGAGGTCGCTTCCAAGACGGCGGCCGCTTCCAAGCCCCTCGACACGAAGACCTCGACCAGCGCGGCGGGGGCAACGTCCGTAATCGACGGCCCCGTGGCTTCGTTCACGCTAACGGACCAGGACGGCAACGAATTCGACACGAGCGTGCTCGATGGCAAGGTGTGGGTCGCAAGCTTTTTCTTCACGAATTGCCCGGCGATCTGCTGGCGCATGAACCAGGCGCTTGCCGCCTGGCAGCATCTGCATCCCGAGTCGGACATCCACTTCGTAAGCATCACTTGCGATCCGGAAAACGACACGCCAGCAGCGCTCAAGAAATACGCGGAACACTTCAAGGCCGATCCCAATCGCTGGACTTTTCTGACCGGCGATATGGAGGCGATCCAAAAGATCGGCCAGGAATCCTTCCACGTGGCCGTCGTCAAAGGAGACCACACGGACCGCGCCTGCGTCGTCGACAAGAACGGCAAGATCCGAGGGCGTTTTCGTCTGACCGAGCCGGATCAGGCGGAGATGCTCGACCGGCTGTTGATGGTCGTCGAGGGCGAACCGGCGGCAGCCAAGCCAACGCCAAACACCGACCAGTAACGTTCACGCGAACCGCTACCGCCCCTTGGGCTTCCAGTATCTCCCCATGCTCACCGTGGAACAGTTACCCGCCGTCAATGCGACCTTGAACGCCGTCGCGGCATTGCTGCTGGTCGTCGGTTGGGGACAAATCAAACGCGGCCGGGAGATCGCCCACCGCAATACGATGCTCGCTGCGTTTGGCGTCTCGGTGCTATTCTTGATCTCGTACCTCGTCTACCACTTCAACGTGGGAAGCGTGAAGTTCGCGGGCCCCGCGGGCGTCCGCACGATTTACCTGGTAATCCTGTTTTCACACATCGTGCTGGCCGCCGCAGTGCCCTTTCTGGCGATCATCACCATCTACCTGGGTCTGAGAGACCGGCGGCCCAGACATCGTCAATTTGCCCGCTGGACCTTTCCGATATGGCTTTATGTATCCATTACCGGCGTCGTAATTTACGTCATGCTGTACCATCTCTATCCGTCGCCGGCCGCAGCTTCTATAATGCGGCTGGCGTCACCCACCCTGCCGTAACCTTGCTGGGGGGGGCGTGTTAGCGTCTTGTTGAAAGGTCGTGCCCGATGAACCGCCGCTTCGCTCGAATGCTGGGAACCGTTGTGTGTCTCGCGCTGCTGTTCGGCGCTGTCCAAGTGGCCAGTGCTTGTCCAAGCTGCCAATCGGCCCTGGGCAATGACAGCACGCAGGGCGATCTAGCGCGCGGCATCTATTACAGCATCCTGTTCATGATGGCGATGCCCTTTGCCATCGTGGGCACCTTCGGCGGCTTGGCCTATCGCGCGATCAAACGCGAGCAGCGTCGCCAGGCCGCATTGAAATCGCAGAAAACGAACGACGCCGCAGAAGCATAGTTCGGGGCGTCTTGCGCCAGCCTATCACGAGTCCTTAGGCTGTCCTCCGCGGCTCTTGGTTTTCATGGGGAGAGGCCTCTGCGCGGGATGCGTGACTCTGCATGAGATGGGTGCGTTTGCGTACCTGCTAATGGTTCGTTGCCGCTGTGCGGGGTTGTTCTCGCTTTAACGCACGACGGGCTCTTCCGCGCCAGGCCGCTTTTCCGCCGGCTGCGGGTCCCAGTAGTTGTCGAACCCCAACCAGATGCTGCGTGCATAACGGAAAAACCACAGCGGAAAAATGACGGCCCCTCCGGCCACCAACCACAGCGCCGTCTGAGGGTCGACCCAGCCCGTAAAGTACAGCGTGAAATAGGAAATGGTGACGAGCCACGCGGTCAGACCGTAGTTGACGTAGATCGATCCCAGAAAGTAGCCGGGCTCGCGTTGATATTTGAGCCCACAATGGGGACATTCGGGATTCATGCGAAACCAACTGGCAAACAACTTCGATTGGCCGCAACGTGGGCACCGCAGCCGCCATGCCCGGCCGATCGTGGTCCAATAAGATGGTTTGGTCGGCGTGGTCGAATTACTCACGATAGCTGGGCTCCGATTAGCTGCTCGCGCCGCGATCCCCCGTCGTTC
>CAZRCI010000019.1:0-92276 GCA_964598535.1 uncultured Planctomycetaceae bacterium | reverse complement strand
CCTACCCCTGGAACGGCGTCCCCGGGAGGCGTGGCCAGCGCGAGCCGCCTTCTATTATGATATCCATCGCCGTGGTCGGGCAGTCTCCACCAACCCCAGGTTTCCGCGATGCGCAGTATTGGCCGGTCGATGCAACTTTTAGGTTTGGCAATTGGCCCACTGGCGATCTTTTTGCAGCTCGCGCGGCGGATCTCGGTCGCCCAACTCCTGCTGATGGGGCTCGCGTCGCTCTGCTTGTTTTGGATCGGCCGCATCCTCGAGGGCTACTCGCGCTGAAGCGAGCGGCCGGTAATCGCCCCTGCGCTGGTCATCGCGGGCTATCAGGCCCCGTACTTGCCCAGCCGTTCGGCGTTGGCCAGCGCCAGCGGCATCAGGTACTTCGCTTCGAAATGGCCCAGCCCGCCGAGGGCGACTTGGTCCTCGCCAAACGCCGTGCAGCGATCGGTGCGGCACACCTTCGACGTCAAGATTGTAGGCACCGGATGCCAGCTATGACTCTTGAGCAAGCTCGGCGTGCTGTGATCGCCGGTGACGATGAGCACGGTGGGATCGAGCGCGGTTAGGCGCGGGATGAGGGCGTCCAGCTCTTCGATCCGTTTCACCTTGGCTTCGAAATCGCCGTCCTCGCCCGCGGCGTCGGTGTATTTGTAGTGCAGGAAGAAGAAGTCATAGTCGTTCCAATGCTGCGCGAGCACGTCGAATTGCTCGGCCAGCGATTGCGCTTTGCCAACGATCTGCATGCCCACCAGGTGGGCCAAACCCTTATACATTGGATAGACGGCGATCGCCGCGGCCTTGAGGCCGTAAACCTCTTCGAACGACGGCAGCTTCGGCTTGGCGGCGAAGCCTCGCAGCGTCAGGCCGTTGGCTTTCTTCTCGTTTTTGAGCAACTGGCAGGCCTGTTGGATGAACTGCGTGGCCACGTCGGCCGTGCGCCGGCTCGCGTCGTCCTCCGCCTGTGGCGAAAGCGGCGGCACGCCGACTTCCTGCGGGTCGGTGTCGAGCACGCGATCGCCCAGGCCTGGGCCGCGAAACACGACGACAAAGCGGTGTTCCTTGACTGGTTCGACGAACACTTCCACGCCGGGAATCTTCACCTCGCGCAGGCGCACGGCGAGCGGCGCGCTTTCTTCGCTGGGGATGCGGCCCGCGCGGCGATCTGAAATCTTGCCCGCGGCGTCGAGCGTGCAGAAATTACCGCGTATGGCGACGTCGTTCTCGGTAAGCTGAAACCCGATGCCCGTGGCCTCGAGCGCGCCGCGGCCGATCTGATACACGAGGGGGTCGTAACCAAAAAGCCCCAAGTGCCCGGGCCCACTGCCCGGTGTAATGCCGGGCTTCACTGGAATGCTCAGTCCACAAACACCGATCCGCGCCAACTCGTCGAGATTGGGCGTGCGTGCCGTTTCGAGTTCGGTCTTTCCGCCGGGCGTCAGCGGCAACCCGCCGAGGCCATCGGCGACGAGCATCACGATCTTCGATTGGTTGCGAATTTTGAGTTCGCGAGTCAACTGGTGCATGTCCATTCGGAACGGGTTCCTGTCGCTAAAGCGCCGGCCACGGGACGGTCTGAAACGTGCGTCGAGCTATCGTCTGTGGTAGCATATACAGCCCGATGCACAAGTGGCCTTTTCCGGATGCGGCAGGCCGCGCACGGCTCCGCGGCCCCTTGGCAGTGTGGAGCAATGGCGGTATTCTCACCTGCCGCAACCGTTTTGTCCTTGTTTCCTTCCTGTCCGTGCGATGCCTGCCAGGTGACTGAGCGATGACAAGTACCGCGGTCACACCGCTCGCGTACGATCCGGCGGGAGCCTTTATCGACGGGTCGGGAATCACTCCCGACCGGCTCACGGCACTTGCTCCGCGGCTCGAACAAATTCGGACCGAGATCCTGGCCGAGTATGAGGATTGGCGTGAAGGCCGGGCCGTGCCCGCCGAGCGGCAACCGCTGGAGCCCGGCTTCATCGGCCTGCCAGAACAGATTCTGGCCGAGTATCGCCAGTCGCGCGCGACCAGCCAGCTCAACCAGATTCTCAGCGCCGCCCGCAAGCTGGGTAGCCTCGTCGACCGGGCCGTGATTCTCGGGATCGGCGGCTCCTACATGGCGGCGCGTGCCTTATTCGAAAGCTGCTGCCATCCGCATCACAATGAGCTCAGCCGCGGCGAGCGCGGCGGCCGCCCGCGAATCTACTTCGCCGGCAACAACGTGGACAACGACGCCACCCAGGGTCTGCTCGACCTTTTAAGCGACCGGCCCACGCGCGATGTTGAAGAACGGTGGGGAATCGTCGCCATCAGCAAAAGCGGTGAAACGCTGGAAGCGGCCGTGGCCCTGCGGCAATTCCTCACCGTGCTGCGCCGCGCATGCGCCGACGACATGGAACTCGTCGCCGATCTGGTCGTGCCGATCACCGGCGCTTCGGGGCGTTTGTTCGAGCTCTCCCGAGCGCTCGGTTGCGAAGAACTCTTACCCGTGGCCGATGGCGTGAGCGCACGGTTCGCCGTCATGAGCGCGGCCGGGCTGTTGCCTGGCGCCCTGATGGGAATCGACGTCGTGCGTTTGCTCGAAGGCGCCGCGGCCATGAACACGCACTTTCGCGAAGCACCGGCCAAAGAAAATATCGTGCTCCGATACGCCGGCGTCTGCCATTTGTGGGATTCGGTGGGCGACGCGAGCGTGCGCGTGCTCTCGCTGTGGGGCAATGCTCTGGCCGGTATTGGCTACTGGTACGATCAGCTCGTCGCCGAAAGTCTGGGAAAGCACGGCCAGGGCGTCACACCGATTTCCGTCGTCAACACCCGCGACCTACACTCGCGCGGCCAACAACACCAGCAGGGCCGGCGTGACAAGCTGATCACCAACGTAATCGTCGATGCCCCGCGGCGCGACAAGCTCACCGTCGGCAGTTCGGATATGGATGAAGACCAGCTCAATCCGTTGGCGGATCGCTCGCTGGGCGACTTGCTCGGCGCGGCGCTATCCGGCATGAAGCAAGCCTACGCCGACGAACGCCGCCCCACGGCCGATCTGCGCCTGCCGAAGCTGAACGAAACCTCGCTGGGCCAGTTCTTCCAGATGATGATGCTGGCGACGGTCGTCGAAGCACGCCTGCTTGGCATCAATCCCTACGGTCAGCCCGGCGTCGAAGCGTACAAGCGACACATGAACGAACTGCTGCGCAAATCGTGAAAGGACACACCGCACCATGGCCGCCACACTACGCTGGTTGGGACACAACGCCTGGCTGCTCGACACCGCGGGGCACAAGATCCTCATCGATCCGTTCTTGAACGATTCACCCACCGCGCCGCTCAAAGCCGACCAGGTCGACGCGGATTTCGTGCTCGTCTCGCACGGACACTACGACCATATCGCCGACGCGGCCTCGATCGTCAAACGCACGGGCGCCACGGTCGTTTCTAATTTTGAAATCTGCGAATGGCTGGCGGCGCACGGCGCCGAAAAGACCGAACCCATGAATCATGGCGGTTCGATCGCGCTCCCGTTTGGCCGCGTAAAATATACCGTGGCGCACCATAGCTCGGTCCTGCCCGACGGCACGTACGGCGGCAACCCCGGCGGCTTTCTGCTCACGCTCGGCAACGGCAAGAAGCTGTACTTCGCTTGCGACACGGCCCTGTTTAGCGACATGAAGTTGCTGGGGGCAGGGGGCCTCGACCTGGCCGTCGTGCCGATCGGCGATCGCTACACGATGGGCCCCGACGACTCGATTGAGGCGCTCAAGCTGCTCGGAGCCAAGAAGGCGTTGCCGTGCCATTTCAACACCTGGCCGCCGATTGCGCAAGACGCCTCGGCCTGGGCCGCCCGCGTGCGTAACGAAACCAACACCGAGGGGTTCGCCATCGAGCCGGGAGATACGCTCACCCTCTAGAAATCGCGCGCCGCGTCACCCCACTTTCACCTGAATCTCGTCGCCAACCACGCGTACCTCGTATGCGTCGGTCTTGATTCGGGGGTTGTCGCACCAAGTGCCGTCCGACGTGCGAAACCGCCAGGCGTGCCAAGGACAGGTTACCATCCCGTCTTCCAAGGGGCCGTCGGCCAGCGACGCCCCCATATGCGGGCAAAGGTCGTTGATCGCCTGGTAAACGCCGTCTCCCAGGTTGAACACGGCGACGAGCT
Source organism: uncultured Planctomycetaceae bacterium (assembly GCA_964598535.1). Taxonomy (GTDB): domain Bacteria; phylum Planctomycetota; class Planctomycetia; order Pirellulales; family PALSA-1355; genus JALHMI01. The sequence continues at coordinate 88,132 of CAZRCI010000019.1, read as the reverse complement.
TATCGCCCACCGGAAAGGCCATGCCGGTTCCTTCGGCGATAGCACCCACTTTAGCAACGGTGACGAAGTCAGACATGACGAAAGTACGGCAATCCAAAGAAAGTATCCACAGCGGCAAACGCGTCTGCTTCGATTTTAAAGGGCCTGAAGCCTGGCGTATAGGAGCCCATTTCGGATCGCCCTGGCCATTGGCTCTTGCCTACAATGGAGCTTGTTTCCGAGTTATCTCCGTTCTTCTTTGGCTGTGCCCATGCCTCGTTACCGTCTCCTGGCCATCGACGTCGATGGCACGCTCGTCAACAGCCAGCACGAACTCAGCGAGCGTACTCGGCGGGCCGTGCTAAAAGCCAAGCGTGCCGGCGTCGAGATCGTACTGGCCACAGGACGCCGCTATAGCCGCGTGCTGCCGCTGGTCGAACCGCTGGAGCTCAACGTGCCGCTGATCACCGCCAGCGGCGCGTTGATCAAACGGGCAGCCGATCACCAAACGCTTTTTCAGGCCGAGTTCCAGCCCGGCACGCTCGAGCAATGTCTCGCGGCGATCCAGGCCCACGGTTACGAGGCCGTGCTCTACGGCGACACCTATCACGAGGGCTTCGATTTCTACCATCGCGACGCGACGATCGGTTGCGCGTTGCTCACCGAGTTCTTCGCCAAGAACGCCGGCTTTGGACGCGTGCATGCGCGGATCATGGCCGAGCCGCCTCCGGGCATCTTTGCCGGCTTCGTGATGGGAGGCCGGCGGCAAATGCAAGAACTGGCCACGGAACTCGCCGAAGCCCTGCCTGATCAGCTTTACTTGCACGTGCTTCGCAGCCCCCGCTATGCCGGCTTCATGTGTGAAATCGCGCCGGCCGGCGTCAGCAAGTGGACCGGCGTGTGGCGTCTGGCGAAAGCGTGGGATATTTCGGCGGAAGAGATCTGCGCCGTCGGCGACGATGTCAACGATATTCCGATGATCGAAGCCGCGGGGCTCGGCGTGGCGATGGGCAATGCGGTCTCGGAAACCAAAGCCGCGGCCGATCGCATCGCCCCCACGAACGACGAGGACGGCTTGGAACAAGTCGTTCAGTGGGTTTTGGAGTAGAATGGCACGCGGGGCAGGTAAGCCAACCAACGCGTCGGCTCAGACAATCGCAGAAGACCTCGTGGAGTGAATTCCCGCACCATGTCGCGCGACGAACCTTCGGCCGCTAACGTCTCATTGGCGGACTTTCAGCAATTGATTCGCAAGATGTACTTCGAGAAAGACGTCGCGCGGGGCATCGACGGCACGTTCATGTGGCTGATGGAAGAGATCGGCGAGTTGGCCTCGGCCCTCCGCAACGGCACGCACGAAGAACGGTTGGGCGAGTTTGCCGACGTGCTCGCCTGGCTGGCCACGATCGCCAATGTCGCCGGCGTCGACCTGAGCGAGGCCATCGCTCTGAAATACGGTTCCGGCTGCCCCGGATGCGGTCAGTTCGCTTGCACCTGCGACGACGCGGAGAAGCCATGACGATGCGGGCGGAACGAGGCCGAAACATGCGGCATCTGGTCGCCTGGTTATTCCTGTCGATGGCAGCGTTTGCGTGCGCGCCGGCGGCCGGCCAAGAAAACATCGCGCCGCAAAGCGGTGCCCCTGCGGAGGCTACGTTCCAGTCGCCGGAGGCCGACGTCGCGGCCCCCACGATCGACGACCTGCGCGTCGGTTTCAACGGCCGTTACAAAGTCGGCTATTGGACGATCGCCGAAGTAACGATCACTGCCGGCGCCACTCCGTTTACTGGCCAGCTCACACTCATCGCGCCCGACAATGACGGCATTCCCACCCGGGTCACGGCTGCCATCGGAGAAATCAAGCTCGCGGCCGGCGATTCCACGGTTGTACCGGTGTACTTCAAGCAGGGGCAACTTGGCGGGGAGATTACCGTCGAATTGCACGCTGAAGATCGCCGGCTGGCCACTCGCACGTTTCGAGCGGGCGCCGCTGGCAGTCTTGCCGGCGTGATGCCCTCGCACAGCCGGTTGACGCTCAATATCGGTGATTACGGCGGAACGACAAGCGCCAGCGGCGTCGCGCTCACAGCACTCGACAACCTGTCAACACTGCCCGATGCGTGGTATGGCATGGAAGGCGTCGATGCCATTCTGCTCCATACCAGCGATCCGAGAATCGTCGCCGAGCTGAAACGGGCAAATGCCCAACTCGCTGCGCTCGATCTGTGGATTCGCATGGGAGGCAAGCTGATCCTCTGTGTCGGTCGCAACGCGGCCGAGTTGCTTGCCGAGGGAGGCCCGCTAGCCGACCTCGTGCCCGGCGACTTCCAGGCCCTCGTTCCCATGCGACAAGCCACGGTGCTCGAGGCGTACATAGAAACGTCCGAGCCTTTGGGGCTTGGCGCAAACTTGAATCTCGAAGTGGCGCAGCTTCGCGATGTGCGAGGCCACATCGAATCGTTCGCCGGCAACGGCCCCCGAGACTTGCCGTTGGTGGTTCACAGCCCGCACGGATTTGGTGAAGTCGTACTCGTCGCTTTCGACATTGACCAGACGCCCATTGCCGAATGGAAAGCGCGTCCGCAACTACTAGGCCGACTGCTTAGTATCCGCTATCAAACCGGCGGCAACGCGGAGGACGAGGGCGGTTCGCTCGGCGCCGTCACCACGCTCGGGTTTGTCGATCTGGCGGGGCAATTGCGCGGGGCTCTCGATCAGTTCTCCGGCGTGCCGCTGGTGCCCTTCTGGCTCGTGGCCGTGCTGATCGCCGCCTACATCGCCTGCATCGGACCTGCTGACTACTACCTGGTCCGCCATCTGCTTCGCCGTGCCGAGGCCACTTGGCTGACGTTCTCGGTCACGGTGCTTGCGTTTACCGCGGGCGCGGCGGCGCTTGCCTATGGCCTGAAGGGCCGTGAACCGCGCGTGAACCACCTCGATGTGGTCGATTACGACCTGGAAAGCGGCTTTGCGCGGCGCACGTCCTGGACCAACGTGTTCAGCCCTGAAATTGCCACCTACGACGTTGCGCTGCAGCCGCGGCAACTCCCCGGCTCGACCAGCGGCGGGAAGAACCGTCTTGCCGCGGGCGCGCTGCTCTCTTGGTTCGGACTGACCGGAAGCGGCTTTGGCGGCATGGACGCGGCCTCGGGCGCGGGCGGCGGAATCGGCGTGGCATCAAGCAACCTGCCGCTGTTCAGCGCGACTTATGACTACAATCGTACGCTCGACGAGTTGCGCCGCGTGCCGATCGCCGTTTGGTCAAGCAAGTCTTTTGTCGGCCGCGCCTGGGGCGAATCCACCGGCGGCATCGACGCCCAGCTCGCCGACGATGGCCGGCTCACGGGCACGATCCGCAATGCGTTATCCGTGCCGCTTACACATAGCGTGCTGATCTACGACAAATGGGCCTATGTGATTCGCGACTTCGCGCCCGGCCGCGAGCTCGATCTGGCCTTGGATATCGATCCGCAGACGGTCGACACCTATCTTCGTAAAGTGACGGTCGCCGGCGACCGCAAGGTCGTGGCGCCTTACGACCAGGGCGGCTTCGACGTGCCACGGATCGTGGAAATCATGACGGCCCACGATCTCGCGGGCGGTAAATCGTACACGGGGTTGGAAAATCATTACCAGGACTTTGTCGAGTTGAGCAACCTCGTCTCGCGCGGCCGCGCTGTGTTCATTGGGCGTGTTGCCCAACCAGCGACCACGCTCGTGCAAACAGACGACGGCTCTCGACAGATTGCAGGGGACGCTCACACCCAATACTGGACATTCCATCGCTACGTGATTCCCGTCGCCAAGAAATAACCCCACTCCGCCGATATTCGCCGCAGGTGCCGCCTTGATCGAAGCCCATGACCTTACGATGAAATACGGCGAGCTGTACGCCGTGAAATCCCTCGAGCTCGACCTGCAAAAAGGCGACGTGTTCGGCTTCATTGGCCCCAACGGCGCCGGCAAGACGACCACCATGCGCATTCTGGCGACGCTACTGCATCCTACCTGGGGCGAAGCCTATGTCTGCGGCCACTCGATCTATACCAATCCGCGCGAGATCCGCCGGTTGGTTGGCTACATGCCAGACTTTTACGGCGTGTACGACGACATGAAAGTGATCGAGTATCTGGAGTTTTTCGCCGCGGCCTACCGCATCAACGGCGCCGCGCGGCGCAAAGTCTGCGATGAAGTGCTGGACCTGGTCGATCTGGGCTACAAGCGTGAAGCACTTGTCACGAGCCTCTCCCGCGGGATGAACCAACGGCTGGGTCTCGCCCGCGTGCTCCTGCACGATCCTCAAGTTCTCTTGCTCGACGAACCAGCTAGCGGTCTCGACCCTCGCGCCCGCATTGAAATCCGCGGCTTGCTCAAAGAGCTTCGTGGACTTGGCAAAACGATCATGGTTTCGAGCCACATTCTGCCCGAGTTGGCCGACATTTGTAACAAGATCGGAATTATCGAGCGGGGTGAGCTGCTGGTGAACGCCGATGTGTCCGAGGTGATGAAGCAGGTGCGCCGGCAAACCGTGCTGAACGTGAGTGTCGCCGACAAGACCGAGGAGGCCGCCAAGCTGCTTGCCGCGCAGCCAGATGTGTCCTCCGTCGACATTCCAGCCCCGACACCGGGCTCCACCGAGCGTCCAAAGCTGATGATCGTCACTCTCAAACCTGACGTTACCGACTACAGCCCGCTGGCAACGCTGCTGATCGAAAGTAAATACAAGCTGACTTTGTTCCGCGAAGAGGAGTTGAATCTCGAAACTGCGTTCTTGGCGCTCACCAAGGGGATCACGGCATAACGGCGCCCGCGCACGTGGCGGACCTTACTCGCCGATGACTTTGATCAGCACGCGTTTCTTTCGCCGGCCATCGAACTCGCCATAGAATATTTGTTCCCAAGGTCCAAAGTCTAGCTTTCCGTTCGTGACGGCGACCACGACCTCCCGCCCCATGATCTGCCGCTTCAGATGAGCGTCGGCATTGTCTTCACCCGTGCGATTGTGGGCATACCGCTGGGGCGAGGCATCGAACGGCGCGAGCTGTTCCAGCCATGTTTTGTAATCCGAATGCAAGCCGGATTCATCGTCATTGATGAACACGCTGGCTGTGATGTGCATCGCATTCGCAAAGCATATTGGCCTTAACTTCAAATTTCCCGTCCGTCGCCTTCGCTTTGCAGGGGACTCTGGGATCAGACCGGGAACTCATTCACCAATGACTTTGACCAGCACCCGCTTGTCCCGGCGTCCGTCGAACTCACCGTAGAAGATTTGTTCCCACGGTCCGAAGTCCAGCTTGCCCGTCGTGACCGCTACAACAACCTCGCGTCCCATGATTTGACGCTTCATGTGGGCATCGGCATTGTCTTCGCCCGTGCGGTTGTGAGCGTAGCGCTGCGGTGACTCGTCAAAGGGGGCCAGTTGTTCAAGCCACCTCTTGTAGTCGGAATGGAGCCCGGACTCGTCGTCATTGATGAATACGCTCGCGGTTATGTGCATTGCGTTGCAGAGCAGAATTCCCTCGCGGACGCCACTCTTTTTGACAATGGTCTCGATGGTCGGGGTGATGTTCTGAAATGCCATGCGGGCTGGCAGATTAAACGTCAGGTATTCGGTATACGACTTCATTGGGTTACCTCCGCCCCTGTCGTACCGTGTCGCTGCGTCCGGGGCAAGAGTTGGTGGTTTGGGTCACACAGCCCTTGCCCGTGCGTGACAAGCGAGGACAACAGCCCCTCATATCATTTGGAACCGGCGTCTTGTGAGGACGCGACGTGATGGTCTAACGTGTTGGGGACCGGGCACGGCGGCTTGCAATCGCCTAATGACCTTCGCCGGCTCAAGCGTTCTCTTTCCTTCCTTGCGCTTGAGCCGGCGGGAGTCCGCCCCTCAAGGAAGGAACATCATGTCACGGAAGACTCGCCGCTACACGCGGCCTCATGAACCACGCCCGTCCCAAGCTGGAAAGTTTTTCCTTCATGCAGCCCTGTCGATACAGCCAGGCGACCGCGTGATTGCATGTTGCCGGGTTTCAAGACATCCCCAGCAGCTCGCCGGAAACCTGGATGACCAGGAAGCCAACCTACGCGCTGAACTGGACCGAGTCGGTGCGATCGTCGTTGGATGTCATGCACGTTGCTGGAGTGGTGCCGACCCTGGCTGGCTGGTGTGCGCTGTTGACCTCGCCCGCGAGCTAGGTGCGAAGTGGCTCGCCTTTGAGTCTGTGGACAGGGCAATCCGCAGCACGCGATTTAATCCCATCACCAATGAGGAAGCGGTAGCCACCGAGAGTGACCTCGCTTACTTGTGCTTACATACCGATGGGTTCCCCCTCGCAACCATCCTGCCGCCGAACTCCAGCCCGCGCGAGATCCGAGCCTACCAGAGGGCCAGGGGCCAACGGCTCAAAGGTCACAGCGGTGGGCGACCGAAGCGAGCCATTCCCGGTGCCAAGAAGACGCTGCGGGAGCGTTGGTTAGCGGAAGTCTTGCAATTGCATCGGCTCGGCGACTCCTACCGCACGATCAGCTCGCTGACCGGACTCCCAGTGATGACGGTCTTCGACTGGATCAGGAAGCACGGATGAAGTTAGGTGTACGGTTTTTGTTTTGAGCCGTGTGAAGCCATCACGCGATTGAGCCCCGGAACTACGGTACGCAAACATTATCTCGGACACGTGCGAACCAACCGGAAAACCATTAGTCTACAGAGTGCCGTTATCTGCAACGTCGGCAACAGTGAGTTCGCGAACGCCGAGAAGCCAGCGATTGGGACAACACTCTGTTACCCGTAAGCCTTTCCAAATCCTTCCCATGCCTGTCGGATAAGGTCGCGTAGCACTTCACGTTGCTTTGCATCAACTTGTTCGTCAATCCGCAATCGATATTGCTTCCAAGTCGACTCATAGTTCAAACGGTCGATTCCGGCACCTTCGAGCAGTTCATCGAACTCCTTTGTCTGTGGAAGCTTGATCGTCATAATCACGTGCTGTCTACGCGGGATGAACGTGACGACATTTCTCGCCATCCCGTTGACCTCTAAGCCGATGTAATGCTTGTTGTACTTAAGCGTTGCCTTGGGTTGGACTTGCTCAACGTCATTGACCAGCTTCGCAAGTTCATCTGTCAGAGCCAGAGTTGTTTTCGTGCCACGTTCCGATTCCCAATACGTTCTATCTGTTGGCTCTGAGACTGGCTCGTCATCATCCACGAGTCCATAAGTCATTTCGTCGAGGACCTTCACAAACGTCAGAGCATACTCATCGCCAATCTTGTACGCGGTCATTTTCAGAGCGATTAAAGGAATCATGCCATTGAACAACTGGATTACGTTCAGAAACCGAGATGTGATCTCTTCCGCCACGATGACGGCCGCGTGTTCATATTGTGGATATCGCTTCTTCTCAATATCCCAATACTCAATGGTGCGAATAATGTGGGTCTCATCGGTTGCCCCAAGCTGAAGCTCGACCTCGTAGCGCTTCAGCGTTTCTGGATCTTGTAGGAGCAGGTCGAGCCTTCCAGCGTTCGGTTGTGACCGCTCCTTGTCCTTTAGGATGATGTCGCCCAGGCCAAGAATGGTCGGGTCATCGGCAATCTGATCCTGTACCCACTTTTCGGTTAAACCGGTCGTGTGTTTGAGGCTTACAGACTCTAGTTTCATGCGTTGGTCCCGGGAAATGTTTCGCTAGCGGTAACACGAAGCCGTGATTGAGTCGGAACGGCCAAACGAACAACGGGCTTGGGAATGCCTCGCCAAGAACGTGACGAGGGGCGCTGTTGTAGCGTAGCACGCTACGTTGTCCTCGCCGTCCTAGACCTGCCCCGACCCAACCTACCTTTAGCCCTGTGACGGCGTCGTCCGCACGCCCCAAGCGACTTCTTCCCATCCTTCCCAGTCTCTACACGCTTCGGGCAACGAAGCCCGAAATTAGATGACGCATCAACTACTTGATTTCCACCGCTATCGGGTGGCGTGTGTGAAATTTTTCTTCTCCTTACACCACAGGTACTTACGATCCTTGACGTGTCAAGTACCGCCAAAAACAGCTCGAAATCCGCTTTGGGCGTGAAGGCATATCCCAATTAAGTGTTTGGCGGTCGTGTTTTTCGGTCGCTGTCGACGGGCTGAGACTAGTCGGCCCACCTGATGTCGAAAGGTAAATCACCATGAAACAAGTCAGTGAAGATCGTTGGGCCCCAGACCAGTGGAGAAGATTCGCCAAACTACAAGCATTCGTGCGTCACCGCGACCTGTTCCGGACATCTGTCGCAACCAAATTCGAAGAGCCCAACGCAAGACTCGTAAGTCTCCGGCACCAGCGCGTGGCGGTTTTTGCGTCCACATACTGGGAAGGCGGGTTGGTGATGGGGGACCACGTTCATCAGCTGTTCCGCGGGGTGCTCGACGAATACGGTGTTCATATCGCGGGGGAAGATTACTATCCGCCTGGCAACGAGTATGACCACTCGGAGCTAACACGGGTCATTGTCATCGATCTCGATAGTAAGACTCGAACTGGTTGCGACGTGGATATCGAGTTTCTCATCGGTCGATACAACGAACGGGCAGCGTATATGGAAAAGTTCCAGCGTAGTTTTGCTGACCCGATTTTGTACGGCGGGGAGGAATGGCGAGATGAGGAGGATGAATTCAACGAATGGCTCGAGGACCTATGTGGCGAGGAGAGAGAATTACCGTCTCTCGATGTACCTCATCCGATCCTTCGAAACGAAGTTGGGAGTATGATCACCCAGAACGAAGATGGCGAAAGGACTCCCGCAGCGCACACGCCGAAGCCAGCAAAGCAAAATGCCAAGCTGAAATCGAAGCCGGTAAAAAAGAAGATGCGAAAGCCGAAGGGCGTTAAGGCGTAGGGCAGCTCGCTCGAAGTTCCGAATGCGGAACATGGACCGTTCCGCATTCGGAGTCGGGCTTTAGCAGGCAGTTCATCCCAAAACGACAATGGAGGTCCATTACATGAGTTTCACTTTCAAACGAATTGAGAAATTCGCTGCTAGGATCGATGAACAACTTGATTGCATGCGACGGACTAACGTAAAAGGTGTGCTGACGATTGGCAGGCAGCTACACAAGGCCCGTGCGGTGCTCGGCCGCAAAGGAGACGGCATTTATGGTGAGTGGTGCAAGAAGCGACTGAAGATCAGCCGCACCACAGCGCACAACATGCTGAACGCTTACCTCGTCTTCGGAGATTGTCCAACGGTTGAACATTCTTTCGAGCTTACCGCCCTCTATCTGCTATCCAAGAATGGGATTCCGAAGGACGTCATCGAAACCGCCATCTCCATCGCCGAAGGTGGTGGTCGTGTGACGGCCGAGCGTGCCCGAAACTTGATTGGCGACTCGCATGAACAGCGAGCCCTGGACGACGCTCAAACAGAAGACGATGAGGACGACGAGGAGCCGTCGCAACGATCTGCACCGCCGAAACGGACGCCCCTAGAGCGACTTCAGAAAGCGTGGAATGATGCCAGCGAGAAGGAACGGAAAGAATTCCGCAATTGGGCGAAGCAATGGCGTAAGCAGACCGAACTCGAGGACGATGGCCGAAGACTACTCGTATGAATTAGACTCTCGTGCGATAAGCCATGACTCTCTCCGCTTCACTTCGCTGAAACGCACACATCTTCGATATAAATTCGTGTATGCCGTGGGTTCGTCGTCCGACATTTCTGATCTCGTTAGCCGCAAAGTTTGCCCATTCGGCTTTGCGACGTCTGCTCGGACTCTCCGGCCCACATAGCACGTCTTCCTCCCAATACTCAAGCTCTCCGACCGGCACTAAGAACAAACCGATTCTCACGCATTTGGTAATAAAATCACGTATACGAGACTGCAAGTATGGGGCCTCTTTGAGCCCGTCTATTCCTCCCCGCTTCAGTCGCACCGTTGGAGACAATTCGTCAGCGAGATCGAGTAGTTGCCGACGCAAGTCTTGGAACTCATCCGTGTTCCAATCGAGGGATACTCGTGCTAGTGCCGCTAGGGCACCTTTAACGTCGGACTCTTTTGTGGGCGGACCAAGTTTTTTGAGTTCCTCAGTGATCGAGCGAGCTTCATTGACGAGGTCGGCTGCTACCTGAGGTGCGATGGCCTGCAGAATCGCATCAAGGTGCTCTGGCTTTAGAATCAAATCAAGGTCGGCGATCACTGTCTGGGGAATACGCAGGCTTTTGTACAGCTGGCAAGTAGGTGCAATGCCCCCCAGGCCTCCGACAGATACGAAATGCACATCGTGCGCGAACTCATCGGCTACGTTGTCTCTCGCTGCTGAATACACTATTCGATCGCCTTCCGATTCAACTATGGTGACGGCTTCCGCAAAGATCCCATCAAGTATCGACTCGGATTTAGTGCTCGGCCTCTCTGTGCATTTCTTTAGAAGCTCATACGGCATGAGCTCACCTCGAAACTGATCTTGTACATGAGTCAATCGAAGAACTCGGAGATCCTTAGAAGTCTCGATTATGCCACGAAGTATGTGACTGCTATGCGTGGCTACATAGACAGCTGCTCCACTGCTCGTTGCATGTGCACCGATAAATCGTCCAAGCGCGTAAGCTTGCGGGGGATGTAGGCACATCTCGGGTTCGTCAATCAACAAGATTGGACGGCGTCCAACCAATAGCGTGAGACAAATGCCCACATAGGACTTCAGCCCATCGCCTTCAAACTCAATCGTCCGATACTTTTCCATTTCCTCAGGCTCAAGTCTTTCATCTGCGGACGGAAGGCCTACTCCATCCCGCACGCGTAAACACAACACACCGCCCCGAGTGTTATCCATCCAAATCGCCTTCTTAAAGGCTTTGGCGATCTCATCGGAAAGTTCCTGTTTTGCAGATTTGTTCAGATGAATTGCTTGGAGTTCGTTGGATGGTCGCATCTTCTGGTTGTCGAACGCTTTCACCTCATTGCAGATTGTTAAACGCCGTTCGAGGAACAACGACGTAATGAGCAATTGGCCGATATGGTTCAGGAACTGCTTCGAGCTGGCGTCATTGTGCCATAACATCAAGTGCCGCAAGTCAGTTTCCCAGCCTCCTTGTCCAAACCCAAGGTGAGGAGCAGTGGTGACGTACTTGTCTTCAACAAATCTCAACGCCCCCATCTCACAGAGAGTAGTGAGTAAGTCTTGCAGCGGCCCACCTAGTTCCAACTCAACGCGTTCGCATACCACCAGTTTCCGGGGCCGACCTAGCACCTGCGATTCAATGTCGCGCAACAATTGGCTCTTGCCCGATGAGTTAGGTCCGGCAACAACCGTCAATCCTGGAGCGGAAATCGTTCCCGCATCGGGAACCGTGATCGATTTGAGAGGTTGGAAGGCACTACTCGTGGTCATCGCTGGTCGCTTCTGAACAGGCCGTACTTTTGAGGGAGAAAATCAATCTAGCGTACATACGTTCACTCATCAATTGACCAACCTAAACTGTTCTGCGAATGCCAACACCTCACACTCACGCAGCCCATCCCGATACCCGTCATCCGGTCCCAAACCATCCAAGGACCACCAGCCCCGGCCGGCTCCCAGCGCACCAATCGCCAAGCCAGCCAGATGCCCGCCCGAGCCCCCCAGCCAGGAACCCACCTGGAAGTTTTAGGGGTAGCCAGGCTGGGGGCACCAAAATCCGGAAGTCCTTCAGGTTTCTGGGGTTCCCGACGCTGTAAAAAAAGACGACCGGGCGTCGAGACAAAGCCCACGGGCCTCGTGACAATGGGGTCAACAAGCAGCGCTGTAGAGGGGTTTGTGCCCCCGGCTGCTTGTGGTTCCCCAACACAAATGAGGTCCAAATCATGTCCGCCAAGAAGAACTCGACCAGTCCGTCAAAGGCTCCCAAGCGCACGGCTAAAGCAAAGCCCGACAAGGCTGTTGTCCCCGCGTCCGAACCCGCCCCGGCTGTAGACACCCCAACAGCCGCTGCCGGGCAGGACAAGCAGCCCTCGGCAACGACAGCCGTAGCCGAGCCGCTTACCGTGACGACCAGCGATGGGAAGCGGGTCGTTGTGCGGGCGATGGTGATGAACTACCCGGTCACGGCTGTGCTCCGGCGTCTGGGAAAGGAGGGCTTCGACTTCGCCAAGGCACGCAAAGCCATCAACGCTTTCGACGCCGGAGGCATCAGCGACACCACGGTCCGCATCCAGATTGCTGCCGGTCGCAAAGGCCAGCGCGGGGAACCCGCACCGCTCACCAAGGACCAGATCAAGGAGTTGGCGTCTGCCGCGAACTGAGTCCTTGGGTTGAAGCCGACGTGGGCAGTTGCTTGGCATGGGCTGCTGTCCACGTCGGTGTTTTCATGAGCCCCCAAACTGGAGAACAAACATGAGTAGCAAATGGGCCATCTACCTGCGCGTGTCCACGCTGGACCAAGCCAAGGGCATCGAGTCCCAGGAGCGCGCTATCCGTGAGTACCTAGCTGGCCACGGCATCACGGACGCGGTGTGGTATCGCGACGTTTTGTCTGCTGAAGACCTCCGGCGTCCCGCGTTCGAGCGGCTGCAACGGGACGTGTTCAACGGCAAGGTGAAGACCATTGTCGTCTGGAAGCTGGACCGCATCAGTAGGACCATGCGTGATGGCATCAACGTCCTGCACGACTGGCTGGACAAGGACATCCGTGTCGTCGCCATCCAGCAGATGTTCGACTTCGGCGGTGTGACCGGGAAGCTAATCGCCGCGGTGTTGTTCGCCATCGCCGAGTTCGAACGGGAGTCGTTGAGGGAGAACACGAAGCGCGGGATTGCCAATGCCAAGGCCAAGGGCGTGGAGTTCAAGGGGCGTCGTCCCACCTTGTTCGCCAAGGACATCGTGCCATTGATTCAGCAGGGCAAGTCGGTGTCGGAGGTTGCGGAGCACCTGGGACACAGCCGACCAGCGGTGTACGCAGCGCTGAAACGCGAGGGCGTGGAGATCGCCAAAGTAAGGAACGGAGTCCAACATGACCATCAAGAAGTCCGAGCGTAGAAACGTCAAGCTGCCGACCACGTTCGAACCCCTGTTCTGGGCATCGTGCGATCGACGTATCACCGCAGTCCGCGAAATCCAAAAGCGGTACGAGCAGTTGAAGGAAGACACGGGCGTGGACAACACGCAGCGGGAACTGCTCTGCCAGCGTGCGGCGTTCATCGCCATCAGGCTCGAAACGATGGAGGTTGAAGCGGTCCAGGAAGGTCGCTTCGATCCCGGGGTTTACTCCAACCTCAACAACACGCTACTTGGACTCCTCAAAGCCCTCGGGCTGGAGAAGAAGTCCCAGGCTAGGACCGTGGACCTCAAGGCTTACGTCAAGGAGCGGTCGTCATGAACATCATCGAAGCGATCAAAGATCCCAACTTGTTCCGGCCCTTCCTGGAGGACAAGGACGGTTCCATCAAGTCATGGCGGACATGGATGACCGTGTTGCGTGCGCTGTATGGGCTGCCGATCTCACCGAAGCGACACGACCTGTTGCGTCAACTGACTGGGCGTGACCCTGACCTTCTTCCCGACGAAGGATTCGACCTCGCCGTCCTCCTCTGTGGCAGAAGATCAGGAAAGAGCCGTATCTCGTCTGTCATCGGTGCCTACGAAGCGATCCTCTCGGGCAACGAGTTCAAATGCCAGAGGGGAGAGAAGCCGCTAGTGGGTATCTTCAGCCCGACACGTCGTCAGTCCCAGAACGTGAAGAACTATCTTCGGGCCATCTTCAAAACCGACTTGCTCAAGAATGAAGTCGTTTCCGAAACGCGGGAGGGCTTCGAACTTCGCAATGGCAACATGATTGAAATCCTGGCCGGTGACTATCGCACCGTACGAGGATTCACGCTCATTGCTGCCATCGTGGATGAAGCGGCGTTCTTCGGCGTCGAGGATGACACACGGGTTAAGTCGGATCAGGAACTTCTGAATGCAATTCTTCCAAGTCTGGCTTCTACGCAAGGACGCTGCACGGTTCTGACTACGCCCTACAGCCGGGCCGGGTGGTGCTGGAATACCTATCAGAAGCACTACGGCAACGACCGTGGCTCGACGTTAGTGGTCAACGGTCCCTCAAGGCTACTCAACGAAACCTTACCCCAGCGAATCATTGACCGGGCGATGCAGGAAGACCTGGCTCGGGCGAAGGCTGAGTACCACGCGGAGTTCAGAGACTCCTTATCCGCGTTTGTCCCGCGTGAAGTGGTCGAAGCTTTAGTACAGCGAGGACGTCTGGAACTGCTTCCCCAGACCGATACGAGATACTTCGCGTTCGTGGACCTCAGCAGCGGCACACCGGGCGGGGACGACGCAGCGTTGGCGATTGCCCACCGAAAAGGACGGACGGTCGTCATCGATCTGCTGCGACAGTACAAGCCGCCGTTCAATCCGTATCACGTCGTCGGCCAGATGGCTGAGGACGTCAAACGGTTCAATGTGCGCGTAGTGACTGGGGACCATTGGTCGCCTGGCTTCGTGAAAGGTGCCTTCCAGGGACACGGACTGAACTACCTCGCTGCCGAGGAGCCGAAAGCCGTGCTCTATGCGAATCTTCTTCCCCGACTCTGCTCCGGGGAAATTGAGCTGCCGGACAACACGGTGCTCGTGGATCAGTTGGCCAGCCTGGAACGACGCACCCGCAGCGGTGGACGAGACATCATCGACCATCCGGCGACACAAGGGGCCAGAGACGACGTCTGTAACGCTCTGGCGGGTGCCGCCAACCTGGCTGGCACCCGCAGCATCGTCGTCGGCGGAGCTTGGTAATCAATCAACAAACCTTGAAAGGAGTCATTCCCATGTACCCCAACGGAAATTACCCATCAGCCATCGAGCAGTTCGATGCTCAGAACGGTGACGACGCCATCCGCATCGGCAACACATTGCTTTATTCCAACGGAGCCTTCCGCGAGGACGTCGCCTACGGCGTCATGGCCGGTCCCCACAAAGACCCGATTGAAAACGGTCGGCTCCGGGTGCGGTATCGAGAAGAAGTGCTCAAGCGAACTACCGACCGTTTCAACGACTTGCATGATCGGCTCCGCACCCACATTGAGAACGTGCGGAAGTTCGCCAATTCGAATTGCCCGCCGGAGCCCCCGACCGATGCCGCGTTCGAGGAACTGGAAGACTTGAAGGCCAAGGTGGTCCGTGCGCAGCGGGCGTACGAGAAGGTGAAGAAGGAAATGGACGACCTGATCGCCAACCAGCCGCATGAAGTCGCACGACGTCAGCGGGCTGCGGAAGTCAGCCAGCGTGCGGACGAAGCCGCGGAGCGTCTCGACAAGATCAAGATTTAGACCGAGTTGTCTGGATGACCCCGCATCACTTTTGAAAGGATTTCGAACATGAACACATTCGTTGAGAACATCGAACGGCTGGTGAAGTTTCACGACCGGCTGACAGGTCAGGATCAGTTGCCCAAAGATCCGCTGGTTGCACCCACCATGAACTTCGATCCGGTGCAGACCGGGGGCAAAGGTGTCCTCGGTGGGCAACAGGTCCAGTCCACTCCGCACCGGGACTACGGCGGCCAAGCTGCACCAGCCAGCAATGCGAATGACGTCGATGGTCCCCTTGTGGCACCTACCATGTCCTTTGACACGCCCGTCCATAGCGCTGTTGGTCCCACGTCCAACGACCAGCAAGGACGTGCAGGACAGGGGGAGGAACCGTTGCTGGCTCCGACGATGGAGTTTTGACCTCGCGGTGGTTTGTGGGAGGGGTGAAGGCGATTCTTTTGTTCTTGTCTTTGACAGTCGCCGCTGGTCGTGTGCATTGAGCTGCCTGTGATCTGGTGCAATCTTTCACCGGGGGCGGCTTCTTGCTGATCCATTGAGAGCGTCCAGCAAGCTTCTCCCACAAACCACGTTTTTATTTGAGGACTACGAGACGTCCTTTTTAGGACACGGTACAACACACCTGGGCACGGTTGCGGGGTCATGTCCGCGACCGCGGGGAGTCCTTCGACCCGACTCCCCGAGCCCTTTTATCATCTCGGGTCGTCACTCTAACCGGGTCGATCTCTCATGGCCAAATCCTCCAAGGGCAAACTCCGCTTCGCCGCTCTCATTCGTGTGTCCACCGAAAAACAAGCTGAGAAGGGCGAATCCCTGCGCACCCAGAAGGCCGACTTGCCTCGGTGCATCGGACAAATGGGCGGCACCGTTGCCAAATGGTACGGCGGTCAGGAACATGCCACGCCAGGCTGGGAAAAGCAGGAGCTTGAACGTCTGCTTAGTGACGCCAAGAAGGGCTTGTTCGATGCCGTCATCGTCAACCATGCGGACCGCTGGAGCCGTGACAACGCACAGTCGAAACGCGGTCTGGAGATATTCAGGAACAACGGCATCCGGTTCTTCGTCGGAACTTTCGAATACGACCTCTTCAACCCCCAGCATCGCTTCTACCTCGGTATGTCTGCGGAGATAGGCGAACTACACGCCAGCACGCAGAAACAGAAGTCTCTTGAGAACCGCATCGCCCGTGCCAAGCGAGGGCTCCCCGTCTGCGGCAAGCTTCCCTTCGGACGCACCTTTGACAAGAAAACGGAGAAGTGGGGCATCGATCCCAAGAAGCATGCGATGGTCCAGGACGTTGCCCGTCGTTACCTCGCGGGGGAGAACATGGGGGATTTGGCCCTTGAGTACGGAGTCAACTATTCCAACCTGCACAAGACCATGATGAAGCGGTGCGGACCGATTTGGATGCAGGAGTTTACTTCCACCGACCTGAACATCAAAGAAGTGGTCCCCACCACCGTTCCGGAGCTGCTGCCGGCGAAGACCATCGCAGCGCTGCATAGGCGCTCCAAGATGAACAAGACCTTTGAACATGGTCACGCCAAGCGCACGTATCTGTTCGGTGGCTACGTGTTCTGTGCGCACTGCGGCTACGGGATGTTCGGGCAAACGAACCACGGGGAACGCCGCTACTATCGCCATGCCCACACAGCCAGGGTCCGGGAGTGTCCCTATCCGGCGGCATGGGTCCGAGCAGAGGAGTTAGAGCAGGTCATCTTCCGCCAATTGTTCGAATGCTTCGGGAACCCGACCGCCGTGCAGCGTGCCATCGAACAAGCAACTCCTAACTTGGAAAAGGCCCGTGAGTATCAAGAGCGAATGACGCAACTCGAAACGGACCTGGCCCAAGTCGCGGCTGCTCGGGAAAAGATACTGCGGCTGGTGTCGCGTGAACTGGTCACCGAGGACCAGGCCGAAAAGGAACTCACCGACTTGCAACAGCGGGAGAACCGCAAGCGGAAGGAACTGACGGGGCTCCAAGAACGCTTTGGGCACCTACCCACAACAGGAGCCATCAAAGACTTGGCCCAACAGTTCTCAACCAAGTTCCGCAAGTACACGGACGCTCGGCTGGTGTCCAAAGTCCGCCACGCCAACCACGCACTGGATGAAATGACGACCGAGGAAAAACGGACGCTCATCAAAGCTGTCTTCGAAGGCACGCAGCTAGACGGCAAGCCAATGGGAATCTACATCCAGTGGATCGACGGAGAAGCATCCCGTCGCAACAAACGCTGGAAGTACAGCCTGCACGGAAACCTCATCGAAGAACAAGGGCATCTGCCCATCGCGAGTGAAGACTTGGAATCTCGATTTGTCTTCGGAGCCGTTGACGCTCGACCGGACACTGGCCTGGACCACGATGGGTCGGCTTGCAGAGCACGAGGCCTTCTTGCACGCCGCTTTCGCGGACGATCCGTTCGACTTCCGGCGTGATGTTCTGAAAGGCCATCCGAGCCGGCAGGTTGAATGACAAGTATTCAGTCTTGGATTTCATGAGGGGCGAGATTCCCGCTCCACGTCTGGATCTTTTTTTTGGGGGGATGACGACGCGTACGTCGAAGCTTCCGAACGATTCTATCAGGCTGCTGAAAAAGTCAGCATCCCGATAGACCGCAGGGATGCGATTCCAAAATAGCAACGCAAGTCGTTAACTCACGAGCGGGGGCGGAGTTCAGCTCCACACGCCGCGAGGCTGAGAAAAGTCACAACGGACCTTTTTCAGCAATCTGCCAGTGTTCCGTCAACATTAAATATCGGGCCTCGTCGCTCGGGAGCACTAGCTGCTTGTTGGCGCCAAACCACCTGCACGTTTGGTGGTGCTACGCGTCCCCCGACTGAATTGGCTGGACGCTCCACGAATGTGGCGTTCCGGGCTATTCGACGCGTGGAATCGAACTTCCGCTTCCCGGCGCGTCGATTATGATAGGCGAGCCCGGCGCATCCCCGTTCCGCGTCTGAACAATGAGCCCCCCGCATGGAACTCATCTACCGCTACGACCCGTATCAGCCCGTCGTCATCCAACATCCCCAAACGCCTGAAGAAGCTATCGGCACGCTGCTCGCTGGCAACCGGCGACTGGTCACCATGATCGAGCGTATGCAAAGCATTTCGCTTGATGGCCCCGATGGGGAACGTAGCGAAGTGATTCCCGTCGATCTGATCTCGATGGGGTTGCCGTTCGTTCGTGGAACGGCGCTCGACCAGGCGCCGTTTGCCCTCGTGTTGGGATGTTCCGACGCCCGGGTGCCGATCGAGTCGGTCTTCGACCAGTCGTTCAACGATTTGTTCGCCGTTCGCATCGCCGGCAACGTGCTAGGCACCGAATGCATCGGCAGCGTCGACTATGCCGTGCGTAATTTCGGCAATAGCCTGCAAGCCATTGTCGTCGTGGGTCACACGGGCTGTGGCGCGGTGACCACGGCAGTCGACACGTATCTCAGCCCCACAGCCTTCACGGACATTGCGCTAACACACCCGCTCCGAACCCTGGTCGATCGAATCATGATCGCGGTTCGCGCGGCGGCGAACGCCTTCGATCGTTGCTTCGGCCACGAATTTCACAAGCATCCGCAGTACCGCGCCGCGTTAATCCATGCGGCGGTGTATCTGAACGCCGCCATCGCCGCGTATGACTTGCAACGCGAGGCTCACGCGGCAAAGGCCAAGCAGGTCGGGGCCTACTATGGCGTGTGCGATATCGGAACGATGCTCGTCCACGATCTGCCGCCCTTGACGCCGACAAGCGAACCGCGGCTAAGCCTCGTCCCGAGAAACGCGGAGTCGTTCATGGCGCTGGCCGATCGAGTGGCAACCGCGGTGGTAGGATTGCTCGATCCGGAAATCTAGCAGGCCTGCCATCAAGTTGGTGAAAAAGTCAGCAGCCTGATCGGATTGTGAGGATGCGCGCCCAATATGGCGGCGCAAGTCATTATTTTACGAGCGGCGCGGAATTCAGCTCCGCGCTTCGGCGAGGCGGATAGCGTTCTGTCAACGTTTCCTTTTCGGGTTCCGTCTTTCGAGCGTCCTCCGGAGGGACGCTCCGCGAGCGCGTCGTTCACGTGCAACGCGCGATTCACGAGGCAAGATAATAGTAGCCGCGGTTGATCTCGTCCACCTGTTCGTTCAACGTCCACAGATCGTAGAGCCAACCGAGCCCCAACAAACCGCCAGTCAACAACCAGATGATGCCGGTGATCCACTTTCCCATGTAAAAACGATGGATGCCCAAGAGCCCCAGAAACGTCAGCAGCAGCCAGGCAATCGTGTAGTCGAGCGGCCCTTGCGCATATCGCCAATCGGCAGCGCGATCCATCGACGGAATCAGGAACAAATCGACAATCCAACCGATGCCGAGGAGCCCGAAGGTAAAGAACCAGATGGTGCCGGTGATCGGCCGGCCGTAATAGAAACGATGCGCCCCCAAGATGCCGAGCAACCACACCAGGTAGCCGACCAGCAGCGAGTGCGTATTCGACGAGATGCGCGGTTGGTATGAGTAGGCCGTGGACATTGGATCGGAATCTCCCTCAAATGTTGCTCGACGAAATGTCGCTCGACTAGCCCACCGGCCAGCCGCTCAGCATGTAGTTCGCCGCCGCAAGGGCCATCTTGGCAGCCGAACCCGAGACCTTAAAAAAACGACGCAAATGGCATACCGAAGCCCTCCACTTTTGCATGTCCGAAAATGGCCAGCAGCCCTCCGGGGTCCCTGTACAATTCAGGCATGATGCTCGACGACGACGCCTGTTACCGTGCTTTGCTGTCCCGCGATACTCGCTTTGACGGTTTGTTCTTCGTGGGCGTACAAACCACGGGCATTTATTGTCGTCCCGTATGCACCGCCAAAACGCCCGGCCGCACGCGTTGCCGTTTTTTTTCCAGTGCCGCCTTGGCCGAGCAAGCGGGCTACCGGCCGTGCTTGCGTTGTCGCCCGGAACTGGCCCCCGGCGCGGCGCCGATCGATAACCGTCGAACGATCGCCCGCGCCGCGGCCTCACGAATTGAAGCGGGGCGAGTCGAGGGCGGCGGCCTCCAGTCGCTGGCCGAGTCGCTCGGCGTCAGTTCGCGACAACTGCGCCGTGCAATGCGTCACGAGCTGGGGGTATCTCCGGTCGAACTAGCGCAAACGAGCCGGCTGTTGCTGGCCAAGCGTCTAATCGCCGACACGCGGCTGCCGCTCGTGCAAGTCGCCTTTGCCGCGGGCTTCGATAGCGTGCGCCGTTTCAACTCTGCCTTCCAAAGCCACTACCGTCTGACGCCGAGCACGATGCGACGTGCCTCGGACGGTACCGAGTCGGCAGGGGAAACGATTCGCCTGCGGCTGGGTTATCGCCCGCCGTATGCCTGGCGGCCGCTGCTGACTTTTCTACGCCAGCGTGCTATTGCCGGAATTGAATGCGTCTCTGACGAGGCCTACCATCGAACCGTAGCCATCGGTATCCATCGAGGATGGCTTGGCGTTCGCCAACTTGCCGAGGAGAATCAACTCGTCGTGAAATTGTCCACGTCGTTGGCGCCGGTCCTGGCACAGATTCTCATCCGGTTGCGCAATTTGTTCGACGTGGACGCACGACCAGATGTGATCTCCGCCCACCTATCCGGCGATCGCCGGCTGGCCGCGGCCGTGCGGCGTGAACCAGGCTTGCGCATCCCTGGGACCTTTACCAGCTTTGAACTCGCCTGGCGAGCGGTGCTGGGACAACAAGTCTCCGTGCCTGGAGCATCGACGCTGGCGGCGCGCGTAGCCGAGCAATTCGGCGAACCGATCGCGACGCCGATCGCTTGCCTGAACCGTCTTACCCCCACGCCCGAAGCAATCGGCAACGTGAGCCGTAATCGACTTGCTAAGCTTGGTTTGCCGGCTGCGCGGGCAGAAACGCTGCGGGGCCTTGCCCGCGCCGTTGCCGCTGGCACAATCCAATTCGATCCAACCGCCGACTCGCTGGAGATGGTCAATAGCCTCACCGCTTTGACCGGCATTGGCCCGTGGACCGCCGAGTACATTGCGATGCGTGCTCTGCGTTGGCCGGACGCATTTCCCGGTAGCGACCTGGGGTTACTCAAAGCCAGCGGCCTATCGAAACGAGACCTGGCGGCCGCGGCCGAGCGCTGGCGACCCTGGCGGGCATACGCGGCCATGTATTTGTGGAACAGTCTAAACGAGCGTCCCGCGAGGAACCGATCGCGATGAACGAGGACAACTATTACGATTACTTCGAAAGTCCGCTCGGCGAGCTTCTGGTCGTCGGCGACGGCCAGCACCTAACGGGGCTCTATCTGCCCAGCCACAAAGGAGCAGAACAGCCTGACGCCTCGTGGCGCCGGGATTCTGCCCTGTTTGCCCCTGTCCGAAGCGAACTCCAAGAATACTTCGCCGGCCAGCGGCGGACGTTCGACGTACCGCTTCATCCGGCCGGCACGCCATTCCAACAGCGAGTCTGGCAAGAGCTCGTACGAATTCCGTTTGGCACGACGATCAGCTACGCCGAACTCGCCCGGCGAATCGGCCGGCCAACGGCATCTCGCGCGGTCGGACACGCAAACGGACAAAATCCGATCTCGATCATCGTGCCATGCCATCGGGTGATCGGCGCCAATGGCCGACTCACGGGCTACGCCGGCGGCCTGGACAAAAAGCGCTGGCTACTCGATTTTGAATGCCAAGATCGCTCCTTGGCCTTCGCCGACGGGCAGCAGACGATGGCGAGCTAACGCTCCGTCAACGTGTCCTCATCGGAGATGGTCTTTCTAGAAGCACGAGCAGGACTTTGCTAGTGCGTCTTTAGCCGCGTGCCCAGTATTGCCGCCAGATCCGGCAGGTCGTAGTATTCGAGCACGCTCGGCACGGCCAACTCCAAGAGTTGCGAATCCCCTGGCCGCGCGACGACATCGCTTTCCCACGAAGCGATCGAGTCGCGCACTTCGAGCGAAGCGATTCGCGACTCCAGCACCGCGGCATGCAAGGCGACGGGCCCCGCGCGCTTGACGGCCAAGACCTGGATGTTTGCCGCATCGATGTTTGAGAGGGTGCTGGCATAGTCCACCGCCGCGATCAGATCCTCCACGCGTTGCCCCAGCAGCGGCCGGCCCACGTGCATCGCCAACATTGAGGTGCGAAACGCGTCGTTTTGATACTTCGCGCCGGCTTTTTTGTTGTCGGTCGTCTCGCCATAGCCGCGAAGGTCCACCGCCAGCACCGCGCGGCCATCGCCGACGAGCGTCTCAACCGCTCCCTGAGCATGGAACGCCGGAGCCTTGCCGGCCGAATCGACATAGATCGTCAGCGGCCGTTTGACCGCCTTACCTCGGGGTAAACAGAGCAGGGAGGGCAGTGGAAAACCATCGGCACTGTTGAGGACCAGCTTTTCCACGGTGTACCCTGCCGACTCACTGGTTCCTGACGAGCTCGCCTCGGTGGTTGCCTCTCGATCGGGTCGCAGGTTGATCACGCGGCGAAGCAAATTCTTCCGCTCTTCCGCCGACAATCGTTGCCAGCGCGGCTGTCGAGCTTCGCGCAATTTTGCCGCTCGCTCGCGGTTGAAATCGACCACCGTAAGTTCGTCGGCAAAATCTTTGACGACCTGCTTGCTGCTCGTCACTTGCAGGGCCGCGTCCTTCTGGAGCGCAAGCGACGGTTCGGCCACGGGCCGATCGTCGTTCATCAGCCAACGGCGCAGCCACTGCACGGCCGCCTGACGGCGTGGCCGGCTGAAGCCGTGTTCGTCGTTGTGGCTAAACATTCCGACGCGTTCTGGCTGCCCCAACAGGCGGTACACGGCCTCGGCTTCTTTGGCCGCGGTTCGCGTCCCACCGATATCGAAATAATCTCGCTCGGCCGCCAGAATCAATGTCGGCTTCGGCGCCCGCATGGTGACGAAGTCGGCGTGATCGATACCGAGCGGGCCTTGCCCCGGAAAGTGCTGTTCGCAATCTTGCGGACCGATGGTTTTGAACAGCCGTTCGAGCGTGGTGATGAAGCACGATGGCGCCGCCACGGCGATCCGGTCGTCGACCGCCATCAGCCAGGTAGTCATCGTACCGCCGCCGGAATTGCCCGTGCTGCCCAGGCGCGCGGCATCGACCTCGGGACGCGCCGCCAGATAGTCCATGCTCCGCAGCCCATCGAAGATGCGGTAATACCCCGTGCTGCGGCCAACGAGCAGCGAGCCAACGCCGACGAGCGTGTGTTCGTTGGTTCCGTGACTAAGCAGATCGGGCAATTGATGCCGTTCGCCCTGACCAATGGGGTCATAGATCAGTGCCGCAAACCCATTGAGCGCGAGCAGGATGCACACGCTTTGATAGGCTTCGCTGGCCTTACCGTTATCGCTGTGACCACACGGCACCAGGATGCCCGGCACGGGTTTTGAAGCATCCGCCGGCAGATACAGGTTAGCCGTTACATGATGCCTTGGCCGGCTTTCGTAAACCACGCGTTCAATGCGGTAGCCGTCGCACTCGATGGCGCCCACCGTGCGGGCGTTGAGCGGCGACCGCTCGGGAAACTCGCCGACAAGCTTCGTAAAATCCGCTCGCAACTTTGCCTGGCGAGCGGATGTCGCGGCCGGCGAGTCGAGCGCCGACTTGACGGCCGCCGAGCGGGCTGCGTCCTGCCGATCAAATTCGACCAGCAAGTGGTCGTAAAGGATTGAATCCTGCCCCGTGGGCAGCACCACGAACTCCTCGGCAACTGCCAAAGTCGCTCCCCAGACGGCCAGAAGACATCCCAACAGTGGCACTACAAGCTTTTGCATCCGGTTGCCAAAATCCGTAAAACTTCAGTTGAAAACTCGATGAAGAGAGGCGTGCGGGAGGGGGACGGCCCTCCTTCTTCCCCGCTCTTGAGGCCAGGGAGCCCATCTTTGGTGTTTCCATAGTTTAGTAGCCGCTGCGGGGTCCTGCCATGTGCCAGCAGCGCGGAGACTCGTCCAGCTTGCCTCGCAGCGTGAGGCGGGTTACTTTGTCACGTATCAGAGAGTTCTTTCGCGGCCGGGTGTCGCCCCCCACAACGCCCGCCGAATAGATCGACCAACCACGTGGCGCAGTCATCCGTCTCGGAGGGATGCCGGCGTCATTCTTACCGCTAAGGGGTGCATGCATGTTCGAGGCCGTTGTCGTTCGTTTCTCTGCCGTCGGTCGAACGTTCGCCGTGTTTGCACTAGCGACGGCGCTCGTGCCGCTCGTGGCTCGCGCCGCCGACAATTTCGAGTCGGAACTCGACCCCAACGTGTTGGCCCAGAGCGTGACGATTTATCGTGACGCCTACGGCATGCCACACATCGACGGTCCGAACGACGAAGCCGTACTGTTTGGGTATGGGTACGCTCAGGCCGAGGATTACTTCTGGCAGCTTGAAGACTCTTATGCCCTGGGGCTAGGCCGTTATAGCGAACTCTACGGCAAGCAGTTTCTGGCCAAAGACAAACGTAATCGCGCGTTCGAGATCCCGCAGCGTTCGAAGGTCGACTTCGAAAAGCTCGATCCCGAACCGAAACGCGCAGGCACCGCGTTCATCATGGGCATCAATTACTATCTCGACACGCATCCCAACGTGAAGCCGCGGTTGCTCGAGCGAATGGAGCCCTGGTATCTACTCGCGTTTGGCCGCGCGGCGACGCTCGAACTGCTGGGCGGACATCTGCACGTTTCGACCGACGAGGTCCCCAGCGACTACCCTCGCAAGAAGCTCGAAGAAGAAATCGAGGAAGCCCGTGGCTCGAACGCTTGGGCGATCTCGGGCAAGAAGACTCGTAGCGGCAAAGCCATGTTGCTGATCAATCCGCATCAGCCGTTCTACGGCTACGGGCAGTTCTACGAGGCGCATCTGCGGAGCGGCGCAGGCTGGAACTTCACGGGGGCATCGTTCTTCGGCACGCCGCTGCCGGTCATCGGACACAATGAATACTGCGGCTGGGGCATGACCGTCAACGAACCGAATGTCGGTAGCTCCTGGAAAGAGACGTTCGACGATCCTGACAATCCGCTCAACTACCGCTATGGCGACGGCTATCGACAGGCCCAAGAGTGGACCGATACGATCCTGGTCAAAAACGGCCGACGGATGGATAAGGTGCAATGTACTTTCCGCAAAACGCATCATGGACCGGTCCTCAAGAAGCTGAGCGACACGGAATACATCTCGGCCAACCTCGGCAAGCTATTCGAGGCGGTCCTTTCGCGCCAGGGCATCAGGATGCTGCGGGCCAAGAACCTTAACGAGTTCAAAGCCGCCATGGAAATGCTCGAATTGCCGCTATTCAACATCGTGTACGCCGACGTCGGCGGCAACATTTTCTATGCCTACAACGGCATCATTCCCAAACGCGACCCGGCGTTCGATTGGAGCAAGACCGTCGACGGTAGCGATCCGCGCACCGAGTGGCAGGGCATCCACCCGTTCCGCGATCTCCCGCAACTGCTGAATCCCGAATCGGGCTACATTCAGAACTGCAACTCGACGCCCTATACCACGACCGACGACGCCGGTCCGGCGATCGGCGACTACCCGGCCTACATGGTCGAAGACCGCCACGACGACAAGCGGCGAGCCAAGATGTCGCGTAAGATCCTGCGGGAAGCCAACGACGTGACGTTCGAAAAATGGCTCGAAATGTCGTTCGACACAACGGTCTATTGGGCGCTATCCGAGTTCCCGACCTACAAGCGGGAGTTCGAGAAGCTGCGGCAGACCGATCCGGTGCTGGCCGCCAAGGTAGAGCCTTACATCAACCATCTGCTGGATTGGGACTGCGTAGGCACGATCGAAAGTACCCAGTCCACGCTATGCATCGCCTGGTACGAAGAGCTCTACGGCTTCGGCTATCCGGCCGAAACGCTCAAGGCGCAGTTTGTGTCGAACGTGCCCGAGCAATTCAAGGCGCTGGTCACGGCCGCGGAAAATCTACAAAGCAACTTCGGCGACTGGAAGGTACCCTACGGCGACGCGAACCGCTTCCAGCGGCACGCCAACGTTTCAGACTTTTACCGCATTCCGTTCAGCGACAATCTGCCGAGCCTTCCGAGCGCGGGCATGCCGGGCCCGCCGGGCGTCGTGTTTACGATGTACTTCACGCCGTCGATCTATTTGCCGCCGCTGAAGCTGATGAAGAAGCACTATGCCGTGGTGGGCACCAGCTATATGTGCGCCATCGAGTTCGGTGATCGCATCAAGAGCAAGTCGCTGCTTCAGTACGGTTCGAGCGGCGACCCGAAAAGCCCACACTTTTTTGATCAGGCCGAGCTGATGTCCAAAAAGCAGATGAAGGACAACTACATCTATTTTGAAGACGTGATCGCCAACGCCAAGCGGAAGTACCACCCCGGCGAAGAACAACCAGGGGATACGCAAGCACTGAAATAGCGATTTCGCGCGATGGTTCGCTCGTGGGCGGCTTTCGACGTGTACCAAGGACATGCAAGCGGACGCCAACTGCGATGCCCTTCGCGTGCGAACCGCAACATGATCAGACTGTATAACAGCATGGCCATCGGCGGCGTGCGCTCGACCGCACGCCGCGGCCAGTCTTGTGGCTCTTCGAATCCGAGATGTTGTTTGCTGTCATGGTTCATCACCTCGATGCTCCAACGCATGGCGTACCAGGCGATCACCTGTTCCGCGGCAACCTCCGGGCGGGTGGAGTAAAACGTTTTTTGTCCTCGCCCGCCTTGGACAGCTTCCACCGTCACCACGCGCAACGGCCGCTGGGGCGCGGCATGGACATGAGCGACCTGCTCGGCCAGCCGCGCTGCTTCTTTGTGCCCATAAATATTCAGCGTGACCCGGCGGCAGCGACCGGCAAGCATCTCGATCGGCGTCGGCAGTCGCTGGCCCCGCCGGCGTGGTCGACCGTCGGTGCCTGCCTTCCGCTCGGGCGGCGCGGCGTACAAGCGCGCGTCTTTCACCAGTCGGCTGGTTAGATCGCAATTCGTCGGCAAGCAGCAAAGCACGCTGAACAATCGATGATACGACGAGAAGTGCTTGTCGGCCGCATCTCCGGCCGCCAGGATCATCCGCGTAACCGTACGCCGGATGGCAAACACCCCGCCGGTCAGGATCGTGGTCAAGCTGACGAAACTGGGCATCGTCATCGTGGCCGACAGTTCTTGCATAAACGCCATAAAACTGGGGGCAAGTTCCACTGTGAACCTCCTTGCTCGATGATTGAAAGTGATGTCCCAACCATTGTTCCGGAGGCCCACATTACTGTGCCGGAGGCTCACACTATTTACCGAGACCAGTTTCTAGCTCCCTATAAACTGCAAAAGTCGAACTAAGGCGGTTCCCGCATGTCGGAGGGTTCGAATCCCTTGTCTTCCGCTTGTGACAGCTCATCAATTCGACTGTGCGTTCTCTATGGCGGCACTCAACTCGTCAATGTTCGAGAAATCTCTAACAACGAGGTCAAACGAGTAATCTGTGTCCACCATTCGCAACGGAATATCGAGATTGCTCTGGATAGCCCACGCGGCTTTTAGGGCGGCACCGGATGTACCGCGAATTGAGATGGTTTCACGTTCCGGATCTAGATCGACGGTCGTGAAATCGTCTCCGTCAATATAGTCGGCTTCAATTGGTGTTCCTATGGGTGTGTCACGTCGCACGCGTTCAAAACCAGCAGCCGATTGAAATACCTGCTCGAGCGCCTCCGTTGCGATCTTTCGTCCATTCACATCAAATAGTAGTAAACTGTGCATGGCAGATGCGATGCTCCTATTGCTGCAGCCTGACCTGCTCCCCGTTTCCTAGTCCGTGCGGAGTGCAAGATTTTTTGGAATCTGACATTTTGACGAGGAGGGTTCAGGACCATGGGCAGGAAGCATTTTACCGAGGAGTAGATCGCCTTCGCGTTGCGTCAGCATGACGGCGGGACGTCCGTGACGGAGATCATCCGCAAGCTGGGCATCAGCGAGCAGACGTTTTATCGCTGGAAGAAGAAGTTTGCTGGCTTGGGGTGAAGGTCAAGAACTAAGGGCCGCGGCGGTCTACAATTCCGCCCGGTGCGTTTCTGCCGCGAGTCCCACGCTGACAAGCGTAATCACCGCGAGCACGATCATGTAAACGGCCACCGGCCACGGCGCCCCACCGCTAAGCTGCAAGAGCGCCGTCGCAATTAACGGCGCCAACCCGCCGGCCAGTGGCGAAGCCAACTGGTAGCCGATCGATGCGCCCGTATAGCGCACATCGGTGCCGAACAGTTCGCTGAAAAACGCGGCCTGGGGGGCATACATCGCCGCATGCACGATCATCCCCAGTACGATGGCCAGCGTGATCGCCCAGGCGCTACCCAGGTCGACAAGCCAGAAGAAGGGCAGGGCATAGAGCGCCAGTCCAAACGCACCGGCAAGATACACGGGCCGGCGCCCCAGCCGATCCGAAAGAATGCCGAACGCCGGAATGACAAAAAACTGAATGGCCGACGCCACGAGGACGCCGTTCAAGATCACGCTCTTGTCGACGCCCAGCTCCACGGTCGCGTAACTGAGCACGAACACGCTGAATACATAGAACGATCCGTTCTCAGCAAACCGGGCCCCCATTGCGAGCAGAATGTTGCGCGGGTACTGACGGAGCACGGCCAGCAGCGGCACCGGCGGCGGCGGCTTCCGCTCGCGGGCCCTAGCGAACACGGGACTCTCGAACACTTGAATGCGGATGAACATTCCCACGCCCAGCAGAGCGATCCCCAACAGGAACGGCACCCGCCATCCCCAGCTTAGAAACTGTTCGTCAGGCAACAGCGAGAATAGGTTGAATACCGCCGTGGCCAGCAGCAATCCGGCCGGCACGCCGGCCTGTACCCAGCTTGCGTACAATCCGCGCCGACCGGCATGGCCGTGTTCGACGGCCATCAGCACGGCGCCGCCCCATTCACCACCGACACCAAACCCCTGTACGAATCGCAGCAGCACGAGCAGGATGGGGGCCGCCACGCCAATCTGCGCGTAGGTTGGCAATACGCCGATCAAAAACGTCGCCAGGCCCATCATCATTAGCGTCGTGACGAGCATCGACTTGCGCCCCATTCGGTCGCCAAAGTGACCGAAGACGATGCCGCCAACGGGCCGCGCGAAAAAACCGACCGCATAGGTCGCAAACGAGGCCATCGTGCCGGCCAACGGATCGAGCGTCGGAAAGAAAATCTCTCCAAACACCAGCGCGGCCGCGGTGCCATAGAGAAAGAAGTCGTACCACTCGATCGTCGTGCCGATGAAGCTGGCCAGCACGACACGGACGATGGAAGGCTTGGTTTCGTTCGAGGGCATGCGATTGATCCGTTGCGTAGGTAAGCCTGGTGAGGATCCGCCATCGTCCCGGCGGCCCACATTCTAGCGGGGTGCGACGGCCCGGCGCAAGCGGCTTTCTGGCGCGGCGTTAGCCACTTTTACCGCCAGGATATAGCGAATGCGCGAGTCCTAACGGCTGGCCACCGGGGCATCATGGTCTATCATTGTCGTAAGCTGGGAGGCTTCGAGCAGACCGAGGACCGGATCCTCACTTGCAACTTCCCCCGCGAGGGTCTTCCTCATGCACGGCTCACAACGGTCCGGCCGCACCACGCGGCGACGCTTCGCCTTTTGGATCGGATTTGGGATCTTCGCCCTTGGCGAAAAACTTCACGCCAAGGGATTCGACACCTTGGCCGCGGCCGCCATGCGAGCCACGGAAGCCAAGCCTCTGTCACACACGCCAAAAACGGCGATTCCCGAGCACTGGACCTTTGGCGAAAACAACACCTGGCGTTGGTTCGAGCGGGAACAACTGCTGGGCGGCCAGTGGCGCGTCACGGGCATCACAACCCCCATTCACAAACAGACCGGTGAATCCGCCAAGGGGCGCGGCTATCTCGACGATTCGCTGATTCCCGAGTCGATGCGCAAGGGGAGTCTGGAAGCGACTCGCGGCGCCGTCGCCGAAATCGCCTTTGAACACGATTACGGAAAACCCAGCCGCACGCGCCGAGACCGCCACGGTCGGCCTCCCAGCCGCTGGCTGCGCAGCTTGCGGTCAGAAGAACTACGGCTGTGGCTCAAGACGATCGAAGTGCCCGAGGCCGGCGTCGAGGGCATGACCTATTGGGAACACCTCACGCGCGATCACTCGTTCGATCCGGACAAGATTGCCGGTCTCGACGAGCCGGATCAGGCCAAGCTACACGCCGCGGCGCATTATGGCTACTGACGTCAAGACGGTTCCTGAAGTCCGCTTGGCCTACAACCGGACATCGCTTACGAAAGCCGCACCGCCGGCAACCGCTCACATCCCTAGGCCCCCGGCAGTGCGACTCAGATAGGTAGGTTCTCTGAATCTGATATTACTTTTCGGCTGCCACGGCCGCCGCTTCGACGTTGATTTCCGACTCGGCGAGTTCGGTGAGATTTTTATCGGTTTCCCCTTCCTCGTCGAGCGTGGTCTGCAAGAGGTCGGCAATCTTGTTGTGGCCGAGCAGTCGAGCAAATGTGCGGGCTACGCCGTATCCGGCAATCTCGTAGTGTTCGACACGCTGCGCGGCAGCAATAATCCCCGCGTCGATGACAGATGCATCGCCGTCCTCCTCGAGTAACTCCGACCCTTCTTCGATAAGTCCTTCCATCGCGGCGCATTTCGGCCCGCGCGCACTGACGTCGAGCATCTCAAAGATTCGCTCGAGCCGTTCCGCCTGTTCTTTCGTAACTTCGAGATGCTCATTGATTGCATCGCGCAGGGCGGTAGAACTCGCTCCCTTGGCCATTTTGGGCAAGGCTCGAATCAACTGTTTTTCGGCACTATAGAGGTCGCGCAACTCTTTGACCATCAGATCTTCCAGACTCCTGAGTTTCATCATCCAGCTCCTATGCGGCGTTCCCCATCAGCGATTGGATTGCCGCGGTTTCATTGTGTCTTGCCGTTGGAACGAAGCTCTCGCACGTCGAGATATCGTTCTAGGCAACGTGCTTTCCAGAGGAGGCAGGGGGCCCATTGCAATTCAAGTGCCGTGTAACCCCGTCTTACACTCGGCCGCCGGACGCGGATCCCCGCCGGCGACAACATGTGTTCATGTTCGGTAAAACGTGTGTTCATGTCCGGTAAAAACCAAACGCGAGGGCAATACAAGGGGCCGGGCTCGGCGGCGCCAAACCCGGCCCCCACGAGAAGCGATCATAGGTGTACTGAGCAAGAACGCCGCGGGATGCCCCTCTGCAAACCCGCAGCCTTGCTCAAGCATGTTGAATCGCTTCACCATTACCAGGGTTTCAGCTTCCACCCCAGTATGAACCCAACCCCCAGGCACCACAGTGCCGCGGTTCCCGGGCGCTCGCGCGCGTAGTCGGTCAGGTACTGGATAACGTCGTTCGTCATTTCCCGGGCCTGTTCGCTGGTTTCTTCCAACGATCGCTCGACCTGCTTCCGCGCGTTTTGGGTCTTCGTATTTGCTGCCATGATCCATGACTCCTGAGTTTTCAAACGAGCAAGTGGCTTGCGCGACTTGCGAGAAATTGGGATACGTTTGGGCCTGACATGACTCGCACCGCTTATCGGCTGTGCAGGTAGTGATCGATCGACTCGCGAATCTGACGGCCAAACCTGCCGGCCGTGTCGCGGCCGCTGGAATATGCGCCGCGGCCCCGGGCATAAGCGTCGTCCAGCATGTGGCGCCCGCGATCGATAGCCGTCGGAGCCCGCTGACGACTGCGCACCAGCAGTGCGACACCGAGTCCGCACACGACCCCGATCCCAAACGCGGCTACGAGCGCCTGCCCCGGGCGCTCGCGGACTATATCCTCGGCGTCTTCGTAGGAGTGACGTAGCGAGTCTGCCCGCTGGCGAGCGGCGTCCGCCACCTTCGTAGCGCCGCGTGTCGCTTGCGAGCGAACCTTTTCGATCATGCCCTGGCCTTCTTCCGTCAATTCGCTCAAAAACGCTTCCACCGTTTCTCGACTAACGCCGACCTTCTGATGGATTTTCCCGATCAACTGATCGATGTTGCCAGAGAAATCCGGCAAATCATCTTCGCCCAGACGATCCCATTTCTCGCGCAGCTTATCGCGTACTTCGTCCCAATGGTGGGCGAGCACTTGTTGATTGACCATTACTTCGATCCTTTCGTGAGAGGGTAGTTCAGTCCGTTCTATGTGCTATCAAGTGATATGCACCTGGTCCGCATGGATATGCCAGGCGTCGAGCCGCTCTTTAATGTCATGGGCACACTCGGCCGCGACGATCAGGTGCAATTTTCTGCGACTGGTCCGGGCTCGTTGTAACGCTTCGAGCTCCCGCCGCAGCCCCGCATCTTCGAGAGACTCCGGCGACGC
This sequence comes from uncultured Planctomycetaceae bacterium, assembly GCA_964598535.1. Lineage (GTDB taxonomy): Bacteria > Planctomycetota > Planctomycetia > Pirellulales > PALSA-1355 > JALHMI01. Next base: position 55,574 of record CAZRCI010000019.1, on the reverse strand, counting down.
GATAATGCGAATGAGAATCTGTTCGCGATCCTTGTCCGCTTCGATGTCCGGCGTAACGCCTTCGAGCGGTCGGGCGGCTTCGAGACCTGAAACTCCCGTGGCTCGAACCTGGTAGCCATCCTGGGCGTATGTGAGCGCCCAACGCTCGGCCAGTTGCTCGCGTGAAACTCGGATCATGGCTCTGGCAATGTATTGTTTATGGGGTCTTTTAACGGAGCACTCGGATGGACGCTCCACGAGCAGCTCCTCGGAAATCGTTCTCGTGGAACCCAGAAGCTGAGAAGCAAAGAATGTGCCGGGCTGGAATAACCCCGATTTCTCGCAGAAACTGGTCGAACCATGCCCCGATCAGGTCGCCCTTCGACCATTGCGGAGCCTAGCAAGCCATCTTCTAGGACGCGCAAGCAAAATCCCCGTGCGAAATCGCTCTGCGCAATGCCCGACGCACTTCACGGCGAGCAAATCACACTCCAGGAGCGCGACGGACTTCGATCAGCAACCTGCTAGTAGGATTTGCCCGCCCGGCTTCGTTGCGATTCAAAGAGAAGCCGTCATCGCGCGGGTCAGTCGAGCTTTCTGATCCGCACGTTCTTGAATTCCACCCGGGCTCCATGTCCCAGAAACCCAATATGGCCGTGCTTGTTGGTCAGGCCCGGATGCTCCTTGCCATCGAGCGTGCCGCCCTTGACCGCCTCGTCGAGATCGGCGTCGACGATCGTGTGCCCATTCAGAATCACGGTGACGTGCCGACCGCGGGCGAGGATCTCTTCGTGGTTCCAGTCGCCCAACGGCTTTTGAAATCCGCGTTTCGCCGGCACGATGCCATACACCGAACCGTGGGCCTGCCAGGGCTTGATCATGGCTTCATATTTCTCGGAATGATCGTCGAGCACTTGAATCTCCAGGCCGACATAAGCGGGATCGCCCTGGAGCGGCGAACGGATGCCCACGCCGTTGTTTCCGTGAGCAGACATCTTGAAGTCGAAGCGAAATGAGAAATCGCCGTATTGGTCGGCCGTGAAGAGCCGCCCGCCGACCGGCCGGCAGACAATGGCGCCGTCTTCGACCGCGTAGCCGCGTGTATCGCCAACCCAACCGGTGAGATCTCGGCCATTGAATAGCGGTGTATAATCGAGGTCCGTCAGCTCGATGTTGCGAAACTCGAATTGTCCCCCCAGCGGCACTTCCGATTGCAGGCCGATGTAGCCTTCAGAAGCCTCCAAACCGGTTGCCTTCCAAGCCTTCTGCCCGTTGATTTCGAGTTCGGCCGTATCGCCGATCACAGTGATCTTGAAGTGGTTCCACTGGCCCGGCTTGATCAGCCCCCGGCTAGTCGCGCCGTCGATGCCCAACAGATTGCCTTCGGCGTGTTGCTTGAGATTGATCTGATAGCGCGCGGGAAACGGCTTGCCCTCGACCGGCTCGGCGGCGCGAATGTAGATGCCCGAATCGTAGCCCTCGGCCTTGCGCGCTCGCCAGTCGAGCTCCAATACAAAGTCGCCATGCTTCTCGTTCGTGCGCAGCCAACCGTCCGGACCGTTCAGGACGAGCAGTCCATCTTCGACCAGCGGCTCGCTCCCGGTGACTTGCCAGCCGTCGAGATCCTTGCCGTTGAAGAGTGACGATTTGAAACCCGCCTGTTCCGCGGCGTTGGCCACCGGCAGCGCGGCGAAGACGAGCGAAAGAATCGCAAGCGGCGAAAGACGGCGGAGCATCGTGTAAACCTGGGGTGGGAGTGTCAGAAGGTGGTCGTGCGGCAAAACGGACACGGCAAGCAGAACGCGTGGCGGCCCTGAATTCCCCTCTGATCATGCCCGCCACGGCGTCGTGAATCAATCGTGCGGACGGGCGAAAGTTCGCGGAAAAAGCAAGCCGGATCCTCCAACAGATGGGGAAAAGGCGGGTAATTCGGGCAAATCTTACGCCTAGCCTAATTGCGGCCCGCGCGGCAAGAGATTATCGTTTCAAATAGGGTACATCAGCGTCCATCCCGCCTCGCTATCCCACGCCCTAAATCCAACCGTATCAAGGAGTATGACCCTATGTCGTATTTGACCGATCGTCGTCGCTTTTTGAAGAGCACGGCGCTGACCGGCGTTGGTGTGTTCGTTGCCGGCAAAGCCGCGGCCGAAGACAGCAAATCGCCGAACGAGCGAATTCGTTTCGCCTGCATTGGCGTCGGCGGCAAAGGCGGTAGCGATTCGAGCGATGCCGCGAAAGAGGGCGACATCGTCGCCATTTGCGACGTCGACGACAAAACCTTGGAGAAGGCCAGCAAGTTCTACCCCAAGGCGGCCAAGTACAACGACTATCGCAAAATGCTCGACGAGATGGGCGGTAGCATCGACGCCGTTACCGTGAGCACCCCCGACCACATGCACGCCCCCGCTTCGGCCATGGCCATGCGCATGGGCAAGGCCTGCTTCGCCCAAAAACCGCTAACCCGCACGATCTGGGAAGCCCGCGAGCTCGGCAAGATTGCCGCCGAGACCAAGGTCGCCACGCAGATGGGCAACCAGGGCACCGCGTCGAACAGCCTCCGCAAGACGGCTGCCATCGTCAGCTCGGGCGCGCTGGGCAACGTCAAGGAAGTTCACGTCTGGACCAATCGTCCAATCTGGCCCCAGGGCGGCGCTCGTCCGGCCGAGGCTCCAGTGCCGTCGAACGTGCATTGGGATCTATGGCTCGGCTGTGCTCCCGAGCGTCCCTATGCTCCGGGCTACCACCCGTTCGCTTGGCGCGGGTGGTGGGATTTTGGTTCCGGCGCGCTCGGCGACATGGCCTGCCACACGGTCAACATGCCGTTCATGGCGTTGAACCTCCGCGATCCGTCGGCCGTGCAGGCGACGACCTCGGGCCACAACCAGGACAGCTATCCGAAATGGTCGATCATCACCTATGACTTCCCCAAGCTCGACGACCGCGAAGCGTTGAAGATGGTCTGGTACGATGGTGGCCAGAAGCCATCGGCCGACTTGTTCGAAGGCGAGCAGGTGAGCGAGACCGGTGTGCTGCTGATCGGCGATAAAGGCAAGCTCTTCGCACCGGGCGACTACTGCGAGCGAGGCTATAAGCTCATGGCCGGCGCCAGCGACCCGGGCGACGTCGAGTACGAAAAGTCGCCAGGCCACTTCCAGGAATTCGCCCGCGCGATCAAGGGCGGCCCAGAAGCCCGTAGCAACTTTGCTAACTACGCGGTCCCGCTGACCGAGACCATCTTGCTCGGCAATCTGGCCGTGTACGCCGCGACCGAGGCGGAAAAGCCCGGCAAGAAGATCGAGTGGGACGCCACGAATCTCAAGCCGACCAACGCGCCGGAGACGGAACTGGTGGTGAAGCCGACGTACCGCGAGGGCTACACGCTCTAAGCGGGCTCCGTTAAGATGAACCGGCTGCGAGGGGATCGCTTTTGCGGGAACCCCCTCGCAGCCGTTCTTATTGGCACGCCGGCCCGGTTGCGATCAGGTCGCGTGCGTATCCATCAAGTGAGAGGATTGGTTCGATGTCGTGCCGCTGCTGGATGTGTTCGCTGGTCGCCCTGATGCTTGCCATTGCCCTTGCTGGCGGATGTGCTCAAAAGAAAGAGCCCTCCTCGGAGCCCGCAAAAAGCGATGCCGCTGCCGAGAGCGCCGGGGCCGCTGCCGAGCCCGTCAAGTCACAAGCTCCGGCCGACGATCCCGAAGCCGCGAAAACCATCGAGGCCGCTCGGGGCAAGGTCACCAAGAACAAGGATGGCCAAATTACCGGCGTTGCGTTCAATACCCCGCAGGTCAAGGAGTTCGACTTCGCCTTGCTCTCCAAGCTACCAGCTCTCGAAAAACTGTCTCTCTGGGGCGCCGAGATCAACAACGACACGCTCGACAAACTCAAGGGTCTGAAGCTCAAGGAACTGGTGCTCGAAAACACCGAGCTCACCGACGACGGGCTGGCCAAACTCGCCGAACTCCCCACGCTCAAGGCGCTCAACTTGCGCCGTTCGTCTTACCTCACCGACTCCGGGCTCGAACACCTTACCAAACTGCCGAACATCGAAGCGTTGATCCTGCTTTACAACAACTTTGGTGATGCCGGCATGGAACATGTCGCCAAGTTGCCCAAGCTCCGCGTGCTCGACCTGCGTGGCTGCGTGCTGGTAACCGACGTGGGCCTGGGCCATCTTGCCAAGCTCGAAAACCTCGAACGGCTCAAGCTCCGCAGCCCGAACGTCACCGACGCGGGGCTCGAAGCCCTGAAGGACCTGACCAAGATGCGAGGCGTCGGTTTCGAAGACGCCGCCCAGGTGAGCGACGAAGGGCTGGCCCACCTCGTCGGCATGCCGAAGCTCGATGAGCTCTACCTGATGCGCACGAACATCAGCGATGCGGGCCTCGTCCACTTGAAAGATCTCAAGGAGATGAAGCGGCTCGAACTGCGGGCTGCGGCCATCGACGGCTCGGGGCTGGAAAACCTGAAGGCCATGCCCAAGCTCGCCGTGCTCGATCTGGCAGAAACGGTAGCCAGCGACGAAGGGCTGGCCTCGATCGCGGGCCTCACCTCGCTCACGCAGCTCGACCTTTGGAACACCGCGGTCAGCGACGAGGGGCTGCCCCACCTCAAAGATCTGGTAAATCTCCAGTACCTGAATCTCGACAGCACGCGCGTCAGTGACGCCGGGCTCGACAACCTCAAGGGACTCTCGAACCTGCAGACGCTGAATCTGTCAAACACGCAGGTCACCGACGAAGGTCTCGAAAAGCTCACCGGCCTTAAAAAGCTGAAGGAGCTCTCGTTGAGCTTTACCCAGACCACGCCCGAGGGCCGCCAGAAACTGCAAGAAGCGATTCCCGGCCTCAAGGTTGTCGACTAATAAAACTCGGCCTACCGGCGGGGAATTCGCGCCAGCGCGCTGCCCGGCGGTGTCACTCCATCGCTTTGCGAAACACAACCAGGTCGTCGTTCGCCGCATAATAGCCCGCTATCGTCGCGGCATGCGCGTAGCCGTGCTTCGCATAGAATTTGTGCGCCGGCTGATAGTGCGGTAGCGAGCTGGTTTCCACCAGCAAGATGCGCCCGCGCTGCTGGCGAATCTCCTCCTCGGCCATATGGAGCAACGCGCTTCCGATGCCGCGAGCTTGCGTGCCCGGCGTGACGGCGATCCACCACAGGTACCAGGTGCGATCGGTCATCGCGGCCGGAGCGAAGTAGGCGAAGCCCTGAATCGTGCCCTCCACGGCGGTCAGCGCTCGATGGCCGAGCGCTTTGTTCGCGGCGAAGTAGTCGCACAGGACTTCTTCCAGGGCGATCAATTCCATCGGCTTGAAGACGGACGTCGCGGCGGCCAGGGCCACGAGCGGTTGGGTATCGGCGGGTTCGGTCGAACGAATCACGGGAGTATCTTCCTCCGCAAGGGTCCGCAGCCAACATTCTTCCAAGCATAGGCCGCGTTTTGAGAATAACGTTGGCCAGCTCACGGGCAAGTGCAAGAAGTGCGGCTGCCTACGGCCCCTCGTGGCCTGCGTTTCACGCGACGGCGCGACTCCGATAGCCTCGCCTGCCCGGCCTCGATAGAATGTGGGCTCGCGCGAGGCGCCCCGCACGGCGGGCGCCGCATCCACTGGACTGGCGGAACTTCTGGCATGGCAGCACCCACCACGGAAAAGAAGGCCGCGACCGCTTCGACGGTCATCACCGCTCACGACTCTTACGTTCCGGCGAACGTCACGATGCCGGAGTTCACCTGGGGCGCGGTCATCGCGGGTGTCATCCTCGGCATCGTCTTCGGCGCGTCGTCGCTCTATCTCGTGCTCAAGGTAGGAATGACCGTCTCGGCCTCGATTCCCGTGGCCGTGCTCTCGATCACGCTGTTCCGCTTGCTGTCGAAAATCTTCCGCCTGCGACCGGCCACGATTCTCGAAAACAACATCGTGCAGACGACCGGATCGGCCGGCGAGTCCATCGCCTTTGGCCTGGGCGTCACGATTCCCGCGCTCTTACTGTTGGGACACGACATGACGGTCGTCCGCGTGATGACCGTCGGGGCGTTGGGCGGGCTGCTGGGCATCCTGATGATGATCCCGTTGCGGCGGGCATTCATCGTCCAGCAGCACGGCAAGCTCAAGTATCCCGAGGGCACGGCCTGCGCCGACGTGCTGATCGTCGGCGAGGAAGGCGGCGCCTCGGCCAAGACCGTATTCGTCGGGTTCGGGCTGGCCACGGTTCATAAGTTCTGCATGGACGCGCTACACCTGTGGCGCAAGGACGTCGACCAGCCGCTGTATACCGAGAGCGGCGCCGGCCTGCGCGGGGGCGTGATCGGCGGCGAACTATCGCCGGAATTGCTCGGTGTCGGCTACATCATCGGCCCGCGCATCGCCTCGATCATGATTTCCGGCGGCGTGCTGGCTTATCTGGTCATCGGGCCTCTGATCAAGATGTTCGGCGATGCGGTGCCCGTGGCGATCGCGCCGGCTCCGGCGAATCAATTGATTCGCGACATGGACATCGGCGCAATCCGCAACAACTATATTCTTTATATCGGGGCGGGCGCCGTGGCGACGGGCGGCATCATCAGCATGTTCCAGGTGCTACCGATGATCTTCGGCTCGATTCGCGGCGCAATGAGCGACTTGTTCGCCGCGCGCGGCGAAGGCGGCGCCCGGGTGAAGTTGCCCCGCACCGAACGCGATCTGCCGCTGTGGATCGTATTCGTCGGCAGCGCGGTCCTGATCCTGATTATGGCCGCTCTGCCGCAACTGGGGCTCGGCTTCAATACGTTGGGGTTGATCGGCGCGGCCATGATCGTGCTCTTCGGATTTCTCTTCGTCACGGTGTCTTCGCGCTTGACCGGCGAGATTGGCTCGTCGAGCAATCCGATCTCGGGCATGACCGTGGCGACGTTGCTGCTTACCTGCCTGATCTTCTATGCGATGGGCGAAACGGGCAAAGCCGCCACGCTGACGGCGCTGACCATCGCGGCCGTGGTGTGCATCGCCGCCTCGAACGGCGGCACGACCTCCCAAGACCTGAAAACCGGCTACCTGGTTGGAGGAACCCCCTGGCTCCAACAGGTGGCGATCCTCATTGGAGCCCTTACCTCGGCGCTCGTGATCGGCGTGACGTTGCAACTATTGAACGCCTCGGGCACGGTCTACACCAAGCGGCCGGAATTCGTTCCCAACGTCCGCATTTCGAATGTCGACGAACTTACGGAAATGCAGGCCCCCGGCGGCGACTACGCGGGCAAAGATGCCACTCAATACCATGTGTTGCACGCGGCCGAGGGCGAATACGTAGGCGTGCCGCAGGGGAAGTACCTGGTCGATGCATCGGGGCTGCTCACCTATCTGGTCGATCCGGCGATCAATGGGCGCGTCAAATATCGCGACGATGGCACCGAGGTCACCAACAAACTCGATGCGCCCAAGACCCGGCTGATGGCCCTGATCATCGACGGCATTTTGAACGGCAAGCTCCCCTGGGAGCTAGTGCTGATCGGCGCCCTGATCGCAGTCGTTTTGGAGTTGGCGGGCGTACCCTCGCTGCCGTTCGCGGTGGGCGTTTACTTGCCGATCCAGACTTCGATGCCGATCTTCGTCGGCGGCGCATTGCGTTGGATCGCCGACAAGCTCAGCAGCAAGCCCGAAGACTCCGACAGCAGCCCGGCCGTGCTACTAAGCTCCGGCTACATCGCCGGAGGCTCGATTGCCGGCGTATTGATTGGTTTCTTAGCGTTCAGTCAATCGCTGTCGAATTCGCTGAACCTGACGTACGTCGATCCCCGGACCCCCGAGGTTTCGCCGATTCTGCCCCACTGGTGGTCGGAACTAAGCTGGCCTGCCATCGCCACGTTTGCCGTATTGATGTTCGTGCTCTTTCTTACCGGCGTGGGCGTCCTGTTCCGCGACGCGAAGCTTGGCAAGCGCAGCGGCGGCAAGTAGCGTCCGCAACCAATTCGCATCCCTCGTTTCCCCCAGAAAATCAGGTTCAACCATGTCACCCGCCCGCGCCAGGTTCGGAATCCTCACGCTCGGAATCCTCATGATGTTCACCGCCTCTGTAAATCGACTTCCGCAAGCCGTGGCCGACGAGGGCATGTGGCTGTTCAACGATCCGCCGCGCGCCCTGCTTAAAGAGCGTTATGGGTTCGAGCCGACGGATGAGTGGCTGGCCCACTTGCAGAAGTCGGCCGTCCGTTTCAACAGCGGCGGCTCGGGCTCATTTGTTTCCGCCGACGGCCTGGTGATGACCAACCACCACGTCGCGGCCGACGCGCTGCACAAGCTGAGCACCGCCGAGCGCAACCTGATGGAAGACGGCTTTCACGCGAAGACACGCGGGGAAGAGCTCAAGTGCGTCGACCTGGAACTGAACGTGCTGATGTCCATCGAGGATGTAACCGAGCGGGTAAACGCCGCCGTAACGCCTGGCATGAGCGCGGCCGAGGCGCAGCAGGCCCGGCGCGCGGTCAGCAATGCGATCGAAAAAGAATCTCTCGACAAGACCGGCCTGCGCAGCGATGTGGTCACGCTCTATCAGGGCGGGCGTTACAACCTTTATCGCTACAAGAAGTACACCGACGTTCGGCTCGTATTCGCTCCGGAAAAGGACATCGCTTTCTTCGGCGGCGATCCGGACAATTTCGAGTATCCCCGGTACTGCCTGGACGTGGCGTTCTTTCGCGTTTACGAAGACGGCAAGCCGGTCACGCCGCCCGGCCATCTCTCTTGGAGCAAGGCCGGCGCCGAGGATGAAGAACTGATCTTTGTCGCCGGACATCCCGGTCGCACGAACCGTTTGAACACCGTCTCGCATCTCGAATTTCTGCGCGACGTGTACTTTCCGGACCTGTTGAATTTGATTCGCCGTCGCGAAGTCACCCTCCGCGTGTACAGCGATCGCGGTCTGGAAAACGCCCGCCAGGCGCAGGATGAATTGTTCGGCTATCAGAATTCGCGTAAGGCCCGTCTCGGTGGCCTGTTAGGACTACAAACGCCGGCGATCATGACCGCCAAGCGCCAGAGCGAGCAAGCGCTGCAACAGGCTGTCGCCGGCGATCCCAAGCTGAAGGACGTCGCCCCCGCCTGGAAGGAGGTCGAAGCGGCGCTGGCCGCCTGGCGCGAGCTGTATACCAACCACACGCTTTACGAACGCGCCGTATCTTTCAATAGCGAGTTGTATTCAATCGCCCGCGGACTGGTCCGCCTGGCCGAAGAGACTTCCAAGCCGAACGAACAGCGTCTGCGCGAATACGCCGAGGCGGGACTCGACTCGCTCAAGCAGCAGCTCTTTTCCGAGGCGCCGATCTATCCGGCGCTCGAGACCGCCAAGTTTGCCGACTCGCTCAGCTACCTACTCGAGCAATCGGCCGCGCAAGGTCAGGCCGATCGCGATTTTGCCGTATCGCTGCTGGCGAACCTGTCTCCGACCGATCGCGCCGCTCAGCTTGTGAACGGCTCGAAGCTGGCCGATGTCGCGGTGCGCCGGAAGCTCGCCGAAGGCGGCGCGAGCGCCGTTGCCGCCTCGGACGATCCGATGATCGTGCTCGCTCGGACCATCGATCCCAAGGCCCGCGCCGTTCGCAAACAGTACGAGGAACGTGTCGACGAGCCGCTGCGTCAGGCGTATGCCAAGATCGCGCAAGCCAAGTTCGCCGTCGAGGGCACCAGGACCTATCCCGACGCCACGTTTACGCTCCGGCTCGCGTTTGGCCAGGTGCGCGGCTACGAGGACCAGGGCAAGAAATACGCCCCGTGGACGGTCATCGGCGGCGCCTATCCTCATGCCGAGGAGCACGGCAGCCTGTCGCCGTTCAAGCTACCTCGGTCGTGGCTCGACAACAAATCGCGGCTCGACCTGCAAACGCCCTTCAACTTTGTCAGCACGGCCGACATCATCGGCGGCAACTCGGGCAGCCCCGTCGTCAATAAAAAGGGCGAAGTCGTGGGCCTGATCTTCGATGGCACTATCCCGTCGCTCGTGCTCGACTTTGTCTATTCCGACCAGGTGGCCCGAGCGACCTCGGTCCACTCGTCGGCGATTCTCGAAGCGCTGCGCAAGGTTTACGGCGCCGACGCGCTCGTCGCCGAACTCCTGGGCAAGTGACCAACCCTGTTTCACCGGCGGTGGGGCTTTCTAGGCCGCATGTCGCGCCGCGTTCATCGCTCCGTATCGGGGCGCATGGTCCGCCGGGGCAGGGCGTTGAAAAAATATTGTCCGGCCGCGACTCGAGCTTCTGGCACGCCCTCAAAGATTGCCACCTCGCGCTTGCCGGTCCAGCGATCCGCGCGCCCGAAGCGAATGAATCTCGCTCGGTCGGCCAGTCCCGCCCCTTCGGCAACAGCCAACGCCACCCCCAATTGGACGCGGGCCTGCGGATAGATGGGCGCTCGCCGAGCGTCGAGCGCCCAACGATCGAGCCGCACGGAAAGCCAGGGATCGCGATGGTCGCCCTGGGTCTCGACAAATGGAACGAGCGACGCTGGCAACTGCGACCGCGCCACGCGATGCACCTGGAGCGAAACCCGCTCCGCGCTCGAAGCATACAGTCCCCAACTCGGCCAAAGATCGAACAGCCCCCACGATTCCGACAGCGGCAGCCCCACGGCGGCCAACACCAACGCCAAGACGGGCCAGGGCACGCGGCGTTGCGTGCCGTCGATGACGGCATTTAAGGGGCGACCCCCACGCGGCTCGGGATCCCGCTTGGGCCAGAATAGTACCAGGTTCTGGATGATGAAGTAACCGTTCCAGAGCAGCACTCCCGGCTGATGGTCCAAGCCCCAGGGCCCGAGTATCCCCAGCAACAACAAGTGCAGCAGCACCGCCGCGGCCAGCGCAATCGCGCGCGACCTTGCGAACAAGAGCCCCAGAGCCACCAGGAGCTCACCGAGCGGAAATACCACAGCGGCCCACAGCCGCGCCGCGGAACTCCACGACTCGAGGCTCGCTCCGCCCAGCCCGGCGAGCGCCGCTAGAAACTGCTGCCCCAGCGTGTGCAAAAACGAATAGTCGAGCTTCGTCAGGGCCGACTCGAAGTAGAATACGACGACCAACAGCCGCAGCAACGTGAGGGCCTCTCGTGCTCCGCACGTCGCCAACACGATCGCGAACAGTAGAAACTGATAGGCCCACGGCTGAAACCTCCCCTGGTCGAATAGCATCGCGGCCAGGAATCCGCCTGCGACCGTCATGCAAGCAATTCGCGCGGCGCGCCCGTTGGGCAATACCAGTGCGGCCGTGAGTGAAGCAAGGAGCCCCCCCACGGCCGCCCATTGGCCCCAGTCGCCCGGCAACCACCGACCGGCCATGAAGGGCACTTGTGGAAACGTCGCGGCCGGCGTCCACAGCGGCCAGGTCGCCCAGATCAGCAACAGCCCAAACGAGGCCATCACGCGGCGCAGACAGATCACGCGCCGCGGGGCGGAGGGAGCGGTGGATGAATCGCAAGGGGGCGCAGCCATAGCTTTGCAAATCTACCTGCGCCGTGCCCGGTGAGCATCCGGCAATTTTCCCGAAACTCGCGCCGCCCCAAAACACCAAGAGGCCGCCTTGCCCCTTCATGGCACAAGACAGCCTCTTGGTTCTATGTCGACGCCCGCGCCGCATGGATCCAGGCGGGCTTCCCTACGGGCGTGTCACGAGGCAGGATCTTTAGCGCCAGTGGAAACGCAACGTGCAATTTCCACCGGCGCGGTGATTCCCAGCGAGTTCGAGAGGGGGTTCGTCAGTTGGAATCGTACTCGCCGAATCCGCCCGGCATCTCAACCTCCGAGATCATGGGCGGCATCCAGCTTGCGCGTTTTACGCCAAGCCGGCGGGCACGCTCGCGAGGCGACCATTTGGCGCGGATCTCGAAGCTTCGCTCGCGGATTTGTTCGGGAGTGGGATCCATGGCCGACATGTCCGTGGGATGTGCTTTGCGTATCATGTCGATGAGCCTCTACGATAGGAGATGGGAATCGATCGGCTGACGTGACCTCGTTTGGCGAAGGGCTGCTTCCGCATGAGGCCCCTCACCCGAGGCGAAAATCTCTGTTCCGACGTAACAAGCTTCTGTACGTAACGACAGAAAACCTGGGTCATGAAAACCCGAAAATTTTCCGTCCTTGGCCGGTCGTCCTGGGCCCGATTTATGCCGTCAGGCACTCGCGATCGGCGTACCACCGTTGCACAGGCTTACGCTCATGCACAGACAAACGTTGCTTGTTCACTAAACGCAGGATTAGCAACGGTCCGCACAGTTACTGCTGGCGATCCACGTTCCGCGTTTTCAAAGACATGCGTGGCGGATTGGGCGATACCGAAGATGTGTGAAGGCGTTGAAATGCGAGCCCAATCCACCAACTGTTATAGCGGGGGGCCAGAGCCCCAACAACGGGCCGTGGACCATTTCGCGCGTTCTCGCAATTCGGCGTCTCGACCGATCGCCCGCGCTTCCATCGCAATCGCCAAAATGCGTTCGTGCCGCTAAAATCCGACCGGACGGACGGTCGTATGTTCGCGTCTGCCTGTGAAAGATTTCACAAGCAGCGTCCCACAATCGCCTCGCCCAGTACAATCGGGAGCGCGCAATAGCCTATGTTTGGGTATTCGCCGCGCGTCCGATCCGCCAGCAACCATGTGGTTCCCGTCTCCCGCAGATTTTTTATTTCCTCCGCCCCATGCAAGTCGTCATCACTGCTGTCGGCCCCGACAATCGTGGCCTCGCCGACCCGATCGTCCATCATGTCACTGGACTCGACGCCAATATCGCCGAGATCCAGATGTACGACCATGACGAGCTGAGTCTGTTCGCCATGCTGTTGCGGATCAACTTGCCCGAAACCAGTTGGCCGGGATTGCGGCCAGAGCTGATGGAGATCGGCCGGCAAAAGGGGCTCAGCGTTCGCGTCTGGTCGCCCGACGAACGCCGCGAGCGGCCGCGACTGGCGATTTGCACCACGTATCGCCCCGAGCCGGCGCTCGCGCTCTTGCGCGCGATTCGCGACGGACGCTTGCGGGCCGAAGCCGCGGTCATGATCGGCAATCGTCCCAACTGCCGCTCGCTGGCCGAGCAGTTTGACGTCGATTGGCGCCAAATCGGCGACCAGAGCGGTGCTGCCGACGACGACCAGATGATGCAGATCTGCGATGAGTACAACGTCGACTATCTGATTCTAGCCCGTTATATGCGCATTCTGCCTGCCGCCAGTTGCTGGAAATACGCGGGCGGCCGCATCGTCAACCTGCACCATGGACTGCTCCCCAGCTTCCCGGGCATTCGTCCCTATCACGAAGCTTACGCCAGCCGGATGCTGACCTACGGCGCAACTTGCCACTTTATCGTTCCGGAGCTCGACGCCGGAAATCAAATCATTTATCAATCGACCTTCACGGTGGGGCACGGCGCCAAGCTCGAGGAGATCATTCGCCGCGGCCAGGAAGACAACGAGCCCCACTGCCTGGTCGAGGGCGTCCGCCGGGTCGTCGACCGCGAAGTGCAATTGCACTTCCACCGAGTGATCGCCACAGGGGCGGGCTAAATCCCCATTCTGGAGTCGGGGCGGGCACGCTTGATCCTTGACGAAAATCGATTGCCTGACGAAGCATCCTTGCGCCAAACTGGTGCCGCTGCTTATTCGGCACGTCCGCTGGCGAGAATCGGAACACCATGACCACCGCAGTTGCTTCCAACGAATCGCGCGCCGCCACGCTCTCTACCTGGGATACGGTCAGCGTGATTATTGGAATCGTGATCGGCGCCGGCATCTATGAAACGCCGCCGTTCATCTTCGGCAGTGTCTCCAGCGGAGCCTGGGCGATGGCCGCCTGGACCATTGGCGGCCTGCTCTGCCTGAATGGAGCGTTCACGTACGCCGAACTCGCCAGCGCCTACCCGCGTTCGGGCGGCGACTATGTGTATCTCTCACGGGCATTCGGCTCGTGGCTAGGCTTTCTCTTCGGCTGGGCTCAGATCTCGGTGATCCTTACCGGATCGATCGGCATGATGGCTTATGTGTTCGCCAATTATGCCTCGACGCTCGTCGACCTTGGCTCGCACACGCCAGTGATCCTGGCGCTCGGCGCGGTGATCGCGCTCAGCGCGACCAATCTCTGGGGGATCGCGTTCGGCAAGCATGTCCAGAACGCGTTGTCCTCGGCGAAGCTCCTTGGCCTGGCCGCGGTGATCCTGGCGGGACTTGTCATCGCCCGCCCAGCGGGCGCCGAAGCCGCCACGATTGCCGCCGAACCGAGCAACGGATTCGGACTCGCGGCATTCGCCTCGGCGCTCGTCCTGGTGTTCCTGACGTATGGTGGCTGGAACGACGCGGCATTCTTCGTGGCCGAAATGCGCGACCGGCGGATGATCGTCCGAGCGCTGACTCTGGGCATTCTGATCATCACGCTGGTATATCTGCTGATCAACGCCGCGTATCTGCGCGCTTTGGGATGGCCTGCGGTTCGCGAATCGCAGGCTGTTGCCACGGACACCATGCGCGCCGCGCTCGGAGCCAACTACGGCGACTCTGCCGCGGCAGGCGTGGCGCTGCTCGTCAGCATTTCCGCTCTGGGAGCCGTCAATGGACTGATCTTTGCCGGTTCGCGCGTTTATGCCGCGGTAGGCGCCGATCATCGTTTGTTTGCGCGGCTCGCCCAGCAAAATCCGCGGTTCGGCTCGCCGGTGTGGGCAATCGCCGCGCAAGCCGCGATTACCGTGGCCATGATCCTGGTCGTCGGTACCGAGGCCGGACAACATGCCCTGAACCGGACGTTCACCACCGTGGGCATCGAAGAAGTGAGCTGGGCGGGCAAGGGCGGATTCGACACGCTGCTGCGCTGCACCGCCCCCGTGTTCTGGCTATTCTTCTTGTTGACCAGCCTGTCACTGTTCATTCTCCGGATGCAAGAACCGAATGTCGAGCGTCCGTTTCGGGCTCCGCTTTATCCGGCGTCCCCGATTTTGTTTTCGCTCACGTGCGCCTATATGCTGTACGGTGGAATCGAGTATGCCGGCAGTCTGGGCTGGGTCGGCCTGGCGTTGTTGCTGGGGGGCATTCCGGTTTATCTCGCTTCGCAGGTCGCCGCGCGTCCGGCGGGCGAGCCAGATCGATAAGCCTCACCCACCGGCATCTCCCAAGCCGTTTGCACCTTCCAAACCCACACGCTCTGTAAGTAATACCAACAACCACTTTTAGGAGAGACTCGTCATGAATGTGTTGTCTCGCATCGTGCCGCTGGCCGTGTTGGTCTGTCTCCTCATGTCGACATCGTCCTGCTCGCAGGATCCAATCGTCGCCGAACAGGAAACCAGAGAGCCGGACGTCATATTCCTGCCCACGCCGCAATCCGTCGTCGATCAGATGCTCGAGTTGGCTGAAGTCGACTCGGAGGATCTCGTCTACGACCTGGGTTGCGGTGACGGCATCATCGTGGTCTCGGCCGCCAAACGCGGCGCGAAGGCCATCGGATACGACATCGATCCCAATCGAATTCGCGACACGCAGGCCAACATCAATAAGCACAACGTCGGCGACCGTGCGCAAGTCTTTCAAGAAGACATCTTCACGCTCGACCTGAGCGACGCCAGCGTCGTCACGCTGTATCTGCTGCCATCCTTGAATGAAAAGCTGATCCCGCAGCTTCAAAAGCTCAAGCCTGGGAGCAAGATCGTCTCGCACGATTTTGCCATGGCCGGTGTGAAACCCACGAAGGTCGTGACCGTGCCCGGCCCGATTCGGGAGCACACGGTTTACCTCTGGGAGGCGCCAATCACCGTCGAAGGGGAAGAGGACAGCACCGACAATCCGTAAGCCGCGGTGATAGGCGGCTCCTTCCACGTCCTAGCGACAGCCGACGATTCCAGCTAAAACTGTGGAGTCGCTGCTTTCGCTATTGCCACTACCCGCCGGTGCTTTTCGCAATGATGCAACCAGCGTTCGATGCCGCCGTCGTCGGTGCCGGGGTGCTTGGTCTGGCGCATGCCTACCATCTGGCTCGGCACGGCCAACGCGTCATCGTGTTCGAACGTAGCACGCGCGCGTGCGGAGCCTCGATCCGCAACTTCGGCATGCTTTGGCCAATCGGTCAGCCGGCCGGCCCCATGCGCGAGATGGCGCTGCGCAGCCGCGAGCTGTGGCTCGAATTGCTGCCCAAAGCCGGACTCTGGCACGAGCGCACCGGTTCGCTGCACCTGGCCTATCACGAGGACGAAGCCCAGGTTCTGGCGGAGTTTGCCCAGCGCGGCGACGCCGAGGTTCAAATTCTTTCGGCGGCGCAGGTTGCCGAACGTTCGCCGGCTATCAGGTCCGCCGGGCTGAAGGCCGCCCTGTGGAGCCGCACCGAAACGTGCGTCGATCCGCGGCAGGTCATCGCCGAATTGCCGGCATGGCTCTCGGCTGAATATGGCGTTCGCTTCCAGTTCGGCGTCGCGGTTTCCGCTTACGAGCAGCCAACGTTGGTCGCCGGCGGCCAAACCTACACGGCATCGCGACTCATCGTCTGCAGTGGTGACGATTTCCAATCGTTGTTCCCCGAGGTTTATGCCGACGCGGGCCTCTTGCGCTGCAAGTTGCAGATGATGCGTTCGCAAAGCTATGCCGGCCGCCTGAAGCTGGGCCCCATGCTCGCCGGAGGGCTCACGCTCCGGCACTATAAGAATTTCCAGGATTGCCCGGCACTGGCGGACGTCAAAGAACGCGTGGCGCGAGACTCTCCCGAGTACGACCAGTTTGGCATTCACGTCATGGCTTCTCAAAATGGCCTGGGAGAGCTCGTGCTGGGCGATTCCCACGAATACGACGACGCGATTCAACCGTTCGATAAGCCGCGAATCGACCAACTGATTCTCGAATATTTGCACACCTTTCTCGACGTGCCCGACCTCCAGATCGCCGCCCGCTGGCACGGCACCTACGCCAAGCATCCGCACGAAAGCTACCTGGTCAAGCAACCCGCGCCGGGAGCCACCTGCGTCACGGCCGTGGGCGGCGCGGGCATGACCCTGTCGTTCGGCCTGGCCGAGCAGGTGGTAGGCCAGGGAACTCAATAACGGAGCAATTCACGATGGCAATTGAGATTGAGTTAGTCGTATTCGACATGGCCGGCACGACGATCCACGATGACGATGGCGTGAACCATGCCGTGCGCGCGGCTTTGGAAGCCGTGGACGTCTGGGTCACTCGCGAGTCGGTCAACGAAGTGATGGGAATTCCCAAACCGGCCGCCATCGAGCACCTGCTGGAAATTTCTCATCGCACAGATCTGCTGCCTGGACTCGACGCGATTCACGCGGATTTCGTGCGGCGCATGATCGCCTTTTATGAGACTGACGCCTCGGTGCACGAAATCCCCGGTGCCGCCAACACGTTTCGGCGCTTGCGTGCCGCGGGGATCAAGACCGCCCTCGATACGGGCTTTAGTCGCAACATCGCCGATGTATTGCTCAGGCGTCTCGGCTGGCTGGATGATTCCTTGCTGAACGCGACCGTTACCAGCGACGAGGTTCCGCGGGGCAGACCCCACCCCGACATGATCCAAAAGGCGATGCAAGCGCTCGGCGTCTCCGACGCCCGGCGCGTGGCCAAGGTGGGCGATACGCCCTCGGACCTGGAAGAAGGAGTCGCCGCCGGCTGTGGCATGGTGATTGGCGTCACTGGCGGCTCGCACACCGAGGCCCAGCTTAAACCGCATCCCCACACGCACTTGATTGGCACCGTGGCCGAACTGCCGGCACTCTTGGGAATTGCCTGAGCGCTCACGCCTCGCGCAGCACGCGTTCCAGCCGCGGGCGGTAGTGTTCGAGCGCGGGCACGGCAAGCCCGGCAATCTTCGCCAGGTCGTCCCAGCGCCGCAAGGCGATGGCCGCGCGAAAGTGCGGATGACGTTCGAATTCGGCAACTTCGGCGGTGGTGAACGGGCCCCCTTGAAGCCCCAAACTCTGAAGCGACGCCGGCGAAAGCTGAGCCTGATACTCGGCATCGGTCGCACACAAATAGCGCTTGGCCGGTACATGCAGCCGGATCGGCTCGGTAACCTCGGGACCGCAATAGCGTTTTAGCCAGGCGCAGCCCAGATGCTCGTGCCGCGTGTTGATTCCATGATCGGCCACATCCTCGGGCAATTTATGGATCAGATGGCCGATGTCGTGCAGCAAAGCGGCCACGATCAATTCGTCGCTAGCGCCTTCGCGCTCCGCGTGATAAGCGGATTGGAGGGCATGCTCCAACTGCGAGACGGGCTCGCCTACGTAGGCGTCGTGCCCCTTGGTGGCGAACAGCTCCAGCACATCGTCAACGATCGTCATGGGTGTCTCCTCGCCGCGGGGAGTTTCCTTCGTTCGAGCGCGTAAAAAACCAGGGCGGCCACGCTCGTCGCAAAGGCCACGAGCGCAAGGGCCCGAAACACGCCCGACCAGCCGTAGTTCACCGTGAGCCGGGCCACGGTGTCACCGGCTAGCATGCCGCCAAGATAGCCCACGCCATCGATAATTCCACAAGCCGTGGCCGCGCCGCGTTTGCCGCCCAGGTCAAGCGAAATCGCCCCGGCAAGATACGAGTATGGCCCCAACATCAGAAAGCTCACCAGCGCGATCAGAGTCACTGCCGCAACGGCGCTTCCGGAGAAGTCGAAACTGCCGAGAATCCACATCACGACACCGGCCAGCGAGCACCCCGTCAGAATCACAATCGCGCGTCCGGTGGGCCCTAGCCGGTCTCCCAGCCAGCCGGCCACGAGCACCGACGCGCCGCCCAGCAGCGGAAACAACGCGCTTTGCGCCGCGGCCTGCGACTTCGAAGAGCCGATCACGTCGGTAAAGTAGGTTGGCGTCCACAAGTTGAAGGTCTCGCGCAACAAGGTCAGCCCGAGCGACAACGCACAGACGGTCAAAAAAGCGGGGCTCGTCAACAGCGGCCCGAGTAGTTGCCGCAGGTTGGCAGGCGCGTCGTCGCCTGGCGCGATCGTCCCATAGACGTTCAACGGATTGGCATCCGGCTCCTCGTGCCCCACGTCGCGTGGACTTTCGCGCAACCATAGCCAGCAGAGCGCCGTGAGCCCCAGCAGCACCGCCGCACAGGTAAAGTACACTTCGCGCCACCCCAGGCCCCATCCAATAAGCAGCGCCATGAAACCGCGCGCGGCCGCGTCGCCAAACAGGTAGCTGAGGCTGATCACACCCATCGCCGTGCCATACGCGCTGTAGCTGAACCAGCGGCCGGTAACCTTGACCATGCCGGTCCAGCAAAGCGATTGCACGGCCCGATTGCCGAACCAGGCTAGCGAGAAGACGGGCACCCCGCCGCCGATGGCAAACAACATCGTAAAAAGCACGCTGCCCAGCATGCCAAAAAGCACATTTCTTCGGCCCCCCAGGAAATCGGCAATGCTTCCCGTTACGAACTTACCTAGGGTGTAGGCCAGGACGCCCAATGTGGCGATCTGCCCCATGCGAATCCGGGCCACCTCGACCGGGGTTCCCGCGGCAGTAAGCTCCTCGGCAATCGCCCCCAAGAGCACGGAAAAGTTCGACCGACATAAGTAGCACCCGGAGTAGCCCAAGACC
Organism: uncultured Planctomycetaceae bacterium; assembly: GCA_964598535.1. Lineage (GTDB taxonomy): Bacteria > Planctomycetota > Planctomycetia > Pirellulales > PALSA-1355 > JALHMI01. Next base: position 36,058 of record CAZRCI010000019.1, on the reverse strand, counting down.
ATTAGAGCAACGGTAACTACTTGCCACTTAATAAGATGACGGCGATCAGTCGGGCTCACGCGTGAAACAATCCTTGAAACGACCTTTGTTCTGCTGACAAGCTACGAGGTGTGCCTTTGCATCGCGGTACGCCATCAGGCTGGGAGACTCGTCTCGTTGGCGTGTGACACCCCCGAAAAATGCGATCGCCTTCTGGCAGCAGCCACGAATTCGCCACGAAAGGTAGCACAAGGACGTTCGCCGGCGTAAGTCCCCGGACCGTTAATTTATTCGGACGATTCGTAGAACGCGTACCCCAAATACTAATCGATCACTATGATGGGTGCTCAAGCCCCACCTGGACCTTGAGCGTTTATTTATGGATCCACGATCCAAGCAGCGCAACCTTCTCGACCCCAACTGCGACTACCCAACGGACGCCGAGCGTCAAGTCGTTTGGCGGCAGTTCGCCGAGGAACCAGGTCCCTTTCGCGCGGCCTTCGATTACGCCGCCATTGGAATGGCCATCGTCGACCTCGACGGTTGCTTTCTGCGTGTGAATCAAGCGCTTCTGGATATCGTGGGCTACGACGAGCCCGAGTTGCTCGCAACCGATTTCCAGTCGATTACGCATCCCGATGATCTAGAGGCGGATGTCGCCCTCGCCCGCCAGCTCATGGCGGGGGAAATCGATCACTACCATATGGAGAAACGCTATATTCACAAAGACGGGCATACCGTATGGATTCAGCTTAGCGCGTCGCTCGCGCGCGACACCGCGAATCGGGCCTGCTTTGCAGTGTCGCAGATCCAGGACATTTCCGCCCGCAAGGCGGCCGAGCGTGAATCCGCCCGCCGGCTGCGACATATCGACCGGCTGACCCAAGCGGTGCGTTCGATTCTACAATCGGTCGCCCAGCGGCAGGGCGACGAGCTTTACGATGCAATCGTCCGCATCGTCATGGATTTATTCGAGAGTCCGGTAGGAGTCTTCCTGCGGCTTGAGAGCGGTGACAAACTCGCCGGCTTGCACGTGTCGGCCGACAGCACGAATGAAGTTCAATGCCGGTTGGCCGACGCTCCCATTGCTTGGAGCCAGGCCTTGAACACCAGATCGGCGGTCATCGACCGCCTCGAAAGCACATTACCTTGCGGAATGCCGATTCAAAGCTGGTTCGCCGCGCCCGTGCTTCATGAGGACATCCCTCGAGGACTGTTCGCGGTTGCCAATGCGCCTCGCGAATACGATGACGACGACCGCGACCTGCTCCTTCGCGTGGGAACGATCGTGGGGCCAGCACTGCACGCCCGTATGCAGCGAGACAAGCTCACGCCGCGCGAGGCCCAGGTGATGGATCTGATCGTGGCCGGGATGTCGCAAAAGCAAATCGCAACCACGCTAGGAATCAGCGTGCAAACCACGGCCAAGCATCGATCGCGAGTCTTGGAGAAACTCAACCTCAGCAGCGACGTGCAACTCGTGCACCTGGCCCTGCAAATGGAAACCACCTGGACCGACAACGCGTTGATGTCGCCCCGGCGTCCAGCCACTGGACCGGGCCCCCAGGCTCAAGCCCCCGGCCGAACGTCCGAATAGGCGACGGTTGCTCCCAAGGGATGTTCGATCGTGGCCGCCGAATCGACCGGCATTTCTCGGGTCTCTTGGTTTTGATGCCACCAGGCGGCCGCCTCGGTGTGAGACCAAAGCTGGAGCGGCACGCACTCGTCGAGCAGCATCTGAAGTTCGTCTGCCGTCTGCGGGCGATCTGCCGGTGATTTAGCCAGGCATTTGAGCACAACCGCTTCCAGAGCAGGAGCGATCGGCCGCCCCGCGCGCTGACTGGGCGGCACGGGCTGCGATTCGACATGCGCGCGCATGATTTCGAGCACGCTCGACGACTCGAACACCGCATGCCCGGTGAGCAGAAAATACCCCACCGCGCCCAGGGCGTACAAATCGCCGCGCGCATCGCAGCCTTCGGTGTCTTGCACCGTCTCGGGCGCCATATACAACGGTGTTCCGGTGACGGCATCGGCGGCGGTAAGCGTCTGCATCTTGTCGTTATCGACCGCCTTGACCAGCCCGAAGTCCAGCAGTTTGACAAAATCATATACGCCGCCCAGCGCCGTGATCATCATGTTCGCCGGTTTGATGTCACGGTGCATGAGGCCCGCGCCATGCGCTTCGCGCAGCGAGCCACACACTTGCTTGAGAATGTTGATCACACGGCCATCCGGCAAGGGCCCGAATCGGCGTACCAGCACGTCGAGCGGGTAGCCATCGAGGAATTCCATCGCGTAATAGAAAATTCCTTCGGCCGTCCGCCCATAGTCGTAGATCGTGATCGTATTCGGATGGCTGAGTTGACTGGTAAGCTGCACCTCGCGTTCGAATCGTGCCACAGAGACCTCGGTCGTCTTGGCGGGTTCGAGCAGCTTCACGGCGGTGGGCCGGCGCAGCAGGGCGTGCCGCGCTCGATAGACGCTTCCCATTCCGCCTTCGCCGATCTTCTTCTCCAGGGCATATTGCCCCAGTTGCCCCGCGGCGATCACCGCGCTGCGCATGCGGCGATCCAATCGCCCCGCCAGCAACGTTAGCGCAAAGAGCAGCCCGGCCAAGGTGGCCAGCAAACCGAATAACACCCAAAACACGCCGCGCAACACGTACACCGGGCGATATGCCTCGGCGAGATCCATTTCCGTCGCGACCCCCAGGTCGTATTCGGGCAACCAGGCCCAGGCGCCCACCGACTCTGCGCCTCGATAATCGCGATATCCTTCGACATTGACCCCCGGTTCCTGGATACCGGGTTTTCGTTTGATGGCATCCTCGGCCAGCACCGTCAGCGGCTGCTTTTCGCGCGGCGACGAGGGTCTTCCGCCCGCGAGCATATCGACGCCGGGATCTCTTAGCTCGATGCTCAACACGCTTTGTGCTTGCGGTTGGTCAGGCAATAAGGCGATCTCCTTTAGTTGCTCGTCATACCGCGTTTTCGAGAGCAACAACCCCCGTTCGTTGAACGCATAGGTTTCGCCAGATACTCCCGGCTGGGCAACGCCCAAAATCTGGCTGAACTCGAGCGAAGGGTCGATCCGTAGCGCCATGACGGCCAGAACCTCCCCCTTGGCGCCCGAAATCGGCGCGGCCACGAACATCACGGGCACACCGGCCATCAACACTCCGCCTGGCCCGGGCAGCATGCTTCGCGAGGAAAACGGATGCGAAACGACGGCCCGGCCCGCCAGAACTTTGTCAATAAAGACGCGCTGCTCCGACATCTTGGCCGTACTGCGCCCCAGGAACAACTCTTCATCGGTGGCGACAATGAGCCCCTTCGTGTCGAACACTACATAACCGGTGTAGGTCTCGTGATCGACCCAGGGCGCCAACTCGGCCGCCAACTTAGCCTGCTGCGGCGCGTCACGTAGCTGGCTCGGCTTGGCGCCCACGGTTTGGGCATGCTCCAAAAGCTCTCCCACCAGTTCCCGAACGACTGGGTCGCTGGCGATCACCGTGGCGTTCTCTTCTTGAATGCGCATCCATAGCCGAAGCGCTTCGACATCTGCTCGCAACAGCGTGGTCAATTCCGCGGCGGTCTGTTCTTGAATCGCATCTTCGATGTGCCGACGGACCCATAGCCCCGCAACCACCAACGCCACAAGCGCAATCAGGGGCATGATCCATAGGTGTCGCTGCGCGACTCCCCGGGTGGTTGAAAGCGCGGCGTTGCCGCTCCATCGCCTGCGAATCGAGGTTCGCGACTGTTCGCTATGCTTTGCCACGGGGCGGGCTCTTCCGTTCAAGGCCGAAAGGGGAGACCAGGGCACTTCGCTCCTGGGACTCTTGCCAGCCTACCCCCGAAGCGGAATGTACTCAACCGGGTTTACGCCCTTGGAAAGCGCGCGAAGCGCACGAAAAAAGCCCTGGGACCGCGCCAATACCTTGAATTGGCGGCAGTCCAAGGGCAATCTCGTGGTCGGCAGACGCTCTACTTCGGCTGCTTGGGCCGATAGTCGTACCGCGCTTCGCGTTCGTACGCGGCGAGACGCGACTCGATCTCGTCCTTCGTTTGTCCATACTTCCTTTGCAGGGCTCCGACGAGTTGTTCTCGTTTGCCTTCGAACTTGTCCAGTTCGTCATCCGTCAAATCGCCCCAGGTCTCTTTCAGCTTTCCTTTGAATTGCTTCCAAGCACCTTGGATCGTATCCGAATTCATGGTTCTCTCCCTAAAAGACTACAAAACCGACCCGGGTGACCGATCGGGCGTCCGGCCCGATCGGTCATCCAGTCACGAAGGACCCAGCAAAGAGGGTCGAACGGTTACGCTGCACGCCCTCGTGGCCTGGCAGCTATGCGAACTTTCTGATGCGCACCGCAAGGATTACTCAGGCGAGGATTCCTCACTCTTCCCGGTGCGAACCTCTGTTTGACGATAGTGCTTCTCGATTTGCTGCGACCAGTTCGGGTCGGCAAACTCCGGCCAGTTGCTCTGGTCGAAGCCTCGAGCCGCCGCGATCTTTTCCTTCGGCATGTCGAGCACGAAGAACATTTCATTCTGACCGTGATCAAAACTCAGCTTGCTGAACGGAACCGCCAGCAGCTTGTCACCGAAGCCGAAGATGCCGCCCACGGACATAGCCGCGTACTGCACCTGGCCGGTTTTCAAATCAATCACGAAATCATTGATCTCGCCCAACACGTCGCCTTGTTTGTTGCGCACGTTCAGCCCCGAAAGCTTGCTTGCGCGAAACGTTCGGGCGGCAGTGACCTTGGCGAGCTCCTCTTTTTCGGCCGCCTGCGCGTGCGGCTTTTGCTCCACTACAGGCGAATCTGGCGGTGTCGCGGCATGAACGCCCGAAGCCAAGATCGCAGAACCCGCTAAAGCTGCGAATGTAAGTTGCCATCGCATGACAAACACTCCTCTCACGAACCAAGTGGGCTCAGCCGAATTGCCAGAGCCCAGATTTCGCTTTTCGCAACGATGACAAACCCGAATGGCGTTCGCGCGATCGTCGCGAAGAGAAATCTGTTAGAAGGTCGGTGCATCCAGCGTGCCAGCGATGGCAAATCGGCTACGAATGCGCCATCGCATGATCGGATCACGACTTACGACGGCGAGTACGACCGTTGCATGCCTCTCGCGGGATGGAGGCTCAGAGGCCAGCCTGGGACCCAGATGGTCAGCAAGCGGCAAGGACAACCGCCTCGTATCGGGCGAAAAAGTCAGCAGCCTGATAGGATCACATGGATGCGATCCCCAAATAGCACGAATCGTTATTATGCGAGCGGTGCGGAGCTCAGCACCTCGCGAGGCTAAAAAAAGGGGCACGACTCACGACAAACTTTTTTCAGCAACCGGCTAAGGCGCGGCCTCGACGGGCGGGCTATCGATGGCCTCTCCCGCGGAACCGCCCGGCTGAATCGACTCGTCATCGCTGAGCACGTACATCAGCATCGCCCCGAGCATCAGTGCCACTGCGACCCAAACCAACCAACTCGTTCCCGACACTGCCTTGGCCTGAGGATGATGATGTTGGTGTTCGTGCTTTTCGTGATCGTGATGAGTCATGCTAGGGACCAACTTCGCATTTCTATTAGAAGCGGGGGAGGGGACGACGATTCCCCAAATTCAGTACTCGCAAGTGTAACTTGCACGGGCCATTCGCTGGGAAAGAAAATCGCGGCGAGCGCCATGCGCGTCGAAACACCGGCCACAACTCCATTTATATGTGTGACTTAGCACTCATGACAAGGCGACCAGCGCAACCCGCATGGAGGGGCAAACCGATCGGGCGAGCGTGCGGCGTCGGAAATCCACGCGTTCCCTCCCTCTGATCCTTCAACGCATGGATCCCCTATCATGTTGGATACGCCACTACTAAACGAGCCCAGGCCAAACCTATGAATGCCCCTGCCGCCAATGGTAATCGCCGTCGCCTGCGGGTCGTACTCAACGGCAAGTCGGCCCAATCGCCCGAAGTCCGCGAGGGCGTGATGGCTTGTCGCCAGGCAGGGCACCATGTCGAGGTGCGCGTTACCTGGGAAGGCGGACAAGCCGCCGAATTCGCCGAAGAGGCCGCTCGCGCCGGTTACGAAATCGTGATCGCCGCCGGAGGCGATGGAACCGTCAGCGATGTGGTCGCGGGCGTGCTGGCGGCCGGCGAAGCCTCACAAACCGCCATCGGTGTCATGCCACTTGGAACCGCCAACGATTTCGCCACGGGCTGCGGAATTCCTCGCGAGCCAGCAGCCGCCCTCGACTTGGCCGTGCGGGCCACGCCGCGGCCTATCGACGTCGGGATGGTCAACGGGCGCCCGTTCATCAACGTGGCCAGCGCCGGCATGGGCGCGCAAATCACGGCGGAAACGCCCCCCAGCATGAAGCGCGCGCTGGGCGGCGCGGCTTACTCGCTGATGGGTCTCTTCAAAGCGTTCACCATGACTCCGCAGGCAGGGCGTCTGATCACCCCCGACGGCGTCTACGTTGGTAAAATGATGCTTATGGCCATCGGAAATTCACGACTCGCCGGCGGTGGATTTCGGGTTGCTCCCCGCGCGCTACTCGACGACGGGCTGCTCGATTTGGTAATCGTGCCAGACGTGAGTATTCCTGAATCCGGCACGCTCGTCAGCGAAATGATTCGCCTGGAAACCGACGATCCGCAGCAAATCGTCTATCGCCAGTTGCCGGCGTTTACGATCGAAGCGGATCACGAAATCCCCATGAATCTTGATGGCGAACCGATTCATGCCCAGCGGTTCGAGATCACGGTATTGCCGCGGCGGCTTCGCTTCCTGCTGCCAGATGCGGCTCCTCTCGTTGCAACGTCCGCGCGATCACGAACCGGAAAACCGCCCTCATGACCACCGTGTATGACTTTTCACCTGCCGGCATCGATGGACGCGACATTTCGCTCGCCGAGTTTCGCGGCCAGGTCTTGCTAATCGTCAACGTCGCCAGCCGTTGCGGCTTCACGCCGCAGTATGCCGCGCTCGAAGGGCTCTATCGCAAGTATCGCACGCACGGCTTCACCGTGCTCGGGTTTCCCTGCAACCAGTTTTTGCGACAGGAGCCCGGTTCGGCGGATGAGATTCAGCAGTTCTGCTCGCTGACGTACGATGTGACGTTTCCGCTGTTTGCCAAGATTCAAGTCAACGGTCGCCAAACCCATCCGTTGTTCGCACATCTAAAATCCGCGCGGCGAGGTTTTTTAGGCACCAAGTCGATCAAGTGGAATTTCACGAAGTTTCTCGTCGATCAGCGGGGCAGGGTGGTGCGCCGGTTCTCGCCGAACACGGTCGACGACCTGGAGCCGGCAATCCAGAAGTTGCTGCCGGGCGTATAAATAGCCGTGGAACGCGCGTCTCGTTAAAGTGTTCGGCGTCTTCCGACGGTGAGCCGTGCCGCGTGATGCGTCCAGGCATTGAATCGCCGGCCCGAGATTTCAAAAAGCCGCGTAGGTGAATGGTAAATATTGACAAGAACCAGGAGCTCACTGCGGCTTCTCAGCTCCTTTATTTGCCGTCGGCCGCCTTGGCTTCAGCGTCCGCCACGCACTCGCCCAGGGCATGGAGCACGATGCCGGCCGTCTCAGGGCCAACGCTGTTCCGCTCGCCGTACTGCGCGCTTTTACGTTCGTAGGCGAACGGCGGCTTCACATCCCATTGCCGCTTGGGAATGATGTACCCCAACTCATCGTTGGCCAACCCAATCACCAGAAACTTGCTCGAAGGTAACGTCTCGGCAATGCTCGGCTCGAGCGGCGCGTCCAGAAAATCGGCGCCCGGATCCACGGGCTCTTGATACTTGCCATAGACGCACTCGGGGTAAATTTCGCCGGGAATCGTCGCGATCGACAATTCGCCGAGTCGCAAATAGGCCACTTCCGTTTCGAGCGCCACGCGTTCGCTAGCCGCCTGCGCGGCGACCGCCTTTCCGCGGCGATTCTTGTCGCCCGTCCACTCGTAGACCGGGCGGTCGAGCAAACCAATCGCCAGCGCTTGAACGAAGCCCTCATTATCGACCGGCAACAGCACGGGCCGCGTGTAGACAGCGATCGGCGAAAGCTCGATCGGCCGCGCCACGGCCAGCGCCCGATCGGCCAGATCGGCCGTGGCCGCCGCCAAAGCGTCCATGAAACCGAACGTGTCCGCGGGCAGGCGCCCGGCCTTTGCCTCTTCAATCAGTTTCTTCGGCGTGCCCATCAGCCCGCCGATCGCGCCTTGAAAATAAATTACGGGGCAACCGTGCCGCTTCTCCAAGGCATCGACCATCGCGCCCATGAAGTCGCGCGTGATGAGCGGATTGTTGCTGGGCTCAATGCCGTGAGCATTCCATTGCACCAGGATGCCACAGGGCTTCTTCCGGCCGACGCAATGAAACCGGAGTGTGCGCAACACGCCGTCGTACACCTCGGGCAAGCGGAAGTCACCCAGCAACGACTCGTCCTCGGCCGTGCCATATTCGGCCGTCGCCGGCGTGCTGGCCGCGTCCGCCTTGCGAACCGCGTCGACGATCCCCGTCGTCAGCAGTTCGACGTACGCCGGCGCCACACCCGACTTGTCGTCTGACGGCCCCCAGATGCCGATCACGTCCGGCGTGGCGTGCGAGTGCGTCGCCGCCACCAGCACATAGTCGAAATCCTGGAGCTTCGCCCGCACGCTCTGCACCAGCGGGTGGGGAATCCCGATCGAATCGGCCGAGACCAGCGCCACCTTCTTACCCCGATCGCGCAGCACGATCGCCCGGGCATAGAGCCGGTCGTGGACGCCCGTTGCCGCGCGATTTTTTTCGAGTCCCGCCAACCAGATCGGCTGGCCGTCTTTCAGCACCGGGGTCACGTCCACCGACGCAAATCCGGCGTCGAGGGCCAACGTGTCACGGCCGGCCACCGCCCATACCATGCCGGCCATCACCGGCGCCAGCACCCAGAAGCGAAACGCTGCGAGCATCAATCCACCTGCGCAAAAGACGAGTAACAATGGAAAACGTTCGCGGCGAACGCCGTCAGCGTGCCTGACGGCCTCGCATATGCTCAATGACTTCGCGAATCGTGGCTTCCAGATCATACTGAGGCCGATAAGCAATCGTTCGTCGCAGTCGCGTCAAATCAGGAATCCGCGAACGCACGTCCTCAAAGTCCGCGTCGTAGGCCTCGGCATAGGTCTGAAACTGAAGTTCCAGCCGTGGATTCACATAAGCCACGACGCTCTTGGCAAGCTGCAAAATGCTCACCGGCTGGTCGCTGCCAATGTTGAACACCCCGGCAATCGCCGAATCGGTTTCCATCAGTTCGATCACCGAACGCACGATGTCGGTCACATGCGCAAAGCAGCGCACCTGACGTCCGTCGTCGTGCACGACCGGCGGACGGCCAGCGAGCGCCGCTTCGACAAACCGCGGCAGGACCATTCCATAGCGTCCGGTCTGACGCGGCCCAACGACGTTGAAGAATCGGCCGATCACCACGGGCAGGCGATGCTGTCGCCAGTAGGCCAGCGCCAAGAATTCATCGATCGCCTTCGACGCTCCGTAAGACCATCTCGCCCGGGTCGTAGGGCCAAGAACGATATCGTCGTCCTCGCTCCAGATCGGCTTGGGATTCTTGCCGTACACTTCGCTCGAACTTGCCAGGAACAACTTTACCGCGTAACCGTCGCGCTTGCGGCGCAACAGTTCGTTGAGCACAAGCTCCGTGGGATAGATGTTCGTCTCGATCGTGTGAATCGGCGCGGTCGAAATCAATTGTACGCCCACGGCCGCGGCCAAATGGTAGACCTCGTCGACGTCGGAGACGAGCTGCCGCACCAGGTTCTTATCCGCGGCGCTTCCCACCACGAAGCTGAAATTGAAGTGGTCGCGAACCGCGGCCAGGTTCTCCGACGTGCCGGTCGACTCGTCGTCGAGCACCGTAACGCGATAATCCCGCGCTAATAGCGCTTCCGACAGGTGACTGCCAATGAATCCGGCGCCGCCGGTAATGAGTGCGTGTTTCACGTGCGTTCAGACGGGCCAGAAACCGAAAAATGCCATCTCCCCAAAGTGTACGCCACGCGCTGTCGCGTCAAGCAAAAGCGGGCCCGCTCCGAAGAGTTTCTCGAACATCTCACTCCGAGAAGGAAATTCTTCCTTTATGGCTGCACCGAATCTTGGCGATCGGGCTCAACCTGGGGGCTCAAGTCGGGCGGCTGGCCACCGGAATGTTCGAGACGCTGCCGGGCGGCGTCCCGCCGGTTGGCCAGCAGCGAGGCCACGATCGACACCCCCAGAAGCGTCAAGATGATCAGCAGCGATACGGACGGAGCGAACAGATGATGCCCGGTCCACCACTCGCCCAGCATTTTGATGCCCACGAACACGAGCACGGCCGAGAGCCCGTAATTCAGGTACCGGAACATATCCATCACGCCTGCCAGCAGGAAGTACAAGGCCCGCAGTCCCAGGATGGCAAAGATGTTCGAGGTAAAGACGGTAAAAGCATCTTTGGTGATGCCAAAGATCGCCGGCACGCTGTCGACGGCAAACAGCACGTCGGTGCTTTCGACGACTAGCAAGACCAGGAACAACGGCGTCATGCAGCGGCGGCCGTCCTCCACGACGAAGAACTTCTCGCCGTGCGACTCGCGGGCGACGGGGAACAGCTTCCGCGCAATTCGCAATAGAAGGTTCTTCTCGGGATTCACGTCCGAGTCGCCGTGGGTTGCCAGCTTGAAGCCGGTATAGATCAAAAACGCGCCGAAGATCGGCATCACCCAACTGAAACGCTCGATCAACGTTGCGCCCAGAATAATGAACACAAGCCGCATCAGCACGGCGCCCAGGATGCCCCAGAACAGCACGCGATACTGGTACTTGAGCGGCACGCCGAAGAAACTGAACACCACGGCGAACACAAAGACGTTGTCCATCGACAACGACCACTCGACCAGATACCCCGTCAAGAACTGAATGGCGATCTCGCTGCCGCGCCACCACCATACCAGTCCGTTGAAAGCCAGCGCCAGCGAGCACCAGATGACGGTCCATAAGGCCGATTCACGTAACGTGGGCTCGTGCGAATCGCGATGGAACACGAACAGGTCGAGCACCAGCACGACGACCACGAACGCCCCGAAAGCCAACCAGTGCCAAAGCAGCACATCGGATGCGCCAGGCTGCGGAGCCACTTGAGCCAGCAGGCTCGCCGCAACCGAGGAAAGAGTCGAGAGTTCCAACGCCTTGATGTCCCGCTAAAGAGGTCGCGAGGCTATACAGTTCGCCCGAGCCCCGCTTGGAACGCTTGCAGAACGATCAATCATAGAGCTGGGCCAGCGCTCCGGCAACGGCATCTGGCCGGCGGTCAAAAATGCCCGGCGAGATCTCCCACAAGTCCAATCCAATGCACGATTTAGACGTGCATTGCAGAAATCCTTCCAGTCCTTCCAAACGCGCGGCAATTCCCCCCCCTGAAATGCCCTCCCAGGCAAACAGAACGCGGATAAATCTAGCCCAAACAAACGAAGCCCAGGCGCACGGCGCTCGCCAGTCAGTCCCGCAGCGAAATCAACTTCTGTTTGCGCGACTCTTCGATCGCAAGCTTGCCTTCGCGGGCCAACCAGCCCACGGCCTGCATGATCACGTCGCGCGGGGCGTCGATGTCCTTGGCCAATTGCGTGAGGCTGCGAGCCCCGTTCTCGTTGAGATAGTGCCAGACCATGCCGGCAGTGTCGCCAATCTGCTCTAGAACCGACGATTGAGCGGTGGCCATGTTCGTTTGCTCCGTGACGATCTTGAGATTTGCAGATCCCAGCCCACGTGCCGCCCAGGCTGGCGAAAGTATATCGCTGGAGGCGGTCGCGGCTCAAGTACCGTGCCGTGCGCCCGCCCCCAATCTCCAGGCAAGCTTACTTCGCTCCCCGCACGCGTCACCGGCCGATTCGCAGGCCATTTATGCGGGCCCTACCGCCTATACGCCCTGGCAAAACCAGCCGGGCGCACCGATCGTAAGGCGCCGCCCGCCGCCAAAGAAAAAAGGGCCCGCCTGGCAGCTCGATGTATGCCAAGCGGGCCCTTCGACCGTGAAAAACTGGTGCGCCCGAGGTGGGAAAATAGTCGCCATACCCCGGCGACCACCGCTAAGATTCACGGCTCAGCTATGCAAGTTATTCCGCCGCGTTCGGTCTCGTCTCGGGGCGAGTCGTCCCACACTCCCCGGTCCGTTCTTGGGTCGTTCGCGACTGTCCGGGAAGAAAAGCACGCCGCATGCCGAACCGCTTCGGCCATCGCAAAATGCTCCCGCGGAAAGAGACTAACTCTCGTGCAGCAAAGCACTTTGCCTTTTAGATAACCAGTCCTACAGCCGCTCTGCTAGCAAGCGGGTGGGATTGTAAAAATTGCAGAATCGAACGTCGGCCGCTGCGGACGGCTCTGTAGACCGCCACTATTTCTCGCTGAGCAGACTGGTCGTCATTGCGCGAAACACCGGCCCCGCCGTCACCAATTCACGATCCTCGGCCTGGCAAAGCACCAGGCAAGTCGCCGTCGGCGTGCGAAAGCTGCGAATCAGGGCCGTATTGGTCAGGTCGAGATAAAAGAAATTGACGTCGAACCCGCGCAGCGCCTGCGAAGCGATCTCCTCGCTGGCCGGTTCGGCTTCCGCGCCTTCGTACTCGGCCTTGATGGCGCTGAGCGCCTCGGCGGCGAGTTCGCGTGGGTCGACCGATGGATCGTGAACCACCACGGACCAGAACGCTCCGCCAGGACTATAGACCGTCACCGAACGATTGCCGGCCACCGCCTCTTGCTCGTCCAGGGTCCAATTGTCGGGATACATAAAGCGTATCCCCAGCTTGTCGAAAGTAGCAGGCACCAGATCATTCCGTCTCAGAAAGGAATCAACGCAACAGGGGAAGCCAACGAGAACGTTTGCTTGCGCTATTCTAAGAATACAAGCTACGTTCAGCTAGCGACCCCCGCGCCCGTCGCCAGCGTCTGCCTTGCCGGTCTCCACGGCTTCTGCTATCGTTCGCGGCCCTTTTTTCCCTTCTCCGCTCCTTGCGGGCAAATGCATGCATCGATCGCGCAATCGCATGTCTCGGGCCGCTTTGATCGCCTGGCTGAGCGCCTCCGCGCTCGCTGGTTGTCGGTCGCTCGACCGCGCGCCTGTCTCGCAAGCCGTTGTCGAAGGCCGACAACTTACGCAGCAGGGCGTCAATGCGATGGAACGCGGCGACTGGCGACGTGCCGAATCGCTGCTCGAGCGCGCCGTGACGACCAACGGCCTCGACGTGGACGCCCGGCGCAACTATGCCGAAACACTGTGGCAACGCGACGCCAAGACCGAGGCCTTGAACCAACTTGAAGCCGCTCGTAAGCACGACCCTTGCAATCCGGCCTTGGCTGTCCGCACTGGCGAAATGTACTTGGAGCTGGGACGCGCCAACACGGCCCGCGAAATGGTGGACCTCGCCTTACAAGCCGATCCCAAATTCGCCCCGGCCTGGGCGCTTCGGGGCCGGGTGGCCGCAGCCGCGGGCAAACCGCGCGAGGCCCTGACCGACTATCAACGAGCCCTCGGATATGCTCCCGAAAACTACGATTTTGCCTTGCTCGTGGCCGAGTCGTACCGCGAGCTCAATCAGCCGCAACAGGCGCTGGCCGCGTTAGAGGCCCTCGCCGATCGCTATCCCCCCGGCGACGCGCCGCAACGAGTGCTGCACTTGCAAGGCCTGGCGCTGGCCAGCCTTGCTCGCCACGAAGACGCCGCCCGGGTTCTGGTCTTGGCCACCCGGCGAGAACGCCCCAGCGTCGATTTGCTGTACCATCTGGCTCAGGCCGAGATGGCTTCCGGCCGTCCGCGGCACGCACAATCAGCGCTGCAACAAGCGTTGGCCCAAAACCCTGCGCACGGCCCCAGCCAGGCTCTCTCGGCGCAGCTTGCTTCAGGCGAAACGACGTTGCGACGGTAGTCCGGCGGAGCGTGCCTGCGACCCTTCAACCGTTGCAACCGCTACCATCTCGGCCGGAACGGCCGATTCCGACCTCTCGACTCTCGATGCTCCGGTGTCCTATCGGCCGCTTTGCGATGCGCTGATTCGCAACCTAGGCTTCCAATACGTGTGAAGATGCACGCCCTTGACTTATTGGCGCACGAACCGATCTGGAAACCAGCGCATGCGCAATGCGTCTGGACTTACGACCAAAAGCCCAAAACGTTGCGACTGTACGCACGTAGCTTTTGGCGCCCGCCGCGTGGCGGGAAAACCTTTTCGAGGAGTGGGCAGTGATGACAACCACTGCAATAACGACGATTGCGCCCGAATTGCCGTTTGTCGACCGCCGCAGCTACGATCCGGGAGTGGGAGTTCCCTCTCAAGAGCGCCGCCAGTTCACCAACAGCCACGAAGGGCTGTCGCCCGAAGCTCGTGAACTAGCCAATGCGATCGATCAATACAAACTCACCCATCGGCGACGCTTCATTACCTATGAAGAGATGCTGGCCGTGGTGAAGTCGCTAGGCTATCACAAGTAGCTGGGGGCACACGCAGCCGTGGGGGGGGGGCACGAACGCGCCCTCCGATCCGTCCCGCGCCCGCCCGCGACTTACAGCGACTTCAGCTCCGCCACGAGCTTCGTTAGCGAGCTCTTGGCGTCGCCAAACAACAGCGCGCACTTGGGATCGTAGAACAGCTCGTTCTCGATTCCCGCGAAGCCGGGATTCATGCTTCGCTTGAGCACGATGACGCTCTTGGCCTGATCGGCGTTCAAGATCGGCATTCCAAAAATCGGGCTCGAGCGATCGTTCCGGGCCGCGGGATTCACCACATCGTTCGCCCCGATGACCAGCGCTACGTCGGCCCGCGCAAATTGGTCGTTGATCTCGTCCATTTCGAGCATCTTGTCGTAGGGCACATTGGCTTCGGCCAGCAGCACGTTCATGTGCCCCGGCATGCGCCCGGCAACCGGATGGATCGCAAACTTGACTTCGCCCCCGCGTTTTTCGATCAATTCGGCTAGTTCGCGGACCTGGTGCTGGGCCTGCGCGACCGCCATGCCGTAGCCCGGCACGACGACCACCTCGCCCGCATAGGCGAGCTGCGCCGCCGCGTCCTCAACCGAGACGCTCTTCACGGTTAACCCCGCGGCGGAGGCCTTGCCCGCCGCCTCGACCGGCGCTCCGAACGCTCCGAACAGCACGTTCGCAAACGAGCGGTTCATCGCCCGGCTCATCAGGATCGATAGGATGAACCCGCTCGCGCCGTCGAGCGCTCCGGCGATGATCAGCACGTTGTTGCCCAGCGCGAAGCCCGTCGCCGAAGCGGCCAGACCAGCGTAAGAATTCATCAGCGAGATCACAACCGGCATATCGGCCCCGCCGATCGGAATCACGATCAGCACGCCCACGGCCAGGCCGGCGAGCACCATCAGATAAAACACCGTGGTGTGCCCGCCCCAATCGCTCGGCGCGAGCACCAGATACAAAAACAGCAGCGCCGTGAGCGCGAACAGGCCGATGTTGCTCTCGTTCTGATAGGGATAGGTGATCGGCGCGCCGGGCAACAGCTCTTGCAGCTTGCCAAAGGCCATCAAGCTGCCGGTAATCGTGAGCGAGCCGAACATGACCTCGAAGCCGAGCGCCGCCATCTCGACGTGGCCGACTTCGGTCCCCAAAATTCGGGTCAGAAAGTCAAAGTGCGAAACGCCGACCAACGTCGCCGCCAGCGCGCCGAAGGCGTGCGAAATCGCCGTCCGCTGCGGGATCGCCGTCATCGGCATCCAAATCGAGATCGCCGCTCCGATGCCGGAGCCCAGCAGCAATCCGACAACGATCCAGACATAGCTGATAATTCGGGCGTCGATCAACGTGCCGACCACGGCCACCAGCATCCCGGTGGCGGCCAGTTGCATGCCGCGGCGGGCCTTGTCCGGCGCCGTGAGCCCGCGAAGACCGAGGATAAACAGCACGCTCGCGGCCAGGTACGAGCCCTCGATCAAGACTTGTCGCAACCCTTCGTTCACGGCCGCATGGGCATCCGCCGTATGCTGGGCGAGCAGGGGACTCAACAAGCTTTCAAGGGCGGGCATCGTCGTCGGCATCGGTCGTTCCGTCGGTCACCGCTCGTAGCGTTTGAACATCTTCAACATGCGGTCGGTAATCATGAACCCGCCCACGACGTTGATCGTGGCCGCCGTCACGGCGATGAACCCCAGCACGGTGCTGTAATAACTATGCTGAGCGCCGGCGGCCACCAGGGCCCCCACCAGCGAGATGCCGCTGATCGCGTTGGTCGCCGACATGAGCGGCGTGTGAAGCAGGGCCGGGACCTTCGTAATGATCTGATAGCCGACGAAGCCAGCCAGCACGAAGACATACAGCCGCAAGAACGACGTCGTCAGCGGCGCGGCCTCCTGGGCCAAAAGCGGTACGCTCGTGAACAAGTCCAGCATGGGCGGGGGCTCTCAGAACTGCCGGTCCTGCGATGGTCGCAGCACGCATCGCGGGGTGCCTCTGCGAGGCATGCGGCCAATGCTACCCCGTGCGGCCCGGCGGTTGCAAGGGGAACGCGAGCGTGGGGAGAGCTCCTCAGCCTTACGTTGATTTCGCGGCCCCCCGGCTTAAACCCTGGAGGTTACCCCGCAATCGTTGCGACCGCGAGCTAAGCTTTTTGATGCTCCCAATTCCGTTCCTGTAATTGCCGAATTACCCGACCATGATGGCCGCCCCGTTTGCGACTTTTGCACTTGGCTTGGCGCTGGCCCTGACCGGCCAACGCGGCGCCGCTTGTGCCGTGCTGCTGACCGCGCTCGCGCTGTCGCTGGCCATGTTTCTGATGCACGCGACCGACACGCTCCCGATCTCGCTCTGAAAGGGGCTCCGTGCCATGACACCCCAATTCGCTCGCGCGCTGAATGTTTTGTTCGTCCTCGCTGTGGCGATGATTCTTTTGGCCGCATTCGGCGTGCAATACATCAAGGGCGAGCTTCCTTGCCCACTGTGCTTGCTCCAGCGGCTGGCGATGTTGGGCGTCGGCGCCGGGGCGTTTTTGAATGCCCGGTTCGAGGTTCGACCACGGCACTACGGCCTGGCGCTGGCCAGCGCGATCTTCGGCGCCGCGGTAGCCGGCCGGCAGGTGCTCTTGCACATCGCGCCTGGCGATCCAGGCTATGGCGAACCGCTATTGGGCTACCATCTTTATACGTGGTCGTTTGTCGCGTTTGTTGCCGTCGCGTTGATCCTTAGCGTCATGCTCTGGTTCGACAGCCAGTTCGATCGCGCGAACACTACGGGCGAACTTCCACCGCTGCCCCGGCTGTCGGCGGCCGTGCTGCTGCTATTTTGTGGCGTGGCTCTGGCGAACGTGCTCGCCACGCTCCTGCTATGTGGGCTTGGCCCATGCCCCGACACTCCCACTCGCTATGAATGGCTGGGGCACGCGGCTATTCCAGGTCGATAGCCCCTTCCATCCAATCCTTTTCCGGTGGCTTAAGCCCCAACAAGTCGCGAACCGGTTCGCTCACCACCTGGCCGTCTTGAGCCACCAGCGTATCGCGTGTGATCTCGTCCTTGGTGTCGATGTTCCATGCGCCTTCTTTGGTCGTCAGGTGCGCGAGCAACGTGGTGACGTTCTTGGCATACATCTGGCTCGCGTGATAGGGAACCTCCGCGGGAAGATTCGTCGGCCCCAGAATCGATACGCCATTCACCACCACCGTTTCGCCAGGTCGCGTCAATTCGCAATTGCCGCCGCGCTCGGCGGCCAGGTCCACGATCACCGATCCCGGCGACATGGCTTCGACCATTTCGGCGGTGACCAGCTTCGGAGCCGGCTTTCCGGGAATCGCCGCCGTGGTGATCAGCACGTCCTGGCCGGCCACGATCTCGCGCATCGCCTCGCGCTGCTTGCGATAAAAATCCTCGTCCATCGCCCGCGCGTAACCGCCGGCCGCTTCCGCGTTGACTCCCGCCGGCACGGCGCTGGATTCGATGAATTTCGCGCCCAGACTTTGCACTTGCTCCTTGACCGCCGCCCGTACGTCCGTAGCCGAGACCACCGCCCCCAGCCGCCGGGCGGTGGCAATCGCCTGGAGGCCTGCCACTCCGGCCCCGAAAACAAAAACCCGCGCCGGCGTGATGGTTCCAGCCGCCGTGGTCATCATCGGAAACAGCTTCGGCAGTGTCGTAGCCGCCAGCAACACGGCCCGGTAGCCCGCAATCGAGGCTTGCGAGCTGAGCACATCCATCGCCTGCGCCCGGCTGATCCGCGGCACCAGCTCCAAGGCAAACAGGGTAATCCCCAGATTGGCGAGTTCCTGCGCCGCGGCAGGCTGGCCTAGCGGATCGCACAGTCCGATGATCACTTGGCCCCGCCTCAGGTTTGCCAGGTCCGCCCGTCCGGCCTCGAGATTGGCCCCCAGCGTCCGAACTTGCAGCAAGCAGTCCGCTTGCAAGGCTTCGCCCCGCGATACGACCTGGGCGCCTTTTTCGGCATAGTGCGCGTCGGTAAAACCGGCCGCCTCGCCGGCGCCAGCCTCGATCCGAACGGTCCAACCGGCCTTGATCAGCGGTGGCACGGACGCAGGAACCAGGGCGACCCGGCGTTCGCCGGGAAACGACTCGCGAAGGACAGCGACAATCATGGCGGCTGGGGACCCATACCGGGGAGGAAGCGAAAGGCAGAAGCCGCCGATTGTGGCAGAATTCGCAATATGCGGGAAGCAAAGCTCCGATAAAGCCCGCCGGAATCGGTCTCCAGGGGGCCGCGAAGCGTCTTCCCTGGTCAACGCTCAAAACGGACGAGCAAAATGGCGTAAACTTATGCCTCTCTCCGCCTTGAACGTTTGCGGCTGGGCCGCTAAATTGGTGGTTTCCCCAAGGGACGCTGGAGGTCGCGTGGATATTTGCGGCTTCGCGAACCTAACCCCAAAGCGTCTGCCCGCGGGTGCGAGCAGTCCGCCTGACCCGAACAACGACGAGTAAGAGCATGCAGACGGCAACCGTCAAAAGCTACATGGCGAAGACTGGCGAGCTGGAAAAGAAGTGGTACGTCGTCGACGCCACGGACAAGGTCGTCGGCCGGCTGGCCAGCGACATCGCCATGATTCTGATGGGCAAGCACAAGCCCACTTACACCCCGCACGTCGACACCGGTGACTACGTCGTGGTGATCAACGTCGAGAAGATCAAATTCACCGGCAAGAAGTGGGACCAAAAGGTCTACACTTGGACGACGGGTTACCCCGGCCTGCAGAGCGAAAATGCCCGTACGCGTTTCGAACGCGATCCGGGCTCGATCCTCACCGAGGCCGTTCGCCGCATGCTTCCCAAGAACAAGCTCGCCCGACACATGCTCGAAAAGCTGAAGGTCTATGCCGGCAACCAGCATCCGCATCAGGCCCAAGCTCCCGAGCCCAAAGAGTTGGCTGTAAAGTAACGCGGCCACTCGGCGAAACCGATCGGCCCCCGGGGGCCGACGCAGGAAATTCAACCTCTCCGTAGGATCCCAAAAGAGTAACGAACGATGGCAGAAGCCGCAGTTTCGAAGTCGAACGATAGCCTGGGCACCGGACGCCGGAAAACCTCGGTGGCTCGCGTTCGCGTGCGTCCGGGGAACGGCACAATCACGATCAACAATCGTTCCCTCGAAGAATACTTTGTCAACGACCAGGATCGCCGCAACGTGCTGGCTCCTCTTGAGAAGAGCGGCAAGGTTGACAGCGTTGATGTCACCATCCGCGTGCATGGCGGTGGCTCCACCGGTCAATCCGGCGCCTGTATGCTGGGGATCGCCCGAGCGCTGGTCAAGTTCGACACCGAGACCTTCGATCCGTTGCGTCACAGCCACCTGCTCACGCGCGATGGCCGTATGAAGGAACGCAAACACTACGGTCTGCGTGGCGCCCGCCGTGGCACGCAGTTCTCGAAGCGTTAATTCTTCGGGCCTCTCTCTTCGCTCAGCGACTTACCAGCCGAGTGCCGCACATCTGTTGCGGCGCTCGGCTTTTTTTTAATTGGCGGCAAACACCAGCCCTGCCGCGCCCACCAAGCCCGCATCATTGCCCAGCGCGGCTTTTACAATCCGTACGCCACCGGCCGGCACCATCGTCGCCCGGGTCGTGCAGGCCTCCATGGCCGGTAACCAGAGCTCGAACTGAGAGTCTCCCAACCCGCCGCCCAGCACGACCACCTCCGGCATGAACGTGTGCAATACCGTCCACGTCGCCATTTCGAGCGCGTGCTGTACGCGTTCGATAATCCGTACGGCCTCGACGTTTCCCGCGGCAAACGCGGCAAACACGGCCCGGCTGTCCGCAAGTCCCAAAGGCTTCCCTGCGTCGGCGATGCCCGTGCCCGAGGCGATCGATTCCAGACAACCTCGCGCGCCGCAATAACAGGCCTGGTCAGCGTCGATCTCAGAACCAAATCGAGCGATGGGCATATGCCCCAACTCGGGATGCTCTCCCCGCGTGCCGCGATACACACGGCCATCAAGCACCACGCCGCCGCCAACGCCAGTGCCGAGCGTCAGCATCACCACGCGCGTCGCGCCGCGAGCCGCCCCGGCGAACCACTCCCCCAAAGCGGCCGCGTCGGCGTCGTTTTCTAGACACGCCGGTTTGCCAAGCGCTGCCCGCAGGGGACTCACAATGTCGACGTTGTCCCAGGTTGGCAGCGTGTAGGGATTATTGATGATGCCGGCCTCGGCATTCAGCGGCCCGGCACATCCCACGCCTACGCCGCTCAGTTGGTCGCGTGTCCAGCCCGCCCGCGCAAGAACCTCGTCTCCGGCCGCCAGCATCCGCTCGACGGCGCGTCCGAAGCCGAGCTCAGCCTCGGTGGCCAGCGACGTTTGGGCATGAATCCGCCCCGCGCCATCCACCGCGGCCACGGCGATTTTCGTGCCTCCGATATCAATTCCCAGGGCTCGCTGTGCGTTCATGGTTAAATCCTGCGAGTGGTTGCGCGAAGGGGCGGTTTCCGTGGCCGACAAAAAGCTGTTAATATCGACCGAGCCGCTAGAAATCGCAACGGCGCCGCGTTGGATCGTGGCACTTTCTCCGTGAACGCTCGTGGAGCATCCATCCGATTCATTCGGGCGACGCGCAACACGCCAAATGCGCAAACGGTTTGGCGACAATAAGTAAGCTGGTGCTCCTGGAAAGCCTACCCCCGAAAATGAAACGTTGACGGAGCACTAGCCAAGACCGGCGCTCGCCGGCCGAATACGCCCCTGGAAGCCCCGCCGTTTCGCCACGCTCCGCCACTCGCAGGGAATCGTGCCATGAACCATTCTTATACAACACGCCGTGACGCATGGCTCGCCTGTTCGCTTCTCGTGGGCTTAAGCGCGCTGGCGGCCGGCTGCGATATTCCCCTGTATCGCGCCACGGAAACGCTCACCGACGCCTTTCCCAGCAGCGATTCTCCAACCGTCACGGTTGAAACTTTCAACGGCTCGATCGACATCAGCAACGGCAATTCCGACGAGGTGGTTGTCGAAGTGACCAAGCGCGCTAGCGGCTTCGACCAGCACGCCGCCGACCGAAACCTCGACAACATCAAGGTGACGATGCACGCCGAGAACCGAGATAAAATCATCGTCCGCGTCGAACGCCGGGGCGCCGCCGCGGGCGACTCGGGCGCGTCGATTATCCTGGCCGTGCCTCCCCAGGCCAACGCCCGACTCAAGTCCAGCAACGGCTACATCGTCAGCGAAGGCCTCCGCGGCAAGCTCGATGCCGAGACCTCGAACGCCAAGATCAACATCGTCGACGCCGGTGGCACGATCAAGGCCGAGACCAGTAACGGTCCGATTCTGATCGAAGCCCAGGCCGCTCAGATAAACGCCTCGACTTCAAACTCCGGGGTTCGCTTCCGAGGCACTCTGACCGACTCCAAGCATGAATTCGAAACGTCGAACGGTCCGATCGACGTACGCCTGCCGGCCGACAGCCAATTTAGCTTCGTGGCTGAAACCTCCAACGGCGATATTGACGTCGAGTTCGACTACGAAGGCGACGCCGGGCGCCGGCGGCGCCGAAAGGCAAGCGGAACCGTGGGCAATGCTCCCAAGTTCTCGCTCGAACTAGAAACCAGCAACAGTTCGATCGCCATCTGCAAGGACCATTGAGCCCCGCGGAGCCGAAGCATGTTTCTTGCCGCTGTCCGACGGGCATGCTAGGCTCATCTCCGCGGCGCGAGTCCGAACTGTGCGTCACGGCATCCGCGGAGCGTCGATGTGGGACTCTACAGCAATTTCATCTTCCCGCATTTGCTCGAGTTTTTACTGGGCAACCCGCGTGCGATGGAGTATCGCCGGCGGGCGCTCGCCACGGCGCATGGCGATGTACTCGAAGTCGGTTTCGGCACCGGCCTGAATCTCGAGTGCTATCCCACGGCGGTCGATCGGTTGACGGTCATCGATCCGGCCCGGCTGCTACCGCGTCGCGTGGCGAGTCGTATCGCGGCGGCGCCTATGCCCGTGGAAGAAGCCTTTCTCAATGCCGAACACCTGCCCTTCGAGAACCAGCGTTTCGACACGGTCGTTTCCACCTGGACGCTCTGCACCATTCCCGACGCCATCGGCGCATTACAAGAAATCCGCCGCGTGCTGAAGCCGGAGGGCCGCCTGCTGTTCCTCGAACATGGCCGCAGTGCCAATCCGGCCATCGCGCGCCGGCAAGATCGTTGGAACGGCGTGCAGCGCGTCATTGGGCTTGGGTGCAACCTCAATCGGCCCATCGACGAGCTGATTACAACCGCCGGGCTTACAATCCACAGCCTCGATCGGTTTCAAATGCCGCGCACGCCCAAGATCGGCGCCGAGCATTTTCTCGGCGCGGCCGGCGTCTGATCGACCGCTGAACGGCCCGCGAAATCAAAGTGCTCACTCTTCCCCCGGATGATATTGCTTGCTCAGCGTTTGGTTGATCTCGGCATCGGTAAATGCCGCTCGCTTGAACCGCCCCGCCGCAAACAACTCCGCTTGATCGTTGTAGTGGGGCGACCCCGCGATCTCGCTTTGGCTGTAGGCCAGTACCGTGTAACCTCGCGGCGGTTCGCTGAACTCGACCATGAACACATAGCTGTCACCGCCGCGTGCCACCTCCTTGCCATCGGCGTCTTCTTGAAAGTCGAGCACGCGGAAACATCCCATCAGCCCCGAGCCTCCGCTCAGCGGCAGATCGACCGGCCCCTTGCGATAGCGATGCGTGTCGCCCCACGTGGCGTCGAGGCCTCCGAACCGCCGCGTGATGTTGGCCATCGCTTCGCGGAAGGTCGTACGCGCCAACTCCGGATCTGAAAGGCCTCTTGGCGTCGTGGTCGGCTGATCGGCGTTCCAAGGCACGGCAAATCCGCCGCCCGCTCGTTCGTACCGCTTCCACCACTCGGCAAACAGCGCCGCGCCCCGGCGCTCGGCCAACACCGTATTGTCCCAAGCTGTCAGCAATGCCGCCGCGGTCGCGAACTCACCGTTTTCGGGAGCTTCCCCCAGAACCTGTAACAGGTCCTCCTTTACCCGATCGGCCACGAGCATTCGCGGGCTATGCTTCCGTTCGCGGATGTCATCGAACGAAAGCTTGTCGTCGCCTCCGATCAGTTCCAGGCTGTGCTGACTCCGCAGGCTGACGCTATTCTCCCTCAGGTAGGGCGGAAACTTCTCCGGATCGAGCGGGGCCTTGAGATTCGTAAAAAATGGCGGAGAGTTGCAGTTCTGCACATAACCGCCCGGCGGGTTCAGCAGTTGCGGCAACTCGTCGGTGCGCAAAAAGTCGACCCAAAGGTCCGCCGTTCGCAGCGCCGGGATCGCCTTGGTCGTGGCGCGTTCGTGCGGCAGCTTTGGCACCGTGCCGTTGTAGAGGTAGTAGATGTTGCCCGCCCGATCGGCGTAACAGATGTTAAACATCGGAATCTGGTTCATCGCCAACGCGCCGCGGAACTCGTCGAAGTTCTTGGCCTGCGTCATCCGCAGCCACTGCTCGTATGCCCGATAGTTCTCCCAACAGGCGCTGCGCAGCACGAACGCCTTGCGCGGCGTGCGATGGATCACCGGCCCCAGCGGCGTGTACCAGAATGTAGAACGCTCGATGCGGACTGCATCGCCGTCGCGTACGGCAATCTCCACCTCGTCGCGTTCGAGCGGTAACGAACTGCCGTCGAACCGGTAGTGATCCGGCCGCTCGGCGTCGAGTTCCAGTTCGTAAATTTCTTCCAAATCCGGATAGTTGACCGTGTGCGACCAGCCCAGGTAATCGTTCCACCCCGAGGTCAACACCGGCCGGCCGATGAACGTCGAACCGTAGAAGTTCATCCTGCCGGGCACGATCAGGTGCGCTTCGTAGTAGGTCGACACAGGGGCCCAGGGTTGGTGTGGATTGCCCATCAACAGCGCTCGCCCCGAGCGACTGCGACTGGGAGCAAACGCCCACATATTCGAGCCGACTTCGGATTCGCTCCAGTCGGAGTTCACCGTGCCCGGCGTAAGCCGCCGCGCAAGGTCGCGCTGCGGATCATCCATGCCGGCACCGCCGCTCAGCAGGGGTTCGATCGCCGCGACTTCAATACTTTGTTCTTTCAGAAATCCTTCGATGATCCTGCCACGGTTGAACGCAAACCGCATTACACCAGCCAGCCCATACGCCACGACATCGTGCCCCGTGACTTTTGGCGTCAACTCGGGAGACTGCGCGGGATGCCGCTCGGCATAGTGATTGATCCCCGCGGCGAAGCCTTCGCACATCGTGCGATAATCGGGATCGAGCTTGTGGTAGGTGTCGACCGCGCGGCGATAAACGCGAAACTGCCGCGAGAAACGATCGGCCGCCAGATGCCTGCCATCTCCAGCCTCGCGTTCATCCGGCCCAAACGTCGCGGCAAGTTCCCCGCGCGCGCCGATGATCCCGCGCAGGATAGTCGGCAAGTGATCCTCCGCTTGGCAATATCCGAACCCGAATGCGACCGCTTCAAACGAATCGGCCTGAATGTGCGGGACTCCGTATTCCGTGCGCCGAATTTCGACCTGAGCAGCCAAATCCTGCGCGTCCGCGGCCAGCGTGCCGAATGGCCACGCCGCGAACGACGCGGCAGCCCATAACACGCGCAACGACAAGTTCCACAAATCCAATCGCGTATCTCTCATGGCACCGCCGTTCGCCAGAGTAGCAAAAAGGCCAAAATTCCAAGACGCCAGGCGCTGGCGGGTATCATCCGCCCTCTGGCGCAGCGTCGCTTGGCAGCTTAGCCCGATGCGACGCGCGGTTCAAGAAATTCTCACACCCAGTGTCCCTATAGGGCCGCGATCCGCCAATAGGCGGGCACAAGCCGCTACTGGGCAAGCGGTGCGGAGCGCTTCGTACTTCGCGAGGCGAAAAAAGGCCTCGCCGCCAAGAAGGGCCTTCTTCAGCACCGTTTAGAACAGCGTCAGCATCATCGCCAGACCGCAAGCGGCAATGCCGCAGCCAACGATCGGAAATGGCCGTAGCGAGCGTAGCTTTTCGGCGACAAAACCCACGGCGATGCCAGCGGCGACCAGCAACGCGCTCGTCAAGAGAATGCCCGTGAAATACCCGGCCAGAGAGCCGCCAGCGGCTTCGGCCGCGTGAACGTGGCCATGCACGAAGGCAAACGAAGCCACAAGAGACAGCCGTACCCAGGCCGGCGCCAATGGCGCGGCGGCCACCAGCGTTCCCAGCAGAACGACCGACAACGCGAGGCCGAACTCCGCGCCCAGCAGCGGCATTCCGGCCACGGCCGCAATTCCGCCAGTTAGCATTGCAAGCATGCACGTGGCGGGCATCATCCACAGGGCCCGGCCGCCGAGCCGCACCGACAGCAGACCGATCGCCACACACGCCAGCATGTGATCGAGCCCCATGAGCGGATGCAACAACCCGGTGCGAAGGTCGCTCGCCTGTTCGGGGTGAAAGTGTCCCGGATGCGCTAGAGCCAATTGTCCCGTGGCCAGCATCAACAAGAGTGCGAGCGCGCCGATTACACCGTTTTGGCGTCGAGTCATCATTCAATCCTCGAATGAGATCCAAAAGGGAAAAGCCATTCCCGATTCTTCTTAGAGAATCTACCGCAAGGGGTAAAAAAACACCAGAAAGATTTCGCGATTTTGCGGCCGACCGGCCAACCGGAGCGCACCCTCGTCAGCGCAAACGGACGACCAATTCAAACCGCGTCGCCGCCACGGCCTAGCGCGTACAAGCGTTCGACAGCACCGGCTTACGATCCGGATAAATAGTGATCCGCAGGGTAGCCTTGACCGCTGCGATACGAGCCAGCGTCTGATTCGAAAGGCCTTGATTGAACGCCCAGGGATCATCGCCACAATCGTAGCCAATGTTGAACTCGCGAATCGCGCACCGTGCCCAAAGCTCCGCCGCGACGGCGTCGAGCGACTCGATCGCATCGAGCATGACCTGAATCGTCGTCTCGGGTTCTTCGTGATTGTCGTCCGCAATAATTTCCAGGATGCAATACCAGCGTTGGTCGTTCCCTTGGCTCGGCGGATGAAGCGCTCGCACACGACGCTCCGCAAGCGCGTCGGTTAGCGGCGTAGGATCCTGCAACGCCACGAGGTCCAGATCGGTATTCAAATACTGGATTTTTCCGTCCAACGTGTAGCTCCGCGTGCTAACCCCTACGTTGCCCCTGCGGCAGAAAGCCAGTGAGCAACCCAACCAGCGGCAAGTACGAGCAGACGTGATACACGAAATCGATTCCCCATTGGTCCGCCATCCAGCCCAGCACGGCGGCGCCGATGCCGGCCATGCCAAACGCGAAACCGAAAAACAGGCCCGCAATCATCCCCACGCGGCTCGGCACGAGCTCCTGGGCATAGACGATGATCGCCGAGAACGCCGAGGCTAAAATCACGCCGATCGGCACGGTCAGCACCGCCGTCCAAAACAGGTTGGCATATGGCAGCACGAGCGTGAACGGCAGCACGCCGAGGATCGAAACCCAGATCACGGCTTTGAACCCGATCCGGTCGCCCACGGGCCCGCCCAACAACGTACCGGCGGCGACCGCCCCCAGAAACACGAACAGCAGCAGTTGCGATACCTGCACGGAAACGCCGAACTTTTCGATCAAATAGAACGTGTAGTAGCTGCTCAGGCTGACCAGGTAGAAATATTTGGAGAACACGAGCAAGAGCAAAATGAAAATCGCGCTCCGCACGCGCCACGGCGAAAGCGCTTGCCGCACGGCCTCGGCCGAGACCTTGGGACGCAGCTTCAACTCCGAAAGGTGCGCGGCGTACCACTGACCGACATAGGTTAGCACGGCGATGCCGGCGATCGCCCCGATCGAGAACAGGGCGATGCTTCCCTGACCCCAAGGCACGACGACGAACGCCGCCAGCAGCGGCCCGATGGCCGAGCCGGCGTTGCCGCCCACCTGGAACAGCGATTGCGCAAAGCCATACTTTCCGCCCGAGGCCAGTCGGGCCACGCGCGACGCCTCGGGATGAAACACCGAAGATCCGATCCCCACCATCGCCGCGGCAAACAGGATCATCGGAAAACTTCCGGCCGTCGCCAGTAGCACCAGCCCGACCAGTGTGCTACACATGCCCATCGCCAGCGAGTACGGTTTGGGATGCCGGTCGGTATACATGCCCACCAGCGGCTGGAGCAGCGAGGCCGTGCATTGAAACGTGAACGTGATCAGCCCCACCTGCAAGAAGCTCAGGCCAAACTTCTCCTTCAGCAACGGATAAACCGCCGGCAACAGCGACTGCATGATGTCGTTGAGCAGATGCGAGAGGCTCAGGGCGAACAGAATCGCCAGCACGGTCTCGCGATGGGGGTGAGCGGCAGGGGAGGGCGGCGCGGACGTTTCAGCAGAAGACATGGAAGAACAGGGGTTAGAGATTTGTGGGCCACCCATAGATTAGTGGAGAGCAGCGCCGCGCGACAGGGGTTCGCCCCTGCGGCGCGTTCTGCGCGAACTGACCATCCGCCAACGCTTGCACTTGCACGCACACCGCCCGCTGGTATTCTCGCCTTTCGCCCCCGGAATTCCCAACCCCCGGCCCCTATCCTCTTTCGGCCCAGGCAACCTCGAAGGTAACAATCGATGTCCTCATGGGATCATGGTCCGGCCGCAGCCGACGACACCGACACCCCCGCTCAGCAGCGGCGCAATGCCCGGATCGGCATGCTGCTGTTCGTCGTTTATACGGCCTGCTACGCGGCGTTCGTGCTCACGGCGGCCTTCGCGCCCCGGCGGATGGCCGCTCGCCCCTGGGCCGAGATCAACCTGGCCATCTGGAGCGGCTTCGGGCTGCTGTTGCTCGCGCTCGTACTGTCGCTCCTCTATAGCTGGCTCTGCCGCGGGCGAGGGGAACGATGATCTACACGCCTTCGCCCCTGGCCGTGGCGGTGTTTGGCGCGTTTGTCGCGTTCACGCTGGGGCTCTCGTTCTACTTCGCCGCCCGAACGCGCAGCGCCGCGGGCTACTTCGCCGCGGGCGGTTCGATCCACTGGTTCGTCAACGGCGTGGCCTTTGCCGGCGATTATCTTTCGGCCGCGTCGTTCCTCGGCATCTGCGGCATGATCGCCTCCTACGGCTACGACGGCTTCTTGTATTCGATCGGCTACCTAGCCGGCTGGATCGTGGCGCTGCTGGTCATCGCCGAACCGCTCAAACGCATGGGCCGCTATACGTTCGCCGATGCGCTCAACAGCCGCTTTCAATCGCGGGCGATCACCCTCTCGGCCGGCATCAGTACGCTCGTGGTCAGCGTGTTCTATCTGATTCCGCAGATGGTCGGGGCCGGCGCGCTGGTGACGCCGCTGTTGGGCCTGCCGCATTGGGCGGGCGTCGTGATGGTCGGCGCCGTGGTGATGCTGATCGTGGTCACCGCCGGCATGGTCTCGACCACCTATGTCCAATTTCTCAAGGGATCGCTGCTGGTGGTGTTCAGCGCCGTGCTCACCGTGCTGATCCTCAATCGCGGACTGAGCACGCACCCCGCCAGCCCCGGGTTCCATCCGCCGCGCGTGAGCAACGTCGTCCCGGCCGAAGAAGCCGGCCACTCCGCGTCGCTGGCCACCGCCATGCTGGAGCTCGACGGCGAGGAGATCCTACCCGTGGAGCCGGCCTGGCTCGATGCTCCGTATGTGCATACGCGCAACCCGAAAACGGGGCGAACCACTGTCTGGCGCAAATCGCCCGTCCTGACGCGCAACGCCGACCATGTTCTCGTTCAAGAACCGGGACTGGTGAAGTTCTACGAAACGCAAACGCTCACCGTGCTTCCCGACGGAAAACGCCTGGTGAACGGCTTGCCTCACGGAACGGGCGACGGCGAGACGGACTTTTTTCCCGTGGGGAACATCGAACGCCTGCCCCACGACGAAACCTCGACCGGCGCGCTGGGGCCGCTCGCGTTCTTCAGCACGCTTGAGGGCAGCGATATCTTGCTCTGGAAACGCGATCCGCGAACGTACTCCTTGGAGGTCGCTGGCGGCGTGGCGACCACGACCGTGTATTATCCCGAGCTGACCGCCGGCAGCGATGTCCTGCTCCCCGGCAAAAGCCCCACGTTCAACGGCATTCGTGGCGACGCGCTCGCGCCGAAGCTGAACTTCCTCTCGCTGATGCTCGCGCTGTTCGGCGGCACGGCCTCGCTGCCGCACATTCTGATTCGTTATTACACGGTGAAGGATCAGGCCGCCGCCCGCAAGAGCACGGTCGTCGGCATCGGCAGTATTGGCTTCTTCTACCTGCTCACGCTGTTCCTGGGCCTGGGCGCGATGACCGGCGGCGTGATCGACCCCACCAGCGCGAATAACAACATGGCCGCGCCGCTGCTGGCCAAAAGCTTCGGCCCGCTGCTGTTCGCCATGATCTCGGCGATCGCCTTCACCACGGTGCTGGGCACCGTGAGCGGGCTGATCGTCGCGGCCGCGGGCGCCGTCGTGCATGATTTGATGACCAGCGTCGGCCGGATGCGGCTCACCGATCACGAGAAAGTCCGCGCCGGCAAGCTGACGGCCGCCGCCGTGGGCCTGCTGGCCATCGTGCTGGGCATCCTGTTCGAGCACATGAACGTCAGCTTCCTGGTGGGCTGGGCGTTCAGCATCGCCGCCAGTGCCAACCTTCCCTCGCTGGTGATGCTGCTCTTCTGGAAAGGGACCACGCGGCAGGGCATCACCGCCGCGATCCTGGTCGGCATGCTGGCCTCGTTGGCCTGGGTACTCTTGAGCGGCGACACGTTCGCGGCCGTCTATGGCTTACCGGCCGAAAGCGCCCCGGTGCCGTTCAATCAGCCAGGCATCGTCACGATTCCGCTCGGCTTCGCGGTGCTCGTCGTGGTCTCGCTCCTGACGCGAAACAAACGCTAATTTTACGAAAACGCTCGCATCGTTAAGCCGTCAGCTCACGCGCCGCGCCATCTTCGCGCTCTTGGCGGCCATCTCGCGGCACGTCGCGGCGATGCCGGCTGCGTCCAGGCTTAGCTCAGCAAGCTGCTCGCTTCGCTCGGCGTGGTCGATGTAGCGGTCCGGAATGCCCAAGCGGCGGACGTGCGCCGTCGATTGGCCGGCGTCGCTGGCCGCCTCCAACACCGCGCTGCCGAAGCCGGTCATCAGCGAGCCTTCTTCCACGGTGACGACGAACGGGCTGCTCGCCAGCGCCCGCAAGATGGTTTCGGTGTCCAGCGGCTTGATGAACCGCGCGTTCACCACGCCGACGTCGAGCCCTTCCTCGCGCAGCAGGGCCGTGGCCTTGACGCACTCGTGAACCAGCGTGCCGCAGGCGATCAGCATGCCGTCGTGCCCCCAGTCGAGCACCTCGGCCCGGCCTAGTTCGAGCGGCGCGCGGACGCCTGCGAGCTGTTCGGCCTTGGTCTTGGGATAGCGAATCGAGGTGGGCGCGTCGTGCCGGAGCGAAAACTCGAGCATCTGCCGCGCGTCGTGGATATCGCCGGGCGCCATGACGACCATGTTCGGAAACAGCCGCATGTAGCCAATATCGAACACGCCGTGATGCGTCGGGCCGTCGGGCCCCACCACGCCGGCCCGATCCAGGACGAACGTCACGGGCAGATTTTGCAGCGCCACCTCCTGGAAGATCTGATCGTAACTCCGTTGCAAGAACGTGCTGTAGATGTCGACGATCGGCCGCAGGCCGGTCTTGGCCTGTCCGGCGGCAAACGCCACGGTGTGCGATTCGCAAATGCCGGTATCGAAGAATCGCGTGGGATACGTCTCGCGCACGCGTTCGAGCTTCGTCCCCTGGCACATGGCCGCCGTCATCACGGTCACCTTCTCGTTCCTCGCCATCTGGTCGAAGATCGCTTCGCTGATGATGTCGGTGTAGGCCTTCGACGAGCTCTTCTTGAACTCCAACACGCGCTCTTCGTCGCGTGTGAACGGCGCGGGCGTGTGGAAGAACACCGGGTCTTCGGCCGCCGGCTGAAAGCCATGCCCCTTCTGCGTCACGACGTGCAGCAGCACGGGGCCCGGCACTTCCTTGACCATCGCCAGGTACTTGCGAAGCTGCGGAATGTTATGGCCGTCGATGGGACCGATGTAGTGGAACTTCAGTTCCTCGAACAGCATCCCGCCGTGCAGCCCGGCCTTGATCGATTCCTTGAGCTGCGCGAGGAACCGCTCGGCGGGATCGCCCAGCACGGGCACCTTGTTGAGCACCTTGAGCACTTCACTCTTGAGCCCGGTGTAGAGCGTGTTCACGCGGAGCCGGTCGAGATAATCGCCCAAACCGCCCACGCGTGGGCAGATCGACATCTGGTTATCGTTCAACACCACGAGCAGGTTGTGCCCCAACGCTCCGGCATTGTTCAGCGCTTCGTAGACGATGCCCGAGGGAAACGCGCCGTCGCCGATCACGCACACCGAGTGCCGGTCGTCCTCGCCCTGCAAGTGATCGCCGCTGCGCAGACCGAGTACGGTCGAAACGCTGGAGCCCGCGTGGCCGGTCATGAACAGGTCGTATTCGCTTTCGGCCGGGTTGGGATAGCCCATCAGGCCGCCCTTGCAGCGCATCGTGCCGAACTCGTGATAGCGGCCGGTGATCAGCTTATGGGGGTAAATCTGATGGCCGGTGTCCCAGATCAAGCGATCGCGCGAAAAGTCGAACGTCGTGTGCAGCGCGAGGCACAACTCGACCACGCCCAGGTTCGACGCGAAGTGCGCCGTGCGGTCCGCCACGACGTTGCACAGCGCTTCGCGCATCTCGCGGGCAAGCTCGTCGAGCTCGTCCGGGCTGAACTGCCGCAAGTCGCGGGGAGATTCGATTTTCGAGAGCAATCGGTCCATACCGTTAGTGATTCCTATGTAGCACGTAGTGTGCGAGTGCCTGGAGACCCGCCGCCTGTTGGGCCAACGGTTCCAGGGCGCGCGTGGCCTGGGCGACGAGCGCCTCGGCTCGCCGCGTGCTCTCTTCGATTCCAAGAATACCAGGATAAGTCAACTTGCCGCGTCCCGAGTCTTTGCCGACGCGTTTGCCCATGGCCTCGGTCTCGCCCTGGACATCGAGCAGGTCGTCCGTAATCTGAAACGCCAACCCCAGACATTGACCGTATTCCGTGAGCGATGCTAACTGCTCCTCGCTAGCCCCGGAGATGATCGCTCCCAACTGGAGCGAGACCAGCATCATGGCGCCGGTCTTTCGTCGATGGATCGCCATCAACGTTTCCAGCCCGCCGCCGGAGAATTCGCCGGCCAGGTCATCGGCCTGCCCACCGACCAAGGCCGAGCAACCGGCCGCGCGGCCCAGCAGCGCACAACACTCGGCGGCGATCGCCGGAGGATGCACCTCGCGGGCCAGCACTTCAAAAGCCAGTGTGAGCAGGGCATCGCCCGCCAAAATCGCCAGCGCTTCGCCAAACACCTTATGGCATGTCGGGCGTCCCCGTCGCAGGTCATCGTCATCCATCGCCGGCAGATCGTCGTGGACCAGCGAGTAGGCATGAACCATCTCGACCGCGCAGGCCGCGGGCATCGCCGCGGCTTCGTCGCCGCCGCACGCCTCGGCAGCCAGCAACACGAGCAGCGGCCGCAGCCGTTTGCCGGGCGCAAGCAAGCTGTAACGCATCGCTTCGCCCAACGACGTGGGGCAATCGCCGTCGAACCGCGTGTACGCATCCAGCGCGGCATCAATGCGCGTGCGCGTTTCACGACTGTAGCGCTCGAGAGAAAACGCGGTGCTTTCCACCATCAGTTGCAGGCTCAACAGCGATCGGCTTGGGAGAGTCCACCGCAAATATCGCGGTAGCCCTTCATTCTAAAAGAGCCGCCCCGGGCCGTCTATCTCGTCGGACGATTCACGCGGCTCGGATTCTGCCGGCCGCGACCGGCGGCGCGAGCGCGTTTGGGCCTTTTCCTCGAGCGAGCTCGCGGAATCGTCAAAGGGTTCGCACTGTGCCTGACCCGCGGAATCGACACGACTCAACAACTCGATCTTGCGTTCGGCCGTGCTCAGCGACTGGTAGCATTGTTTTAATAGCTTGACGCCCTCTTCATAACGTTCGAGCGACTCGGCCAGCGGAACCTGGCCCTCCTCGAGCGCCGCGACGATCGACTCGAGCCGGGCGAGCGCTTCTTCAAAACTGAGCTTGCTATCGCGATTGTCCATCTGCTTATTCATGGCTGAAAGGTCTTCTTTGCAGGGTCTTCCGGCAGAGGCGAGACGCGTTCCACGCGACTGATAATCTCTCCCTCGGCCAATCGTGTCCGTAGCAGCCCTCCCGCAGAAACGTCCCGCACGCTGCGCACGATCGTGTTGTCCTCGGCACGAGCCGTCAGACTGTAACCGCGCGAGAGAATGCCGAGCGGGCTGAGCGATTCCAACTGCGCGGCCTTGGCTTCGAGCGCGGCGCTGGCCCGCTCGAGCCGGCGCGTCATCGCGCGTCCCGCGCGCGTTTGCAGCTCGTCGAGCCGTTGC
Source organism: uncultured Planctomycetaceae bacterium (assembly GCA_964598535.1). Taxonomy (GTDB): domain Bacteria; phylum Planctomycetota; class Planctomycetia; order Pirellulales; family PALSA-1355; genus JALHMI01. Next base: position 2,179 of record CAZRCI010000019.1, on the reverse strand, counting down.
CCGAGCAGTTGCACGCGGTCGAGCGGCCGGCGAAACACGCGGCACGCCGCGAGATGATCGACGCGTGTTCTGGCGAGCTGAAAGCGGCCGCGCAGGGCCGCGGCCAATCGCAATTGCTGCCGTTCGAGCAACTCGCGCATTTCCTCCATGGCGGGCGCCACCCGCTCCGCCGCTTCGCTCGGCGTAAGCGCCCGCACATCGGCCACCAGGTCCGAAAGCGTGACGTCGATCTCGTGCCCCACGGCCGAGACGACGGGAATGCGCGAGGCGTGAATCGCCCGCACGACGATCTCTTCATTGAATGCCCATAAGTCTTCGAGGCTTCCGCCTCCGCGACCGACCACGAGCACGTCCACGCCGTCGGCGAGCCGATTCACCAGTTCGATGCCCGCGGCGATCTCGGCGGCGGCGCCGTCGCCCTGCACGCGCACCGGCACGATCAGCACATGCACGTCGCGCCAGCGGCGGCGCAACACTTCCAAAAAATCGCGCACCGCGGCGCCGGTCGGGCTGGTCACGAACGCGATTCGCCGGGGAAAGCGGGGCAGGGGGCGTTTACGTGCGGGCGAAAACAAGCCCTCGGCAGCCAGTTTCTCGCGCAACAACCGCAGCGCCCGCTCGAGCGAGCCCAACCCCTTGGGCTCAACCTTTTGAATCACAAGCTGGTAGCTGCCGCGCGGAGCGTAGACATCCAGGTAGCCTTGGCAGATCACTTCCAAGCCATCGTGCAACTCGAAGCGGGCGGCCTTGGCGGCGGTACGCCACATGACGGCGCGAATCTGCGCGCTGTCGTCCTTGAGCGTGAAGTAGCAATGGCCCGATTGCGGCCGCGAGAAATTCGAAATCTCCCCCGTCACCCAAACGCGGCTAAAGCGTCCTTCCAGCGTTTGCTTGATCTGTCCCGTAAGTTCGCCAATCGAGAGTACCCGATCTGCATCCTGCTCGGTCGACGTGGCCGTGGTGTCGTAGAGATCGTCGAATTCGTCGTACGAGGACATGAGCCTGGAATCCGTTCTGGCGGCGTTCGTGCAGCGGTGAACCCCTGTGCGCTAATATGCTAATATACCGGCGCCAAGGCCGCGCGAACAGGATCGCGATCGTGCCATCAGGAGAATGGCAAAGGCCAACGACCGGCCCCCCCGCTTGCCGTTGGACGAAAGAACGTCGCGGCTCTTTTTTGGGAGTAGGCGAGCCACACCGACCGTTAGCCGGCCTTACGCTGCCAGCGAACATCGCGCTCGACCGCGGCCAGTTGCCGGGCAAACGCGGGAGTCCGCGGCGGCACGGCCTCGCCGATCTTCGGAGTTCCAGCCTCAGCCCAGGCCTCGGCTTCCAGCGTCAACCGATTGAGCATCGCTTCGACCTGCAAGCGGTAATGCTCAACGCCATCGCGATCGAGGTCCGGTGGGATGGACATCGCAGGACTAACAACCGCTCGGGCTCGCGAGTAGGGCTTCGGAACGGCAAACCGATCCCAGCTTCCAAGCCGCCAGGGATTGCTGTAGCCGAATCCCATCGCAACGATGGGCAATCCCAGCTTCGACGACAAATACACCGGCCCTTGGGCCAACACGCGCCGCGGTCCGCGCGGACCGTCGGGCGTAATCGCCAGGTGCATCGACTGCGCTTTGCGTTCCAATTCACGTAGCGCCGCGGCGCCTCCGGCGAAGGACGATCCGCGCACGCAGTGGAATCCCATGTGCCGCGCAACTTCAAGCAGGATGTCGGCGTCGCGATGCCGGCTTAGCAACATCGCCAGGTCCGCGTATCCGCGCATGTGCAACGGCAGCAGAATGTACTCGTGCCAGAAGATATAGATCTTGCGGCCGTCGCAACGATAATCGACGGGATCGACCGTCGGGTCGTAAAACGCCGCCTTGTAGTCGAGCGTCGACATCCAAGTGCGCACCGTCGCGGCAGCCAGCAGCCCGCCCAAGCCGATCAGCAGCTTGTTCGATTCTTTCTGCCGTCGGCGTTTCCGTCGCTTCGCCATTTGCCGTGACTCCTTTCGGCACGTCGATCTGTCTAATTTTGGCCTAGCAGCCTGTTGAAAAATGCCATCGTGACATTTTTCAACCTCGCCAAGTGCGGAGCAAGCTCCGCACGGCTCGCAAAATAACGACCCCGCGTCGCTATTTTGCCATCGCATCCCTGCGATGTCGCAGCCCGTTGAATTCTT